>OY781976.1:4746250-5452500 GCA_963677465.1 uncultured Desulforhopalus sp. | reverse complement strand
GTTAAGGAACTCGGCAAAATAGCACCGTAACTTCGGGAGAAGGTGTGCCTGCATTGTGATATTATTTACTAATTGAGCATAGTCAGGTTGCAGTGAAATGGGGGGAGCGACTGTTTACTAAAAACATAGGACTCTGCGAAGTCGAAAGACGAAGTATAGGGTCTGACGCCTGCCCGGTGCCGGAAGGTTAAGGGGACTTGTCAGCCGCAAGGTAAAGCAATGAACCGAAGCCCCGGTAAACGGCGGCCGTAACTATAACGGTCCTAAGGTAGCGAAATTCCTTGTCGGGTAAGTTCCGACCTGCACGAATGGCGTAACGATTTCCCCACTGTCTCAACCAGGGACTCAGCGAAACTGTAGTACCGGTGAAGATGCCGGTTACCCGCAACTAGACAGAAAGACCCCGTGAACCTTTACTATAGCTTGGCATTGGTTTTTGAGATAACATGTGTAGGATAGGTGGGAGACTTTGAAGTCGGCACGCCAGTGTCGATGGAGTCACCCTTGAAATACCACCCTTGTTATCTTAGGAATCTAACTGCGGTCCATGATCTGGATCCAGGACATTGTCTGGTGGGTAGTTTGACTGGGGCGGTCGCCTCCTAAAGAGTAACGGAGGCGCGCGATGGTTCCCTCAGGCTGATTGGAAACCAGCCGTAGAGTGTAAAGGCATAAGGGAGCTTGACTGCGAGAGAGACATCTCGAGCAGGTACGAAAGTAGGTCTTAGTGATCCGGCGATTCCGCATGGAAGGGTCGTCGCTCAACGGATAAAAGGTACTCCGGGGATAACAGGCTTATCTCCCCCAAGAGTCCATATCGACGGGGAGGTTTGGCACCTCGATGTCGGCTCATCACATCCTGGGGCTGAAGCAGGTCCCAAGGGTTTGGCTGTTCGCCAATTAAAGTGGTACGTGAGCTGGGTTTAAAACGTCGTGAGACAGTTTGGTCCTTATCTGTTGCGGGCGCAGGATATTTGAGGAGATCTTTCCCTAGTACGAGAGGACCGGGATGGACGAACCTATGGTGCACCAGTTGTTCCGCCAGGAGCATTGCTGGGTAGCTAAGTTCGGCAGGGATAACCGCTGAAAGCATCTAAGCGGGAAGCCCACTTCAAGATAAGATATCCCATGGTGTAAACCATCTGAAGGCTCGTTGTAGACCACAACGTCGATAGGTCGGGTGTGGAAGTGTAGTAATACATGGAGCTTACCGATACTAATCAGCCGTGCGGCTTATCCATATTTTTTGATCATTACTCTACTGATTACCCTACTATTCAATTATTGGACGACTCTTGGTAATCCCCTCTTTTTCGGGGGATTACCTTAGAGAAGTCTATCCCCTTCAGGGGACGAGATGACTAATATGCATAAGGACAAGGGGAAAACAAATGCTTCTCCCCTACCCTTACTGATCAGTTTTACGGCGGTCATAGCAAAGAGGATCCACCCGTTCCCATTCCGAACACGGAAGTTAAGCTCTTTAGCGCCGATGGTACTGCACGGGCGACTGTGTGGGAGAGTAGGTCACCGCCGTTTTTTTATAGCAAAAGCCCCAGGCAGATTTTCTGCTTGGGGCTTTTGTCGTTTGGGGCATAGTCAGTTGACGGAATCGTGGTAAGAGCTGAAAGCTGTTGAATAGCCTTCAGCTCTTCAGCCGCGATTAACCTCCGAGATAGAGGCGTTGAACTTCAGGATTGTCAAGAAGTTGGTCGCCACGGCCGGTTAGACGATTTTTGCCAGATTCCAGAACATAGCCTCGGTGGGCTATGGAGAGGCCTTTGCGGGCATTTTGTTCTACCAGCAAGAAGGAAATCCCCTGGCTGTTGAGTATCGATATCGTCGAAAAAATGTCATCCACGACCAGCGGTGAGAGTCCAAGAGAGGGTTCGTCGAGAAGCACGAGATTGGGTCTCAGGAGGAAAATTCTGGATAGAGCAAGCATTTGACGTAAGCCACCAGACAGTGCTCCGGCAGGGCTGTGAAGTTTATCTTTAATCCAGGAAAAAGATTCAAAGACTGTCTCCATACGCTCTTGAAAAAGCGATTCGGAGATAAAAATTTGGCAAAGATTGAGATTTTCCAAAATGGAAAGGCTTGGAAAGACGTTGCGACCCTGAGGCACAAAGAGAATCCCCATTTGAATTTTCCGGGTGCAATCATACCGTGAAATATCCTGGCCATTATAAACTACTGCGCCTTTTTTGGGGACCAGTTGCCCCGCAACAACTCTCAAAACCGTCGATTTTCCAGCGCCATTAGGGCCAATCAGGCAGACAGTCTCGCCTTTGTCGACGGAAATATTCAGTTCGGAAAGGACGGTGAGCTCGCCGTATCCTGCTGTGATGGATTCAAGCCTCAACATAGCCATCGCTCCCCAGATAGGCCTGAATGACCTTTTTGTCTTTTCGGGCTCCAGTGGCACTGCCATCAAAGATAAGTTCTCCGGCATCCAGCACCAGAACGCGATCACAAAGCTGGCTTACCAGCGGCATGTTATGCTCAACCAGGAAAAATCGCATTCCTCTTTGCACCAAATTTTCAAGAATTTTGACCAGTGATTGTATCAAGGTCGGGTTAATGCCGGCTGTTGGTTCATCAAGTAATACCAGCTGGGGATCTGTCATCATTACCCGGCCTATTTCCAGTAATTTACGCTGCCCATAACTCAAACTTCCTGCGGGTGAATCGGCGAGGGCGGAGAGACAGAGAAGGTCGAGAATATCTCTGGCTTTTTCTTCAATTTCCTTTTCCTGCCGGTGCACTAAAAACGGTGAAAAGAAGGTTTTGATCAGGGATTCCCCGTGCTGTGGTGTGGGGATTGCGGTCAGGTTTTCCAGTACGGTCATAAAAGTAAGCATTCGGCTGTCCTGAAAGGTGCAGGATAAGCCGGCGCGGCAACGTTTTTCAGGTGGGAGGCCGTCGAGCGGGCTATTGTTGAAGAGCACCTTGCCGCTATTCTGGGAATAGAAACCCATGACCACATGGAAGAGCGTTGACTTTCCTGAGCCGTTTGGACCGATCAAGCCAGTGATGGGTGTTTTGCTGTCGAGTGCTATGGAGACATCCTGCAGCACCTGGTTGCCGCCAAAGCTTTTGCATATTGAGTGTAGTTCAAGCATCAGGTTTCCTGGAGAAGGCGTGATTCAGCAATTATGCCCTGGGGTCTGCGAAGCATCAGAACAACCAGGACCAGGCCAAAGAGCATGCTCTGGACGTGGGCAACGCCTGCCGTCATCGATGCAGGCAAGGGGAGGAAGCGTAAGGACTCGCCTACGCTAACCACAAGAATAGCTCCGACAATTGGTCCCAGCAGTGTTCCCCGGCCACCCAGGACGACACACAACAAGACCAGAATCGTCAGTTGTAAGCTGAAATCGTTCGGGCTTATATAGCCGAGATAGTGGGCCCACAGGCCACCAGCTAGACCACCAAATGCCGATCCAATAGCCATAGTTCTGGTTTTAAATGAAACGATATCCTTGCCGAATGCACGGGCCACATGTTCGTCCTCTCGGATGAGTTTCAGTGTTCTGCCAAAAGGGGAGGAGATTATTTTTTTGAAACAGAATAAAGACAGAACAGTGATAGCAAGAGCTGCGATAAGAGTCACAGTGTTGCCGGATTGGCCCCAGATTTCTATTCTGGGAATGCCCGGTAGCCCCATGGGGCCGCGGGTCAACCAACGTTCATTGAGCAGGATCAATCGGATCATCTCAGCGAAAGCAAGAGAAGCGATGCCAAAATAGTCGCCGGTCAGCCGCAGCACCGGCCAGGCAAAAAGCAGGCCTGATAAGCCAGCAATTACCATGGCTGCCAGAAGACCAAACCAGACCGAATGGCCGGCGAGGGTCAAGATTGCTGAGCTGTATGCGCCAATGGCAAAGAATCCGACATGGCCGAAATTATATAAACCAGCACAGCCCAGTTCCAGATTGAGCGAGGACGCAAAGAGGATATAGATCAAACAGACTATCCCTATGTGCAGAAAATATTCCATTAACGTATCCCCTTTGTGACTGAGCCAAGAATACCCTGGGGCCTGAAAAGCAAAATGACGATGATCAGCACAAAGGCAGTTAAATCCTTATAGCCGGGCGAGATGAAGACAGTACCCATGTTCTCGATAATACCGATACACAAACCACCAAGCAGTGCCCCCCAGACATTACCAACCCCACCGAGTAGTACCGCTGCAAAGGCTTTAATCATGAAGGTCAAGCCCATCATTGGGTCAAGACTGGTATCAAGGGCCAGTAGAAAGCCGCCGGAGGCGGCAAAGACCGCCGATATTATCCAGACGAAAATGCTGACTTTTTGGGTTGATATCCCGTAGATAGCGGCCAGTTCCAGAGAGTCGGACACGGCTCTCATTGACTTTCCTGTGAGCGTTTTGGTCAAGAGCAGGTGCAGTATGACAAAGAACAGTATGGACAGGCAAAGCATGGCAAGCTGTACATAGCTGATCAAAAGTCCGCCCAGATCAATGCTCTCGTAGAAACCGGTCCCATAAGAACGCAGGTCAGATCCAAAATAGAGTTGCAGAGCGCTCCGCAGAAAAAATGATAAGCCAATTGAGGCAATGAGCAGGGTCACAGGCTGGCTGTTTTTCAGTGGCGCGAATACCAGGTGATTTTGCAGCAGAGCAATGGCTATCACCAAAAGGATAGCAGGGAACATCGCAAGCCACAGGGGAAGGCCAAAAGGGGGCGAAGCGAAAAGCAGAACGCCGTACGCCCCCCAGGCAATCAATTCTCCGTGGGCAAAGTTGATGAAACGGAAGATGGAGTAGACCATTGTCAAACCAACTGCAAAAAGAGCGTAGACCCCTCCCGCGACAATACCATTTATGAGTAATTGGAGATAATACAAGGTGTCTCGTTGTCTTTATTTCAGTTGAGTGGCGACAAGTCTACCATTTAATTTTCGACAATTTTTCCATCTTTGACGGACCAGCGACCGTAGCTTGCGCCGACATCGCCGTTAGCATCAAAGGTCTTGTCACCGGTAATGCCTTGATAACCTTTTGAGGTGGTGATCAAAGATGCCCTGATTGCGTCTGCCGACAGGTCGGTGGAATTATTGAGGGCCTTCGCCAGCAGATGGATCATGTCGTAGTTGTATTCGCCAAAAATCGGCAATTTTTGATCGGGATACTTTTTGGCAAAAGCGGTTTTGTAATGCTCGTAGAGTCCACTGCTCTTGGAAAAAGTGGGATAGGTGCCTATGACACCTTCAGCTGCCCCTCCCGCCAGTTCAACCAGTTTTGGCGATTTCGCTGCTGAGCCCAAAAGCCACTGAGGATTGAATTTCATTTCATGGGCCTGTTTGAGCATGGTTCCGCCTTCCTTGATATAGGTGAGGTTCACGACGGCAGCAGGATTGGTTTTTTTCAGGCGCAAAATCTCCGAGCGATAATCTGCTTTTCCTTCATCATAGGCAAAATCTTCGGTGATCTTCCCCTTATATTTTTCTTTGAAGACATCGGCCAACCCAACTCCCCAGTCATTATTTATATAGGTCAAAGCAACCTCTTTATAACCAAGCTCTTCGGCAAGCTCGGCAACTCCGATCCCCTGTAGCATATCGGATGGGAAAACTCTGAAGACATAGGAGCCGCATTTGCTGATATCAGATGCGGCGGATTCTGCGCCGATAAAGACGGTTTTCTCACGTTCAGCAATCGGGCAGCTGGCCAAAAAGTTTGAGCTTGAGGCTGGACCGATCACAACCGGTAGTTTTTCAATGGAGATGAGTTTTTGCAAGGCGGAAACTGATCCTTGCGCTGTCGACAGGTTGTCCTCGTAGACAATCTCAAGATCCTTGCCTTTGATGCCACCAGCAGCATTAACTTCCTTAACCGCAAGATCGATTGCCCTTTGAAATCCTTCTCCATAGACGGAAATTTTGCCAGAAAGTGGTTGCACCGCGCCGATTTTCACCGTCTCAGCCGCAGCAGTTCCAGCCAAAAGGCACAGCAACAACGTACATGCAATTTTTTTCATTCAGTCCACCTTGTTAAAATTATAGTTTTTCCTTCACAATATGAGCACTTCCAGTGTTTATTGACATAAACGAGCCAGAATCTCAAGATAGATATCCACACCTTTCGTTAAATCATTTACTGCAACATACTCATCAATTTTATGGGCCATACCCGATTCGCCCGGACCCAGCACAACAACCGGGGCATTAAGACCTGGACCAAGAACTCCGCCATCGGTATAAAAAGTGGCAATATCCGGCGGATGAGTTCGCCTGCCCACAGCATCGCAACCAGCAAAAATTTCTTGAACGATTTCAGTTTCTGGCGGTGTCCAGAGCGGCGGCAGATCAAATATTATCTCAACGTCAGGTTCCAGGGGTGCCAGCAAGGTAATAATCTTTTTTAGTATTTTGTCATGAGACAAGTTGACAGTTGAGCGGATATCGATGCCGACTTCCGCCAGCTCGGGGATGGAGTTATAGTTATCACCACTTAAAAAACGGCTGGTGACCAGTGTAGCCTCACCCATGATGGGATGAGCGTTGCCGCTGATGATGCCATCATTTAGAGCCACAACAGCCTTTGCCGCCTTTAACAGGGCGTTTATACCCAGCTCAGGAAATGCTGCATGGGCAGTCTTACCGTGGAACAGGGATTTCAGCCAAAACACCCCTTTATGACCAAGTCGTGGCGTATTGCCGGTGGGTTCTGCCACCAGTACACAGCGGGCTTTTGGCAGCACTTTTTGTTCGATGAGCGCTGCGGCGCCAGCACAGCCAATTTCCTCATCAGCGGAAAGGACGAGTGTCAGTGGCTTGTCGTGGACCTTGGGGGCTATCTGAAGAGCAGCCGCCACAAGTACGGCAACTCCACCCTTCATGTCTGCCGACCCTCTGCCAAAGAGCTTGCCATCTACGATAGAGGCCCCAAGCGGATCGGTTGTCCAGGCTTTGCCACCAAAGGGCACGGTATCAAAATGACCCGATAAAATTACCGACGGCTGATCGGTTCTACCTTTGTGGGCCACCAGCGAGCTGCGGTTAGGTCCATGTGGGTATTCTTTGATCAGAAATCCAGCGTCCTGGAGAAGTGGGGCGATAACGCGCACTGCATCCGTTTCATTGCCCGGCGGATTGACCGTGTTCACCCGCACAAGCTGCTGGGCTAAAGATAAGACAAAATTATGAGGCACAATAATCCAGTGTGTTTTTATAAATGCGAGGTTCTTCGGTCCATTGACCTAACATCGGTACAGAGGCCGCACAATATCGTTCCTGTTCTCGGGAAAATCAAAAACCTTGCGTAAAATTCAATACCCGAAAAGACCAAATAGAGTATAACCGTTACCTGGTAAAAACAAGCCCGGATGATGATTTTTGAAAATATTGCGATAGACCTTTGAACGTGATAGCTTTATTTTCAATTTTGCAGGCAATGAAGAGTTGGGTGTCCAACGGTAAATAGCAGCACACTATTGTATCATGGTACAGCTTTATATAAATGAATATGCCAAAAATCTGATTGGTCGAACGGTTTGTATAGCCTGTCGGGAGGGAATCCTGCGCGATCATTTCAATGAGATTGTGGCCGATATTAAATTTTTGGTGAGAAAAGGGGTTGTTACAACCCTCTTTCACAACCTTCCGCATCGTTTTGCCAACCAAAAATTGCAGCGTAAACTGGAAATGCGCTTGTCTGAAACCAACCTGATCAGGATTTCCCCGGAACTGGATTTTTACCAGGCGGTTTTAGAGCATCCGGATACTGTTTATAAACTTATTTTTCTTGAGCGTCGCTATCTCACAGATAATAAGGGATTTAAAATCAATGCCCTCACGACAGGAAGGGTAAGGGAGGCATCGACTGATTTTGGTGATCTCATTGCCAATGTGAACTTCAGGGATACAATGAACCGGCTCTGTGAAAAGATAGAGGCTGGGCAGTGCGATAGAATCCATATCCTTCCCGCCGGTAAGAATACCATAAAGCACGAACTGTTTACTGTGGAAGGGACCGGCACGATGATCGCTAATAACTTCAGTGAGGAGCTCCGGCAGGTGCACACCGATGAGGATGTGGCCATCGTCCATCACATTTTGGCTATGTATAAACGTTCAGGGTTTTTGAAACCACGAAGCAAACAGTATTTAAGCAAGAATCGGCATCGATTTTTTGTCACGGCAATTGATGGGATTGTGGTCGGTTGCTTGGAGCAGAAGATAATTGATGACAGAACAGTGGAGTTAGGTGCACTGGCAATCTCTACCCGATTTCGCAATCAACGGGTCGGAGTGTTTACAGTAAATGCCTTTATGCAGGCAATGGTCGCCCAGGGGTATAGTCGGTTTATTTCCTTGACCAAAAATCCACGATTGAAGGCCCTTTTCCTGCAATTAGGCTTTGTCCAACAAAGTCCGCCGGAATATAGCATACGCCAGAGCCAGAGCCCTGACGTGACGATGTTTTTCAAAACTGCCGATGAACACGAGTCGGTGAGGCTATAACCCCTTAGGCATACTGAACAGAGTCCAGCCTTTTCCCTGTTCACCTGGGCATGGCGTTTAAACAACGCCCTTGCTTCGCAGGAATGGGCTATACTGCATGTCGGTTTGTTTGATGTGTTTAATGAGCCAGTCTTTCAGAAATTCCATTAACTCAAGCGATACGTCTTTTTCTCCATTTTTAAACTGATTTTGAAATTCAACGACCTGGGCAACCAGCTTACGGTGCATCTCCTTGTGATTCATCTGCTCTGGATAATCATATTTGGCAAAAAGTTTTTCTTCATTCTGAAAATGGGTGCCGGTGTAGTCAACCAGTGCTCCCAGAGTCTTGCCCACAGTCTCTTTTGCTGATCCGGAATTGATGTGTTTGAAAAGTTCGTTGATGAGGTCAATAAGTTTTTTATGCTGATTATCAATGGAGTCTATGCCCACCGAGAGTGAGTCAGACCATCGAAGTAAGGGGGCGCTGGAAGCCGATCCGGAAACTGGCTTCTTTTGCTCAACTTTGCCAAGATCAAAGCGATCTGTTTCCCGGCTGATGCTCGTCGCGATATCTTTTAGTTCCTGGGAGTTTCCTTGTAAACGGACACAGCCTTCTTTGGCCTCTGCCGCTGCTTGGCTGATTTCGGCAATATCTTTGGCGATCTCGCTGGCAACGGCGGATGACTGAGAGACATTTTCATTTACTTCGCTGATGCCATTTGCCGCTTCGTTGACGTTTGTAGATATATCATTGACCGTAACTGCCTGTTGTTCAGCGGCGGCGGCGATGGTGGCGACGAGTTCATTGACGCTACTGATAACCGAGCTGATCTCTGTGATTTCGACCACAGTTTCATCGGTGGAAAACTGAATTGATTCGATCTTTGCTTTAATTTCGCTGGTGGCTTTTGCAGTTTGTTTGGCAAGCTCTTTGATTTCATTGGCCACAACAGCAAACCCCTTGCCTGCTTCGCCGGCTCGAGCTGCTTCGATCGTTGCGTTGAGTGCCAGAAGATTTGTTTGTTCGGAGATTTCGGTAATTACTTCAGTGACTTTGCTAATTTCCTTGGCAGCCTGTCCAAGTTGGTTGACCTTTTCGGATGAACCTTTGGCATAGTCCACTGCGTTTCGGGTCATGGTGCTGGCCTTTGATGTGTTCTGGGCAATTTCCTGTACAGCTGAAGTCATTTCTTCCATGGCAATAGCGACGACATTGACATTTTGTGCTGCTTGCTCACTCGCTATGGTCACAGTTCCCATATTTGCACTCATTTCTTCAGTTGCAGCGGCCACTGTGTTCGCCCTGGAAACGGAATGTTCAGCTCCACCTGTTATGTTTTCTGCGGCTAATGCAAGTACTGTGGAGGTCGATTGGAGAACGTGGACATCTTTAACAACATTGCCAATAAGGCGATGTAGTTTTGCACTCATCTCATGCAGGCTTGCCTGCAGACTACCTGGGATGTTTGCTGTTTGGCTATTTGTTGTGAGATCACCATTAGCTATACGCTGGGCAAGTGAGACCATGGCTGCCGGTTCACCGCCAAGGAGTTTGAGAATAGACCGGGCGTTGAGAAAGAGAATGCCCAGAACCAGGATGACGCCGAGGATTGCACCGAGAACAAACAGGTTACGTGTCCGGCTGCTTAAGCTATTACTTGTGTCAGTGATATCGCCCATTGTCTTGCTGGATCTTGTGCGGATATCCTTTTGGAGATTATTAACTACAGCTTGCAGTTCACCGTTGATAGTTTTGGATTCTTTGCTAAGAATGGACGCAATCAGCTCACTGTTGGTGTCCACCACATTGTCAAATTGTTCGCTCATCTCAATGGCCTGCTGTCTGGCCTGAGTCATATCTATTGCCAATGTAACACTGCCGATAGTCTCCCCATCAGATTTGATATCCTGGTTAACAACCAGAACGTCGGGATCGTCTTTTCCAGCCTGGATAATTTGTTCAATATCAGGTTTTCCCATAGGGAGGTAGGATTTGAGTTTTGCGTTTTTTCGGTTGAGGAAGCGGGTAAGAGGGGTCTGGTTTTTATCCCGGTAAAAGAGAAAGACAATATCTTGATTTTGATGGGCATTGCGGACGTAGCCGTTTAATGTCGCAAAGTCTTTGGTAATCACTGAATTTACAGCAGAAATTGCCATAAGTTCTGCCATATTTTGAGCAATTTGTAATCTGGTTTGCCGCAGATTCTCCTGAACTGTTTTCGCCGTAGTCTGCAATGCCTTGGAGGATGTCTCTGCCGTTTGACTTGACACTTCCTCCTGCATACGCTGGAGGCTCTTATCGAATTGTTTGGATAAGTTACCAAGGTCTGCTTCAATCGAGCCTTCAATCTCAGTGAAGGATAGTTCCACCTGTTTATTGAGTGTAGTGTTACTGCTCTTTTGAGTAATGACCGTAAAGGCAATGGCGCTGATAAACAAAACCAGAAGGGCGATTGCCACTGGAACGATAAGTTGTGCACGAAAACTTTTTCGCAGTAATGATCGCAGCATGAAGTTCCTTGTGATTTGAGTTGTTAAGTCCAAACGATGTGATAGTAAATAAAAATATACCGAACACAGTGTTGGTGGCACTGCACTCGGTATTTTGGGCGATTACAATCGGTGCCACTTATTTTGCGTAAGCACCAACTTTCAATGATTGCTGCAGAGCTTCAATGCCTGAGTAGTCAAGCGGGTCGGCCCAGCCGACGATTTTGGCAGCCTTGGCAGCCGGGTCTTCTGCCTTAAGTTCCTTGAGTGCTGCTACTACCTTAGCCGCCAGTCCGTCATCGGTGGCTACAACTTTTGCGAGCGGCCACTCAGGGTACAATTCTGTTGAACAGACAAAGGGAAAATCAGGGTAGTCTTTTTTTCCGATAATTTTGAAATCTTCCATGGCTATTGCGCCTGCAGCCGCCATTCGTTCAAGGGTATCCGTTCGCACTGTACCAGCATCTACCTGCTCATTCTGTACAGCAAAAACGACGTTGTCATGCTTGCCGGAAAACTCCAAAACAGAAAAATCTTTGAATGGATCAATGCCAGCGTCGACAAATTCTTTGTAAGCCATTTGCCAGCCGCCAAAAGAGGATTTTTTTACGGCTGCAAATTTTTTGCCTTTAAGGTCGTCAAAGGAGTTTATCGTATCATTATAAGCTGTGGTAAAAACCACACCGCCAAATGATCGGAGGGCTTTTCCCTGACGGGAGTTAATCATGGTGGCAATGGGGACTGCACCATATTTTACCTTTGCTGTAACGAACATAGAGGAATTGACTAAGAAAAAATCAACATCTCCAGCTTCAACTGTTGGTAGGACTTTTTCAAACCCCAGGGGGATTATTTCAACAGGTTGACCAATTTTATCGGTTAGATATTCACCGGTTGCAGCCCATTTTTTCAGGGCCTTGACTGGTCCGTCATTGGCAAGGACACCAATCTTTACACCCGCTTCTGCCTGGCAGACAAAACTGATTAACATTACGGTAAATATTGCCATAGTAAGCAGTTGTTTTTGCATCATGATTCTCCATTGTAGGGATTGTTTGCAACTCGTCTTGGTCGTTTTATGTCGGTCCGGCAGGGAGCCAGTTTCAAGTATAAAAATGTCATAAATAAAATCCAAAGTCAAATTTCACTGATAGAATATTGAACTTGGTTCGCCTGACTCAAACCTACTTTGTAGCATTAATTGCTGTCGACAATGGTAGCCACGGCAGGGTTGCAGCTGCTTTCGGTTGGCATAATTCGTAGGATAAAAAGCTCTAACAAATTTTGCAACTTGCATGCCATTGAGTGAGAACTTAAGTGTAATTACAATATATCAATGACATAATATGAGATATTGAATGCTGTTGCCAATTTGAAAAAAGGACAGATGGTCATAAGAAGTGAACGTTCAAGTCCACTATTAGTGGATAGTGTTCATTCGGGAAGAACATGGGATGGGAAATGACGGGGAGATTTAAAGCTTATCTTTTTTTGAGCTCCTCCATTTGCTTTTTCATCTTTTGTTCAATCTCGCTGAACAGGTCTTGTTTTTTCTTTTTCAGAGCCGCCTGTATTTCTTCGACTTTTTTGTCCATGTTCTTTTTCTTGGCCATGAACTGCTCAAGATCTTTTGCCAGTTGCCCCTCATCACTCAGCTTGCGGGGCAGGTTTTCAATCTCAAGATGATTGGCAACAACAAGTCTGCAGGAAAATGGATCCTCGAGGATCTCCAATATGCCAAGTTGTTTCAGCTTTCGGCAAACGGCAAGTCCCGATTCCACTGAGACGTTGAGCATTGTGCAGACATCTTCCACGGGTGGAGCCGAGTGATTCAGGTGCTGAGAGAGTCTTATTGCTGCGACAAAAAGGTGTGCTTCGGTATAAGGGTCCATGGCGGGGCCTCGTGGTGGTTGTGCTTCCGTTCGTTAAAGCAAAAATAATATCGTGAAATTGAGATACATTATAGCAAAACTGAGCCCAAAATGTACCTCTTGTGGCGAGTGGTGACAAGGCGAGATTGCTGTTAGCCTGAGAATTTCACAGTGAAATGCAAGACAGAGCGTAAAGGATGCGGAAACCGCTGGGCGATCATTGAGGAGATACGTTCAAGAAATACAACAAAAGAGGCAAGGGGCGAACTCTCCGCAGTCTTGCAGGACCGCGGAGAGTCCAGGTACACAAAAAAAGTAATGACAGACCTTATCAGCAGCCACAGCCTCCTGAACCGCAGGAGCCGGAACTGCAACCGCCTCCAGAATTAGGCAGAGGATTTGTGGAAACAATGCTGAAGCCGGAACGACTGCCGGCATCAAGGTAATCAACTGTGATACTGCCGCATTGTTCCAGAAGACTTTTTTCAACAAGAAATGTCAGGGTTTGTCGAGCAAACGATTCGTCTGTCGGCTTTTCTTCATCCAGAGCCAAGCCAAGCGCAGGGCCTGAGCAACCACCCTGCATCAGTGCAACCCTGAGTGATGAAGTGATATTATTGGCTTTCATATATTCAATCAGTTTTTCATTCGCTTGATCAGTAACTTCCAACATATTTTGTCCTCTTGGTAATGTATCAATTTATAAAAACTCATGTTTCTGGGCAAATACAGGAAAATTCACAATTTTCGTCCATTGAGACTATCAATATGTCAAACTGGAGTCAAGAAGGTGTTTTCTATATTTCCTATTTAAATGATAGGGATTGTCTATTCTGAATGCAAGGGTGCTTTTTAGCCAACCTGCTCAATTTTTGTCAAAGCGAAATGGGGAATTATTAGGAAACGAGGCAAGATAAAAGGCCTCAACAAAGATCTATCTTTATTTGCATACTTCCTTTTTCCGGCAGGAGTTGCAGGGTATGGATGTTTTGATCATCAAGGTGAGAGGAAATTATCTGAGATCCCTGGCAGCGCAATGGTGTCGCGTGATCCCCCAGTAGCCTGAGGTAGAAGGACCCATTACGATTTGGCATGTCCACAGGCAATGCCTTGAGGTCAACGACGATGGATTTTTCATCAAGAGAGAGCTTGCCGAAATAGAAGATTGCCGCCTGACGCCAGCAAGCCTCGTAATTTGCGGCCAGTATACGCTCGGGGCCTGCTGTTCCGGCAAGCAGCAGTTCTGCCCATTGATCGACGATATCGTTGCTGCGTTCTATGTCTCTATGGAGCAGGTTGCCCCAATGCAGGGGTAGGATTGGTCCCGAAAAGTCCCACGCTGGTGAACTGGCCGAGATATTCCAGAGGACAGGTGAAAGTCCACGTTCCAAAAGGCCCACGCCACATTCCCAGGTGATCTTCTCATGATGTGGGGGCGCAAAACGTCGTGCCCTGGAAAAGCGGGTTATGACATAACGAATACCGAAATCGTGCAGGAGCGCCTGTATCGATTCGTTGCCAAAACTGTGGTTGAGCGCCGGAGGGAAAAAGAGCCGGGGTAACTCGGAAAATCCGTTTTGTTCGAGAATCATCCCAAAGGCCTCAAGATGAGATTTGACCACCTGTCTTGATCGCATATTGCCGTTTTGGTCGTGGAATTCAGAGCGCTCCATTTGCCCCTGGTGCCAGAATTCATGGCAGAGGCCGTGTAATCCCAACTCCAACGATCCTTGTTGGCCACGCAGATATTCTGCTGCTTCATCAAGCCACGGCCCCTGATTTATTTGGTTGTTCCAGTGACTACCCATCCAGGTAGCACCCTTTATTTTGCCAAGCAAATTGTTTCGATCCCATTCACAGAGAACCATTCCCAAGCCAATACGCACACCAAGCCTGTCAGCCAAACGAACAAGGGCCTGGTAATCTGCCAGGCAGTGGCGCCTTGGAAACGCATTGCGATACGGTTGTTGGTAGGCAGAACCGTCCTCTCCCTGCCACCAGCCGACATCCTCAACTATCGGAAAAACAGGCATTGGTATAAAAACATGCAGATTTTTATTGATAACATGATTCATTGCATCCCTCCTCATAAGCTGATCCACCGTCTGAGGGCCGGGCCGTCCCGGCGGGAACTTTCCAAATCATTACTTTTCCAGTTATCGTCTTCAAGAGACTCGCTACGGGGATCCCAGTTGTGCGGCTTTCGTGAGAAGACATGCCAGACAAGCGGTTCCAGCCCTGCTCCCCATTGCATCTTGAATCGGCAGGTCGGTGCCCCAGGAGATGAACGACCGAAATCGAACCATTGGCAGCGGTTATTGATGGCATATTCGAGCATAGACCAATAGAGCAGCATATTAGGGCAGGATGGCCGAAAAGTGCGAAGAGATGAAGCCCAGGGATTGAAAAGAGTCTTCATATGCAGAAAGACCATAGCTGCCGCTACAGGTTTACCATGCAAAGAGACAATAATAATTGCGCTTGGCTGAGACTTACAGTTGATAAGGTTCCGAAAGAGTTCCGGTGCATGAACCGGTGAGCCAAGGTCGCGCATGTTTTCTGAGAAAACTGCATAAAAATCTTCGAAAAGTTCGATTCCACCAGTTTCAACTTTGCAACTACATCGCCAAGCTTTACGGACCTGATTGCGAACTTTAGCTGAAAGTTCGGACCAAAGCGCATCCACAGAGGTTGGAAGCGGTCGAAGGAGTCCCGTCTTGAAAGTAAAGGCTTTATAGTTCCACGTGTTGCTTGTTTTCTGTTGCTCAAAAAAGGATTGTAAAACCCCTTCCTGACGCAACTCTACATGGTCTGCCTTAAGTTTGTCGGCGAGCTCCATAGCAGCAGAGAGCAGTCGGCGACCACTCTTTCCGTCGTCTGCCAGCATACCCCCCGCATCGGTATAGGGGAGGGAGATCAGTCGCTTTTCACTGGCCGGTGGGGTGAAGAGAATGAGGGGGAGGATGCCGCTGATTTTATTTGTCTGGGTGTCTATTGCCGCCAGTCGGAAGATTGGCAGGGCGTAGGTTGAGGCAAGGTTTTCTCCCCAAGCAAAAAGGTGAGAATATTTCGCCGCAACATTCTCAGTCGCGTATTTATCCCATAATTCCTGGTCTGGATTTGGCGAAATATTGATCATGGACCTAATTTTTTACCTTAAAAACACAGCTAGTATTTAGTTTCAATAATATATTTACAAAAAGCCGTTTTCAAGCTATCCTTTCCCAAAAAACTGAGGAGGATAGCTATGGCCAGAAAAACAGAACGTGCGCAACTGTCTTTATCTGTGGAACAAAAGAACAAACTTGAGCAAATTAGTAAATCCCGCAAAGGCCCTTTACGGGAAGTCCAAAGGGCTCAGATATTATTACTTTATGCGGATGATTTGCCAATCAGTCAAATTCAAGAACTGACTAAAGTGAGTAGGCCATCCATATACAAATGCATTGATAAAGCTTTGGCCGCTGGTCCGGATGCAGGTTTGAAAGATTACTACCATAGGCCATTCGAGCCAACTATTACAGATGGAGCGAAGGCTTGGGTTATAAACCTTGCATGTACAAAGCCTAAAGATAAAGGCCTTGCCGCAGAATTATGGACACTGAGCGAGCTTGCCAAATATTCTCGTCAACATGCCCCCGAAGCAGGACATCACTGTTTGTCTAAAGCTGCAAAAGCCACTATATGGCGAATTCTTAGTGCTGATGCGGTAAAACCACATAAACTTGAATATTACCTTGAGCGTCGCGATCCCAACTTTGAACAAAAAATGCAGGAAGTACTCATGGTGTATCAAGAGGTCAATTTACAAAATGACGAAAAAGGCGATACGCTCCCGTCAATCATTACTGTATCTGTCGACGAAAAACCCGGAGTGCAGGCTATTCAAAATATTGCCCCTGATTTGCCGCCAAAACCGGGCAAACACAAAACCGTCAGTCGAGATTACGAATATAAAAGACTTGGTACTCTTTCTATTCTTGCCGCTCTTGACTTACATAGCGGTCATATAATTGGTCAAGTTCATGAACGACATCGAAGTCGTGAATTTATCGAGTTGCTCAAAGAACTTGATGCTCGCTACCCTTCCGAATGCACGATACGGGTAGTTCTTGACAATCATTCAGCTCATATCTCTAAAGAGACGATGGCATATCTCGCGTCAAGGCCTGGAAGATTTATTTATGTGCACACTCCTAAACACGGATCCTGGTTGAATTTAGTTGAAGCCGCTTTTTCCAAAATGGCCAGAACATTTTTAAGACATATTCGCGTTTCATCTAAGGCTGAACTGAAGGCCAGAATTCTTAAGGGAATTGAAGAAATTAATTCTGCTCCGGTTGTTTATCGTTGGAAAAAGTTTGACCTTGAGATTGCTTAATTGTAAATAAATTAACGAATCGAAATACTAGTTACATTTTGTTATAGAGAAAAACTATTAACATCAATTTCTCCATCAGAACAAGGTATTGGTAATATTCCTCTTGGCGACTATATTTCGCTACAATCAACAAGCACAGAAAAACAATACCATATAATCGATATCATGTATCTTTCTACTGAACAGCTTCCATTGACCAAAATGAATCGACCTCATCCTAATAGACTTAAGGTAAGGTCCCTTCTCGAAAAAGGCAGTGGCGAGTTTAATGAGGATGTCTTACTGGAGGAAGGTGATCTCCTCGGAGTCTTTGATGGGGCGACGAGCCTCGATAAACGTCGTTTTCAAGATGGTTTGACTGGTGGTTTGCTTGCTGCGAGAACAGCTGCTCAAGCTTTTCAGGGCAAACACGGCTCCCTTGATCAACTGGCCAAAGAGGCCAATCGAAATATTCAAGACGCCCAGTTAAATGAAAGTATTCGTCTGGACGAACGGCATAAGCTCTGGTCCACCAGCCTTGCGGTTGTCCATCTGGATGGCAATCAACTTGAATATTGCCAGACTGGTGATGCCCTCATTCTCTTTATTCTTAAAGACGGAAGCTATAAGGTAATAACCCCGGATATCGACATTGACCGGGACACTTTGCACTTGTGGAAGGAGATGCAGGTATCACCAGGTGCTCTTATCCACGAAGTTTTGGCAAAACAGATTCAAAAAATACGTCTGCAGATGAACATCAGTTACGGTGTTTTGAACGGCGAATCCGAGGCCTTGGCTTTTCTCCGTCACGGCTATGAGGATCTCTCCGATGTCAGCGACATTTTGCTGTTTACCGATGGGCTGCAGCTTCCCCGGGAGAATCCGCTGGAAGAGCATGATTGGCAATCCTTTGTCGAATTTTATCGCTTAGGAGGTCTTCAGGCTGTACGAAATCATGTCCGGCATCTACAACGGCAGGATCCGGCTTGCCGTAAATATCCCCGTTTCAAGCTTCACGACGACATCGCCGCAGTGGCAATTAGTTGCTGAACGCTTTCTTGTATGCTTGATTAATTTTCCTGAAAACCGCTTCCCAACCAAATTGAGCAGTAATCAATTGAATATTTTTTGGATCAGGTGAAGGTGATACCAGTACCCGAGCCACCATGGCGTTTATCGCTTCCCTCAGGCCTTTTTCTACGATGGCCAGATCTTCCGGTTCGGGACGATCTATCTGTTTCATAACCGGCAGTTGAATGAATTCGACAAGATCAGGGTCTGCCTCACCAAGTAGTTCCTTGCAGCCGGATAGATCGGTTGTGATAATTCGGCAACCGGAGGACAGTGCTTCGAGCAGGACCAGCGGCAAGCCTTCATAAAAAGACGGTAGGATGAAGAGATGGCAGCGCCCCATTAACCGAGCCAACTCCTGCTGGTTTATCCGGCCATGAACAGTTACCAGGTCACCTGCCTTTGCAGCCAGTTCCAGACAATGTTGGTTCTCCTCCCCGGTTCCTGCTCCGGCAAGATGGAGATGTATGGCACCTTTTTCAAAGGATTGGATTGTCCGCAAAAGTACATCAACCCCCTTGGCGAAACTGAGCTTTCCAGCATAGAGCATCTGCACCTGAGGCGATTTGGATTTTTGTTGCGGTTTGAAAAGAGTCTCATCAAAACCTCCGCCGACGATATTGATTCTATCAGAATCAATGAAATAGAGCTGCCGGATTTTGTCTGCTTGATCATCGCTCAGTGCAAGCACTTGGTCAATTTTCTGGCAATGGGGCAGAACCCTGGCTCTTAGATGCGGACACTGTAGAAACTGGCGAAGGTCGGTGGAGTGGCAGGATGTTACCATGGGGACGGTGGGGAACAGTTTCCGGGCCACTGCACTTACCAGCCAGAGATGATGACTGTGGATTATGTCGGGAGAAAAATCACCAACCGCATCTTCGATAGTCTCACCAAAGACCTGCTCGTATCTATCTATTTGAGTAGGTGTTAGTGTTTTGAACGTCGAACTTGGGTAGGGCATGATGTCGCTCATGCCGGGGATGGTGTAATCCAGCGCACCCTGCTCGAAGTGGACAAAACGACAAAACTGCTTGTTGATGCAATCAAGTTGAGGGAGTCTATCTCCGGAGAGTCCCGCTATCAGAAAATTCTCATGGCCAGCTATTGTTGCCTGTCGGACAATATTCTGCAGGTAAAAACCACTTCCGGTACTTTCGGGATGCTGGCTGATAAGGTGGAGAATTTTCATTGATAAAATTTCCAGTTAATCGGGATCAGGAAAATCTCTTTCTGAGACTTTTCGCCGCCTCGACATTCACAGAACCGCTGGCGAAACGACCAAAAACGCAATCCATAGTATGAAATACCTGGTTCGGTCGGTAAAATTCAAGTGCTTTTTCGGCTTTATCGACAAATACTGAACAGATAAAGAGTCATTAAATAATATGACAGACCAATTGTCAGCCGCCAAAGCATAGGGATTCGGTATTTGACATATTTCAATCAGTGACAAAATTTGGGAGTTTCAGGTTCAAATCAGATCTATTGCATTCTCGTTTTCAATGGAGGTCAGAGCATTGCATTACCTGCATATTTCCAGAAATATTGATAGATGCCTTGAAAAATTGCGCATGACAGGGAGCCAAGGTGCCTTGGCTGCATCACAATATCTGCAAATTCTAGAATGCATCAGACAGGGAAAATGGCGCAGTGATATCATTATGCAAGCGGACGAAGAATGGGGAGTACAGGTTAAAAAATTGTGTTAAATATGACCTTGGAAACGGTTATCGACTTGTCACGGTGAAAGATGGCAACAACCTTTTCATTACTTTTGCTGGCAGTCACGACCAGACCGATCGGTAGATTGACACCCATCGCTATGACGCCTTCTGCGAAAATGACAGGTTGTATATCACCGAAATAATCGAAAGTACTGAAACTATTTCGAGAGATGAGCCTTTGGAAGATCTCCCCTCAGATTCTTTCCTCGAACCGGATGAGTTTATAGAGCAACTTATCGATAAAATAGATGATGCAATTCTGAAAATGGTCTTTTCGGGATTATTTAAGAATTGACAAAATTGTAAGAAATCCTGATTTGAGATGACTAAGTAAAAATCGCAACAATAAAGCTGCTGAAGAATTTTTACGACGCCATCAAAGAAAACTATTTGCTGTTTGTATTCAGCATGCTATCTGTTTTTACTTGACCACCTCAAATTCTTTATTGGCTAAGGGACGAGACAGATATTCACACACTCCTGCCTGAAAACCCTCAGCCTGTATTTGCTTATATACTTCAAGTCCATCCATATTCGGCAACATCACATCATATTGAAACTTTGTCACATGCATATCGAAAACGTTCCGCTGATAGCTCTGCTCTTTTTCTTCTGTGCGATTTGTCAATTGGTAGCTTGGCGGGTGCGGATGCCGCCTATTCTGTTTTTGTTGCTTACGGGAATAGTGTTTGGTCCTGTTTTTGGTGTCGTTCGACCAAAAGAGTTTTTAGGAGAATTGTTCAATCCATTCATTTCTCTCTCTGTTGCCATTATTCTCTTTGAGGGAAGCCTCAATCTCAAAATAAATGAGATCAAGGGACTTCAAAAAGTTGTGCGTAACATGGTCTCCATTGGAATGATGGTTACCTGGATCATAACCACACTGGCAACAAGATTCTTATTTGATATTTCCTGGCAGGTGGCCACACTTTTCGGGGCTATTATGGTAGTTACCGGACCGACAGTTGTTGCGCCTATTGTGCGGACTGTGAGACCTATTCCCTCAATTGCCAATATCCTCAAATGGGAAAGTATAGTCATTGATCCCATTGGGGCGTCTCTGGCTGTGCTTGTTTTTGAATTTATCATTATCGGTGGTGGGCAGGAGGCGTTGGGACATACATTTATAACCTTTGCTCAACTGCTCATTGTTGGCAGCGCCATTGGAATGATAGTCGGTTACCTTTTCGGGCTTTGTCTCAGATATCATGTAATCCCTGAGTATCTCCATAATGTTTGTGTGCTTGGTTTGGTCTTTGTCTCATTTGCTCTGGCGGATACCTTTCAACCAGAATCAGGTTTGGTGACAGTTACTGTGTTTGGAGTGTTGCTTGCCAACATGAAGGGCGTCGACCTGGAACATATTCTAGTCTTCAAGGAAACACTCAGTATTCTCTTGATATCTTTACTTTTTATTGTCCTTGCCGCCCGAATTGATTTTGCAGAATTGATACAGCTGGGTTGGAAGGCAGTTGCACTCTGCCTTGTCATACAGATAGTTGCCAGACCACTTTGCATACTTTTTGGTACTCTTGGCTCGACACTCAGTCAGGAAGAGAAAATTTTCATGGCCTGGATCGCTCCCCGCGGGATTGTTGCTGCGGCAATATCCTCGCTATTTGCCCTCAAATTGGAAAACTACGGACTTGGGGATGCCGTAATCCTGGTACCATTAACCTTTACGGTAATTATTTTCACTGTTCTGTTGCAAAGTCTGACAGCTGTTCCTGTTGCCAACCTGCTCAAAATTACACTCCCGGCAGCTGACGGTTTTCTCATAATCGGCAGTAATCGCCTGTCCCGGGCAATAGCTCAAAGCCTCCTTGAATTGAATATTAAAGTTTTGATTGTCGACAGCTCCAAAGAGCAAATTGCCAAAGCGGAGGAGGTAAGTATTCCAAGCTATAATGGTGACCCATTTTCTGAACAAACGGAATACAATATTGAGTTGGCTGGCTTGGGAAAACTATTGGCTCTTTCTGTTCACGAAAGTGAAAACATCGCTGCAACATTACATTACCGGCAGGAATTTGAGAAAAATAACATTTATTCAATTCTATCGACTTCTCAAAAGGAGAGCAAAAATAAAACAACGACAAAGAGGAAGATGGCACAGCTATGGGGGAAAACTCTCTTTAACGAAAAAGTCAATTATCAGATGCTGAGCCAAATGATTGGAAGAGGAGCAAGGCTAAAGCTTATTTCACAAAAGGATAAATTTGACCCAATGGAATTTTCTATTACTTGTGGGGAAGAAGCAGTACCTCTTTTTGCCATTGATCCCAAAAATCAGGCGCATTGTTTCAGTGTTGAAGATACTTTGCAAATAAATAGTGGCTGGCAAATTCTCTATCTTGGATATTAAGGTAAAGCCTTTTGGATGGTGTTGTAACCATCTTGCATTTGAAGTTCTTAGGGCGTCATCATTTTTGAAATGGTAGTTATTGCTAGCAATAATCCCTTGATTTACTCAGGTTGATCTATTTGGCTAAATGCGTAATTTATTCAATAGTTATTATGATTTTATTGGTTTTTAACCAACTCGAAAATTTTTTAATTATTTGATATAGAGGTGTCCAGGTGAAAAGATTTAAGAACATACTCTACATTCTGGATGGAGCTACTCTTGGTCAGGAAAACAGTGCTGATAAAGTAGCCACCCTGGCCAGGCTCAATGGAGCTCGTATATCTACAATGATAGCCGACGAGAAAACGATATTTGATGATTTCAGTCTAAAGATTAGTGGTCGCTACACTGAAATGAGACAGGAGATAGTTCGACAAAATACTGAAAGTCTAGAACGCTTTCTTAGCGATGAATGTTGGAATGGTATTGATGTTGAGCCAGAATACTCAGAAGCAAACGGTTTCATTTCGATAATTCAAAAGGTGTTGCGAGATAAGCATGATCTCCTGATTAAGGAGGAGACTCTTGACCGAGGCATTGATCAACTGACTATGCGTCTTGTAAGGAAGTGCCCCTGTCCCGTTTGGGTGATCAAGCGTGGTTCATCTGATTTTAGACGTATTCTTGCAGCTATAGATGTCGGAGCAGAAAATACTGAGGCGAAAGCACTTAATAAAAAAATTATAGAGTTAACTCACTCCCTGGCCCAGAGGGGAAATGGTGAGGCACACTATTTACACGCCTGGAGACTCGAACATGAGGTAATGTTACGAAGTCCTCGATTCAAGGTTTCCTCAAAAGAAATCGATGAAATGAAGAAGCAAATTAAAAAAGAGCGATCAAAGCAGCTGCAATATTTGCTTGAACATAATCATATTCCACATACTGATAACAATACCCATCTCTGGGAAGGGGGGAGTGAGGATGTGATCAAAAAGGCTATTGCTGAGCTAAAAATTGATGTGCTTGTCATGGGGTCGGTGGCTCGTTCTGGAATTCCGGGGTTGCTGATTGGTAATAAAGCAGAAAAAACACTCAATACGATCAACTGTACTGTGTTGACCATAAAACCGGATGGTTTTGTATCACCGGTAACCTTATCTTGAAATTATGAAACTTGTAAACAAAGAAGAAGATCCTTTTCTGTGGTTCCTTAAGAATATTATTCATTTATGTCTAAAGGCCCTGGGCGTGTTGATGGTTTTCGTTATCATCTTTGGTGTGATGGATGTCGCCTGGACTATTTATCAGCGTATTATTAGCGAACCCCGATTTATACTCACTATGGGTGACATCCTGTTAACTTTTGGAGCATTTATGGTAGTGTTGATTGCAATAGAGATTTTCCAGAATATCATCCTCTACCTCCGCGATGATGTTATTCATGTTAAAATCGTTTTGGCGACAGCTTTAATGGCCATTGCTCGGAAAGTGATCATTCTTGATTATGATGAATTAGAGCCCATGTATATCTTTGCGACAGGTATAGTTCTCCTGGCGACTGGTATAACATATTTCTTTGTCCACAAATTGCCTGATAGAGCCCAAATAGAACCTGGTGGCAAGACAGAAAATTAAAAGAAGGAACAATCTCAGGGGCAGCACCAGAGAGATACCTTTTCGGCCCGTTTAATAAGGCTTGCTGTTGTCCCGCCTGTCAGATCGATAGTCTTCAGAAACCCTTTATTGACTCCACGCAAGCCCACAGCAACAGCAGCAAAATAGTTGTTTTCAGCGTAACTCATTATTGTTGCGGCAACACTTAAGGGAATCAGGCCTTATCTGGCTCTCTTAGGCCCATAAATTTAATTTAGGGTTCATGGCAAAACCTCTCAGAATATCTCCCCGGGTCACTATGCCAATAAGCCTATCATCCTCTAATACCGGCATGGCATTAATATGGAGGTTGGCAAGGGCTCTTGCTACTCTTCGGATATCAGAAATAGAATCCGTGCTGACAAACTCCTTTTTTATAACATCAGTGACCAAAAGCTCCTGATCAATTTTCACCTCATCTTCAACGACGGTGATTCGTTTGAGAATGTCTCTTTCTGAAAGCATTCCGATTATTCCCCTATTTTCCTTTGTAACAACCACCTGCCGAATATTCCTATTTCGCAACAACCACCATGCCTCCGTCAGCGGAGTGGTCGGCAGAATGGTAGTGGGTGGAGAGGACATTATTTGATACACATGAATCAGTGGTTCTACTATATTATTGTTTGAAACGACTTTCTGATAGGCAGCAATAGCCTGTGCGCCAGGACCCTTTGCAAAATTGGATATATTATCCTCTTTTGCTAACGGCGTGCTGCTTGTTTTTCTTACTACAGTACGCCACTTTTCTAACTTCTCTAAAGGACCTTTAAACTTCAGGCCATCAATATCATTTACATAGAACATGAAGGTTCTCCATTTTGAAAAAGGCAGTTAATCTCATACAGGTGAGAGGGCGTATCTTCTCAAATTCTCGCCAATAATTCATCAATCCCCAGCATCCTGTCTTTCCTTTGATCAATTTACCATGGTCTAATTTTTGTTTTTTAAACAGGAAGGGAACGTTCCTTCTTGTCCTCGTTTGGCATACCTACGATGAATGTTAAATGTCAGGACTCTGAAATTGAAAATGACAACGCGGATATTACCCTGCTCGGTTCCAGTAAAAAAGTACTGTTTGTTTGCCTCTGTCACCAGATATGATTTGCCGGTCTTTAGGCTATCTGGTGCAGAAAAAGGAAAAAAATAAAGTGGACCCCCGAGTCAAGACAAAAATCCACTGAGTTTAAGCTGCACATTTAACTTCAATGACAGCTGCGTAGTACCCAACTGTAGCTTCACCTATTACTTCCGACTCTACCCCCGCGGTGGATGATACCCCTGTGGAGCGTAGCGGAACAGGGGTATCATCCACCGCGCGAGGGTACTTATTAACAATCACAGCTTCTCCACCTAGTGCGGTTCGATATACGACATCTGGCGTTCTATTTCCCAGTGATTGGTGCGGACGCTCACCGTTATAAAAAACGAAATACTTTTCCAAACCTGTCGTCAACTCGCTTATTGTCCCATAACCCTTCAGATACACATCCTCGTATTTGACATTACGCCAAAGTCGCTCGACAAAAATGTTGTCGAATGCCCGACCCCGCCCATCCATGCTGATATCAATACCTTCTCGTTTAAGCACGCCGGTGAAGGCATCACTGGTGAACTGCGATCCCTGATCACTGTTGAAAATTTCCGGCTTACCATGGGTGCGCAAGGCTTCCTCCAGGCAATCGACACAAAATGTCGCTTCCAGGCTATTGCTGATCCGCCAACTCAACACCCGGCGAGAGTACCAATCGATGATCGCCATCAGATAGACGAAGCCACGAGCCAGCCGAATGTAGGTGATATCTGTGCTCCAAACATGGTTTGGTCTATCCACGGGAAGACCTCGTAGCAGATATGGATACACTTTGTGCGCAGGGTGTGGACGGCTAGTATTAGGACCTGGCGCCATACTAACCAGTCCCATCATTCGCATAAGACGTTGAACCCGTTTGCGGTTGACTTTGTGTCCTGCCGTTTTGAGTACAACCGCCATTCTGCGACTGCCGTAGAATGGATGCAAAGTGTATTCTTTATCTATCAACTGACTCAGCAGTAAATCGCTTTCACCAACTTTCCTGGGTTTTTGCCGCTCATAAATCGTGGAACGACACACTCCCGCCAATATGCATTGCCTGACCATCGGAATTTCATCTTCCTTACTAATCCAGCTTTCTCGTATCATCAGCGGCTGATCCCTGACTTTTTTTTTAGCCAGTCAAGCTCTACCTTCAGCTTACCTATTTCACTATACAGAAGTTCAGGTTCCTGGTGTGCGGCAATCGGTTTGGGGCCTCGCTTTCCAACAAAGAGTGTTTTGGCTTGATCCTGAATTTCTTTCTTCCACTGACCGACCATAACCGGATGAACACCATACTCCTGGCCAATCTCATTGATTGTCTTTTGCCCCCGCAATGCTTCCAAACCGACCTTTGCCTTAAACTCGGGGGTGTGGAAATTTCTCTTCTTAACTTCGCTCATTGGTTCTCGTTCCTTTTAGTTGTGCACAGCTTAAACTACTGTCTTAAAACTGGGGTCCACTATAAAACATTGCAGGGTTCACAACTGGAAATCAATCTTTTGGAACCCTCGAAAAAGTTGGTTTTTACAACACCTTCAATCAGGTAATTGGGGTCGGACCAAGCTAACTGCATGAACTTATGTTTAAATATTAAGAAAATTGGGTTGCTTTAGCGCTTAGAAGGCTATTTTTGGTGACGGAAGTGTACTTTTAAGAAAAGTGCTTGTAAATATTATACCTTAGATTGAGAGACTCATTTTTATGGCACGAGCGAATCCCCCCCCCTAATAGGACAGACCAATTATCTGCCGCCAAAGCATAGGAATTCTGTATTTGACATATTGTAATCAGTGATGAATGTTTGCTCGTTCAGGTTAAAAAAAGATCTATTAAATTTTTGTTTTCAATGGAGGGCCAGAGCATTGCATTACCTGCATATTTCCAGAAATATTGATAGATGCCTTGAAAAATTGCGCATGACAGGGAGCCAAGGTGCCTTGGCGGCATCACAATATCTGCAAATTATAAAATGCATCAGACAGGGAAAATGGCACAGTGATATCATTACTTGTAAGCGGACGAAGAATGGAGAGTACCGGTTAAAAAATTGTGTTAAATATGATCTTGGTAATGGGTATCGACTTGTCACGGTGAAAGATGGCAACAACCTTTTCATTACTTTTGCTGGCAGTCACGACCAGACCGATCGGTGGATTGACACCCATCGCTATGACGACTTCTGCGAAGACGACAAATTGTATATCACCGAACTAATCGAAAGTGCTGAAACTCTTTCAGCAGATGAGCTTTCGGAAGATCTCCCTTCAGATTCTGTCCTCGAACCGGATGAGTTTGAAGAGCAACTTGTCGATAAAATTGATGATGCAATGCTGAAAATGGTCTTTTCGGGATTATTTAAGAATGGATAAAATCATAATTTGAGATGGCTAAGTAAAAATTGCAACAACGAAGCCACTGAAGAATTTTTATGACGCCATCAAAGAAAACTATTTGCTGTTTGTATTCAGTATGCTATCTGTTATTACAGTAAATAAAAGAGTGACCATAAATAACATTAGCTAATCTCTAAAAGTACATAGACAAAATGAAAACCAACTCTCAACTCAACTGGTGGTGCACTGCTTCTATCTGGTGTATCTGGCGCGGCTGGCGCACAGAGCAGTTCCGGAGTTGGTAGCATTTCAGGCTAAAGATCCCATTTTAAAAGGCCCCGCAAACCATCTCCAGGTTTGCGGGGCCTTTTTCATTGTCTGTTGGTGATCTGAGCTCTCCAAATCTGGTGAAAGTCTGCCGGGTAAACACAGGAGAGTTACAGATGAACGAGACGATAGCATCCATTCTATCCGGCAAAAAAGCCTTTTGCTTTATTCAGCGGCAGGACAGCGAAGAAATTCTGGTTTTGCTGGGGGCGGCAAAACAATTCGACTATCTTGGAGATATCCCAAGAAAACAGGGAGCTGCTGGCGATAGGCGACATTACGACACCATCAGCATTATTCCTTTCTGTCAGATTAAAGAGCGTGGTTTTGAGGCACATGACCGAGGGGAAAAAATCCGCACCATAGAAATAGAACAACAGTTGACAGTGTTCAGCAAAGATCTCCTGCGCCTGTTGCCGACCTGCCCGATAGAGTTGGACGGTGAACTTTCGTATGACACCACAGAAGAAGAATATGCCGACATAATCGGCAAAATTGTCACCAATGAAATCGGTGAGGGTGAAGGGGCAAACTTTGTCATCCCCAGAGGTGGCAGAGGAACCATAAAAGATTTTACCGTCGCCTCCGCCTGTAGTTTTTTCTCCAGACTGGTCCAGGAAGATTACGGCACCTACTGGAAATTCCTCTTTTATGATACGTCGGGGTATTTCATTGGCTCGACACCGGAGCGCCATTTGTTGGTGGAAAATAATCGGGTGAAAATGAACCCCATCAGCGGCACTTTCCGAAAAGATATCGCCTATGAATGCCGGTCCCATTTCAAGGGTGAACTGCTGAGCTTTTTGAATGATCAAAAAGAGATAAATGAACTCTTCATGGTGGTCGACGAGGAGTTGAAAATGATGGCCAGGATGTGCAGTGAAGGTGGTTTAATTGTCGGTCCTTTACTCAAAGAGATGTCCCAGCTCATTCATTCGGAGTATTTGCTTTCGGGTATCAGTAAAAAGGATATCTTTGAGCTCTTTACCGATTCCATGTTTGCCGCAACGGTGGTTGGTAGCCCGGTGGAAAACGCTTGTCGAATAATTAAAAAATATTCTACAAATTCGAGAGGATATTATGGCAGCGGGATGATGCTCGTGGGCCGCGATGCCGATGGCAGTGATTATCTTGACTCCCCTATTACTATTCGCACCCTCGAAATAGACAATGATGGCAGATTTAATTTCAGTACCGGGGCAACCCTGGTAAAAGATTCGGTACCGTCGGAAGAGGTTCGCGAGACCGGCGCAAAAAGTCGGGCGATACTGAGCCCGCTGCTGGCCGATTTCAGGCGGAAGGCGCGCCCACCGATCCTGCCAGGGCTCCATAACGATGATGAAATTATCGAGACCCTTTGTCGGCGTAATCAGGATCTGTCCAATTTCTGGTTTTTTAGACAGGAAGGACATGTTTCCACCTGTCCTCGCCTGGCGGGCATCTCCCTCACACTGATTGATAACGGAGATGATTTCATCTATATGCTTCGCCATATTTTTAACTCGCTTGGCATTCGGACGATGGTTGTCAAATATCAGGACTATGAAATTGAAAATGACCGGGCGGATATTACCCTGCTTGGGCCGGGACCGGGGAATCCCAACAATGAAAATGACGAGAAGATTGTAAAAAACATGGACATTGCCGCATCGCTGCTCGGCTCCGGCAAAAAAGCACTGTTCGTTTGTCTCGGTCACCAGATACTCTGTCGGTCTTTAGGCTATTCGGTGCAAAAAAAGGAGAGACCGTTGCAGGGTTCACAACTGGAAATCAATCTCTTTGGAAGCCTCGAAAAAGTAGGTTTTTACAACACCTTTGCTGCTCAGAAAGAAGCAGGTGACGACAGGCATGAATATGCAACTCTCGGAGAGTCGAATGAAATCGTGGCCATTAAAGGCGAGAGTTTTATTGGCTATCAGTTTCACCCCGAATCTATCCTGACAAAAAATGGTTTTGTGATCCTGCAACAGGCCCTAACTCATCTGCTTTGAGGCTAATTTTTGTGGCAGTCAAGCAGTCATTACTAAAGCCTCAGGGTAAAGACCGTACTTTTGCCATCAGCGCTTGAATGAACGCTTACCTTACCCTGGTGATGCTCGACAATGGTGCGAACTATATAGAGACCGAGGCCCAGGTGCGGTCTAGTGTCTTTCTGCTGCCGATAGGAAACCATGGAGTTAAAGATTTGGTTTTGTAATTCTTTTGGAATGGTGGGTCCCTGGTTGGCAACAGTGAGGGTAATTGTGCCATTATTTTCTAGCAGGGAAATCTCAATGGGCGTTCTCGGATAGTGGAAGGAGATGGCGTTTTCGACAAGCTTATCGAGCATTTGCCGGATACGGGACGGATCGCCATGGAGGGTGACCGGGCCTGCTGGTTTATGAAAGACGAACTCTGCTTCCGGGAAGGCCTGGCGCCAGCTATGGCTCAGCCACATGTCAATTGCCGTATCGAGCCGGAAGTCCTCTTTGAAGTCGTGACCAAGCGCTTCCTGCAGATTGGTCGCATCGCGCACTGCCGTGAGCAGGGCTTCCAACCGGGCTACGTCTTCCAGCGCCCAATTTAGATATTCAGTCAGATGCTCCCCTGGCTTGTCCATCTCCCGAGCCATATTTTTCAGTGAGGCGGAGATGCCGGCGAGGGGCGTGCGCATCTCATGTTCAAGGTTGTCGGCCATTTTTTCACGGTATTCGGTCTGGATTTTCAGCTGGTTGAGCATGGTGGTTAGAGTTCTGGACAGATCGCCGATCTCGTCACGGGCGGCGATGGGCATAATTGTTGCCCGGATTTGTCCGCTGTCGCTGATGGCCGCAGCTGCCTGAGTGCCCAGGCGCCTTATCCTTGAGGAGAGGCGCGAGGCGAAGAAAATAAGGCCGAATCCGCCGAAGCTAAAGACCAGGATCGTCAGGGTGAGAGATTCTTCGATCATTTTATTTTGCAGGGCGAGGATCGAATTGGTTGTCTGTTCCACAACCACCGCGCCGATGATCGAGTCTTGTTCCTTTAAGGGCGCAATTGCCGCCATGATCTCCACCTGGCCGTCATTGATGACATAGCTGGTGACAGTTGATACCCCTGTCAGCGCCTCCTTGACTCCTTTTATATCGAGGGTGGAGGGCTGTGCCGCCGGTTGACTGAAGTCTGTGGCAAAGGATTGGGTGAAAAACCGATAGAGCGGGGCCATAAAACGATAGGTGTAGGAGCTGATTGTGGCCAGCAGCGAGGTATCGGTATCGATGGTTGCTTTCTCTTCAGCCAGATTGCCAAAACTTGCACGAATTCGTCGATTTATATCGACGATCATAATCCGTGACTCGGGTCGGCTCAGGGATTTTAAAACCTCTTCGATTGCCCCGGACGGGGAGAGCAGCCAGCCGAGTTCCTCTTGTTCTTTCGTGGCGGCGGTTCCTATCAGTGCCTTTGTCTTCCGGTCAACAGGGTCATCGACATCAGCGATGGCAAAGGCCAGTTTTTGGCCCACCATATCCTTTGGCATTCTGAGTTCCAGGGTGTAACCACCCGGTGATTCAACCCACATGGCCTGAATTTTCGGCTCCATCCTGACTGGGATCTTCTCTTCTAGATCTTCCGACATCAGAAAACCGTTAACCCAACCGGGCTTGATGGCGCTGAGCAGGTAGTGGTGCAGGTTGCCCTGTGGATCTTCCACACCGATCTGCAGATGGTCTGAGAGGTCGAGGCGCAGGGAGTTGGCCTGTTGGTAGACAATCTTATCGTCGGTAACCAGAAAAACGGCATAGAGGTAGTCGCCACGCACTCCGGTGAGATGGCGGTAATGCAAAGATTCATCGCTATAAGGTTCGATTGAATAAAGGAGGTGCTCTGCGCCAAATTCGCCCGCTTCTCTAAGTTGCGGTTGCCAGTCGTCGGTCTTGCCGTTGATGCGCATCGGGTTGGAGAGCTGGTAAAGATACAGGTCGCGGCTGGCATTTAAGGAATGGAAAAGCTCCCGGTCAAAGAGTCCGGTCCGGCCAGAGAGGGCTGAGGCGACAGCCCGGGCAGAAAACAACATAGTCTCCTTGCGGCTCTCCAGAAGATCTCTCTTAATAAGCTCACTGAAACGAAATCCAGTAAAGGGAATAAAAAGCAGGAGCAGGGAGACAAGGGCCAGTTTGACCCGCAGCGAAATCCTCATGTTTCAACTCGCCAGCCAGCGGTAGCCCATGCCATATTCTGTTCGGATGGAATCGAAGGTTGGGTCAACATCCCGAAATTTATCACGAATACGTCGTATATGGGCGGTAATCGCGTTGTTGGTGACCACCACATTGGCGGCTTCCATCAGTTGATCATGGGATTTGACGTGGCCTGGAATTTTGGCCAGTGCGTGCAAAAGCCAGAATTCGGTGAGCGTTAGGTCGATCAGTTTATCCTGCCAGAAGACCTGCTTTCGTTCCTGATGAATTTTCAGCTGTCCCGTCGAAAAAATATGGTCAGTGCCCACGGCCTGACTTTTACTAAGAGATTCGACAATTTTAAACAGTGCGGAAATCCGTACCGGCAAAAAATCCAGGGTCGTGGTGTTTTTCGTTAAATAATCCCAGGCACCGAGACGCAGACCGCTTACCCGGTCGAGATCGGAATCCCGGGCGGTCAGAAAAATAATGGGAATGGTAGGCGATTGCTGCCGCAATTCCAGGCAGAGGGTAAAACCACCCTCCATTTCGTCCTGGAGCATGACATCAAGAATAGCCAGATCAGGCAGCTTTTTTCTAAAAGCATCTTGTGCCTCGGGACGGCTGGAATAGTTGTTCACCAGGTAGCCGTCCCGTTCCAGGGCCTTGGTGTAGTTAGCCCTAAGGAGATCGTTATCTTCAACTAAAGCGATAGTGTAGGACATTTTTTTCAGGTGGTCGATTGGAGTGTGGAAAAGAGTTAATAGTTGTTGCTGTCTCGTGAGAAGAATACCCAACTCACCGGCTTTTGGCCACCCGATCTTTTCCTTGGCCGTCCCTTCGTCACAATTGATCATTATTCCTCGGTGATCTTGTCACAATCAGTGCAGTGCTCCGTCATGATCCTTTGTTTAACTATGACCAATTGAAGCAGGTTATTTTTTAAGCAACCAGGGAGGAATTGAAAATGAAGCAATTTTATAATGAAGTAAAGAAAAACAAGGCCAGTCAGCTAAGTGATCCCGGCAATTTGTTACTGCTTATTTATGTAACGGCAATTATTTGTATCGTTATCGTCGGGGTGCTGGTGGATGTTGCCGGGGCTATGACCGGCGAGGAAGAAGCGGTTCGTCCGGAAAATGTTAAAAGAGGTGAATTGCTGGTGGTAATGGATAATGGCAATTTACGACCAGCGCCTCTCATGTCTCAGCAGGTGAGCATGCAGATCAGTGGCATCACGGCGAGAGTTAAGGTCGCACAACACTTTGTAAATAAAGACGAAAGTTGGATTGAGGCGGTATATGTCTTCCCCTTGCCCGACGAGAGCAGTATCGATCATTTGCGGTTGCGGGTTGGAGAACGATTGTTGGAAGGTCAGATAATGGAGAAGGAGGAGGCCCGGAAAACCCATGAAAAAGCAAAGGACGAAGGCAAGAAAAGTTCGCTTCTGGTGCAAAACAGGCCCAATATATTCACCACCAAGGTGGCGAATATCGGGCCTCGGGAAGAGGTGACAGTGGAAATAGAGTATCAGCAGACGGTGAGCTTTTCTGATGGTGTCTTTTCGTTGCGTTTTCCTATGGTTGCCGGACCAAGATATATTCCTGGCCGCCCGTTAAGCAGTTTGGGAGATAGTGTTGAAGAAAGTGTGGAGTCTGTTGATCATCGTGTAAGAATAACTGCCACCGGCTGGGCCGCGGATACCGATCAGGTCCCTGATGCTTCACAGCTCACACCGCCTGTCGATCTGAGCGGCAAGGTGAATATTCCAGTGGCAATGGACATTGATCTGGCGGCAGGGATTCCACTTTCTCGACTGGAATCGCTTTACCATGGTATTACCTCCAAGGAAATTGGTGAGGGGCATTACAGTATCCATCTGACCGGTGAGATAAAAGCGGATCGGGATTTTGTTCTTGAGTGGCAGCCAGAGAAGGCAGAAGATGCTCAAGCAGCTCTTTTTGCCGAAACATTTGGCGGCAACCAATATATGCTGCTGATGCTTATGCCACCGCAGAAGATTGCCGAAAGTCCAGTTCCGCGTGAAATGATCTTTATTCTGGATGTCTCCGGTTCAATGGCCGGAACCTCAATCGTTCAGGCAAAATCATCGATTTCTTTGGCATTAACAAAACTGCGTCCTTCGGATCATTTCAATATCATTGTCTTTAGTAATGATACCCGGGCTCTTTTCAATGGCGCAAAACCTGCCGACCAGGCACATCTACAGGAAGCAAATCGTTATATAGACCAGATAAAAGCGGATGGCGGTACCGAGATGAAGCCCGCTTTGTTACTGGCTCTGGACGGCTCCCACCAGCATGAGCGACTTCGACAGGTGGTTTTTCTCACCGACGGTGCAGTGGGCAATGAGGATGAGTTGCTAAAAATTATCGCTAAGCGACTGGGCGACTCGCGGCTTTTTACGGTTGGAATCGGCTCCGCACCTAACTCATATTTCATGAGCCGAGCCGCCGCAATGGGTCGGGGAACATTTTCCTATATAGGAAAAGATACCGAAGTAAAGGAGAAAATGTTGGCTTTGTTCACCAAGCTCGAACATCCGGTTATCTCGAATCTTCACCTTGATATTGCAGGTAGTGATAAGGAGATAGAGGGGTATCCATCCCCCCTGCCTGATTTGTATTTGGGCGAACCACTGGTGCTGGCGATCAGAACTGACTGGGAGAATGCCAGCCTGCGTCTTACCGGCACCAGGTTAGGTAATCCCTGGGAAACCATAGTGGACACTGTAACCTATGGCAAGCGAGAAGGTGTTGGTGCACTTTGGGCGAGAAAGAAAATCCGGTCTCTGATGGAATCCCTTGCTTTAGGTGCAAGCAGTGAAAATGAAGTACGTGAACAAGTGCTGAAAACGGCCTTGGAACATCATTTGGTAAGCAAATACACAAGCTTGGTGGCCGTTGATAGTGTCGTCAGCAGACCGAAGGATGCAAAGGTTGAACCGGCCGCAGTGAAAACTCATTTACCACAAGGCTGGCAGGCGGCTGCGGTCTTTGGCGGAGGTTCGCAGACTGCGACTCCTGCCGCGCTACGATTGCTGATTGGTTGTTCTTTTCTCATTATGGCTGCTTTAATCTTCCTGAGCAGGAGACGACAATGGCAAAATCTTGGAAAATAGCGATACTGGTTCTGGTCGTGTCTGGTCTGTCATGTCTTGGTGCCGGCTTGTGGATTCCCGCCAAGGCGCTCCTGGCGCAATATTTACTGCAAAAAGCATGGCAACAATCTCTTGTTACCGGCAATATTGTCAAAGCCTGGCCATGGGCCGATACCTGGCCAGTGGGCAGACTCATAAATGATCGGTTGGGTGTTGATCTCATCATTCTTGAGGGGGAGAGCGGGGAGGTTCTTGCCTTTGGTCCCGGCCATCTGCGACAGAGTACCACTCCGGGCGAGAAGGGACATTGCATGCTTGCCGGGCACCGGGACACCAGTTTCGCTTTTTTAAAGAATCTGAAGGTGGGCGATCTCCTTGTTCTGGAAGGTAAAGATGGCAAAGACGCCTTTATTGTACAGAATACAGGGGTTTTTCGGTCTGAGGAGTTGTATCTGGATGGTGGACGAGAAGAAACTTTGACTCTTATTACCTGCTTTCCTTTTGAGGCAGTTATGCCAGGGACTCCATTTCGTTTTGTTGTGACTGCGGCGAAGAGTTCCGGTGATAATGTAAATATGAGGGGATAGAGATTTCTTTTTTGCAGTGAAGAGGCTGTTTTTGGAAAGCATATGCTTTACAATCTGTTAATGATACTGACACTTATTTCAGATTTTTTAATCATTGCAATTTGTAAGAGGAACAATAATTTTTTCATTATCTAAAATATTATAATTTCAGGCAGATAACCTTTTAGGGGAAATACACATAGAAACTGCCGTTTGGCATGGTCTATGCTCAACTGCTGCTATAATAGTATTGAAGAAGAAAAAATTACCAAGGAGGTTGAGAATGAAAAAAATCAAACGAATTGTTGTTCCGGTCGATTTTGCCCACCACACTGATAAACTCGTTGAGTATGCAGCATATGTGGCAGAAACATTTTCAGCAGTCACCAGCTATATTCATGTTGTTGAATTTTATCCGGGCAATTCCATGACGCCTATCTTTCATGTTCTGCAATATGAAGAACAGGTGCTTGCTAATGTAAATATGAGAATGTCTCTGCTCCTAAAAGATAACAGCGAGAGGTGCAAAGGGTGCAATGGGAAGGTTGTTGTTGGGGACCCAGTTGATAAAATAACTGAATTTGCCAGGGAACAGGGTGCAGACTTGATCATCATGGGTACCCATGGATCTAAAGGACTGGAAAAGATCATGCTGGGCAGTGTCGCGGAACGTGTCCTGAAGCGGGCCCATTGTCCCGTGTTGATCATGAATCCTTTCAAGAGGTAGTGTCGAAGGATACCATTTCGTTCAGGTCGTCACATTTCTTGAGGGGCTGATGAATAGGTTCCTGACTTAATTCCTTTTCCTCGGGGCTGGGAAACATAAGACATGAGCAAAGAGAGCAAAAGACACCTTACAAATCATATGCAAGGGGTGCTGGGTTTCGCCTTGGTTTTGTCGTTTGGCTTTGCTCTGTCCCTCGTTCATGCAGCGGAAAAACCTATCAAAATAGGGGTCCTTGCCGTCCGTGGTGTGGAACAATGTTTAAAAATATGGTCCCCCACAGCTGACTATCTTTCCAGTCGGATTCCGGGATATAAGTTTGTGATTGTCCCTCTCCTCCACTACCAGGTAACTGCCAGTATCCAGAATGCAGAAGTGGATTTTATCCTGACCAATTCAGCTTTTTATGTGGAACTGGAACAAGGATATGGCGTCGACAGGATCGCCACAATGAAGGAGATGAGGCTGGGACGTGTCTATGCAAAATATGGCAGCGTTATCTTTAGTCGGGCAGACCGAACTGATATCAGAAAATTGTCAGATCTCAAAGGCAAGTCGTTCATGGGGGTTTCCGAGGGATCTTTAGGCGGCTGGTTGATGGCCTGGCGGGAACTGAAGGAAAACGGCATCGACCCCTATAAAGATTTTAAAGAGCTTCGCTATGGGGAGACCCATGATGAGGTTGTCTATGCAGTTCGTGATGGGCTTGTGGATGTCGGGACAGTAAGAACAAATACTCTTGAGCTGCTGAGTGCCGAGGGCAAAATCAATTTGCAGGATTACTTCGTTTTTCCCCGTTTGCATAATTCACAGCTACATACTCCTTATCTCTGCACTACAAGGGAGTATCCCGACTGGCCGATGGCAAGGGCCAAAGAGACGTCACCCGACCTGGCAGAAAAGGTTGCTGTGGCCCTTCTTCAGATGAAAGCCGACTCCCCCGCTGCTGTTTCGGCAGGCTATGCCGGTTGGACGATACCCATGAATTATCAGTCAGTCATGGAGTGCATGATGGCCTTACATGTCGGGCCTTACAAAGATCTGGGAAGGGTTACCGTAAGTAATATTCTGCGCGATTATGGGCCATGGGTGCTTTTTTGCTTTATTGTCTTTTGCACACATATCATCTTTACCGGATTGGTCATGAAACTCAATCGAAGAATCAAATCATCGAATCTTTCACTGACTAAGGAGATGGAATTACATAAAAAAATGGACATTGAGCTAGAGCAGGCTAAACAGCAGGCCGAGGCGGCCACCCTTGCTAAGAGCCAGTTTTTAGCCAATATGAGCCATGAAATCCGTACCCCGATGAATGGAATTATTGGGGCAACCGAACTAGCCTTGGCGGAAAAAGTATCAACGGAGGTAGAACATTATCTGAACATTGTCCAGAACTCTTCATATTCCCTTCTGGGGATCATTAACGATATTCTTGACTACTCAAAGATTGAGGCGGGGCAGCTCGAGTTGAAGGATCGGGTTTTTAGGCTCGATGAAATGTTTGACCGGGTGATGGATGTCTTTATTAACCAGGCGGCGGAAAAAGGTATAGAGATGCTGGTCGATATCGAAAAAGATACTCCCCGAATTCTGCTCGGCGATTCTTTGCGACTGCAGCAGATCCTGACCAATCTCATTGGCAATGCAATCAAATTCACAGGTCCGGATGGCATCATAATGGTGAGTGTTCGGGATGTGAGCGACAATGCGGACGGATTAACGGGTGATCAGGTGATGCTTGCCTTTGCCGTTAAAGACACTGGTACCGGCATATCTCCTGATTATCTGCCGCTCCTTTTTGAACCTTTTACCCAGGGAGATTCCTCATCGACCCGGAAATATGAAGGTACTGGCCTGGGGCTGAGCATCTGCAAGAAATTTGTAACGATGATGCACGGCAGCATTGGAGTGGATAGTGTTCCGGGACAGGGAAGTACTTTTTCCTTTACTGTCCGGCTGGTGAGGGCCGCGACTCCGCTTGGTTCGATGTTTGACATTCCCCTTGATCTCAGAGGAATAAATGTCCTGGTGGTGGACGATTGTGCAGACAGCCGGGATATTATGGCGAAGATCCTCACTTCCCTTGAATTTAAGGTTGAAACGCTTAACTCCGGTATAGAGGCACTTAACCGACTGCAAGCAGTGACAGAGGAAAAAGGACAGGTTGATTTGGTCTTAATGGACTGGAAGATGCCTGGGATGGATGGCCTTGAAGTGTCCCGGAAGATTCGCGGGGAACTCCATCTTCGTCTGCCAATCATCATGATGACGGCCTTTGCCAAAGAGGTGCACAGGTCGGCGGCGGAACAGGCCGGAGCAAATGGTTTTCTCACCAAACCGATTTTTCAGTCGACCTTGTTTGATGCCATTATGGATGCCTTTGGTAAAGGAGGTGTACGTAAGAAAGGAACAAAAATTGATTTTACCACCAGGGCCTCCATGTATAAGAAGCGTCTGCAAGGATGTAAAATTCTGGTGGCTGAAGATAATTTTACCAATCAGGAGGTCGCCAAGGCCATTCTTGATGGAGCAGGGGTTTTTGTAACGATAGTTGCTAATGGTGAAGAAGCGGTGGAGGCCGTTAAAAATGGGCAATATGATGCGGTCTTGATGGATGTGCAGATGCCCAAAATGAATGGCTATCAAGCGACGAGAGAGATTCGGAAACTCCCCGGTGGCGACGACCTGCCGATTGTGGCAATGACAGCCCATGCCATGAAGGGAGATGAAGAAAAATGTCTGGAAGCCGGGATGAATGGGTACGTTGCTAAACCCATTAATCAGGATCGTTTTTTTTATACACTCTGGCGTGTCCTGAAAATTCGAAAAAGGCTTGAAGAGCAGCACTCCGAAGATTTTATCGGCCCGATTGATGACGATCAGGGCTTCGAAAGAAAAGTGGAAAGCGCAGAGGAACATGATGCGTTGAATTTGGCTGGAATCTCCGAATTTCAGATGAAGCTTCCGGGGATTGATGTGGCAGAAGTACTCCAGTCAACTGGTCTGAAGTTGCCGATTTTTAAAGACATTTTGGTTGGTTTCTTCCTGGATAATAAAGGAACCGCCAGCGAAATCCAGGCTGCACTGGATGAGAACGACAACACGACTCTTATGGCCCTTGCCCATCGGCTCAAGGGCAGTGCTGCCAATATCGGGGCCCATGAAGTGCAGGAAATTGCAAAAGAACTGGAGGCCGCCTGCGATATTCAGGCGTCGCCGGATAGTATAAAAGATCTGACCAAAAGACTTTTGCCGGCATTGGCTGGTCTTCTTGGCCAGCTTGCATCGTTGTCGGAACAAATAGACGCAGTTGGGGGCGATTCTTTGCAAAATGATTCAGATGGTGATCCCGTGCTGCTCCTAAAAACACTAACTGAAGCTATTGATCGAGCCAATCCAGAAGAAATACAAGGTATTATTTCTCAAGTAAAAGAGCAGTTCACCGGTCGAAAACTTGTCGCTCCCTCGTTACTCAATCTTTTGGAGACGCAGGTTCGTCGTTATGATTATGACAAGGCTCTGCAAACAGTTGGGCAAATTCGAAAAATTATGGAGGAGAACCGATGAATGATCATCGATCACTTATCCTCATTGTTGATGATAATGCTACCAATATTGACCTCTTGGTCAACACCTTGAAAGAAGAGTATCGACTTGGTATAGCCAAAAAAGGGATGACTGCCCTTGAGTATGCCGCAAAATATCATCCTCATCTTATTCTGCTCGACATAATGATGCCGGAGATGGATGGTTATGAGGTTTGTGCCAGGCTAAAGAAAAATCCGGATACCAGATCTATTCCAGTGATATTTATCACGGCCAAAAGTGAAACGGCCGATAAGACCAAGGCCTTTGAAATGGGCGCGGTTGATTATATAACCAAACCCTTTCACACTTCTGAGGTCAAGGCCAGGGTGCATACCCATATTGCCCTGGGGGAAATGAAATCTCAGTTAGTATCCCAAAATGCTCAACTGGAACAGATGGTCGAAAAGAAAACCATTGAACTTCAGGAAATGCTCCATGGCAGCATCTACAGCATGGCCTTGATGGCCGAAATTCGGGATCCCTATACCGCCGGGCATCAGCAGCGGGTGGCCCAGCTGGCCTGTGCAATTGCGGCAAAGATGGGTCTGTCGGCAAATGTCATCGAGGGAATTCGCATTGCCGGGATACTTCATGATGTCGGCAAGATCCGCATACCCGTTTCCATCCTGAACAGGATGGGGCAACTTCTCGATGCCGAGCATGAGATCATCAAAAGCCACCCGCAGATCAGTTTTGAGATCCTGAAAAATATTCCCTTCCCCTGGCCCTGTGCCCAGATGGTCTTCCAGCATCATGAGCGGCTTGATGGCTCTGGCTATCCGCTAGGTATCCGGGGGGACGCGATGTTGCTTGAGTCAAAAATACTGGCAGTGGCCGACGTAACCGAGGCGACAAGTTCCTTTCGACCCTATCGCCCGGCTCAGGGGCTAGAGGCAGCCTTTGCCGAATTGAAAAAGCACCGGGGGACAGCGCTTGATGCTAAAGCGGTTGATGTCTGTCTGGAGCTTTTTGACAGTGGTGCGTTTACCTTCGATTACGACCTGCACAGGCCCTCCCCGTTTCTCTGTGTCGCTTCACCTGAAACGATCAATGTTAGTATGCCATCCCGCTTGAATCGTTAAGAAATAACCCGCGAAAAAATTCCTGCAAGGTAAACTAGTTACCTGAACCTTCTTGCCTGGTGGTTTGCTTGTCGAATATTGCTTTTTCAGTTGTTTTCGGAGAGTGAGGTTGATATTCTGTGCTCGAAAAAGTCTCTCCTGTAGAGGGCGTTTCATTTTCTGGGAATTGTAACCTTCGTGGTTTTTAAAATAGTAAAGTGAAGATAATTTCAATAAACAATTTATCTATCGATAATTATGTGAGGTGGCGTTATTAAGATCATTCATTCTGTGCAGGAGATGCAGGCCCGGGCAGACCAATTAAGACAAGCCGGCAAGACGATAGCTTTCGTACCCACCATGGGTTACCTGCACGAAGGTCATCTGTCGCTATTACGAATCGCTCAACAAAAAGCAGACGACCTGGTTGCCAGTATTTTTGTCAATCCCGCTCAATTCGGGCCCAATGAAGACCTCAGTTCGTATCCCCGTTCTCTTGAACGCGATTTGGAGCTGGCGGAAAAAGAGGGGGTGAACGCCGTCTTTGTGCCAACGGATGAGGCTCTCTATCAGCAAGGATACCAGACATATGTGGAGCTGGAAAAACTACCGGGACATCTTTGCGGTCTGTCGCGACCTGTGTTTTTCAGAGGTGTGACAACGGTGGTGACGCAGCTCTTTAATATTGTCAAACCCCACGTCGCAGTTTTTGGCGAGAAGGATTTTCAGCAAGTGGCCATTATCAAACAGATGGTGAAAGACCTTAAGTTTGATATTGAGATTATCGGTGCTCCCATCATTCGTGAGCAAGATGGGCTGGCGATGAGTTCCAGGAATGCTTACCTGAAGGAGCACATGCGGCCAGCCGCCTTGAGTTTGTCACGGGTGCTGGAAAATTCTCGAAAGATGGTTAAAAATGGCATTTTGGATGCTCAATTGATAATTGACCAGGCTGTTGAGATATTCTCGGCATTTCCTGAAATTACAATCGATTATATCTCCATTTGCGATCCGGTCACCCTGGATCCCGTTAAAACTATAGAAGGAAGAACGCTCATGGCGCTGGCCGTGGCTCTGGAGAAAATCAGGCTGATCGATAATACAATTCTGGAGCCTCAATTGTCATAGCTGGTTGTAATCTTCAGATATGGCAGAGTGACAGAATGCAAATACAGTTCAATCATAAAAGCAGGACGAAATAGGATATACTTTGAAAAATCAAGAAATTACCAAGATACTCGTCTCAGAAGAGGAAGTGAAAAGAACGGTTCAGAGACTGGGGGTGGAGATAACCACTCATTATGGGCAGCTTGAGAAAGAACTGATAGTCATTGGTCTGCTGCGAGGATCTTTTATCTTTATGGCCGATCTGGTGCGGCAGATTAAAACTCCTCTCGTTGTTGATTTCTTGACTCTTTCCAGTTACGGAGATGGTACGGTAAGTAGCGGAGATGTTAAAGTTGTTATGGATCTCAACTCATCTATTGAAGATCGGGATGTTCTGTTGGTGGAAGATATTGTCGATACCGGCAGAACCTTTAGTAAGGTGATCAGGATGATGAAGAACCGTAATCCCCGTTCCCTTAATATCTGTACATTTCTCAACAAACCTGAGGCTCGGGTGACCGATATCAAAATTGATTTCTGTGGGGTGGATATCCCCAACGAGTTCGCTGTTGGTTATGGTCTGGACTATGCCCAAGGATATCGAAATCTCCCCTATGTTGGAGTGTTGGAACTTGATAAATGAGTCTTTGGAATAAATAATAGTTTATCCTGCAAACTCAATGAGCACGGTACTCAGCCAGGGGAAATAGGTGATGATCAGCAGAGTCACCAGTAACAGGCCAAGAAACGGCAAAGTAGCGCGGTAGAGTTCGGTGACAGGTCGCTCAAAACGATAAGACGCGAGAAAGAGATTCAGCCCCACAGGTGGGGTGCAGTACCCTATCTGTAAATTGGTGAGAAAGATAATGCCCAAATGGATGGGATTAATTCCGTAGCCTTCGGCAATTGGCAGGATTAAAGGCACGATCAGCACCAGGGCAGAAAAAATGTCGAGCATCGCTCCGACAATCAGCAGAAAGACATTTAATAACAGTAAAAAAGTATATTTACTGTCTATGTAGCGTTGAATAAATTCAAAAAGACGGGTCGGTACCTGCTGGTCGATCAGATAGTTGGTTGAGGCCATGGAGGCCGCAAGAATGACCAGTATGCCACCAAAAAGCACCATGGATTTGCTCATGATAGTCGGCAGCTGTCTTATGGAAATATCCCGGTGTATGCACACCTCCACCACCAGTACATAGAAGGCTGTGACAGCAGCTGCCTCGCCGGGGACGAAAATTCCGCCATAGATACCACCGAGCAGAATGATCGGAAGGGGGAGTTCCCAGGCCACTTCCCGCAAGCCCTGCCAGATTTCTTTAGCACTGTAGCGTATTTTGCTGTTTCTGGATGGGCTTTTTACCAGCGCATAACCCATCAGTAACAGGAGCATCAGAATGCCCGGCAGAATGCCAGCCAGAAAGAGGTGGTCGATTCTTGATTCGGAGATGACGCCGTAAAGGATCAGCGGCAGACTGGGTGGAAAGAGCAGTCCGAGGCTGCCCGAAGAGGTGATAAGTCCCATGGAAAATTTATCACCGTACCCATCTTTCAAGAGGGCCGGTAACAGCAGACCACCGAGAGCAAAGATAGTGACCCCAGAAGCACCGGTAAAAGCAGTGAAAACGGCGCAGACGCAGAGGGTGATGACCGCAAGTCCTCCCGGCATCCAGCCGAGAAAAATCTGGGAAAAGCGGAGCATGCGAAGGGGCGCCTTACTCTCTGAAAGCAAGATGCCTGCAAAAATAAAGAGCGGCAGGGATACTAAAAGCGGGGTGTCGGCCAGTCGGGACATCTCGATGATAACCGCTGAGATGTCAATATCAGAAGAGTAGAAGGAAAGCAGTGCCAACGCACCAATAACCAGAAACAGCGGCGACCTGAACAGCGCCAGGCCGAGGATGACGATTTTCAGGGTATTCATAGCAGGTTGTTGCCCGCCTTAGTTTGAGGAGGCTGAGGGGGCTGATGGCTGGGGAACAAAAGGCTTTTGAGCTGTATAAAAAGCAGCAGAAGATATTTCACGGTAATGAGACCAAAGGCCACGGGAAAAATTCCGTTCCAGAACCAGAGCGGTAAGGATAGGGGGCCAGAACCGCCGAATTCGATCTCACCGCCAAGAAAACGACATCCGGCCCAGGTTAATCCCCCGGCAGCCAGGCTTGAGAAAATGTAAGTTATCAGTGTGATCCACGGTTCACTCTTTTTAGGAAGGTAGTTGGCGGTGATGTCCAGGGCAATGTGTTTGCCCTGGCTAGTGGCGGTAACCGCACCAAGAAGACCACACCAGAGCACCAGGTAGCGCAGCAGCGGATCTGCCCAGAGCAGGCCGCTTGCAAAAAAAGTGCGCAGGATAATTTGTATACAGGCAAGGAGGATCATCGTGGTGAGCAGCAGGCACAGCACCGCCCGCTCGCCCTTGTCGAGTAGACGCAATACCGGATGCGTTTGAAAGAGGGTACTGGTCTCAATCAAGGAGCCTTCTCCGCAGTCGTTTTTTCTCGGAATTCTTGACGCAAGCCAATTGTCTGGTCATAGATTCTTTTTGAAAGCGAGTCGGGAATGAGCGAATCAACGGCCTGCTTACTCTTTGCCCGCAATGTCTGTAATGTTTCCTGGTCAATTTTAAGGAATTCACTGCCGCGTTCTTCGAGTACCTGTCGGGATTCACTGTTACTTTCCCTGGTTTTCTGAAGCAGGATTGGAAAATGGGTTTGGGCAGCCGCGTGGATGGCATTCCTGTACGCTTCCGGAAGCTTGGCAAACTTTGCACCGTCAAGAGCAAAGACCCCGTATGCATAGCCATAGGGGGCATCGACTATATAACGAGCCTTGGTGAACCACTGGAGAACGATAGAGCCGTAAAACGAATTATAGACCGTTTCAACAAGACCGCTTTGCAGAGAAGTCAGGACATCCGGGATTGACAGTTGTATCGGTGAAATGCCGAGGATAGAAAGATAAGCCTCGGAGATCGGATCGCCGGCAGGGCTCCAGTTTTTTGAATTCTTGAGATTTTCAAAGGTCGATATCGGCTTTGTCGACATGGCATAGATAAAGCCGACCTCAGTCATGGCGATAAATTCCAATCCTTGGTCGTGAAAACGTTCCTTGAAGCTGGGTATCAATCCTTTGGTTACATAATCCACTTCTTCGTAGGAATTGAACAAAAAAGGAATAGCCAGGACTCTGAAGTCAGGGACCACCGAAGCTATTCCGGTCATGGTAAAGCCACCACCGTGCAGTTGGCCCACCCGCATCTTGCGATACATCGACTGATCATCTCCCATGACACCGCCGGGATAAACACGGAAAGCCACCTCGCCACCAGTCTTTTCGGCAACATCTTTGGCAAAATTCTCGAACTGCTCAACCCATATGGAACCGGCCGGGGCAAGACTGGCTATCTTGAAGAGATACTTCGGGGCAGCCTGAAGCGGGGAGCTGTCGAAAAAAAGGAGAAAAAGGAATATGAGAGTCAGAGGTGCTGATCGTTGCATGGTTTCTCCATGGTGAAGTCAGTGGATGGTGAGGGCTTGGTATGCAAAGGTGCATCACTCGCCAAAGTAGTTTTCATTCAGTAGACGCTTTGCTTTGCTGACGGCGATTTGATTACTGAGACCGAACTCCGGAGCACTGTCCAGCGCGAAGGCAAGGACTTCATTGAGCAATTCGTCATACAATTGCTGATCCATTGTGGCTTTGGCCAGAGTTTCGGCATAGGTTATCTGGGTCAGGAGAAATCGACGTTTGGAAATGGCCAGTGCTCTTTCAAAATGCATTTTGCTGAGGTCAGGTCGGCCGCCAAGCATTGCTGGCTTAGCAGCATAATAGGCGCCAAAAAACAGATGGATAGAACCACCCTGGTACGATTCATCTAGTTCCAGCAGTCTGGTCATGATCTTCTCGATAACCACGATATCGGCAATTGCCTCCGGCGAACCCTTTTGGTTTTTTACCCAGGTGAGCCAGCCAAAGGTGCCCCAGAAAACGTCAGGAACATCACTTTTACAAAGATCCGCGAGTTCGTGGTCGAGGGCTTGGTAATCCTGCCCGGTGGCCGAGGGGAGATAATCGTGGAGAAGCAGAAGTCCATAGCGTTTTGCTTGGTCGGCGATTGGTGGAATCCTTTGATCGTCAGCGTCATCACATTCCTCCAGAGCGGTGGCATAGGCACTGTAGGATTGTGTTCCAACCATTAGCAGTCCACTATTTTGGGGGGAGGAAACAAGCATGCTGTCGATCATCAGCAGATAAGCAGGTGCCCCGGTACAGACCAGATTGATGTTGGTTTGTTGCTGAAGGTTGCCGATGGCCGGTTTTATAACCGTTGTGGTTAGAAGACTCGAACAGGAGGACAGGCAGAAGCAAAGTAGAAGAGTAAAGACAGGTCCTGAAACTATTCGAATGGACATGGTTAATCCGTTTTCTAGCAATGGTTGGAGGGTTACCGGCGTATTTATCAAGTGATATTGTATATTGTCCGATCACTCTTTGGCAAAGATAACTTTAACAGACAGGAAATGAAACAAGAAAAAAAATGGAATGCAGCACTTCATTTTGATCAGGGCGAAGCTTCTCACTTACCTCTAACTGTTTGAAAAAACAGTTAGAGGTAAGTGAGAAGCGGGATTTATTGTTGGTATTGCAGGAAACTCTGGTCAGTTAGCTGGTGCCGGCTCTTCTGCGGGAGCAGCCTTCACCGCTGCCGCGTTGCTGGCATTCAGCATTTCCTGTGTGGCTATAACCAGTTGTCTGGTAACCATGACCATGTCGTTGGTTGCGTCCACCACTTTCTGCATAGCGGCAAGCACATCCTTATGTTTATCATCGGTGGCAACTGGACCCTGTATGCCCATTGGTTGCCCGTTAAGGCAGGGGGCATCAGGTGGAATGTCTGCCAGGGCCATCTGCCGACCACAAGGCATAACGACCATTTCAGGCTCAACCAACTGCTCTTCAGTTGCCTCTTCAGCAACGTCAGCTGGGCCTTCTGTTGTTTCGATAATGACAACATCATCTGTGGCACTCTCTTGTTGCTGCTGTTCCTGCTCAGAGACTGCAACAGGTTCACTTGCATGCGAATTTTCCGCTGTGACAGTGGCTGTTTGCTCGTGACTGGCCTTGGGTTTCTCAGGGGTGTCGGGGATACAGCCGTAACTAAATAGATATATTGCAATTAATGCGATAAAAGCATACTTCATTTGATTTCCTCTCCCATTTAAAATAGATGACTAAAAGGATAACATTTCTCTCAACTCCAGTGAACGGGAGAAGAAAGCCAGGACACAGTTTTATAGCCCCTTGTGGGGCATTAGTATCTTTCTTGCAAAGAAAAAGAAAGCAATCTGTAAGATACTAAAATAACAGTAGCTAACTACTCTTTCATTGAACAAATAAATTCGAATACTAACATGTTTTCGCTGTCATTTTTACTCTTTTTGCAACTTTTTCTACTCATTTTTTGAGAATTTCTGTAATTTCAGTATGATCAAATGCATTCTAAGCCCGCTGGCGATAATTTTCTGCCATGGCGATACTTTCATTTTGTAGACGTTTGACTAATTCGGGTGGTGAGAGCACCCGGGCCATGGCTCCGTATTGGAGGATTTTCATAACGAGCTCACGATCATCACTGACCGGGAGCCGCATAAGCACACCATCTTTCACCGCTTTGGTTTCCTGGTCTTTATGCCAACGCTGATTTTGTATTAGTTCCGCGGCGGTTGACGTGAACAGTATTTCGGCCGTGTAACGAGGTTTTCCCTGGAAAATGCCAAACGACTGGCCGAGTGTGGTCCGATCAAGTGAAATGTCGGTGGGAATGGACTCTCCGGTGAGTTGGGCGCTTCGCACCCGGCCAATATGGAAAAGTCTGTTTTCCTGCCGCAGACAGCAAAACGCATAGAAATACCAGCGGCCCTGGTAGTTGATAATTTGGAGCGGAGCCACTGTTCGGCCACTCGTTTTTCCGCCAATAGATCGGTACTGCAGGTCGAGCAACTGCCTCCTGACAACGGCTTCAATGATGATCTCAAAAATTCGGTGGTCAATCGATTCAATCTCAATCCACAGACAATGAAGAGAATCAATAACTGTTCCGTAATCGGGGGAAACCATGGTGGACAGCCGCTGTTCCAGCTGTCTGACTTCCTGTAACTGACCAAGGCCGGCTTCATCGGCCAGCTTACTGAGCATGGCCAGCAGAAAAATAATCCGGGGACTTTCCTCAAAGGGCAGGTGAAAGCCCTCACGATAGTAAAATCCGTTTTTCTTTGGCTCGAAGGCGAGTGGGGCACAGAGCCTGTCCCGGAGATAGTTGATATCGCGTTTCGATGTTGCCAGGGACATCTCAAAATGATCGGCGAGTGTCCTTGAGTTTGGGTAGTTGCCTTTGAGAATTTCCCGATGGAAATAGAAGACTCTCTCAAGAACACTCATGGTAGGCTACTTGGCATGGCGGCGGTGCTTGACGGGTAAAATCTTCAGTTGTTCTCTGTATTTGGCAACTGTGCGGCGAGCGATTTTAATATTTCGTTCAGCAAGTTTTTCAGAGATGGTGTTGTCGCTGAGGGGCGCGTCCTTGTCCTCCTCCTGAATCATCTTTCTGATAATGGTTTTGATCGATTCAGAGGCCATATCAGCCTGGCCTTCCCGTGGGATTGCGGTTGAGAAAAAATACTTCAATTCATAAATTCCACGGGGCGTGTGGACGTATTTATTTGATGTAACTCTGCTGACCGTTGACTCATGCATCTCGATATCGTCGGCAACGTCTTTCAGGATGAGCGGTTTCAGGTGTTGCGCTCCTTTTTCGAAAAAATCCATCTGGAAACGGAGGATGGATTCCATCACCTTGACGATGGTTCGCTGTCGCTGATAGAGGGATTTTATAAACCAGTCGGCATTCTTTAATTTTTCGTTGATATACTGGCGCGACTCTTTTTCCAGGGTTGTATCGTTCTTCAGGAGATCCTGGTAGAGTGATGAAAGTTTCAGCTGCGGCAGGTCGTCATCGTTTAAACGAATGACATATTCGCCGTCAAATTTTCGAATATAGACATCGGGAACAACATAATTGGTCTCCTCGGTGGCATAGGAGAGCCCGGGAAAGGGGGTCAATTCGCTGACAATGTAATTGATAGCCCTTTCAATTTCCGGCTTTTTCTTGCCGGTTGCCCGGGAAAGTGCCTTGTAATTCCGGGTTTCCAGTAGGGGAAGGTGGTTTTTGACTATTTCCGCGGCAAGGGTGTCACCTTTGCCCAGTCGTTCCAGCTGAAGAAAGAGCGACTCACTGACGTCTCTGGCGGCGATGCCGGGTGGGTCAAGCTCCTGGATCACTTCCAGGACATATTCGGCGTCATCCTGCTCGCACCCGGTTTCTTCAACGACCCTGGCTATATCAATTTCGAGAAAGCCGTATCTGTTGAGGTTGCCGACAAAAAACAGGGCAATTTCCCGCTCTCTTTCGTCAAGTTCGCTATGGGCAAGCTGCCATTGCAGATAGGCCATCAGGCCCGGTTTTTCAGAGATGAATTCAAACTGGGACGGAGAGTCGGCGGCAGGGGTCTCATGGGAGAAAGAGAAGTTGGAATCGAAATTGTTGGCGTAGTCGTCCCAGTTGGTTTCCGCCAGGTTGTTGTCACCTATCTTAAGGTTTTCTGTCACCTCAGACTCAGTCCGGGGACCGGTGTCTTCCGTGGTCGAAGAAAGAGACATGGGGTTTTCGGCAATCTCACGTGTTGAGAAATCTTCTTCGAGCGCTGGATTCTGCTCAATTTCTGCCTGGAGGGCGTCAGAGAGTTCAAGCCTGTTGAGTTGCAGGAGTTTTATGGCCTGGCGCAGCTGTTGCGTCATAACCAATTTCTGGGAAAGCTTGAGCTGTTGTCTGAGTTCTAGAGCCATAAAATAATTCGTTACATGTGAAAGTTTTCACCGAGATACATTTTTCTTGCCACTTCACTCTCAATTATATCGTCGGCAACTCCGCTCGTGAGTACTTGTCCAGCATTCATGATATAGGCAAAGTCACAGACTTGTAAAGTCTCTCTTACATTGTGATCTGAAATCAAAATACCCAGTCCCTTCTCCTTCAAGGCAAAAATTATATTCTGGAGGTCGTGGACTGCCAGTGGATCAATACCGGCAAAGGGTTCATCAAGTAGAATGAATTTGGGCCGGGTGGACAGGGCGCGCATGATTTCCACCCTTCGCCGTTCTCCTCCGGACAGGGCATGACCTTTATTATACCTGAGATACTCAATATTCAGGTCGGCCATCAACTCGTCAATCCGATTTTTAATCTCGTTTTTCGAGAGACCCAATGGTTCTAGGATGATACGGACATTTTCTTCCACAGTCAATTTTTTAAAAACCGACGGTTCCTGTGCCAGGTAGGAGATGCCCCGTAGTGCCCTTTTATGAATGGGCAGGTTGGTGATCACTTCTCCGGCAAAAATGATGTCGCCATGGTCCGGGCGGATAAAACCGGCAATGGAATAAAATGTCGTTGTCTTGCCAGCCCCGTTTGGTCCAAGCAAGCCGACCACTGCGCCGGTTTGTACCTGAAGGCTGACGCCATCGACCACCGTGCGGGCGCCGTAGCGTTTGACAATATTTTGTGTTTCAAGTATCGACATCGTGGGCTATGTGATCGTTTCTTTCAGCTGTGTTTTTCTCTAATCCTGGCGAATGGTCATGTTTACTCGTGAAGGTTTTTTGCCACCTGTGCCGCCGGCTGTTGTTGCTGAACTATTGCCAATGACTTCAGATCGGCCTTCGTCCAGATAGTAGATAATTTTGTCGCCGCTGACCATATTCTGGCTCTGCCACGCCTTGGCATCTTCAGTGAGTATAACCTGTCTCTCTTTGGAGAGGTAGGTCATTTTTTTGGAGGTCCCCAACCAGTCACCCCGGGTTATTTCCACATTGCCTATGCAGATGAGCTTTTCCACCTGCTGGGTGGTCGTTTTCTCGGCAGCTGGTTTATTTTTATCTTCCGGAGTGTAATAGACAGTCATTTCATCGCAGCGAATTCTTACGTCACCCTGTTTTGCATCGACCTCTCCGGTAAAGACCACCGAATTGGTTCGCTCGGTGGAGGTCATGTGATCAGCTTCGATATTAATAGGGGCACTTTCGGCGAATGCTGACACCGAGCCAAAAAAGAAAAATAAAGAAGCTATATAAATACTTAATATGATAGAAGAACGGTTGCTGACCTTCATCAGGACCCTCCATGATTGAAATGATAGTCAGATGCTGTGACTGTACCGAGCGCATCGTAGCGTAAAGGGCCGAAAATGTAAAGGCATGGTATGCGGGCCCGGCAACAAAGAGTGCTTTACTTACATTATATGAGCAATTACAATAGCAGCAAATATTTCGTGCTGGTTTTGTTGGTTTAGCTCGCTGATTTAATGGAATAATATAAGGATCGATTTTGCAATCGAAAGTGGTGCTATGGTGAAAAACGTTGAGGAGAGTATTGCAAAGGCTAAAGTGCTTCTTGAGGCTCTTCCTTATATGCAGGAATTCAGGCATAAGACCATTGTCATTAAATATGGCGGCCACGCCATGGTTGATGAACATCTAAAAAAACAGTTTGCCTTGAACGTTATTCTGCTCAAGCAGATCGGTATCAACCCGGTTATCGTTCACGGTGGCGGCCCCCAGATCAACAATCTGCTTGACCGCCTGGGCATCAAACCAAGTTATATTCAGGGGATGCGTGTGACCGATGGTGAAACCATGGATGTGGTGGAGATGGTTTTGGTGGGAAAGGTCAATAAGGAGATCGTCGGTTTGATCAACCATTGCGGTGGCAAGGCCGTTGGGCTTTCCGGGCGTGATGGTGATCTGGTCTGCGCCGAAAAGCTCAAAGTGAGTAGCAAGAAAGGTGACGATCAGCTGGCAGACGCCCCTCCGGAACTCATCGACCTCGGTCGAGTGGGTCAGGTGACCAAGATCAACACCGGTGTGCTTGATAGCCTCTGCCTGGAGGATTTTATCCCGGTGATTGCCCCTGTGGGGGTTGGCGCTGATGGCCAGGCCTTTAATATCAATGCCGATCTGGTTGCCGGGGCCATTGCCGGAGCCTTGTCGGCGGAGAAAATGATACTTCTGACGGACGTTGCCGGAGTAAAAGATAAGAATGGTGATCTGCTTACCAGTCTGCCGCGTCAGGAACTGGAAGGGCTGATTGATAACGGCACTATAATCGGCGGCATGATCCCCAAAGTGCGCTGCTGCGAAGATGCCCTGCGGCGCGGGGTTGGTAAGACTTATATCGTCGACGGACGAGTGGAACATTCGATTCTGTTGGAGATGTTTACCAAGGAAGGCGTAGGCACGGAAATATATTAGAAACGTTTTACTGAGCCGTTTTAATATGGAATTTTAGCGAGAATATAAAAAAATTATGAGTAGTAATCAAGAGTTAAAGGAAAGAGGCGAAAACGTAATAATTGGTACCTACGCCAGGTACCCCGCGGCGATGGTAAAGGGTTCCGGCTGTCGACTGACTGATGCCGATGGCAAGGAGTATGTTGACTTTATGGCAGGTATTGCGGTGTGCGCTCTTGGTCATGCCCATCCGCAGATAACCGAAGCCATCTGCCGCCAGGCCGCTGAATTAGTCCATGTCTCAAATCTTTATCATACCAGACCACAGATTGAACTGGCCGAAATGATCGTTGCTCATTCTTTCGGCGAAAAGGTCTTTTTCTGCAATAGTGGTGCTGAGGCCAATGAAGCAGCTATCAAGTTGGCCCGTATCTCTTCGGATGAGGGACGCTATAAAATCATCAGTCTCTCGGGTTCGTTCCATGGCCGGACCCTGGCCACCGTAGCGGCAACCGGGCAGCCGAAATTTCATAAAGGTTTCGAGCCACTGCCCGAAGGCTTTGTCCATGCGCCCTTTGGCGATTTGACAGCCTTGGCCCAGATGATCGACAGTTCCACCTGTGCCATTCTTTGTGAACCTCTGCAGGGCGAGGGCGGGGTCCGACCTCTGGCAAAAGAATATGTACAGGGAATCAAAGAACTCTGCGACAAACACGGTCTCTTGCTTATTTTTGATGAAATCCAGACGGGTATGGGCCGGACAGGAACCCTTTTCGCCTACGAGCAGCTTGGGATTCAGCCTGATATTTTGACAATGGCCAAGGCGCTGGGCAACGGCTTGCCGATTGGCGCCATGCTGACCAGTAGCAAAATTGCGGCATCGTTTGTCCCTGGCACCCATGCCTCAACTTTCGGCGGTAATCCGGTGGTATGTGCCGCGGCTGTAGCAACCTTAAAGATTATGTTGGCGGATGATTTTCTACCGGAGGTAAAAAAGAGGGGTGCTTATTTTCAGGCCGAATTGAACAAGATCGCTGAACGGTTTCCAGAAATGATCAGTTCCGTCCGCGGTATGGGGCTGCTGGTGGGGGTCGTTCTTACCGAAAAAGGTGTCGGCCATGGCACCGAAATCGTGAGGAAAATGTTTGCTCGAGGTTTTCTGATGAACTTTGCCGGCAATGTGGCTCTCAGGTTTGTCCCACCTCTGGTGGTGACAGAAGTGGATATTGACCTGCTTGTGGCGGCACTTGCTGAGGTACTGGCCGAATTTTAGTACCTTAGAAATTCATTCCTTGTTTTTTATGAATGAATTTCGTGAAGGTGCTATCCCGGCTAGCTTCTCGTTTGCCGGGGCTGATTTTCTGGCGGGGCTGAGCAGAAAAAGGAGGGACTCTTCATGCTTTTGGGGGGAAATGCTTTGCAAATCACCCCTCTTTTATGTAATGATAACTCCTTTCTCCCCACTATATGAAAGAAAATGAATAACAAGAGCAAGTGTGGGGAGCTAACCGGCGGGAAGTCTTCCCCCTTTTTGTTTTGAGGTGAACAAGGTGCCGAAGCATTTAAGGTCATTACAGGAATTTACGAAATCAGAGCTGATCGGTTTTATCGACCGGGCAATTGAACTCAAAAAAGAGCAGAAAGCTGGCACGATCCATCGGCAGTTGAATGGCAAGACCATCGGTCTGATCTTTGAAAAACCATCCACCAGAACCCGCGTCTCCTTTGAGTCGGCCATGTATGGTCTCGGGGGGCAGGTTATTTTTCTGTCCGGTCGTGATACCCAATTGGCACGATCAGAGCCACTGAAAGATATGTCACGGGTCATGTCCCGCTACGTTGACGGCATGGTGGTCAGAACCTATGGTCAGGATGTTGTTGATGAACTCGCTGATTACGCTACTGTTCCAGTGATAAACGCCCTGACGGATGTGCATCATCCCTGCCAGGTGTTGAGTGATATGATGACCGTCATTGAAAAGAAAGGGGCAATTGAAGATTTGCATATTGCCTGGATTGGAGATGGCAATAATATGGCCAATTCCTGGATTCAGGCGGCCGCCGTCGTCGGTTTCCGTTTGACCCTGGCCTGTCCCGAAGGCTATGAGCCGAATAGCGAAATACTTGCTGCAGCAGAGAGCATCGCGACAAAACCAATTACCCTTGTTCGTGACCCGCTTGAGGCGGTGCGCAGTGCTGATGTCGTCAATGTTGATGTCTGGGCCTCCATGGGCCAGGAGAGTGAACAGGACGAAAGACTGAACATTTTTTCTGACTATCAGCTAGATAGTGAACTGCTGGCTAAAGCGCCGGCCGGATGTATTGTTTTGCACTGCCTTCCCGCCCACAGGGGTGAGGAAATTACCGATGAGGTGCTGGAATCCGAGCAATGCGTTGCATTTGATCAGGCTGAAAACAAAATGCATATCCACAAGGCGATACTTGAAATCCTAATAAGTAATAAACCCCGGTAAACGAGTAATAAGCCGGGACTCTTTTCAGCACCCCCTTGAGGGGGTGTAAGTACCTGCACGAAATTCATTCAAAAGACCAGAAATGAATTTCTAAGGCACTAATAAAAAAATCCAATTTTTTCGAAAATTTAGAGGTAGTGATATGAGTGTTAATAAAATTGTACTCGCCTATTCCGGCGGTCTCGATACATCTGTTATTTTGAAGTGGCTGGCCGAGGAGTATAAATGTTCCGTGATTGCCTATTCCGCCAATATTGGTCAGGACGAAGACTGGGAAGCCGTCAAGAAAAAAGGTCTTGCCACCGGTGCCGAAAAGGTGATTGTTTCGGATTTGAGAAAAGAGTTTGTTGAAGATTATATTTTCCCAGCCTTTCGGGCAAATGCCATCTACGAAGGCTCTTATCTTCTTGGTACCTCACTGGCCAGGCCGCTGATCGCCAAAGAACAGGTTCGTATTGCGCTCGCCGAGGGTGCCGATGCGGTAAGCCATGGGGCAACCGGCAAAGGCAATGATCAGGTCCGTTTTGAGCTGGGCTATATCGGTCTTGCGCCAACCCTGAAGATCATTGCCCCCTGGAGAACCTGGGATCTTAATTCCCGCCAGAAACTGGTGGATTTTGCCAAAGCCCGCAATATCCCGGTTCCGGTGACCAAGAAAAACCCCTATAGCTGCGACGAGAACCTGCTGCATATCAGCTTTGAAGGTGGAATCCTTGAAGATCCATGGAATGAACCAGATGAGGATATGTTCAAATTCACCGTCTCTCCAGAAAAAGCGCCCGATGTTGCGACCTATCTCGAGATAGAGTTTGTCGGTGGTAATCCGGTGGCTCTGGATGGCGTTAAAATGGCACCTCTGGATCTGTTCACCAAACTTAATAAACTGGGCGGTGCCAATGGTATAGGCCGACTTGATATGGTGGAAAACCGCTTTGTCGGTATGAAGGCCCATGGCGTCTATGAGACTCCGGGTGGAACTATTCTCCGCATAGCTCACCGTGATCTGGAGACAATTACGCTAGACCGGGAAGTTATGAGTATTCGTGATTCCCTGACGCCTAAATATGCCCAGCTTATCTACAACGGTTTCTGGTTCTCACCGGAACGGGAATTGTTGCAGGTAACCATGGATGCCACTCAGAAGACGGTGAACGGTACCGTTCGTTTGAAACTCTACAAAGGTAACTGTATCCCCGTTGGCCGTAAATCCGACCAGTCTTTGTATCAGGAATCCTTTGCTACCTTTGAGGAAGATCAGGTTTACGACCAGGCCGATGGTACTGGATTTATCCGACTCAATGGGCTGCGTTTGAAGATAAATGCTTTACAGGGTCGATGTAACAAATAGGACATCAAACTATGACTGAGCCAAAAAAGAGCGGATCGGAAAAAATGTGGGGCGGGCGTTTCAGCGAAGGAACTGCCGCCTCGGTGGAGGCTTTTTCCGCTTCCATCCAATATGATTCGCGACTCTACAAATATGATATCGCCGGTAGTAAGGCCCATGCCGCCATGCTTAACAGCCAGGGGATTCTGACTAAAGAAGAACTCGTGGCAATAACCGACGGTCTTACGGCTATCGAGCAGGAAATCGATCAGGGAACATTTGTCTTCAGGCGTGAGCTGGAAGATATCCATATGAATATCGAGAAATCCCTGGTGGAGCGAATTGGCCCGGCCGGGGCAAAGCTGCATAGTGCCCGGTCGAGAAATGATCAGGTTACTCTCGACTTCAAAATGTATCTGCGCGATCAGTGCGATACGCTGGTTGAACTGTTAGATGCTACCCGTAGGTCTTTGGTGCTCCTGGCTAGAAAATACCTGGGGCAGATTATGCCTGGCTATACCCATATGCAGCGGGCTCAACCGGTGCAGATCGCCCACCATATGCTGGCCTATTATGAGATGTTCGGCCGGGACAGAGAGCGGATGATTGACTGTCGCAAGCGTCTCAATCTCTCGCCGCTCGGCTGTGCGGCTCTGGCTGGAACCGGTTTGCCAATTGATCGTGAACAGGTGGCGGCAGCTCTCGGTTTTGATGCTGTTACCGCCAATTCCATAGATACCTCCGGGGACCGGGACTACGCCATTGAGTTTACCAGCGCCTGTATGATGATCCAGCTTCATCTCTCCAGACTTTCTGAAGAGCTGGTGCTCTGGTCCAGTCAGGAGTTTAATTTTGTCAATATTTCTGACAAATTCTGCACTGGCTCGTCGATCATGCCGCAAAAGAAAAATCCGGATATTCCTGAACTGATCAGGGGAAAAAGTGGTCGTGTTGTCGGTAGCCTGATGTCTCTCATCACCATTATGAAGGGGCTGCCATTGACCTACAACCGGGATCTTCAGGAAGACAAAGAGCCGGTTTTCGACGCAGTGGATACGGTTTCAGCCTCTTTGTCGATTATGGCTGAGCTGTTGGAAAATCTCAAATTCAATACAGAGCGGATGGTTGAAGCGACCAAGACCGGATGCATCACCGCCACCGATCTTGCCGATTATCTGGTGCTGAAAAATGTCCCTTTCAGAGAGGCCCACGGCATTGTCGGCAGGGCTGTGGCATACTGCCTGGAAAAAGGTTGTGAGCTGCCGGATCTGACTCTTCAGGAGTTGGCGCAGTTCTCCGAAATTATCGGTAAGGATGTCTATGAAGTGCTCAGCGTCGAGGGTTCGGTAAACAGCCGGATATCCACCGGTGGCACGGGCCTGGTCAGAGTAGAAGAGGCCGTAATTGCTGCTGAAAAAAAATTGGGAATTCCAGGATGAAATATCGATTTGCTGGCTGGTTAACAGGGGGAGTGGTTCTTTGCGTAACGATGCTCCTGATGGGCGGCTGTGGCTACAAAAATGCGCCCGTTCCACCGGCAAACGTTGTCCCGAAAGCAATTAATGACCTGCGGTATAAGCTGGATGAAAATGGTGTGGAACTCACCTGGTCTTATCCAGACAAAACCATAAAAAAAACACCGTTGGACGATATATCTTCTTTTGAATTGTATCGGGCTGAGATACCCATTGAAGACTATTGCGCCAGTTGCCCCATCCCCTTCGGAGAACCTCTGGAACTCGATGGTGGGTCGCCTGTCGACGGGACGGTGAGAAGAAAGGCCAGCTATCAATCATCATTATTAAGAGCTGGTCACAAGTACTTTTTCAAGGTTCGTTCCCGTACCAGTTGGTGGGCGGACAGTGGTGATTCTAATATCGTTACCTTTGTCTGGTTCCAGCCAACAGCGGCTCCGGAGGGATTGACGGCAACACCGGGAGATGGCCAGGTAAGCCTTCGGTGGCAGCCGGTTACCTCATTAAACGACGGCAGCTCTGTTGAATATGCGATAAAATACCAGGTCTTGCGCAGCACCGGTGGCAAGGATTTTGAGAAGCTGGGTGAGCCGGTGACCGCAACCGAGTATGTTGACCGCCAGGTACTCAACGGGTTGAGGTATTATTACACTGTTCAAAGTGTGATGGTTATAAAAGACGATTTTGTTAACGGTGGGACCAGCAAGACTGTTGCGGCAACCCCCATTGACCTGACCCCACCTCTGCCCCCTGTTGGCGTTCATGTGGTAAGGACCGGTCTTGGCATCAAAGTTTTCTGGGACAAGAGTGATGCATCTGATATTGACGCCTACAGGGTTTACCGTCGTGCCGCCAGCAAGGATAGCTATGAACTTCTTGGTGAAGTCGAGCCGGAGTATACGCTCTTTGTTGATTCCAAGGCGGGGGCTGGTGAGCGCTATTATTATGCAGTCACCGCCATTGATCTTGCCACACCACCCAACGAGAGCAAAAAATCGAAGGAAGCTACAGTCAGATATTAACCGTAAAAATCCATTATTATTGTGGCGTTAACAGATGCCCTCTAGCCGTAATGGAAGCGGTTGGAGGGTTCTGTCGTTCTAGTAAAAATCATTGAATCTGTTTTAATAAAAATATAAGGAGCATAAGTGATGGCCCTTTCCTTTCCCATTGCCTTTGAAAAGATGAGTGGTACCGGCAATGATTTCGTGATCATCGACAACCGGACCGCACTTATTCCGCTTGATGAACAGCCGGAACTTGCCCGAAAAATATGTCGGCGGATGTTTTCTGTTGGTGCGGACGGTCTTATTTTCATCGAAGAATCGACCAATGCCGGCTTTCGGTGGAATTTTTATAACGCCGATGGTTCGGTGGCTGAGATGTGTGGCAATGGATCAAGATGTGCGGCACGTTTTGCCTATCGACATGAAATTGCCGGCAAAAAGATGACGATTGAAACCCTGGCTGGCATTGTTGAGGCGGAAATTTGTGAGGAGGATGATGTCGTCCGGGTAAAAATGCCCCCGCCCTTTGATTTTCGGCTGGAGATTTCTCTAGAGATCGGCGATGAAGAGCGGGCGGTTGCCTATGTTAATACCGGGGTACCCCATGTGGTCGTTTTTGTTACCGAAGACGATGTCCCGGTGAAAACATGGGGGCGAAGGGTTCGGTTTGATGAACTCTTTGAACCAAAAGGCGCCAACGCCAACTTTGTCAAAATACTCGACGATGGCAAGCTTAAGGTACGTACCTACGAACGTGGTGTTGAAGGTGAGACCATGGCCTGTGGTACCGGTGCCGTTGCTTCTGCCCTCATCGCTTCTATTCAGAAGGGTATAGATTCTCCGGTGGAGGTTGTCACCTCCGGAGGCGATACATTAACGATATTGTTTGATTTACACGATGGACCTGTGGCAGAAAATGTCTACCTGCAGGGTCCCACCAGGCTGATTTGTACAGGTAATTTGACCGCTGAAGCGCTGCTCTGATAGACCGTGCAGAAGAACGATGGTGAACAACTAGGAGGAGTCATGGAAAAATTTCACGGAGCGCTTGTTGCACTTATAACCCCGTTTATCGATGGTCAGTTGGATGAGCAGGGATTAATAAATCTTATCGAATTCCAGATCGACAATGGTACGCACGGCATTATCCCGTGCGGAACCACCGGCGAATCTGCGACCACCAGTTTTGCAGAGCATAAACGAGTTATCGACCTCACCGTCAAAACGGTGCGGGGTCGTGTTCCCGTCGTTGCCGGGACTGGTGGAAACAATACCCTTGAGGCGATTGAGCTCACCGAAAGTGCTAAGAAAAGTGGTGCTGATGCGGTGCTGTCGGTGGTGCCTTACTACAACAAGCCGAATCAGGAAGGCATGTACCTGCATTTCCGGGAGATCGCTGAAAAGGTTGATATCCCGATACTTCTTTACAATGTGCCGGGGAGAACGGTGGTCAATATGTTGCCGGAAACCGTTGCCCGCCTGGCGGAGATCGATAATATTATCGGCATTAAAGAAGCCACCGGCAGCCTCGAGCAGGGGAGTGATGTTATCCGTAAATGTCCTGATGATTTTATTGTCTTATCGGGTGACGACTTTACCGCCTTGCCCACTACCCTTATTGGTGGAAAAGGTGTTATCTCAGTAATTTCTAATGTTTATCCTAAGGGAATGGCGGAGATGATTGAGGCTGCACTGGCTGGCGATGTTAAAAAGGCCAGGGAACTGCATTACCGCATGTATCCGCTGATGAAACTGTTGTTTTGTAATCCCAATCCGGTTCCAACCAAGAAGGCCTTGGAGTTGATGGGCAAGATACAGAGTGGTTTGCCACGGTTGCCACTGGCAACGATAGATGCTGCCTGTCTTGATCAATTGAAGGTGGCTTTGGCTGAACTCGACCTGATATAACGAATGCCACTTGTTGCAAAAATAACAAGTACTGGTTTCTCAAACGAACTTCGGATCAAAGGGACACTATGATAAAAGTAATAATAGCCGGGGCGGCAGGCCGGATGGGTCAGCGGGTAGCCCATATGGTTAACAGCCACCCCAAACTGGAATATGCGGCGGCCTTCGAGGCAAAAGGCAGTTCTGCCATTGGTAAAGACGCCGGATTGCTGGCGCTTGGTGCAGAGAACGGTGTCATAATCGGCGAAGGGCTTGAGTCGGTTATCGATAAAGGTGATGTCATCATCGACTTCACCTTCCACAAGGCGACCATGGAATTTGCCCGGCTGGCGGCCAAACATCACAAGGCGATGGTTATCGGCACCACCGGTCTTTCTGCTGATAATCTGGTGGAATTGAAGGATCTTGCCAAAAACTTCCCCTGTGTTCAGGCACCTAATATGTCGATCTGTGTCAATGTCCTCTTCAAACTCGCCAAAAAGACGGCGGCAATCCTGGGAGACGACTACGATATTGAGATTATTGAGGCCCATCACAACAAAAAGAAAGATGCCCCGAGTGGGACGGCCTTAAAGCTGGCGGAAATGGCGGCTGAAGGGGTCAACAGAAAACTCGACGATGTGGTTGTGCTTGAACGCAGCGGCATAATAGGTGAGAGAAAGCCCAAGGAAATAGGCATTCAGACCATCAGGGCCGCCGATATTGTCGGTGAGCACACCGTCTACTTTGCCGGACCGGGAGAACGAATAGAATTAGTCCACCGGGCGCATAGCCGCGATCATTTTGCCAAAGGTGCCACCACCGCCGCGGCCTGGATTGTTGACAAGGAGTGCGGGGTCTATTCCATGTTCGATGTGCTTGGCTTGCATGATCTTTGATTGTTAGAGGAATATCAGTTTGTCTCAAAAAAATATGGTGAAGGCATTTATCGGCATGGGATCGAATCTTGGCGACGGCAAGGCTTTGCTCCAGGGGGCATGGCGCGCTCTTGGCGAGGTCGATGGCATTGTTTTAGATGGCCTGTCGAGTCCCTATATGACTGCCCCTGTTGATATGACCAGTCAGCACTGGTTCACCAATGGTGTTGGTCGACTACGGGTGTCACTGTCGCCCCGGGAATTACTTGAAGTTCTGCTGGCGGTGGAGGCTTCGTTTGGCCGGGTCAGGGATGAAAAGGTGTTTGGTCACCAGGATCGTTGCCTGGATCTTGATCTGCTTTATTACGGCAATATCATAATGGATAGCCCGGAGCTGACCCTGCCCCATCCGCGAATTGGTGAGCGCCTTTTTGTCCTGGTGCCGTTTGCCGAACTGGAACCGGACTTCAGGGACAGCCTTAGTGGAAAGACTATTGCCAGCATGGAAAAACGCCTGCGAGATGATCTTGCCCCGGCCAATAATAAAAAACAGGAAATCATTCGCGGAACGTGGAGCGAATAACCGGCCTTGCAAAGAGCGCTGAAAAATGAGATGCTTATTTGAGCGGGCTGGTCAATATACTGCAAACTATTTCGAGAAAACACATTGAGCCCTATACGGATTATTATCATTGCCATCCTTGTTTATTTTGCCTATCGGCTGATAACAGGAGGCAAGAAGCCCCCAGTTGGGGCAAGCAGAAAGCAAAAGCCACCCAGGGAGATGCCAATAAGCGATACCCTGGAAGAAGATCCGGTCTGTAAAAAACTGGTGCCCCGGCAACAGGCAGTGGCGTACGAACTCAGAGGAAAAAAATATTATTTTTGCAGCAAGGAATGCTGCAAAACTTTCAGAACCAAACAAGGAGAAAAATAAATGAAGTTTTTTATTGATACAGCCAATCTCGAAGAAATTAAAAAAGGTCTTGAGATGGGCATGGTTGACGGCGTCACCACCAATCCTTCGCTTATTGCCAGGGAAAATATGCCATTTGAAGAGATTATTAAAGAAATCTGCAAACTGGTAGACGGTCCGGTAAGTGCCGAGGTGGTAAGTCTTGAGGCCGAAGGAATGTTGGCCGAGGCCAAAGAGCTGGCCAAGATCGCCGACAATATTGTGATCAAGATCCCGATGATCATTGAAGGACTTAAAGCGGTGAAGAAACTTTCCGCCGAAGGGATCAAAACCAATGTTACTCTGGTCTTTTCTTCTGCTCAGGCACTTTTGGCAGCAAAGGCCGGTGCCTCTTTTGTCAGCCCCTTTGTCGGGCGTCTCGATGATATCGGCACCCCAAGCATGGATTTGATCAGTGATATTGCAACCGTCTATGACAACTACGGTTATCAGAGTGAGATTATCGTGGCCAGCGTCAGAAATCCACAGCACGTCATGGATGCAGCACTGATCGGTGCGGACATTGCAACCATTCCACTCAAGGTAATTACCCAGTTGGCTAAACATCCGTTGACCGATATCGGCATTGAACAATTTCTTGCTGATTGGGAAAAACGGACCAAATAAATGATAGGTACCAGCGTCGATATCTTCTCAAATGGAAGACAACGAGCTTTCGACAGGCTGAAGAGTGCCTGTCGGATAGTCGGCACGTCTATCGTGCTGGCAATGGTACTGTTTTTTTGTATCAGCCAATCCCTCATGGCAGGAATGTATATCTGCCGTGATCAATCGGGTACAGCAAATTTCACCAACGTGCCCAATGGTTCAAACTGTAAAGCATTAGAGCTGGACAAAAAGATCAACATTTGGCCGCTCCGGTTCATTGACAATGGGTCTGTTGTTGACAGGTATGACAATGCTATACGGAGGATCGCTACACGTTACAATGTCGATCCTTCACTGATTAAGGCGATAATTCACACCGAATCAGATTTTGATTATAAAGCGATATCCCGGAGTGGTGCCCAGGGGCTAATGCAGCTCATGCCCGATACCGCCCGTGAGTTAGAAGTGTCCAACCCCTTTAATCCGCTGGAAAACATAGACGGAGGCACCCGGTATTTCCGCAGTCTCCTCGACAGCTTCGACAATGATCTTGTCCTCTCTCTGGCTGCCTATAATGCCGGTCCGGGACTTGTGTCGCGCACGGGTGGAGTTCCCCAAATTCCTGAGACTCTGCACTATATAAAAAAGGTTCTCAAGCATTATAGAGTGTACAAGGCATCATGGAATTCTCTTGCTTCCGGCTGATCGGATGAAAAAACTCTTTTCTGTGCCCAATATATTGACAGCTTTCAGGTTTACTCTGATTCCGGTCCTTATTGTACTCTTCTCCATACGCTAATTTCCTCAGGTAAAATTGCTGCCTGGTTTTGTCTGCCTGGAAACCACAAGATAATGGAGGCGTTAGCTGCTTTTCCTCTTGACGGAAAACGGGGAAGTGGGGTATAAACGTACCTTACGCCGGAGTGGTGAAACTGGTAGACGCACGGGACTCAAAATCCCGCGAGGGCAACTTCGTGTCGGTTCGATTCCGACCTCCGGCACCATTGATTATTAGCCTGAAGACCAATGTACGATTGGTTTTCAGGCTTTTTTTTTGCCTGCAATTTGGGAACAGAATATTATTCTATTTTATTGTAAATGTGCTAAAATTAGAAACGCTGTGTATATAAATGTGTATATAATTTTAAACTAAATGAGATGGATAGGAAAACAGTCTGCTAAGCGGGGCGTGCCATGGCATCGATTGTCAAAAAGCAGGGAAGAACAGGAGTATCATACCAAGTAATTATCCGAAAGGGAAGGTTTCGTGAGAAACCTCTCACTAGAACATTCTCATTAAAAAAAGATGCAGAAGTGTGGGGTAGAGAGCAGGAACGCCTGATTGACATGAAACGGCATCAGGATCCAAGGCTTGCAGAGATGGTCACTTTGGACCAGGCTCTAACTAAATATTTTACAACTATTGAAACCCCCGGAACGTATTTAAACGAACCAACAACCATAGACAGGAAAAGGGTCTGTGGTGTGGCACTCAAGCAATATCTCGGTAGCAACACATCTCTTGCAGAAGTTACTCCTCGCCGAATGTCTGAATACCGTGATCACCGGCTCAATATAGATAAAGTATCTGCCTCGACTGTACGGCAGGAACTATCATTGATCTCCCATATGTTCACCATAGCCGTTCATGAATGGGAACTGCCTGTAAACAATCCTATAGAAAAAATTGCCCGGCCAAAGCCTGCAGAAGGTCGTATCCTAGCACTTACGGATCAGCAGGCAAGGATAATCATTAATGAGAGCAAAAAGGCAAGGATGGCCCTGTTTCCTGCTTATTTGCTTGTACTTATGCATACAGGCATGCGAGCCAGTGAGGCAGCAGCCCTTCGTATTCAAGATGTCGATTTGGTTCAGCAGACAATTACAATAAAAAAAACCAAGTCGAAAACTCCACGGACTGTACCACTCACCGATGCTGTTACAGCTGCCTTGAGAGAGTTAAGTGCAACTGATTATTTCTTCCTGACGGAAGACGAACTCACTAAAGCTCGTCTTCAGAATCGGCCAGCTCAAAAATTCAGGGAGAGTTGGGACGCAGCCAAAAGAAGAGCAATACTATCAGACCCGTCAATTCCAAAAGGAATAACTCTTCATGATATTCGGCACTCGGCTGCAACCCATCTGATCGAACGCGAAGTGCCATTACGCACAGTCGCAGATATCCTCGGTCATAAGACAATCCAGATGACGATGCGCTATACTCATCCATCAATGAAACACAAGACCGAAATGATGCAACGAATTGAAGGTTTTGGTGTGGATCCACAAACTGCAATTTCTGAAGAAAGGATGCTCTTGATCCATCAACTTTCTGAAGCATTACAACTAGCAAAGAGTCAGTGTGCAGATGAGGAGTTGGTCAAAGTGTTGGAAGGGATCGCAGTATATCCTAAGAGAGTCAGTTGCTCAAAAAACTTTGATTTCGCATCACAATCGAGTGATTCCTGATCGAATAATTTTCTGGAAATAATATTGATTTTCTGAAGGCTTCAAGATGCTCCTATTCGAGCCTGTTTTTTAGGGAAGGTTACTCATGAACTTATCAACATGAATCTTTATTTTTGGATGGTCTTTTTGCCGAACGTAAATGCAGATATTTAGTGCGAACTGAGTATGGTACTTTATGGCTCATTCACACCACTTTCGATCATAACTCCTTGATTTTTTCAGTTTGAAGTGGCTTTTATTTCGTTACTCCGTGGCAAGTGCGACACTTGATCACTCAGGCCTATGCCAGTAATAAAACGTCGTGTATAGTCCTTCTGATTGGGTTGTTTGATAACTTGACAATTCTTCAGTTCCCATTCCCTCTATCCGCTCTGGAGTTAGTAAATACGCATCCTTTTCCTCTGTAACATCCGAACAGCAGACTTAGGAAAACGAAGTGCGATATTTCTTGTTCCATCTATATCGGTTGATTGTCTATGAAAATCATCTACCTAAATTCAGCTCCATTTATTATGATCTGTTGGAAAGATAGAAAGCTTCTAGATATCACCCCAATTAGCAGGATAACCAGTTAGAAACCTCCTGTTGCAGGCTAATCGGGCTTGTCACCGTGTATCAGATTATGGAGATATCTAGAAAACTAGATAATTACTTGTTGGGCAAGAACAATCTCAACTCATGAAGAGTTCCAAAAGGGTAAATATATGCCGAAAGAAGTAAAACAGTTTGATCTCTATACATTCGTTGCAGAGGAAGCTTTAAAGAAAGGTAAACCGTTTCCTTTAGAATGCAATTGTGGTGGTGTTGTGACTATCATGCCGCCGTTTCAAGATGAATATGTCATCTGTGCACGGTGTGAATCACAAATAAAAATGTTAGTTATTGAAGGTGATCCTGGTTATATCATAGGAGCCGACCCAGACGGTACACCTAAGCTACTACCAGTTCAAGGAAGTTCTCAGCCACATCCTAACACGCTTTCGAAAGAAGAACGGAAAACAATACTTGCAAAAGTCCAGGCTCAATTTTCGAATAAGGACAAATAGAATGGCGGTTCCCTCTGAACAGATATTATTGGTTGACAGTAACGGTAACCCTATTGATATTGATGCCCTCGTTGAAAAATTACGTGATGAACCAGAGCGAATTTTGGCGGATGATGAAGTGGGGCTTGTAATTTATGTTGGAGGTCTTGGCATATACAACCTCAAGCCAACAGAAGGAGGCGATTTTCTTGCGCAACCAGTAACAGAAATCTCGCGTCCGCGGTTTTCTTCCCGCGTAATTCGAAAACAGATAGGCTTCACCGTTCTTTCAGTTACTAGTGATGCTGTTTTTGTAGTGAGAGAAGGAAAAACACTAAAAAAGGTCAGAGCAGAAAAGCTTGAGCCTGGGATGGTCTTAGCCACAGGCGAAAAGGTTTATAGATGAATTTTAAAAACGAACTCGAACAACGGTGCTACGATATCGCAGTGGATGCATTAGGCGGTGGCGTCTCCATTGAACATAACAAAACAATTCAAATTGAAAATGCATTGTTTTCAGAAGTAGCTTCTTTCAAAGGACCTCCAGCTAAAGAAGTTGATGTCCTTGTTGCTGAATTATCAAATAACCCTAAAGTGGTTCTCCTCATTAGTTGTAAGCTTTTTACTCGCAAGGCTGAGCCGGCACATGTCCAAGAATGGTGTTCTGTTGTTCAAACTATGAATAAATATGCAGATGGAACACTTTTTTTCGGAGTGGTCGTTTCCCCTTCAGGGTTTACAAACGGCTGTGAGGCATGGGCCACTTCCCACAATATAGGCATCCTGCCACCGCCAAAAGGACGTAACCTCAAGTTTAATATAGATACTGTGCTTCGCATGTACGAACGCTTATTGATTGCCCTTCGGGCTCGCGTTCATTTTCCACTTGAAGACCTCTTAATGGCCCCATCTTTCTATGACTTTACATTTCGCATTGTCGCAGACTTTGAGGGGCATCAAGAAGAAGCTTCGGATGACCGCTATTGTTTAATCCCACAAGAGTGGGAGTCCTCTTTTCAAGAGATGTATTCAGCAATCGCAGGTAGAAAAATCGAAGATATTTATGCCATTAAAGGTGCTACTGTTTTGATACTCTCTGAAGACTTTTTGCTAATATTCAATGAAAAAGGCATATCTTTTGGAAAAAACAATAAAATTCAACTAGGCGAAAAGGAAAACTCGAAGTGCTTTAAAAATCTTGACATGGAAGACTGTACCTTGGATTTCATCAAGTCTATTGTTGTCGGTAAGCCTGTCACAAGTGCTGGTGACTTCGGCAAATATATTGAATTTGGAGTCGACAGCGGAACATGTCAATGAAAATGAGACACCTTTGTGCGTAAATTAGACTCACTCGATCACAGTTACCGGGAATAGCCTATTGGATAGCTTTATCAAGATCGTGCCCTGCGGGTAACTCCGCTACGCTCCGTTAATCTTGACAAACCCATCCAATATGCTGAACCTGTTATTATCTTTAAGAAAACAAAATGTTATTTTGTTTTCTCAGCAAGAGACAACTCTTTCGGCGGATTAATCCAGACCTCCTGTGGTGCTGGCAACGGTTGTGGGACCTTGCCCTTAAAACGGTTTGGGTGTTTTCTGAAAGCAACTTTAAGAACCTCGGCACGTTTTTGTATGACCTCTTTGTCCAGACAGTAATGGACCTGCTCGGGAGTCAGTAAACCAATGCCTGAATGCATATGTTCACCATTATACCAGGTGAAAAAATCATGGCAAAAGTGACGGGCATCCTGTATTGAGCCGAATGTTCCAGGAAATTCCGGGCAATATTTCAGCGTCTTGAACTGCGCTTCCGAAAAGGGATTGTCATTACTCACATAGGGGCGATTATGGGTCTTCGTTACGCCCAGATCGGCCAAGAGAAAGGCAACGTTTTTTGATTTCATACTGCTGCCCCGATCGGCATGGAGCGTCAGCTGGTCCGGTTTGATTTGCTGTTTTTCACAGGAGTCCTTGATGAGACGCTTAGCCAGAACAGCCTGTTCACGGTGCGCGACCATCCAGCCGACCACATACCGGCTGAAGATGTCCAGAATGACATAGAGGTGGAAATACGTCCATTTGGCCGGTCCTTTCAACTTGGTAATATCCCAAGACCATACCTGATTGGGGCCGGTGGCTAGAAGTTCTGGTTTTTCATAATGGGATCGAGTTACCTGCCGCCGCCGTTCACGAACCTCGTCATGTTTTGTCAGGATTCGATACATGGTGCGGATGGAGCAGTGATATATTCCTTCGTCCAACAAGGTGGCATACACCTGAGAAGGCGCAAGATCACGGAATCTCGGTTCGTGCAGAACATCTAGAACTTTTTGCTCCTCCGCACTGGTGAGCGCCAATGGTGGTGACGCCAGACGGACCTTGGGCTTGGCCACTGTCAGGTTTGCAGTCTGGCGATAATAGGTGGCTCTGGGGATGTTAAAAGCAGCGCAGGCAGCCTTGGTGTTGGTCTGACGACTGAGTTCAGCAACAGTGGTCATGAGTTCTCCTCGTTGCTGTTGGGCTGTGAGATCCCCAGGATTTCTGATATTTTTTTTTGAACTTCGATTATAGTTTCAGCTTGTTTGAGCTTTTTGGCCAATTTGGTATTGTCCCGCTCCAATTCGGCAACACGTTTTGCCAAGGGATTAACCTCATGTTTTTTTCTCCCTCTCTTTTTGGGAGAAAGTCCTTTGAGTGCGCCTTCCTGTAATTGCCGTTGCCAGGTGCGGATGTTTGAATAATACAGACCTTCCCTTCGCAGAAGCGCACCAATTTCGCCGGACTTGCTACAAGCATCAACTTCTGCCAGAACGCTGAGCTTGTATTTTGCCGTAAAACGCCGCCGGGGTTTCGTTTCCAGCACTTCTGGATCAGGTCGTTTTGGCTCTTTGTCGGTCATTGATGCTGGATGTGAATGTTTTGCGCTGTGTATGGATTTTGTTTTAAATTGCATGGAGAATTTCCTACCCGCCCTACACTAATTTTTCAAGGGGTAGGTGTCTCACTTACATTGACACAGAGGGCAGTCGATTCAACCTTGGACTTCACTCTTCTAGTCTGCACATAATTTCAACCGAAACCCCGGTAGGAGAGCATAAACTGTGACAAAATTATCTATGTAAAATTAAACAATTAGCCCAACAATAGCATGCACCGGACTGGCAAACACGCGCGTTTTTTGGGCGATATTGCAAAGTGCGTTGCTACGCGTCATGTTGGTAGCCAGTGCCACGGCCAGCCGGTGATGCAAAACGTTATGTGAATGGAGGTCGAAATTGTCTTCTGTACTAAAAAATAAGGATGAGTTGAAGTTAGCCATAAACTCAATATTTCCCAAACTAATGGCTGACTATCGCTCAATTCCTGAAAGTAAAGTTCGTAAAGTCGGCGTAGAGGGAAACGTTAAATGTACAATCATTAGCGTTAGTGATACAGTCGCTTACTTGATTGGTTGGGGAAAACTCGTTCTAAAATGGCAGTGTCTAAAATCTCAAAATCAGCATGTGGATTTTCCTGCAACTGGCTATAAATGGAATCAACTTGGATTACTCGCCGAGAGTTTCTACGAAGAATATCGTGACTGGAAATACGGTGATCTGCTTGTTGAGCTAGAATCTACGATTAACGAGATACTTCTACTAATTTCAAGTTTAAGTGATCATGAGTTGTATGGTGTAGCGTGGTATAAGCAATGGACTCTAGGGCGAATGATTCAGTTTAATACGTCATCTCCTATGAAAAATATGCGTACAAAAGTTCGGCGTTTCAGTCGAGAATTCACATAACAAAGCGTTTAAGAGTGATTCTCAACGCTTGGTATTTTCGGTTTGAATCAGCTTTAGTGTTTACGGCACAATGATTTAGGTTGAGTGTTGGCGTTGTTCACACCTTAACGCGGCGTTCGGCAGTGAGATCCTATGAAGATAAGAAAAGCATCTGATACTGATAAAAAAAATATTTCAAAATTGCATATTTCATCAATCGAGAGACTGTGTGGTGAACATTATACCAATGAGCAGTTGAACGCCTGGACAAGTGTCCTAACTCCTTCTGTTTACGATCAAGCTCTCAAAGAAAAGGTATTCTTAGTTGCCCATGATTCAAAACAGGATTTAATGGGCTTGGGCATTCTTGATATCCAAAATGCTGAAATCAGCGCAATCTATATTCATCCGGATTTGGTGGGAAATGGGGTTGGAACAAAACTTCTTCTCGAACTTGAAAAAATAGCTCGAAATAGCAATGTCGTTAAAATTATCGTTCATTCCATACTAAATGCAAAAGGCTTTTACCTGAAACATGGCTATTTAGATCATGGTTTGACATTTCACCATTTGCCGAATGGATCAAAACTTGAGTGTGTGCGAATGTTAAAAGAATTATTAACGGATGCCGAACAACGGCATTGAGAGCGACGACAAAAAGCCGCCGAGCCTCATGCCGGGCGTTATGTTTGAAATAGTACAGGAGGAAAAATGCTCGGAACAGAGAATTTAGTTCTTTTTATCGTTTCAGGTCTCATTCTAAATATCACACCTGGAGCGGATGTGCTTTACATTCTTGGTCGATCAAGTACGCAAGGATTTCGTGGTGGCAGTATTGCCGCATTAGGTATAGGCGCCGGATGTATTGTTCATGTTGTTGCTGCAAGTGTTGGTCTTTCTGCTATTATTGCGGCTTCAGCAACAGCCTTTACAATTATCAAATTCACTGGAGCAGCATATCTTGTATATATCGGCATCACAATGTTTCTTAAAAACAAGGCAACTGTAAGTGAAGTTCAGACAATGCCAACAACAAAGTTAAGCACCATCTTTTGGCAAGGATTTCTAACCAATGCTCTTAACCCAAAGGTCGCTATATTCTTTCTTGCTTTTTTACCACAATTCATTTCTCCGAATGCAGAAAATAAAAGTTTAGCTCTTTTATTTCTAGGAATTTTGTTCAATATCAACGGAACACTTTGGAATCTTTTTGTTGCATGGGCATCATCAAGGGTTGCATCGCAACTTCGTCGCTCAGAAATTATAACTAAATGGTTAAATCGCACAATAGGCGCTCTCTTTGTGTATTTTGGAGTCAAGATTGCTGTGGTTCAAAGTTAAAGAATTAATAAAATATGAACACATAAGCAGTCGCTTCACTCGGACCTCAGCCACTGCGCGGCCTCGGCCGGTGAGCTTCACGTTCATGGCGACTGCGTCGCCATGAATCGTGGTGCTGACTTCGTCAAGTACCTTGCCCTGTCGCCTTGCGCCAGAACAAGGTACTTGACTGGACACTGCACACCGATCATTCAAACTTCGTTTGCCTGATCGGTGTGCGGCGCCGGTCAGCGCCGCGATTATGAGAAATGGGAATACAGGAGATCGTTTTGACAATTAATATGAATTATTCAGCTGGTAGCAAAACAATTAGAATCTTCGATGAGGCAAATAATATTAATTTCGAGACTTGGCTATTATATCCCAACACAGACGAGTCTCAGAATATAAAGATTGGTCCTTACAGTATTAATGCATGCCCTGATGGAAAAATTGCAAACGGTAAATTCCCACTTGTTTTACTATCCCACGGTGGTGGAGGATCTCATCTGTTATATAGGATTGTAGCTCAATATTTAGCCCAAAATGGCTATATCGTCGCAATGATTGAACATCATGGCAATAACAGAAATGATAATTCTCTTGAAGGACAGATTAAAAACGTAACCTTGCGTACAAAGCATATACAGTTTGTCATTGACACGTTACTTACCGATCCTGATTTTATGGCGCATATAGACTCTCAGCACATTTTTATGATCGGACATTCCATGGGGGGGTGTACTGCACTTGCAATTGCAGGGGCTGTTCCTTGGTCTATGGAGAGGGAACAGATCGAAGTCGCTCATGATGAACGAGTTAAGGCGCTTGTTCTTTTTGCACCGGCAGTTGCATGGTATCAGCATCCTGATTCGTTTAACAATGTTGATATCCCAATTGTGGTTTTTTCGGCGGAGCACGACACACTCACACCGTATTGGCAAGCTGACCTGATAAAGAAAAACGTAAAGAACTCAGCGCTCGTCAATGTAAGAACGGTTAAAAATGCCGGCCACTTATCATTTCTTGCACCATTTCCAGAGAACATGCGAAATAAAAATTTTCCTCCATCGCAAGACCCGGATGGATTTGATCGAGAAGCTTTCCATGAAACATTGAAAGTTGAGGTCCTTGATATATTCAACAAACAACTGAAGAAAATCTCATAACAAGGCTAATTCAGCCGACGCAAAAAAGACGCGCGGCTGATTAGCGTCGTTGAGCGTGATGAAATGAAGACGGTAATCATTGGCAATTCAGGTTCCGGAAAAACTTGGCTAGCGCGACATCTTGCCATGACAGGCGTAGATATCGTGTATCTCGATAATCTTTTCTGGAAGCCTGGCGGATTTGATGAAATGCGCTCTCAAAATGAGGTCGATACACTTATCCTAGAGAGTCTGGCTCAAGACAGATGGATCGTAGAAGGTGTATTTGGAGAGCTTGCAGAGCGCTTCCTGAGTGCGGCAAATACTCTGGTTTGGCTCGACTTGCCGTGGGAATTATGTCGATCTCGATTGATCCAGCGAGGCTCTGAGAGCAAGCTGCATCTTGACAGGAAGCAGTCCGAGGAAGGTTTGCATAAGTTGCTTAAATGGGCCTCTCGATATTACGAACGTACCGACCTTAGGTCGCATGATGGCCATCAAGCCCTCCTTAGGGGCTTCAATGGTGTGAGCGTTCACTTGAGGTCGGACGATGAGGTCGCCGAGTATTTGAGGAGCGCTCAACAAGGCAATCCAGTGGACGCCTGCGGCGCCGTTGATTTTTAACGTTAAATTTTCAATCGGGTTTAGTGATGAATATTGAGATCGTAGAAAAAGCAGATCACCTTAAGCTATTAGAAATCTGGGAAGCCTCGGTCAGGGTAACGCATGACTTTCTGGTTGAAGATGATCTACAGGAGTTAAAGCCGTTAATTCTGAATCAGTATTTTGACGCAGTTGATTTGAGGTGCGTTAAAAATGGTCATGGTGAAATTCAGGGATTCTGTGGCGTCCATGACGGTAATATTGAAATGTTGTTCATCTCACCTGATGCGCGCGGAAAAGGCATTGGTGCCATGCTAGCAGCTCATGCCATCAAAGAGCAGGGAGCCTCAAAGGTCGATGTAAATGAACAGAATGGACAGGCGCTAGGTTTTTACCAGCATATTGGCTTTAATGTGACAGGCCGCTCACCAGTCGATGGTCAGGGTAAGCCTTATCCACTGTTGCATATGGCGCTATAAAAATCTAACAAGGCTAGGCACGGCGACGTCTTTTCGTTGCGGCTTAGCCTTGACTACAAAGCCGCGCGTGCTGGCGGCGTTAGCCTAATAAAAATATTCAAGGTTTCATAAATGATTAAAACAGAGAGTGAATTACAACCATACAAAACAAAGTTCTCTAATGACAAAATCGTATTTTTCAGCGACAATTCCTCTGACAAGGGAGGAAAAAGTGATGGATTTGCGCGCCGTTTTTGTTCCGATTGATGTCACCGATCACACCACGATCAAGGCAGCGGCGAGGTTGATAAGCGAACGTTTTGGTAGACTTGATGTTTTGATCAACAATGCAGGCATCTGCCTTGACGCGGGATGGCTACCAAGTCAGGTAAGTCTGGACACATTTCGAAAAACCTACGAAACAAACGTTTTTGGTGCTGTTTCGGTTTTACAAACGATGTTTCCATTGCTCCTCAAATCTGTACAGCAAGAGTGGTCAATATGTCATCCGGACTTGGTTCATTAACTTTGAACAGTGATCCAGACTATGAGTTTTCGCAGTTTAAATTGCTCGCCTACAACTCGTCCAAAACCGCGCTCAATGCGGTTACAGTTCAATTTGCTCATGAATTGAAAGACACATCCATAAAGGTCAACTCAGTCGATCCTGGTTTTACAGCGACGGATCTCAATGGCCACCGTGGCACAGGTACTGCTGAGCAGGCAGCATCGGTTGTGCTGAGACTTGCTACTCTTCCGGAACACGGACCAACAGGTGGATTTTTCGATACAAATGGACATGTTCCATGGTGAAAAAGTCTAATCATCTCTTTTAGTAGATCGTAAAAAAAATGCGGCTGCTGAAGAGCACATTATGCGCCAAAATGAATGAAAGCGAATTCTTATGAATGAAACATTTACTATAATTATTATTGCAGCAACGTTCTTACTTGCCGGTAGCGTTAAGGGTGTAATTGGTCTTGGTTTACCAACAGTAAGTTTAGGGCTATTGGCTGCTACCCTTGATTTAACGACAGCAATGGCGTTACTACTGATCCCAGCTTTCGTCACCAACATTTGGCAGGCATTTGTCGGCGGTAATGCCAAAACCATATTTAAGCGAATTTGGCCATTCCTGTGTTTGGCAACAGTTACAATTGGTCTTGGCGCAACCGCCTTAACCTTAATAAATCCGCTGTATCTTTCTATTTTACTTGGGATTTTGCTGACTGCCTATTCAATCCTCAACATCTTGGGACTTCGACTTTCAATATCCCCACATCATGAAAAGTGGGCTGGTCCAATTTTAGGTGCAGTCAATGGCATTCTTACTGGCATGACCGGATCGTTCGTCGTACCCGGTGTCATGTATTTACAGGAAATTGGACTCTCGCGCGATATGCTTGTGCAGGCAATGGGTATGTTGTTTTCTCTGTCGACAATAGGTCTTGCTTTTGCGCTTCAAAATAACAATTTGCTAACTCCAAAACTTGCAACAATTTCTGCCTTTGCAGTTGTTCCAGCAATTATAGGAATGATGCTTGGTCAGAAAGTAAGAAAATCACTTTCAGAAACAAAATTTAGAAGAGTATTCTTTATTTCTATCTTCGTTTTGGGTGTGTTAATTATTGCCAAAGCGGGTTTTTCGCTAGCTCAGAATGGCTAAAGCAGAAAAAAACGCATAACGCTTGGTTCAAGGTGACGCCTACGGCGTAACTGAACAAAGCGTTGTGTGGTTTGCTTGGTGGTTTTTTACACAAATATTAACTTTTAAAAGCCAAAAAGCCGGGTGTCTGATTAAACCGTTCATGGCGACTGCGTCGCCATGAATCGCGGTGCTGACTTAGTCAAGCACCGCGATTCGAAAGTCCGTTTTTCAAAACACATATGGAATGAATATGTCCAGATTTTCTTCATTTTTCTTCTTTATATTGCTGTCGGCATTCTCAGTGCAAGCTCTTGCTGCTAAAGAAGAATACCCCGTGCTGATCAAGGCATTACCGAAGCTTGGTAACGCCTCCATTAAACTGACACTTAACTTAAGACCGGATGGTAGCGTCATCTCATTGCAAGGTCTTCCTGGACATGTGGCTCAATATTTAGAAGATTACCAGTACGACAGCGTGATTCTTGATTTTGGCCCAACTCAGACAGCACCTAAGGATGCCCCGCCTGGTCATATCGTTTTTCATTTTACCAATCCGGAACCTAGTCGAATTGGCAATCATAATATTTTCTGGGTAGAAAGCAGCAGCGATCTGAAAGAATGGGGAGTTAAAGGGGTGACAGAGTACTCTTGGGTAAGAGGCCTAGGAAAACACATTTGCGATACGGTGGGCATCGATTACGACGCAAATCTCTTTCGCTACGTACGCTTTACGTGGGAGCGAGGCTATCCGCCGCCATTCACCGAGATCTCGGCTGGCGCTATCTCGCAGTAAGGTTACTAGGTTTGTCTTTGAACCAAGATAGGGCACAACAAATAAATGCACCGGATAAACCGGTGATCATCGCGTTCGGTTTCAAAATGAAGACTGTAATTTTAAACATAATTCTAGTTTTTTTAATTCTGCCGATAAGATTAGATGCTGGTCAAGATGATGCATTGCCATCTCGTGAGACCGAGAAAGTGATGAGTTATTTATCGAAATACAATGATAAAAAGAATTATGACTATATTGAATCGCTTTTAGGGCTTCCAGACAGTGATATTGGCAGCGGGATATTCGTTTTGACATTTAATTTGAGTGATGAAACTACTATTACAATCGGGACTCCCGATAAAAATGAAGTCTTTTATATCAAACACTCAGGTCCTGGGATAGATGGTACAATAGAAATATACAAGAAAACCGAAAAACCGGCTCCACAGAGATTCGGGCCAAAAAGCGGCCCTCACTCGTGAGCCGGGACGTTCATAGCGACTGTGTCGCCATGAATCGCGTTGCTGACTTCGTCAAGCCCCTTGCCCTGTCGCCTTGCGCCAGAACAAGGTACTTGACCGGACACCGCATACCGATCATTCGAACTTCGTTTGCCTAATCGGGTGCCGGTCAGCACCGCGATTAGGCATCATCTAACCGACAGCAAATTAAACTTTTAGGAAAACACTTAAAAATGAGGTACGCATGTCTAAAAATATTATCCGTATGAATCCTCAATCATTACCTAATACAAGTGACATTGGGTACTCACAAGTCTCGATAGTTGAACCTGGCCGAATGGCGTATATTTCTGGTCAAGTTGCGTGGCAGCCTAACGGTGAGCCAGTGCCAGAAAGCGTGGAAGAACAAATGAAAATTGTTTCCCAAAATGCGCTATCTGCATTAAAAGCGGCCGGGGCTAATCCAGAGGATGTGGTTATAGCTCGAATCTATCTTGTAGACCTTACGCCTGGAAGACTTGAGGAGATTATGCCAGCGTTCATATCAACGTTTCAAGGCGCCCAGCCCTGCGTTACTGGCGTCGGTGTTCAAGCACTAGCAGCACCTGATCTTCAGGTTGAAATGGAACTGGTAGTTAGATTGCCAGATTAAGTGAAGATTTGGAATATTTAACAAATCCATAAACTTTGCGCATGCGGCCCCGAGGAGGCTAAGAAGTTGGACGTTACGGTTTCGGCAACTCAGGTCCGCTCAAATGGCGCGCAGCTAGAGGAAGTTGGACGCTTTCTTGATGTGGCACCATTCGTGTTGTGATCGACGCACGGCACCGGTCAGCACCGCGATTAGAGGCAAAAGTTAAGCATGGGCATTGAATTAATGACGTGTGAATCGTGGTCTGAGTACAAAGATAAAATCATCTCAGACCAATTCGAGAATGGGCATTTCTTACGTGGCTGTTTTTTGTTTCGCGGTCAAGGGGGAGAGTCTTGGGCTCCAAGTTCGAATTTTGATCGCTGGTATTCTGATTATGGTGGAACTTTAGCAAATAAGACAAAAATTGCTGATCAGCTTTTAGAAACATTTGAGAAAAATACATTATCACTCATTCTGCCCTTCCATAGCCACAGCACAAGATATTTTTGGGTACACCACTTCGGCAGATCCGCGCCTCGATGAAAAATCTTTGTCCCCATTATGCTCTTCCTCCAGAGCAAACCTCGCGGCCAGATCGAACCGGGAACAGACAGTTAACAGCCGGTGAATCACAGTCTCGATTTCATCCAGATCGGCCTTGACCTTTTCTTGCGTCAGAATGCAGGAAACCCGGTCTTTATAATTTTGCAGCTTCTTTCTGGCCTCAGCAACCCGTAAGGGATGATTGCCGACATACTTCTTTCTTCTCGCCCCATCTTTCATCTTATCACGGTAAATTTATTCTACCGTTAAACAGTAGAGGAACTGTGGGTATTCTTAGAAATTCTGAGGTAATCTAAGACCATACGTGGAGAAAAACTGAGTTGTCGCATTTTTTGAGCTACATTGCCAACAGACTTGCTTTTGAGGAGGCCAATAGCGAATCTCCTAAGTCGAGTGATATTTTCAGGTCCGTAGCCTTTTGAGATTCGACAGCGATCTTCGTCGTAATTCCAGTCAAGGATGTAATGACAACTGTTTTCAATGCTCCAATGCAGTCTGTTGTCTCTTAATATCTGTTCTGCGGTGGCCAGTTGAGGAGATTTGCTGGTGATACCGTAGGCGACGACACGAGAATTTTTTTGATTTTTACGGTATGTCACCCGTTCAATTTTGAAAGCCTGCGCGACATGGGGAAAGTTGAGGTGCTCATTAATGTCTGTAGTTGCCCAGATTTTTCTGGTTTCATTACGGCCATGTTTTTTGTCCCGGGTTATATAGTCAGGCTCCCAGGAAACATTTTCGAAAAATGAAGCAACTTCATTGAGCAGCTTCTTTTGATTGTCTTTGGCGGTGAAATGATAATGTGCTTTTCGTTGCTCAACCAGATATTTGGCTAGATCCCGCTGGGTTAACAGAGCATCGGCAGTGATGGTTTTTCCTTGAATATCTATACAATCAAGGAGAGGTATGGCGGTTTTGATTTCGTTCGTCTGTTTTTCTTTATCGCTACCTTTTACCGGCAGAGTGCCGACTTTTTTTGGGTGTAGCTTTGTTTACTTTGATGGCCGACGGCCCCCATGATATGGACTTGCCGACCACTGTCATCAAAAGCATTGCACATGGTTTTGCCATCGATTGCCAGGCTTTCGTCGATGGCTCCATATTGTGCATTCCATAGCTGGAGTGCACGGTCCAGTTCAACTGGTTTGATACGAATTAATACGTTACGTATGGTGCTTTCACTGGGGACGCTGTTTTTTCTGTCGCTGTAATAGCACCCAAATCTCGCGCGAGCCTTGGGAGATAAGGCTTGAGCCCAGTCGGAAATAGCCTTGTAGCCGCGCATCCCGCATAAAACTGCACCGGCGGCAATGGCGAGGACAACATGAACAGAATGCCGCCTGCCTTGTGCACGGCGGGGGTCATCGATGCTCTTAAAAAAATCCGGCAGAGATCTCATTTGTTCTGCGGTAAGTTTCATTCGAGGTGCTCCTGTTACGTATTGTTGAGGCAATGATGGGCCAGATAGTATAGAACGGGCATTGCGCTGCAGGGGTTGCATGAAAACAAGTTTGGCTGATTGCTGGTTATTGCTGTAACCGCTGCGAATGCGCTGATACCCCTTGGTTTTGCCGACCATGGTCCAGTTCGCTGCGTGGTAGATGGTGCCGATAAAACGAGTCGGGTCCACAAAGGTTTCCATCATCAAAAGTGGAAACCCGAATCGATCCACCCAGTCACTTTGAATTCTTCGCCTGCATAGGGAGAGAATCCGGGTGGCAAGATTTTTAAAGTGGCAATCGGGCAGGATCAAAAAGCGAGAATTATTGGCTACCAGATGAAGTCTGTCGTACTGTAAACGATGCCCCCAGCCAATCCAACGGTCCCGGGCGCTACATTTTAAAGCAGAGGCTGAAAAGCTGAGCAGCCCGAGCCAATGATCGTCGCATGTGGCTATATACCAGATTGTGTTACTGATTTTCGGCAAGGCACCAAGGTAATGATATTGTTGCATTAACCCTTGGTATTGTGGTTCTTCCGAGACCTCTACAGGACGGACTGTAACATGTTTTAAATCCAAAATGACCCTCTCGCTTTTGATACAATTTGCGGTAATGTACCATATGCGAGAGAGGTTGACCAGTTTTATATATAACTGGCTGGAATTGTTTTATGACTAGATGAGGGTAAATTGACCCTGTTCATCTTATAGAGCAGGCAGAGATACTTGCCATCCTTCCAGTGTTCTTTGGCATCAATGCAGCCATTGGCGGTCAGCTGGGCAATGGTAGTGCCGAGGGAATGATATCTCTGTAACAGCTTGTCGTGATAGCTGGCGATGATCTGCAGTTTGCTGTCAATATTCATTTGGGGCTACCTTTGGGTACAAAAGAACAACCTGGTTGGCTGGATTTGTTCCCATGTTTTTCGACTGTTTGTTTTCCTGTTAAAGTGAATAGGTATTATCGCCTTCGATCAACAGCTCATTATCGGCGCTCCTGAGGCCTTCATTGCAACCCGCGCAATAAGCGAATATCCTCCACCTCAACACCGATCACCTCACCACTGATCACCCCTTCGGCGAACTTCCAGGCGAGCTCCTGCAGCCGGATAATATCCAGGCTTTTCCCGGCCATATTCTCCAGCTGCTGGATGCGGATATTGGCCGCGTCCAAATTTCTCTTTGCGGCGAGCAGTTCAGCTTTAAGCGAAGGCACCGTCTCCTGACCGGCACCACTTAACAAAGCGCTTTTGGCAACCGAAAGCTCGGTTCGCAGCCGGTCAATTTCCTCCTGTGATCCGCTTGCACCTCCCTCAAGATCCTCTTCGGGCAGCTGCCGGCATTCCTGCAAGGCCTTGATCAGCACATCCGGCCGGTTCTTTGCCTGCAGCCTGATAATCTGGCAATAGGCGCAGACCTCATGGCCATACTGGCTTTTCAGATTTTTTTCCTCACCGCATAAGAAACAATTCTTTTTCTCGGTCTCACTCATAGCCTTTAGAACTCCGGTCTGATAATGCTGCATATCAATAAAAATAACTTCCCCCGGCACCTCACCGCGGCATGTATCGCAATACTCCGTTCTGGTGCCCGTCTTCAGTTTGAGGTTGCGACGGTATTTCTCGCAGGCCTCACGAAAACCACGCTCGGTGCATTTGAGCATTAAACCACCGGTTACCGGGCATTTTGATGTGAGGCTTTGTTTTTCTGCTGCCATTTCTTTCCCTCTTCCGGTCAATAGGCTCTGGCTTTCCGGTCGGTCAGCATGTAGCTCTTTTTCTTCAACAGGTATTTCAGCAAATCCGGTGCCTTCTGCTGATTGCCGCCAACCAGATCAATCACCTCGGGCAGGCAATTTTGAAACAGGCATTCAAGCTCTTTTCCTAAAACCGAGGCCTGTAATTCCAGCTCGCCGTTCAAACGCGACCGGGGTATATACTTGCCCCGGTAGATATCGAGATTAAGCTGGATCTGTTTGACGACAATATCAATGCGGGCGATCTCCTTTCGCACCTTATCGTTATGCAGGTTGAATTCGGCGAGCTCCATCCGGACCTCTTCGGCTTCAAGGGCGTCCTCTTCCCGTTCCAGATGCCTGAATTCAATGCGGTTGACAATGGTGTCTTGCGGGACCTCATTATGCCCGGCAAAGAAGTTGATAAACTCGGCCGGGGTCCACTGAGGAAAACCTTCTCTTGCAACATCCTCTTTGGTGATGGCGTTCAGCGGCTCGGCTCTGACACTGACTATCTCGATCAAGCCTAATCTCTGTATCTGCTCACCCTTACGCAGCCCCATAGCCTTTTTTACCGCCCAGAGCAGATCTCCCGGTTGAAGAAAATCCCAGCCAAGCCTTCGGGTAACATCCTTGGTTTTATTCAGGAACTGGGGTGTGGTTAAGGCAAAACTCATATTTCTCGGCATGGGCTCCATCCTTCTATCATCTTTTTAATACGTTGCCGCTGAAACTCATCGATCAGCTCTCTATTCGACTCCCACCGACCGTCAACCTTGACTGCAGGGAAGTTTTCTTCCTCGACCCATTTCTTAATGGTTTTCCTGTTCCGGCCGGTGTACTCGGCTATTTCCTCTAAGGTCACCAGGATTGGTCCGGTTTTCCCCATCTTTCAACCTCCCATAAACTGCGAACTGACTCTGATCACTTGCTCTTCTATCTCTTCATCTTCAAGATTTTCCGGCTTGACCCGGTGTTTGACCCCGAGGTATTCAGCCAGGCAGCAGACCGCCACCCAGTTATCCCAATAATGATTGTCCCTGCTGCCGATCTGTTTCCAGACGCCCTTTTCATCGCGGGCCTCGGAGATCAACTGTTTGCAATAGTCCTCGCCCACATCCCGGTACAGATGGATACAGCCGGGCGTATCCGGTACCAGAGAGAGCTTGATCGCCATATTATCCTTGAAGAATTTGGTATTCATCCGGATCGCCCGGATCCCGCCGCCGGGTATCGGCTGATCGGTGCCCGGCATATATTCTTTCTGGCTGAAGACATAGGGCTGGCTCATCGGCCGGTTCGAGCCAAAGACCGGGGTAATCATCCCTTCATACTGGATGCAGAATTCCAGGACTTCCTTGGTCCGGTGGCCAAGCATATCGATAAAGGCATGCTCGACATGGTAGCGCTGGCCATCCATATCAAAATACTCACTGCCCCAGAGGGTCTCAGCTATTGCTTCAAAGGAATCGACCGGCTTACGCAGAACCAGCCATTGCTCGTTTTTAAAGCCATAGCCAAAGGCCCAGAGGGACAGATAGAAAAGACCGTCGTCCTGGGTATCAATTCCGGCCAGCAAGGCCGCCACCCGTTCGCCACCGGGCAACCGACTTTCCGGCCGGTCGTCACAGAACGAAAGGATTTTATCCACCGGCTGGGCCTGCAGCTCGATCTTCCAGGGCAGCGAGCGGTGGCCGTTCTGAAAATCCTGATAGGCGTTAAACTGTTCCTCGGGGCTAAGGTTCTTGTCCTTGCACTTCAGGTAACTGCTGGCCACCTCACTGAGGCTGACAAAGTACGAGGTCCAGGAAGGCACAATAAAACCGATGGATTGCGGCCGGTGTCTCTGCAGGTAACGAAACATCTCTTCGCCCTGGGAACCGTCTTCCGTGCGCAAGCGCCAGCCGCCTTTCATCGATAGTTTGTTGGCTGTGTGCCGGGCATCGTCGTCCCACATCTGCCGGCAGGATGGCTGCTGGCAGATATAGCGGGCCAGCTTTTTCGCCTCGATCTCCTTGCGGTCCAGGGAATGGCCGTCTTCACCTTTCGGCCACCAGAAACTGTCTTTATTGAACTGCATCAGCTGTTCAGTGCCGCAATAGGGACAGGTGGCCCAGTAGACAAAAAGAGCCTGTGTCTCTTTGCTGATCTCCAGCCAGATAAAGCCTTTTTCTGTCGAGGCGGAAGCCATCACCAGTATTTTACGATTGCGAAAGGATCTGGTCCGCAGCTTGGCCAGATCAATGGTGCTGGCCTCGGTGGCACTGGGCCGTTCAAGGTATTTATCCACCTCATCGAGAAGCAGCAGCTTGATCGATCTATGGGCAAGAGAAGTGAGTGACCCGGCCCAGGCGATCCGGTGGTACATATTACGTAAGCGCAGCTTATGCTTGGCCACATCGTCATGGCGACCGGTCATCAACCTTCGCAGCTGTGGCGAGAGTTTATAGGAGCGCTGGATCCGTTCCTCCATAATCTCCACCCCGGACTTCTCCGTGGGATAGACATAAAGAGCCGGGCCGGGTTCAAAGACTGACGACCAGGCAAAGGCGGTCAGGCCAAAGGTGGTCTTTGTGGTCTGGGGTGCGGCACAGACGGCAATCTTTCTGATAAAAGGCAGGGCGTAGGCATCGAGCATCCCGGCAAGATGGGGCGTCACATCAAGGTTCAGATAGCTGTCTTCAAACAGGCCGGTGGGCACCTTCATATGGTTTGGTGCCCATTTGGACGGTTTGATTTTTGTTCGCCTGTTAAAGACCAGTTGCTCGGCCCTGGAGAACTGAAAGCGGTACCGGCCGTTGTCGAGGTGAAGCCGGGATTTTTCGGCATGTTCGCCCAGGATGGCAAGAGTGCCTTTATACCGGCGCACTTTTTTGATGGATTGCGGCTGCAGCATTACTTGATCACCTCATCATCTTCAAACAGCACCTCGAACTCATCGGCGGTGCTGAAACTGTTCAGCAGTTCGTCCCAGACCTGCAGCAGCAGGTCGGTGAATTCCGCCTGCCGGGCGAGCTCACCCTTAACTGCGACAATCAAAGCCGGCGCTTCCATCTCGATCTTCTGGCGAAAGCCGTTATCGAGGGCCACCGTTCGGGATGCCATCTCGAGATAGAGGGCGTCCCGCTCCAGGAGCAGGCCCTGATCCTTGTTAAACTTCAGGGCCGCATGCTGGTTATTGATCTTCAGTTTTTCGTTCTCCAACTGCAGCTTCTCAATGGAAAGAGCGATGTTCGGCCCTTCTTTCTCTTCAGGCTCGCCAATCCGGCCGATGCCCTCCGCCTCGATATACTGCTTAACCAGTCGGCGGGAATAGACCCCGTCCTGATTCAGGCGGCACTTGCCTTGCTGGCAATGCCGGTAGAAGGTCCGTTGGGTGAGCTCGTAGCCAAGGTCCTGCAACTGGCGCAATACCTCCGCCTTGTTCTTGCCTTCTTTGAATTCAACCCAGGCTCTAATGGTCATAGCTCACCCCGAACAGTTCAACAGCAGTGGACAACTTTCTTGCCCCGGTCAATATCTTCCGGCAACTTCATCGCTCGGCCAGCCGGTTCAAGGTCTCCGCCAGGCTCTATTGCGGCCATGGCCCAGGCGACAATCAAATCGCCCTCGGCCTTCAGTTTATTGAACAGCTCACAATCAACATCACCCGCTTCAGGTCTGGTTTCAATGAACAGTAAACGGGCCATCAGTTCCCGGTCCCGCTGCAGGTCATCAGACAGGGAAAAGGAGTTACAGGAACCGGCCAGGGCGCAAGCTGGCATAAACCCATAGGGTCTTTTGCCGTCATGGTCCCTGGCCATCAGCAGATCCTGGCCAAGCAACCTTTTTACCCAGGCGGCAAAGACAGGATTGTTCACCCGGCAATAAAAATCCCGGACGACCAGATCTTCGTTTTCTGTTCCAAACAGCTCCTGTTCATCGCCGATATTCAACCGGCAGCCATCGAGCAAACAAAGCAGCTCGTTTTTCTCCAGCATCGACGGGCTGATTCGGGCACAGCGTACCGAGCCGACCAAAAAGCACAGCAGATTTAGCAGCAGGCGGTGTGTGGAAGAGCTGTCACCCACCAACAGCAGCATCCGGCCGGGAGGCGGTGCCTTGAAATCAAATAGCCGTCCCATCCATACCCGCAAGTTTTCGATGGCGAGGGGATCGCCCAGGACACTGTCTAAAAACCTTTGCCAATTTTTCATTGTTGTCTCCATTGTTGTTTGCCTTTCTTTACCTTGCTGCGCAGCAGCCTATTCTCTCTCACGAGATCACGTAATGGCCACGGGCGACTGTTGCTCTTACCAGTTTACCGGGCACACTCACCGGCTGGCACTGGACACAGAAACAGCCGCCGCGCTCGCCTTTTAAGAAGAGCTCGCCGAGGCAGATCGCACAGCGCTTCAGGCCGGGTTCCCGGTCAAGTTGATCGAGCGAATCGTTCACCGGTAGAGGATTAATTTTCACCGGAGGAGGAGTCACCCCCTCCCCCCGCTGGTGAAGACCAGGGGAACAGGCGGAGTCATGGCCAACCTTCTGAGGTTTCAGTTCCGGGACCAGGCCGGGCTCAATCCATCTGGCCAGATCGCCGCCGAGCTCCACATAATTGCCGGGATCTTTGCCCTGAAGCACCGGCCAGTATTTAGCCTGCCGGTATTCGGCCAGCCAGGCAGCTGCGGCAACCGCTCCAGGGCCGGGTTTACCATCTTTGCCCTGGTCTGCGTCGAGGGCAACCAGAATCACCGGCACGGTTTTCAGTTCAGTCCGCAGAGGTTCAGGAATACCGGTGGCGACAGTCCCCAGGGCAATGACCATCACCCCGGCATGGGCTGCAGCTACGGCCATGGCGTCAAGCTCGGCCTCGACGATCACCGCGCCGCGGATCTTGCCCGCCGGTCGAATTACCATGGGATGGGTACCGCTGCCCTTGACCCAGAAGTATTTCAGATCGCCGAGGAACTTCTCACGGGCGGTTTTCGGCCTTCTGATCCGCAGCCGGTGAATCCGGTTTTTCCGGTCGATGATCGGTATCAATAAACCGCCCGGCAACCATTGCTCTTTCTTGCCTTCAATTTCCGGAAGGCCAACAGCCGAGCGCTTGACCTTCCGGTCATGCTCCAGCCAGCCGAGGCGAAAGCGGTTGACTGAATCGAGCTTTATGCCCCGCGTTGCCAGCCACTTCAACACCTCAGCCTGCCCGGCAATCTTCTCTTCGCCTTTTGCCACCAGCTCACGGGCCCACTTTTCCCAGATATCTTTCGGGGTGATGACCGCCGGAATAGGCAATTCCTTCACCTGATTTGATTGCGGTTTAACCGAATACACAGCTTTCTTCCGGCCTTTGCCGGTCCCGTTACCCAGCCGACAGGTATCAGCAACAGGGCAGGAGCTCGCCCGGCAGGCCAGCCCCACCGCTTCATGGGCCTGGGGACAGCTCATCTGCTCCATTTCCCGCAGCCAGGTGATGATGTCGCCCTTGAAATCGCAGGCATAACACTTGAAGCCGCCGTCATCCTTGATATTGAATTTGTCCGATCCGGTCGACCCGCCGCACTTCGGGCAGGGTCCTGCATATTTACCGGTCTTCCTTTTCAGGTTATAGCGGTCGGCGATATTTCTTAGAAGCTGGTCCATGGCTTGAAACTCCTATGCGTCCAAAGGCTCGCCGGTAACCAGTTCAAGGCCGAAAATCTTCACCATGCCGCCTCTTTTCTGTTTGCCGTAGCCCGCCTCTTGCAGCAGTTTGGAAAATTGCCGCCGCAGGGTAAGCAGCACTGCCGGATAGTTATATTTTTTGAACCACTGCTGATAGGCCTGATAGACCGATGAGAGGTTGATGCAATTCGACTCATCGGTCGGGCGGCAACACTGGTCGATGAACTCCCGGACCAGCCCCACCGCTGATGAACTGGGCGGAATGCTTAATTCCTCCACCAGCTCTGAGAGGTCAATTCCGGTCACCCGCTCCAGCAGAGAAAGACTTTTCTGGGTTGGCTGCAGAACCACCTTGGTCAGATCCAGGGTATAACGGATATCCAGGCCACCGGGCGCCTGGGTTGATCGTATATGGCTGTGCCGGACATCGATCACCTTGCCGAGCTCGTCCACCTGAGGCACGGAATAACTTCCGCTTTTTCTGATGGCAGGCAGCACTTCGGAGGTGACCCACTCCATAAATGGTTCCGCCGCCGGTTTATCCGAGCGGAGAATCAGGCGATAGAGGCCGGGTTCGTCAACTGTACTTAGCTGCTGGATACCGCCAAGGGTATCAATCGAATTAATCCCCTTGTGATTCTCAGGCACTCTCTGGAGCGCCATCGCAACATTGTCCAAATCGAGAATGCCACAAACATCTTTCGCCACAAACCATGGCTCGCCCTTCTCGTCCGTAAGTGACCGTACTGACTGTGAATTAAATTCAAAAACTGTTACTTCTTTTGTGCCGTTCATCGCTTACTCTCCTTTCTTGTTTATTTTCTCTTTCAGAGAAAAAGGAACTTTTTACAACTCCTCAAGTCTTACCTAAGTAATTTGCAAGTCTTACCCTTAACTACTTAATATTATATATAATGTTGTGTGAGGTATGACTTAATTAGTAAATATGTAGCACGTGCGTATGGAATGTATTTTTCCCTGTGAATTTATTTTTTCACGTGCGCCCGTGCGAAGAAGTAATCTTCTCTTGGCTGATTGCTCTTATCCTGTCATTACCAACAGTTAAGCCCATGACTTGCATAGGAGTTGCCTAAGACTAAATTACTTGCACGGCCATTTAGCCCGAATTTCGGGCGAATTCGTCCACTTCAAGGGCCACCTCATGGTTGATGGCCATATAGTAGATCCAGGTTTTGCCGCCGGATTTGTCGACGATAAAGCCGCGCTCCCTGAGTGATTTGGTGATGGTCTTCATCGCCGGTATTCGCTGATCGCGGGAATCCATATTCACGCTCCACCACCACTTGAAGGCGCTGTACATTGTCGTGCACTGCAGTCTCAGTTCTTTGTCATCGGGTTTGTGAATCAACACATCGATGATAAATTCGCCGATATGATCTTCTTCTCTGGCCAGTTTGGTGACCCCGTCGAGGATCGAGGCCGGAGGACAAAGGCCTTTTTCCTGCCATTCGAGACAGCCCTCCACCAGCCAGCGGAGGATTCCCGGCCGATAAGCCATCATCTTTTCCTGAAGTTTCGGGTCTTTCTTCCGGAAGACATCGGCATGGCCCGGCCACTTCCTCTTTGCCTCCTCGACATCGTCGACATAGCGGAAAGGAAAGAGAATCAACAACAGCCTTTCGACCAGGGCGAAGTCACTGGTCAGGCCGTAGGGAATATGGTTGGTCCGCAGAAAAAGAGAGTGGGTGGGATCGAAGGAGATCTCCGCCCGGAAGTTGGGCCGACAGGTGATCTTATCGGTGCCGGTGAGGAGCTTTATCGCCTGACCGTTGATCTTCTGGCCCTTATTGGTCTCGGAGCCGACGATCAGCCGCTTGCCCATCAGGCTGTACATATGCTCGGAGGCCGCATTCGGCCCGGGGGTGTTGCGCTGCTCGATCAGCATCGCCGCATTCAGTTCATGGTAAAAGGGACCAAGTACACTGCCGATCATATTGAACATGATGCCCTTGCCATTCCGGCCCGGCCCGATAAAGACCCAGATAAATTGCTCGAAGGCGTGACCGGTGATGGCACAGCCGAAAGAACGTTTTAAAAAGCCCGCTACCTCCTCACTGTCGGAGATCTCGACAAGCAATTTATGCCATGGCTCGTAATCGGCGTGGGGATCGTAGTCAAGATCCAGGCACTTGGTCATCAGATCGGCCGGGCGACCGTTGGTCAGTGCTCCGGTGCGCAGGTCGATAACGCCGTTCTGCACTGGCAGAAGCAGAGGCTTTTTATTAAATTCGCTCTCCCGGCAAGCCATTTTCGGGTCGACAATCTTCGACCAGTACAGGGCCTTCCTGGCGCCGTTTTCTGAACGAAGACGGTTGACCCTTTTTTTGTATGTTTCCAGCAGCCGGAGTTTCCAGGCGTCTTCATGATTCTTGTCGATGCCATGTTCGTCAATCTCCTGCTGCAACTCCATGGCCATCCGCAGGTATTCCAGGGCGCATTGTTCGACTGCCCCGAATGACCGCTCTTTATCATCCGCCTGCCAGACGTGGTTCATCCAGCGATACCATTCGCCTTTTTCCGGGGTGACGTTATAAATGAATTGATCCTTATAGAGCGTCGCATAGAGCACCCCGTCGCCCCGCTCGTTGGCGTCGAGACATTGTTTGATAAAAACGGGGTCCAGCGGTTCCCGCTCCTCCCGGCCCAACAGCTCCTCGGCCCGATCACGAACCGCCCGGGCAATTTCCTGCTGACTCTTTGGTTCTGTCATATCAATTTTCCTGATGCTATTTTGTTCTCACAAAACCTGCGCCACATCGCCTGGACAGCCGAAAACACTGACGCGGGGAATTGCCGGTTTTGCCAACTTGCCACCAAAATATTAAATCCACAGCCGTTCAAGCCTCGAGCTCGTTCCACCCGATAGACTTTTGAAGGCTGGAAAGGACCCGCGTTTGTTGGTGAGCTGGTCCTTATCTGGCTGTTTACAACCGAGGGGGAACGGGGGTTGTTGAGGCTCGGGATCGGATTGGTTAACGTATTGATATTATTCATTGTGGTTAGTCCTTCACAAAAGAAAACCCCATCGCCGCCCTGCTTGCAGGTGGTGAGGACGATGGGGCTGTACAGGTGGAATTGAAGGAGAGGTAAGGAGCAGTACAGGTGGGACAATTGCCAAGTTGTGCAGCAGGGCCTGACACGTACTCGGCGAGGGTGAGCATGTAACCGATGATCATCATTCCCAGCATGGCGGCTACGACCAATGCCGGTAAGCATTCATTGGCAAGCCACTTCAAATGACCGTGACCTCCCGACCCTTGCGGCCTCGCTTGTTCTTCTGGCCTTTACCGGCGATCAGTTCGCGCACATGGCGCCGCAACACCCGAATATCTCCTTTCGGGCTTCCTCCAAGTCGGGAGAAGGGGATAAGCTTCTTTATTACAACCCACTCACGCAATGTATGGTAGGTGACCTGGACTTCCTTAGCAGCCTGGTGAAGGGTAAGGGCATCATCAGGGTCCTTGTATTCGTGAGCGAAGGTAACGCCAGGAGACTTCATCAGCTCCTTGAGGAGGTTGACGATTTCGGGGGTAGGTTGGATCTGGATGATAATGGGCTTGTCCATTTTCAGTTCCTTATTGCTTTGATGCCTGGCAATCAATCCAGTCACGAAGGCTGACCAGGGCAACGATGGCCTCATCAATTTCGGTGACACAGGTTGACCGCTCTTTGTTGGTGATCGTACCCGGCGTGTTGTCGAACCATGCCTTGCGGGAGGCCTCGATAGCGTCGCCGGTTTCGCGCAGGACATTGGAGACTTCCTGCATCATTTCAGAGTCCGGCTTCGTATGAGAAACAGGCAGAGGGACAAAGACACCTGACAACAGGTTAGCGATATACTGGCCTATCGGATAGGCGCGTTCCGGCGTCTGGTCGTCCTGCCGGATCATCGAGATTAAGGTTCGCAGTCTGGCCAGTGGTCCGAACTTGCCGGTAGAGAATTCATCCTCGGTTTCCGGAGACCGGCACCAGGCTCTGACGAGTTGAGGAGAAACAGAAAGCAGACGGGCCAGTTCGACGGCATCACCCCGCTGAAGAACGAGGTCCATCACTTCATAGTCGCGTGGGAGTTTGGTTTCTCGGGGGATCACAACTTCTCCTTTTGGTGAAAATTATGTTTTTATGTATACGGTGCACTGGCACCTACTTGAATTTGATTGCAAAAACGCCCGCCCCCCTGTTAGTTTGTTTGAGCTGCCAAGCGATAAACGCCCTAACTGTGTCCGGGGAACGGGACTTTTTTTATTTCTAGTTGTCCTTTCTTTCTGGCCGGTTCTGGCCTGTTTTACTTTTGTCCGGCATGACGCCGTAAATTCCGCAACCAAGATGGTTGGCGATGCATTGCAGAATCTTTTGGTTTTTGCGATGGCCGTGGATGTGCTGGCTGATATAGGCCCGTGAGAATCTGGTCGTATCAGCAAACTTCGAAATTGCACCCACGCTGTCTTTAATCAGAAAGGCATGGATGATTTCGTCGGGTGTTGTAAGGTTTTTTGCCATTTCGATCATGGATATTGCCTTCGTTTTTTGTTGGTTGTGGGTGCCATTTGATCAAGAATTGAGTGGCACTTGTTAAGCACTGTTGCTGCAAAGATAGAATTAAACGGTAGAAAACGCAAGATCAAAATAGCTATATAGCGGAAGATATGTCTAAGAAAAATAGCTTTAAGCAAAGATTACAGTATCTTATAGATGATAAAAAAATTAGCCAGATCGATGTTTCTATAGCACTCGGAGTCAATGAATCTAGGGTTAGTGAGTGGTTGAAAGGTGCAGTGAAAACTCCTAGGCGGACAACATTGCAAAAAATATCAGACGTCTTTGAGTGCGACATTGACTGGCTGGCGGATGGGACAGGTGAACCGTTCCCAACAGCAAAAGAGACTACTGCCGGAAATCAACCAACAACATTGTCCCATCAAGATGAGTCACCCTCCAACAAAGAGTTGGTCACAATGACCGCTGAGATACTCGAATCAGACACTGAGTTTAAACCTGCCCTCGTGGCAAACATCAGATCCTACCACTCAGCAATGACAATGGAGAATGACATGAAAAAAGTAGAGGAAGAAATGGGAGACATGAAAAAACGTTTGGAACGAATTGAGACACTACTGTTATCAATTACCAAAACCTTGCCAGAAAAAAGAGACAAAGCGGCCAATTCTTAGGGTGCTACTACGGAAAGAAAATCGGCAGGAGAACAACACAAATTCAATCTTATTGGCAAATAAACGAAAACATACCAGCAATAACCGACAGTCTGTTGTCCTCTTTGATTGTGGTGATACCAGGAAACGGATTGTCTACTTGGTCAAAAAAATGGGGCTAAATCTTTAACCGTGAAATTGATGACCAGTGACGGACCCAAAGGTGGACGGATTTATTGTCGCTGTCCGTCACTGATTCTTCCAGTTCTGATCTGTTGGACATATATGGACTATGGAGGACAGTCAGAAATTGTTTGATATAATCTCATTTGAAAAAATAACAGGTCATCCAGATCAGCTCGAAAAAAACCTTCATCAGGGGTGAAAATGAATAGTTTTTCTGGGTTATTGAACAATTCAGCGCTAATGCTGGTGCTGTGTGTCATTTACGACACCTTTGGCCTCTATTCGTTTCCCAATGAGAAATTAAGAGACATTTTGACGGGTTTCTTGGTGGGGGTGATCAGTATTACAGTGATGCTGAATCCGTGGAGTTTGCAATCCGGTGTGTTTTTCGATACCAGATGGGTACTTCTCAGCCTGTGTGGGCTTTTTTTCGGGCTCCGTCCCACAATAATCGCTGTAATCATTGCCGGTCTGTTTCGTCTCTACATGGGCGGCCCTGGAGGGGTTGTCGGTACTATTGTGATTGTGACGACCGCATTGGTCGGTGTCGCCTGTAAATATTGGATAGATAAACACAACAAATCACTCGGCTGGAAGGAGCTCTACTTTTTTGGTGTTCTGGTTCAATTGGACATGTTGTCCTGCATGTTGCTTATGCCCACAGACATGATTCTTCCAATCATCAAGTCTGTTGCACCGCCTATCCTGGTCATTTATCCGGTACTCACTCTCCTCATTGGCCTAGTACTGAAAAGACAGGAAATCCGCAGAAACACAGAAAAAGAACTTGCGAATCACCGTAGAGACCTCTTCAGGGAACGCGGGCTACTGAGAGGAGTTATCGATTCGATACCCGACCTGATTATATTTAAAAATACTGAAGGGGTCTATCTTGGATGCAACAAGTCTTTTGAGTCGTTTATCGGATATGAAGAAAAGGCATTGGTTGGCAAAACAGCATTCGAGCTGTTTGACAGGACAATGACGGAGTCTCTCCTTCATAATGAGGATGAAGTCTTTGCAACCGGAAAGTCCGTCATTTATGAAGATTGGGTCGAAGGTCCGGAAGGTAGCACCGTACTTCTAGATATTGTGAAAACGCCGTTCAAAGGTTTAGATGGAGAGATAAACGGGTTGGTTGGCATCAGCCGCGACATTACCAAACGCAAACAGGCTGAAAAAAATCTCGCAGCTGAAAAAGAGAGGCTGGCTGTGACTTTACGCAGCATAGGCGATGGCGTTATCACTACTGATGTGAATGGCAAAATCGTTATGCTAAATAAGGTTGCAGAGAAATTGACAGGCTGGACTCAGACTGAAGCTGGAGGGAGACCCTTTGCTGAAATTTTCCATATCATAAATGAGCAGACTCGTAAAGAATGTGAAAATCCTGTCATCAAGGTAATAGCGAGCCGCCAGATTGTCGAACTGGAAAATCATACAATCTTGATATCCAAAGATGGTACAGAAAGAAGCATTGCAGACAGTGGCGCACCTATTTTTGATGTTGAGGGTAAAATTATCGGCGTAATCCTTGTATTCAGAGATGTTACCAAGGAGATTAAGACGGAAAAAGAGCTCCTAAAAATAAAAAAACTTGAGTCTATCGGTATTCTGGCTGGTGGCATTGCCCATGACTTTAATAATATTCTTACTGCGATTTTAGGAAATATCAATATTGCTCTTTTTGACTCAAACCTGAATGATGAGACGAAAAGAATTCTATCAGAGGCTGAAAAAGCATCAATTCGGGCGCAAAACCTGTCTCTCCAGTTACTTACCTTCGCCAAGGGAGGAAATCCTGTTAAGGAAGCATCCTCTCTCAAAAATGTTATTAAAGATTCAGCTGATTTTGCCCTTCACGGCGATAAGGTTGTCTGTCGCTACGATATTCCCGATGATTTGTGGTTGGTAGACATTGATAAGGGACAAATAGGTCAGGCAATACAGAATGTTGTACTTAATGCCAGTCATGCCATGCCTGAAGGTGGAGTTATCAATATAACCTGTCAAAATATCTCATCCTCTGAGGCATCTGAAAGTGGAAACAATTCCTCACCCCCTTTGTTGGAACATGGAAAATTTGTAAAAATATGCATCAGGGATAACGGGATCGGAATTGACGTGGGTGTAATCGATAGGATATTTGATCCATATTTTTCGACTAAACCTGAAGGATCTGGACTCGGCCTTTCAATAACACATTCCATAATAAGTAACCATGGCGGTCATATTTCGGTAGAGTCTTCTCCTGGAGAAGGTACTGCTTTTTCTTTCTACCTTCCTGCCTCAAACCAGATAATAAAGACGGAACAAACGCCTGATGCAATCAGCAAGACCATATCGCGATTTAAAATACTGATAATGGATGATGAAGAAATGATAAGGGTTGTTGTTAAAACAATGCTGATGCGATTGGGACACGAGGTAGAGCTTGCACAACATGGTGAAGAGGCAATAAATATTTACCGGAATGCCCTTGAAACCAATCAGAAATTCGACTTTATCATCATGGATTTGACAATTCCAGGAGGGATGGGGGGAAAGGATGCATGTCAGGAGATACTTCACCTTGATCCGGATGCAAAAATCATCGTTTCCAGTGGTTATTCTGATGATCCAATTATTTCCAATTTCAAAGAATTTGGATTTTGCGCTGCAATAGTGAAACCATATCGACTTCAGGAGTTATCGGGGGTACTTGGCCAACTCACAGATTGATGAAACTTATCTCGGATTCTGAAGGCAAATATCCCTTATCCAAAAGTTCAGATATCTCCTATATATTTTGACTCATCGGTGCCGAAAAAATGTCCGAAAAATCTCCTGTCTGTCATCTTTTCTTTCGATTATGCTCTACTGGAAAATATGTCCACTTATAAGGCAATATGATGGACTTTTTCCATGTATCCCACTGTTAGCCACACAAAAATGATATGAAGGGAAATGATCAATATTTATATGAAGTAAAATTGAAACGAGAAGAAGTCCCTTCGTTCGATCTATATCCGTTTTCACTTGATTCGGTGAAAAATGTATCTTCGATTGAGCTTCATCCAAATGTGACCTTTTTTATTGGGGAAAACGGTTCTGGGAAATCAACCCTGATGGAAGCAATAGCAGTTTCATGGGGCTTTAACCCTGAGGGTGGCACTAAAAACTTTAATTTTGGCACATATGAGTCTCATTCTCCCTTACACGAATTTCTAAGGCTCTCTCGTGGTTCAAAACGTCCCCAAGATGGATTTTTTCTGCGAGCTGAAAGTTTTTTTAATGTTGCTTCTGAAATTCAACGTTTGGATGAATCCGGTTCTTTTGGTCCACCAATTATCGACTCTTACGGTGGCCGCTCTCTCCATGAACAATCCCATGGCGAGTCATTCATGGCTCTGTTGGTGAACAGGTTTGGGGGGAATGGGTTATATATCTTAGACGAACCAGAAGCAGCTCTTTCTCCTACACGCCAGATGGCAATGATTTCGAGAATGCACGATCTGGTAAAATTAAATTCTCAGTTTATTATTGCAACACATTCCCCAATTATATTGTCTTATCCAAACTCTAAGATTTACCAGTTAGAAGAAACTGGGCTACAGTGTGTAGAATATGAAGAAACAGAACATTATAGGGTAACTCGAGATTTTCTAAATTGTCCTGAAAAAATGTTAAAGATATTACTTGAAGAATAAAATTTTGGTTAACCAACAAATAAACACAGATCGCAACACGATCGAGGTATTTTGAGACATTGTGTTGTCCCTGTAATCAAAAGCAACACAACCATCAGGCTGCCAAAATTGTTGCGGCAGGTTATTAAAACGTTGGGCAAGAGAAACATGAAGCCACTCGCAATGACATTTGACAAGAATGCGGCCGAATATCGACGATACCGGCCGGGATATCCGACTGCGATAGCTGAAAATGTCGTCAGCATACTTGGATTGCATAAGAGCTGCAGAATACTGGAAATCGGCTGTGGAGCTGGACAGGCAACGAATATATTTTCTGACCTTAGTCCCACTCAAGTGTGTATAGATCCCGGTGCAAAGTTACTGGGCGAATGCCGAGCATGCCATGGAAATATGCAGAGATATTCATTCGAGTGCAGCTCATTTGAGGGATATGAAGATAATCCTGCATCATTTGATCTAGTCTATGCGGCCACTTGTTTTCACTGGTTGAAACCAGGCGTAAGATTCAGGAAAGCCGCATGGCTGCTTAGAGAAAACGGTGGATTGGCCGTTTTCTCTAATCGACACACAAAAAAGAAAGAAGGATTTTTCTCAGAGGTTCAATCTGTTTACCAAACGATTGCCCCCGAATTAGTACCCTCAACTCCGAGCATGCCCATGGATGAAGCTGCAGTTGAAGAGAATCCTCTGGGACTGCTTCATCAATCTGCATATGACCGTGAGATTAAGTATACAAGTGAAGAATACGTTGGGTTGCTCAGGACATTTTCGGATCACATCACACTCGGAGAAAGAAGACTCAACGAACTTTGTAACGGAGTTTACATATTAATTGAAAAGAGGTATGGCGGAAGCATCAGTAAGACATTGACAACAAGTCTTGCCATATATGGAAATGCCCAACGATAAACTTCACAGGACGCCAAACTGCAGGCGCCTGTGAGCTTACAGTTATACAAAAAAGGAACATTCGATGACAATTAAGATCATTGTGTTCATAATTGTTTCAGGATTGTCTGGAATTAAAAAGCCAATATGGGGTGCGATTGTAGGAACTATATTAGCCCCGGTACTGAGTATCATACATATGATGTCTTTTGATTTACCAACTGTTTTGACGTTAATGCCGTTCGGCTTTGGATTCGGCTTATTAATTGGAGTAACATGTTGGAATTTATTTCATGGTTCTGAATATAATAAGCAAAATGAAAAAACATATTTCATGGGCATGACAAGGCACATGAGAAGTGGCTTCATCTATACAGATGAAGAAGAAAAAAATGCAAAAGAGAATAAAAAAGAAAATATTAAATAAAAATGTATAACAAATCGTTTCTACGGAAGCCGCAAACGGCGCGGCTCCCGCAGAACTCCACGTTGGGCGGCTTTGCAATCTTAAGGAGTTAGTTATGGAAAGAGATATTCGCTACGTACAAACGAATATGCTAAACCTCGCGTATGAAGAAAACGGGCCAACTTCCGGCTATCCTGTTGTCCTCATTCACGGTTGGCCAGATGACGTTCGTTCATGGGACGGTGTTATTAAACGCCTAAATGACGAGGGTTTTTATACTATCGCACCTTATTTAAGGGGGTTTGGCCCTACAAGGTTCCTCAAAGAATCATCGATGAGAAGCGGTCAACTTTCGGCTCTGGGAAGTGATATTGTTGAAATGATAAAACATTTGGGGTTAGGAAGTTGTGCCATCGTGGGCCACGATTGGGGGGCACGCGCTGCGTATATTGCTGCCTCCGAATATAGTGAGCACATCTCTCACCTCGTTGCAATCTCGGTTGGTTACGGGACAAACAGCCCGGATCAGTCGTTGCCGATCCAGCAAGCTCGTAATTATTGGTACCATTGGTATTTTTCCTTACCACGTGGAGTTGATTTGGTAAGGAACTCACGACAAGAGCTCTGCCGATTTATGTGGGAGACCTGGTCCCCAACTTGGCGGCATACGACAGACGAATTCAATGAAACGGCTGACTCGTTCAATAATCCCGATTGGGCAGAAATTACCATCCATTCATATCGTCATCGATGGGGTTACGCTGAAGGTGATCCCAGGTACAACGAACTTGAGCAGCGCCTTTCTTCTAATCCGTTGATTCACATACCAACCTTGGTGCTGCACGGCGATGCAGATGCTTGCAACGATCCAAAAATCTCGGCGGACAAAGACAATTATTTTACTAAGGCTTACAAAAGACAGTTGCTACCCAATATTGGTCACTTTCCACAACGGGAAGATCCAGAAGCAGTTGCCCGTGAGATCATCATGTGGTTAAGAAGCTGATTCGGTATCGCCCAGCATGGCACTTCAGCAGACAGCCAGGGCCGTGGCATTTTCGGTAGCTGAATGTGAATTGAATTTTATCGCTCTATTCAAACTCAACAGAAACCCTGACTGCTTCTGAGTTAAACGTTCATGGCCACTGCGTCGCCATGAATCGCGGAGCTGACTTCGTCAAGCCCCTTGCCCTGTCGCTTTGCGCCAGAATAAGCAATGATCAGGCAGGCGACCTCCAAATTAATAAAAATGAATTTGTGTAATTGTTCCATTTTTCCAAAAAATAAAACTGAAAGACTATGAAATTTCGAAGAGTATGTGCATGGTGCCAAAAAGACCTCGGAACAAAGAAAGGGGCAACGCCAGAAAGAACCATAACTCACGGCATATGCTCTTTATGTCTGATTAAAGCTACCACAGGAATTCAGACTCGGACGGCTTCTCAAATATTGAATTACGTTCAAGAGCCTGTCTTTCTGATTGACGCTGATGGGATTGTTATTGCCTCAAATGAGAGCGGGTTGATTTCGATTGGAAAGGAAATAGAACAGATTGAATATAAATTGGGAGGTGATGTCTTTGAATGTTCTTATGCTCTTGAAGAAGGAGGGTGTGGTAACACTGTGCATTGTAAAACCTGCGCTATAAGAAACATTGTGATGGATACCTTATCCACTAACCGAGGATATAAAAATGTACCCGCCTATCAGAGCATCAACACATGTGATGGACCTGAAATAATGAGATTTTTAATATCGACTGAGAAGGTAGGAGAACAAATACTTCTAAGAATCGATGAAATGTGCAGAATTATTTCATGACATTGAATCTGATGGCTACAAATAGCTAGATTTCACCTGGAAGTTTGGCTTGCATCATCTTCTTTCTATCGATTTTTCGTCCATCTACTATAAATGTGCCATCGCCAACAGCATGGAGAGTTTTTTTCTCCTCTCGATTACTGTCAAAGTATGCTGCAACACCTTCAAGCACAACGATGTTGTATTGAGTCAAGATATCAACAACCCTGCATTCGATGTTTGCGAGGCATTCCTTGATGATTGGTGCCCCAACATATTTCGCTTTCAAACGAGTGAGTTTAAACTTTGTAAACTTATCCGTATCAGCTCCAGAACACGTTCCCACTCCAACAACGGTATCAATGAGGTCCACAGTTGGGATTGAAATTACACACTCCCTCGATTCTTGAAGTGCGGCGTATGAGTAATTCCATGGTCCGGTGGTAATGGCAAACTGTGCTGTGAAGTCCAATACCATGGTCCACGAGATGGTCATCACATTGTCTTTTTGGCTGTCATTCGTAGTTACCAAGACAACCGGCCCCGGTTCTATTAGCGTGAATACCCTGTTCATCTGCAGACTTTCCATGTCCATCTCCGTTCTGGGCTCAGAGTTTATATCTCACCAATAAGTATTAACCTTACATAAATTTTCTCGACGACAAGACAACTATCGCAAAAAAAAAGGACCTACAGCGCAATAGCCATAAGTCCTTAATTTTATCAACACACCAGAATGAACACTTTCCCGATTGAAATCTGTCCCCTTTTACGTCTGAAATCACCAGAGTTCAACCGGTGCGCACAAATTATCTGAGGTTGCTGATTTGCTTCCACAAGCTTCGCAGGAAAATTTCATCTCATTCGTTTTTTCGCTACAAATGCTGTCTGGCAAAACACTACATAAATTTTCGCTCTCAATTTCTGTTACTGGATTACACAGATTGATGCGTTCCTCTGATAAAACACCGCAATTTTGACATTTATATGACATTAATTAACCCCCTCTTCAAAGAATTGATGGACGACCCTGTTTCGCAATTCCTAGGGAATCTGCAAAGGAACAAGCAGGTAATGCAATTTTGAAATCAGTGATGAAATTGCATTACTTATTCCGGGCTATACAGGGAAGGTTATTACAACGCTAAGTAAAAGAGAACCCCTTGTCAATATCGTCAAGAGGCTAGAAGGGCGGGTAGAATCATTCTATTTCTGACATTATCTCAGGCAATGTTGAACTGCGAAATAAGTTTTTTGAGGCTGGCAGCCAGATCTGCCAGTTGTTGTGATGTTTGCTGTACCGATGTACTGCTGCTGGTCATTGATGAGGAGGATTCATTAACTCCTGCAATTTCAACAGCAATAGATTGTGACACTGAAGTGATTTGACTAACATTTTCATTCACCTCTTGTATCCCTTGTGAGGCTTGGGTAACATTTGTTGTTATCTCTGAGGTGGCACTTGACTGTTCTTCCACGCCTGTTGCCATCTCATTGACAATATTATTTATTTCTGAGATGACGTTGGAAATAGCATCTATCTGGACTACAGTGAAATTGGTAGTTTTCTGAACATCTTCAATTTTGGCTTTTATATCCATCGTTGCAAGAGCAGTCTGCTTTGCGAGTTCTTTAATTTCATTTGCCACCACAGCAAATCCTTTTCCTGCTTCCCCTGCTCTTGCAGCCTCGATGGTTGCATTGAGGGCAAGGAGGTTTGTTTGTTCGGATATTTCAGTTATTGTCTCAGTTACTTTGCTTATATCCTTTGCAGCTTTTCCAAGGTCATCCATAGAGGATGTCGCACTTGCTGCCTGAGCGACGGCACCAGCAGCAATTGTTCTCGCCTTATCTGCATTTCCGGCAATCTCATTGATGGTTGAAGACATTTCTTCCGTTGCTGCTGCCACCATTGATGTATTTGTTGCTGATTGTTCCATGGCTGCTGCCACAGCATTGAGGTTAGTTGTCATTTCTTCTACGGCAACTGAAACCGAGTTAGCTTTCATTGAAGTACTTTCAGCCTCGTTGCCCATTTCCTGTGAAACTTTAGCAAGCCGGGAAGATTCGTCACTCAGGCTCATTATTCCATTGGCCATTTCCTGAAAGGTGGATTTCAATTGTCTGGACATCTTATTAAGTGCGTCAAGAAGTGATCCCGCTTCATCTTTTCTGGTGTGCACAATAGTACGACTAAAATCCCCTTTAGAGACCTGAGTGGCAAAAGATACTGCCTCGGCAATCGGCTTCGTAATGATAGCTGTTATAATAAAGCCTAAAGCAATTCCAACGATCACACCAACAAGGGCAAAAATAGCGATAAATTTTTCTGCGGCGACACTTGCCGATTGCATCTCACCTACCACTTTCCCTGTCCTTCCATTCGCTTCTTCGTAAAGTGTTTCAATACCTTTTTCAAACGAATAGATCGCTTCTTTATGAGGATGCATAAGCTTATTTGCCGCCTGTGGAGTAAGAGCAGGATCGTTTTTCACAAGATCAACCACCGAGAGAAAACCATCAACATATTTTTCATAGGCCTGGACGGTGTCACTGAGCCCATCCCTGAAATTAGCTGGTAAATCAGGAGCGTTCTCAATCTGCTTCTTAGCTTTGATAAGCAAATCTTTGGTTGTCGTGCTGGCCTTTTTAAATTTTTCGATATAGCTTGCTTGTTTTTTTAAATCACCAATATTGAGAAAGAAATCCTTTTCATAACGCCTGTGAGTCAGCCCCAACACTAAAAGCTGATCAGCATTCAGGAGTAACTGTACATCAGTGCTTATCAAATTTTCTGTTGTACCTGTCATACTGGATATGGTTCTAAACCCTTGAGCCCCAACAATTAAGGTGATTAGTGATGAGAACAAAAATCCAAGGAGCAATTTACTTTTAAGCGATAGATTAGTCATTACGTTGAAACTCATGGTTGTGATTCTTAGAATCTTGAAATAGTTGAAATGAAGAATTTGAGGCAGGATCAGGCAGGATTAGCTTGGAAACGTCCATCATTCGTATTCTATACGCAAATCTCAAAAGTTAACAGAGCTATATCGGAGATTGACTGAGGCGATAGCAAAGATATTTCATATCGATCAAAAGCTACTTTCTTTTCCTGAGAGCCACCTGACTTGTACAGATCAAGATTATCTGATGAAACTGACGAGCACTAAGGAAAGCAACGGGAATCGACCTTAAAGATCTTCCTGCGGCTTTCCTTATAGATCAAATCTTAAACTGATCCACTGTCTGCTTGAGATTTTCTGCAAGCTTAGACAACTCCAAAGCGCTTTGATTTACTTGGGAACTACTGGAAGACATTTCGCTCATTGATGCGCTAACCCCAGCGATATCCTTGGAAATTTCATCAGACACCGCAGAACTCTGGTTGACGTTTCCGTTGACTTCCCGGATCCCTTCGGAGGCCTGAGCTACGTTGGCGGCAATCTCCCTGGTCGCAGCCGATTGTTGCTCAACAGCAGTTGCAATATTGGTTACCACGCCATTAACCTCAGTGATTATCTGGGTTATTTCATGGATCTGTTCAACCGTCGTGGAGGTGAATCCCTGGATTCCCTCGATTTTATCCTTGATATCCTGAGTAGCTACAGCGGTCATTTTGGCCAGTTCTTTAATCTCATTGGCAACGACTGCAAATCCCTTGCCGGCTTCCCCAGCCCTGGCCGCTTCTATAGTAGCGTTGAGAGCCAACAGATTTACCTGTTCGGAGATATCGGTGATGGTTTCGATAACCTTGCCGATGGAATTGGCCGCAGTTCGGAGTTGTTCCATATTTGTCGATGCATTGGACGCCTTGTTCGCTGCTGAATCAGAGATTCCCCTGGCTTTTTCAGCATTTTTTGCAATTTCATCAATGGTTGAGGACATCTCTTCGGATGCTGTAGCCACCATGTTGATATTGGTGGCGGACTGTTCCATGGCGGCGGCTACATTATTCATGTTCGCGCTCATCTCTTCCGAAGCCGCGGATACGGTGTTGGATGTGTCGGAGACAATCTGGACGCCCTGAGTCATTTGCTCGGATACGGCAGAAAGCTCTGTTGCCGATGAGGTCAAGGTCTCGACACCCGCAGTGATGTCACCAAACATATTTCTCAGGTTTGCGGTCATCGTTTCCATATCTCGGTACACACCCAGAGACCCGCGATTTCCATCATTTTTGAATTTTAAAGCCAAATTACCCTGAGCGATATTACGGGCAACATCTGCGATCTCCGAAGGATCTCCGCCAAGTTGATTGGCCACACTGCGGGTGATAAAGAAAACTAATCCAAAACCTGTCAGTAAGGCACATAGACTGATAACCAGAATGGTAGAAACGGCCCGCTCGTTTGAGGCTTGCAAGAGGGGACCGATTTCGTCCTGAACGCCTTTGATGGATAATTTTACATTTTCAACATTCGCAGCGATATCTGGCCCAATTTTATCGAGGGTATCACGGATGATGGTATTCTGTTCAAAAATTACCTTTACCAGACTACTGAAACCTTCGACATAAGCTGCTTCAGCACTTTTAACTGACTCCAGCATCTTACGTCGGTCCGGATTCTGTAGTTCTTCATCAAGAATTTTCAAAGAGGTGGTCATTTTCTCAAATTCATTGTAAACCCGGTCAACGGCGTTCTGGTCATGGGTGTCGAGAAACTTCATCACGTACAACCGGCCAAGGAGCATATGTTTCATGGCAATACCGCTGTTAAACGCCGCAGACATGTCGTCATCATTCTCTGCTGATTCCATGATGTTGGTCAGTGCGTCTCCCATCACTGGTCCACTGTCGTTGGTCAGACTACTTTCCAGATTTTTACGCTGGCCCTGCAAATCAACAACATGTTCAAAAGCCTCATTATAATTTTTGTGAGCAGTATCGATATCATCGATTTGCTGAGCATTTTTAGGGTCGTTGATTTCTTTATGAGTAGTCTCCAGAAATCCATCCATCTTTTCTAAATATTTTCGATACTCCTGATGGTCTTTTTCACTGCCGGTGATGATGAAATCCTTAACGTTCATCCGCACCATTAACATGTTGGCTTGCAGGAGTCCCGCCAGGTTGGCATCACGGGCCATTTCACGATATTGGGTGAATCCACGCGAAGAGGTGTTTAACGCTTTGTAACCTGCCAGTGCAATAACAGTTAAAAGTACAAGCACTGTAGCAAAACCGGTTATTAATTTAGTCCTTAGAGTCATGTTCTTGAGATTCATAGCTTGGTATTTTTCTGATTGTTTAGTTTTTTATAATAAATGTCTACTGAGGCACTTATTTGATTGATGTATCTCGTTTCCATCTTGCAAACTCCTGTAAAACATCCGCCCTGTATGCTACGAATATTGGCGGGGGGCCTTCCATTTTCGGTCAGACACTGGACCTTTGGCCAGTAAGTCGATCTTTTTGGCACCTCAGTTAAAAACTGATAACCAGAAGGTTCTCACAGTCGGCAAGCGGTTGTACCATGACAACATCATCAATTGTCATGAGACGCATGCTGCTGACGCAATATTCCATGACCCGTTTATTACCAAGACCCTCAATCTGAAAACTTTTGATCATCTCCATACGTTCCGCATTCGTTATCATTGTATGGATAAAAAAGTATCAAAGCTCTTTTCTTGTAGGAGCAAAGGGGGTTCGGCAATAACCAAAGGCATTCCATGTTTTTCAAATATCATGCCACCCTGGGATATGTCGTAAAACCCCATCAAATCAGTTAGATGAAAAACGTATTAGTGTTTGTGTAAGATGAGGGAAATAAGTAATATCCACAAAAAGCGAATAAAGATGTTCACTATTAGAGAACAATGTTCACTGACATAGGTTCTAAACCCAATTGAGGTAGGTAAGATCGCTCTTTATCGTTATCACATTGGTTTGCAGGAGATAGAAGCTATCCTTGTATCAAGATTCTCAGGTAGTGTTTTAAATAATCAATTGTTATTGAGGTCTCTGCTACGGGGCATTTTGGCAGATTATACGTTGGGCTGGGCCAAGTTAATGTTGTAGTTTCTCACCGACTTTTAAGAAGAAGTTGGTGAGGATTCCATGTTAGATTCACATCTGCGGACTTCAGCTAATCAGGTTATTCTTTAATGCAAACAACAGGATACTAAAAAGGAGGAAGGAATGAGTGCCACAGAAGAGGATGATATCATCCATACTTGCAATTTTTGTGGGGCAGCAGATACAGATGAAACAGTAGAATGCTTGCTCAAGGGCGAGGACGGAACTTTAATCTGTAATATGTGCGTTAAGCGCGCCGAAGCTCTTTTGGAAGACAAACAGGTAGAAGATATCTATCTTTCTCACTTTAAGTATGAGATAGATGCGAGCACAAAGGGAAACCTACGACCTATCAACAAAATTCCAAAGCGCTGGTTGATCTTTGAGGCCCATATCCATAAAATCAATCCCTGCGTTACTGCCTGCTCGCCTGATGGCGATGAAATCGAAACCTTCTCGATACCAAAACAACTCGCTTACTGGATGATCTCATCCGAAGAGGAATTTGATTTAGATAAAATTCGGAAAAAAATCAGGCGAGATTTGATCGATGAGGTGACGACTATGCTTCGGCAGAATTGACAGCGCGAAAAAATAATTCCCTAAGCATTTCTTGTTTCAATACTGAAAATATTTTTTGGTTCATTAGCGACTGTCTAGCACTAAAAAACGAAATATTTCGTCTAATTGGGGGGGGCTGAAGTCGTATAGGAGTCGAACGCCATTGGAGCTATATTGAATCTGATTATCAGTATGTTAGATAATAACTGCTACCGGCAAAAAAAACGTGCTTATAGTAAGTTAGTTGGAATTTCTTCGTATATAAGCGCTCAAGAAAAACAGCTGGTTACATTAATCACGGCAGATATAGCGCTGTTCTCTGTTCGTTCCTGTTGACCAAAACATCTTCTCCCCCACACTCACAGGCGGTAACAGTTATCAGATCGGTAAAATAAGAGGCAAATAATGGTCGATGAAAAGAATACACAAGAATCTCGCGAATTCGCTGAGAGCATCATCAACACCGTGCGTGAACCATTGATTTGTCTTGATCAAGACCTCAGAGTGGTCGCCGCTAGTCGCTCCTTTTATCAATTTTTCAAGGTCAAGCCTGAAGAGACTGTGGGGCAACTTATTTATGACCTTGGCAATAAACAATGGGATATCCCTAAGCTCCGGGAACTGCTGGAAACCATCCTTCCCGAAAAGGCCACCTTTGATGACTATGAGGTGGAGCACGATTTCACCAGCATCGGCAGACGCACAATGCTGTTAAATGCCCGACAAGTAGTACGAGGGTTAGGTAAGGAACGGATCATTCTTCTGGCTATCGAGGACACTACTGAGCGTAAGCGACAGGGCGATCTGTTAATTGAGTCAGAAGAGCGCTTCAGGCGCCTTTTTGAGACCGCAAACGACGGCATATTGCTTCTTGATAAACGCGAAATGAAAATCCGTCATGCTAATCCAGCAATCACCGCAATGCTTGGTTACTCTAATGACGAATGTATCGGGCAGGAGATGAAGGATATTGGTATCCTGAGGGATATTGGTACTTGTGAAGAAGTAATCCAAATGTTGAACAAGGTTGGTGTCATCAATTATAAGGATGTTTCGGTACAAGCGAAGGCCGGGCAAGTTGTTGACACCGATATTTATATGGTCGACAGAGCAAGTTTAATTCAATGTAATATCCGTGACATCAGTGATAGCAAGCAAACTGAAAAAAAATTGCGTAAGAGTGAAGACTACCTCCGTACTTTGGTGCATACAATTCCTGACCTGATCTGGTCAAAAAACAAAGATGGTATCTATCTATCTTGCAATTCAATTTTTGAGCGTTTTTTTGGTGCCAAAGAAAAGGATATCATCGGAAAAACAGATCATTTTTATGTCGATCAGATACTTGCCGACAGCTTTGTTGAGAATGACCGTAGGGCAATAGCAGCAATGAAGCCAACCCGTAATGAAGAGTGGGTCACCTTCGCGGATGATGGCCATCGTGTCCTGCTGGAAACCATTAAAACCCCCATGTACAATGATAAGGGAAAACTAATAGGCATATTGGGTATTGGGCGTGACATCACCGCGCGCAAGCAGATCGAAGAGAGCTTGAGGACAAGCCAGGCCAAGATGCAAAGCATTTTAGAGAACATCGAAACAGGTGTAGTCCTTGTCAGTCCCAAAATGGAAATTCTCGAATTGAACCACAAGATGCACGAGTGGTTCCCTGGCATTGATGTAGAGCAACGGCCCCTCTGTTACCAAGTATTCAACAACCCGCCGCACGAGGTGGGTTGTGAAAGCTGTCCGACTTGGCAGACACTGCGGGATGGACTGATTCATGAATCTATCAGGGAAACACATCAGACAAAAGGCGTACGCAGTTATCGCATCGTTTCGTCTCCGATTTTTAACGAGTCGGGCGAGATTGTTGCGGTTGTCGAGATGGTCGAGGACATCACCGAGAGACTATCCCTGGAATCCCAGTTGATCCAGGCCCAGAAGATGGAATCAATAGGTCGTTTGGCTGGTGGTGTAGCCCACGATTTCAACAATATGCTGAGCGTCATTCTTGGCTATGGGCAAATGATTGTAGGAATGACTCAACCAGAAAGTCCGTTACATGAATATGCACAGCAAATCATTGCTGCCGGCGTTCGTTCAACGAATGTCACCCGGCAGCTTCTGGCCTTTGCCCGCAAACAGGTAATTCTTCCCAAGGTTCTTGATCTGAATGAGACCGCAGAGGATATGCTCAAAATGCTACATCGGCTCATAGGCGAAGACATTAATCTCGTTTGGCTTCCCGCTTCGGTCTGGCCGGTGGACATCGACCCTTCACAACTTGATCAAATTCTGGCGAATTTATGTGTCAATGCCCGAGATGCTATTGACGGAGTGGGTAAAATTAACATCGAAACAGGGATGAAAACCTTCGATGAAGCATACTGCTCGCAGCATCCTGGATTTATCCCCGGCGATTTCACATTGCTCTCGATAAGCGATGATGGTTGTGGGATGGATAAAGATGTCCAAAGTAAAATCTTCGAGCCATTTTTCACCACAAAGGAGCTAGGGAAAGGAACCGGTTTGGGGTTGGCTACTGTCTATGGCATCGTTAAACAGAACAATGGTTTCGTCAACGTTTACAGCGAGCAGGGTAAGGGGACGACCTTCAGGATCTATCTGCCACGGCACAGCGATCAGGAAAACAAATCAGAGAAACACAAAGCAACAACAACGATCCCACGTGGCCAGGGTGAGATCGTGCTTGTCGTAGAAGATGAAGAATTACTTCTCAAACTCACAACCAAAATTCTTCATGATTTTGGTTATGTTGTTGTTACTGCCAATAGCCCAAAGGAGGCAGTCAATTTGTTCAAAGGGCATGCCGAGACAATCGATCTGCTTCTCACCGATGTGATAATGCCGGAAATGAACGGACGGGATTTGGCAAATGTGCTTCTCAACATTGATCCAAACTTGAAGTGCCTGTTTATGTCGGGCTATGCCTCAACTGTCATCAATGACCTGGGTGTGCTTGCAGAGGGTATGCAATTCATTCAAAAGCCCTTCTCAACAAATGATTTGGCAGCAAAGGTGCATGAGGTGATGAAGAGTGAACAAGGGAAGAGCGCACACATGATAAACTAAAAATATTCCAAGATCAATTCGGATGTACCAACTCCCCTTGTATCAGATTGCAGGAAAGGGGAAATAAGGAAAGAGGGGTGTTTAAACAGAACCTGATTTTCCAAAATCCTTTAGTGAGGTGTGAAAATGATGCGAAAAATAAAAATGGCGAGTTTGATATTGTTGGCTTTTTTCTCCATAAGTTCATCTGCCTGGGCTACAGATTATAGTACCATGTCCACGGCAGAACTAAGCAAACTCCGGGGTACGATGCAGAGTGCTTCTCAGGCAGACCGGGATGCCCTCCATAGAGAGTGGATGAGTCGGGTTGAGAAAATGACACCTGCAGAGCGGCAGCAATATATGGGCCAAGGAAAAGGCAAAGGCATGGGAATGGGCGGCGGAATGGGTGGTGGAATGGGCAATGGAATGGGCAGTGGAATGGGCAGCAGTTCTGGGAGTGGCGGTGGAAAGGGAAATTAATTGATTACAGGGTAGTCTATCAGGTCCGTGACAACGAACTGGTCGTGGTTGTTATTGCAGGTGGTAAGCGGGATAAAAATCTTGTTTATAAGATAGCACTGAATTGATTGTAATGTTTTGGGTGTTTTGAATGCTAGTTTAAGCAGGTGGCAGAACTGTTTTTTTTGATTTTGTTGTGTATATGAAAGTGTAATTCGTTTGGTGATATGTCGCGTAACTAGCAGTAAATTATAATATAAACACAAAAAATCACTGGACTCAAAAATATTTCGAGGACAACTCACTGTCGGTTTGATACCGATTTCCGGTGCCGATGCGAAGAAGCTGTAATTCCAAAATATAATAGGGGGGTGAAGTTTTGTTGTAAAGAGAGGACGTACCGAGAGGGGCGAAAGGACGTGCTCGATCTGAATATTTCCGTGAACCAGAGGCTTCTATTTGCAATTGCCGATCGAGTTTCAAGCAGAGATGTAAAGGATATCCGCATCAGTGATGTTTTCCTGGCCGGAAAAAATAGTTTGTGGTTGCACAAGCTTAGATAGTGATATATACCGTACTGATATCTGGAGTGACAATTTTCCATAATTTAGATACAAATTAAACCAAAATTAACGTTTGACAAATATGCAAATCTAAGTATTATTATAACTAATCGTGCCCAGTCCCCTGATTAATTTCACGGCTGGGCCTTCTTGTTTTTGGCCCCCATGACAACCTGCTCTTGCCGCACCAAGCCACACAAAGACCTTGTAGAACTTGTCCACCTCCTTATAAGTCGGGGAATGATTGTCCCTGATAAAGATCGGGCTATTAGAAAGTTAGCTCAGATCGGATACTATCGGCTAAGTGGATTCTGGTATCCTTGCCGTCGTCCATTATTTGATGAAAACGGAGGGTATTTAAAGGATCCCGTGTCCAAAATGCCAATTCGGGCTGACAATTTTCAAGATAACATTAACTTCGATGACATCACAAGCCTCTATCTATTTGATAAGAAGCTGAGGCAGTTATTGCTGGATGCTATTGAAAGGATAGAGATTCATATCCGGTCAGTCATCGCTCACGAATTAGGACGGTTGGATCCTTTGGCCTACCAAAGCGAATGTTATATCAATCCTAACGTTATGAAGGAGAAAACCCGTGAGGATAACCTCAATTTTAGTCTTTGGGCGGAGTGGACAGTTAAACAAAGGGAGAGGGTACTTAAAAGCAAAGAAGATTGTATCGTGTGGCACAAGAAAAGGAATAGAGAGATACCCTTCTGGGTGGTGATCGAGTGTTGGGACTTTGGCTTGATGTCAAAATACTTTGAGAACTTGAAAAGAAGTTACCAGGAAATTATTTGTGAGCAGGTTAAAGTGGCAAATATAAAAACCTTTCGCAACTGGCTGACAGAAATCAATATCCTAAGAAATAGATGTGCCCATCATTCCAGAATTTGGAATCACTCTATGTCGAACGCTATCTCTATGAAGGGTACTGATGAGATAGAATATTTCCGGAAATTAGATCTTACTCCTGAATCTCGAAGGAAAATTTTTGCTCATATAAGTATTCTTTGGTATCTGGTAAAAATGATTGGGCCAAGTTCCACTTGGATAGAAAAAATTGCGGATTTAGTTGACAGCAAACCAGCGATCGACAGTTGCCCATTCACTTCGATGGGGTTTTCTGATAACACAGGATTTCCTAGAGAAAAGTTTGGAATCTAATAGCAAAGAATCTATACTTTTAGTGCCTGCGTAAATTAAAGACCTCTTCTTCTTTTTTTTTGTCGTCTGAGCAGTTCCTTTTTTGAAATCTATGTGTATACATAAGTGTAATTATCTGAAATTTATGTTGTGTAATATATTGTTATTATGTGTAATATCCGAAGTAAGCTCGGGACTCAAAATCCCGCGAGGGCAACTTCGTGTCGGTTCGATTCCGACCTCCGGCACCATTGCTAAGAAGCTGTAATTCCTGGATTTGATGGGGATTACAGCTTTGTTGTTTCTGGCCAATTCAATTTGTTCTTCTGCTTTAAAGTTCTTCGAACATGTCTTTACATTCTTTCTGAAATTTCCTGAGAGGAAGGAGGGAATGACAACCATTACAACCAGAGGGATCTGGCCTTTTCCTCATTCCTTCATAGAAATAGGATGGCTTATGTGTGGAACACTTGACCATGTCAAACAGGCCCTAAATCTAATCCAGAAAACAGTGCAATCCCCTGAGTGAAATACAGACTCTGGACGTGGCTTGATCGAAATATTCGGCTGTCATAGCCAATCATTCTTATGGCTACAACCCTGGGATGACCGATTAGTTGGAGAACTGGCAGGTCAGCTTCTCGGTAACTACAACGACTGTTGAAGTCTCATCATAATTTAGTATTTCAGTTATTTATGCTCATAAGCGATCAGTACACCCTCGCGTTGCATCTCATCACCTAATGTAAATGTGGCAAAGGTTATGGTGTTTGCCTTTTCGTCAGGATCATCTGTCAATACATTGCACCAGTTTAGCCGCAGAGAAACGAGCCGGATGCTTAATATGTCTTCCGGCCTGGAAAGAATATCCTCAACAATTGTCAGCCAGTTTTCCGGTGTTTCGCTTTTGCTGCTGGCGACAGCAATTTCGCTCTCGGTCTCCATCAGCATTTGCTCGATCTGTTGCTGTTTTTTCTGTTTCTCAGGGTCAAACGGTACAAAAACGCAGCCCATACCTAATCCTTTGCCTGTCCCAAACATCTTTTCCATGGCGCGCAATCTTTCCTGGCGCTGGCGTAAGTCGACAAGCTTGGTCCTTATCTCGGAGAGTTGCCGGGCAGTCGCTTCTATAATTATATCAAGAGCATATTTTTCGAGGGCTTCTCTCGATTTGGCAAGTGTTGTCGCTAGCCCTACTATGTTGTGATCGGTGAAATTGATGGATCTCATGGCAGCGTCACCGACTATCATGTCTCCCTGTTTCTTTGATCCGTAAATAGTTTTTTCCCTGCTCGTCATTGTCAGGAGGGCAACACGCGCTGCTCCAGGTAAGGCTGTTTCAGATGTAGCCTTATCAGCAAGATTGAGAAGCTTCTCGAATCGGTCAGCGCCTGCAAAGGCTGCCGTGAGAAGTGGATCATCGGAGTAACCAGAGCGTTTCAGGTGTATCGGTCCAGGTATCTCGGCGACTATTACTTTGCAGTGTTCCCGGCAGATTTGCAGGGGCTTTTGCAACCTTTTCCGATATCCCCTTACCAGGCTTAACTTTGGCTCAATAGTATTAACGACATAATCAATAATCTCATTTTCAGGTTCGTTGGCATGCAACAATCCACCTAAACTGTTGAGCATTGATTTCAATACGCCGCTTTTATTTGAGGTCATGCCCTGCTTCTGGCTCATCAGACTACCTTTCGTTGTTACAATATTTCCTGAATGGGTGCTTTCTAAAAAGCCCGACGATCTTTAGGGTACACCCTTCAGGGTGATATAAGTTCAGGCATATATTGACATTATGCTCAGAGCATAAATGGTGTTTTGTCTTCATCAGCTTTGAAATCCCTATCGATGGAGCCAAAAATCTTCAAAATCTTATCTTTGGTCTCCATGGTGTTCGCTACAGTTTCGTGTTCGTCAAGTTTACGAAGTTGAAGTATGGCAGTATCTATCGCTGCTTTGAACTGCTTCTTCTTTGCAATGAGTTTGTCCTTAGTCTCAGAACTAGCCTTGTCTGCCTGTTCGTCAAGTTTCTTAAGGCTATTTTGCCAATCCGCTATCTTGTCATCGATAATGTCTTTGTAGGTCAATGAGTCCATGGAATTCCTCCTTTTGTATTCTATTCTAAAAATACCCACCTGAGAACTGGTTTCCAAATCCTCTTTGTATACTGTAAATGATGGTGAGGTGATACGTTAGAATATGTATCTTTTTTGTAAAAATTCCACTTTTGTTTCTCCGATTTCACAACTCGGCAGTTTCAGAGGAGTTAATGGGGGCAGAGGAAAATAAGATATAGAACGACGATTTAAGAATAAGCAAGCGAGCCCGACCGGGAGGATTTAGTAAATGGAGATTTCAGAAGAGAGAAGAATGCAGCTCAATTTGCATACAGAAGCTTTAAAAATTGCGGGATTTATTGGCCATTGTTGGCAACCTTCCTCATTTATCAACCTGTGCCAGACCAACTCTGCAGCCGAGAAATCAAAAAGGAACGCGAATCGTTAACCATCTCGCGTTCCTTTTATTGGTTTTGAGTGTGGCTGTGATCAAACTTTGAATTGTTTTACCATCCTGTCGAGTTCTTCAGCAAGTTCGGATAATTCTTTGGAGCTTTCGCTCACTTTGGAACTCGCACTGCTCATCTCATCAGCTGTTTTGGTAACCTCAGAGATATCAGCGGTTATTGAGGTAGCGACAAGTGAGGTTTCACCAATAGTGCTGTTAACCTCATCAACTCCTTCCGACGCTTTGGCAACATTACCGGCAATTTCCTGAGTAGTGACTGACTGCTCTTCTACAGCTGTAGCAATGGTTGCAACAAGCGAATTGACCTGATTCACAATCGAGGCTATGCTGTTTATTTCTGTTACAGAGCTCTGGGTCGAAGCCTGGATGCCTTCGATTTGTTGTTTGATTTCACCCGATGCTCCGGCCGTTTGTTTGGCCAATTCTTTGATTTCATTGGCAACAACTGCAAATCCTTTACCAGCCTCACCTGCACGAGCCGCTTCGATGGTGGCATTCAATGCCAGCAGGTTGACCTGTTCCGAAATCTCCGTAATAGTTTCGACAACTCTGCCGATCTGCAGTGCAGCAGAGCCCAACTCTTCGATTTGATTGGTCGCATGCGTTGTTTGGCCAACAGCCTCTTCAGCAATTTGTCGACCTTTTTCTGTAGTGTTGGCAATTTCGCGGATAGTAGCTGTCATCTCCTCGGCTCCTGAAGCGACGATATTGAGGTTCCCCGCCGTCTGCTCCATAATTCCTGCAACCGAAGTGATTGTGGTGCTCATCTCTTCACTGGCGGTTGATACGGCCATGGCATTCTCGGAAGTCTGGTCAGCACTGCTGGAGAGAGAGTTCGCGATAGAGGCCAGTTCTTTTGCAGAACTGGTCAACTTGTCTGCATTCTGGGTCACATCAGTAATAATGAGCTGGATTTTTTCAATAAAGGTATTGAACCAGCGGGCGAGTTCACCGACTTCATCCGTACTATGGATGTTGAGTCGTTTGGTGAGGTCACCGTCCCCTTCGGCAGCATCGCGCAATCCTGCAACGACGCTATTGATTGGCTTGACAACTGTCGAGGTAATAAAAAAGATAAGCACAGTGGCTACGGCAACCACACCAAGAACCACCAGCAGGTTGATTTGTCCGAGACTACGAACTGGTGCCAGGATTTCGGCATTTGGAACATTGACTATTACGATCCACCCAATACCTTCGATTTCTCTAAACGCCGCCGTTTTTTCAACGCCGTCCATGGTGTATTGTAATACACCATTCTTTTTGGCGAGGATCTGTTTGCCAAATTCGAGTTTGCTCACATCAACCTTCATGATACGTGTAGAATCTGGATGAGCAATTGTTAGTCCGTCTTTGTTGATTAAGACGGCGTAGCCAGTCTGGCCAATCTTGACGGGTATGATAAATTGTTGAGTAAAGCTGTCAACACTCACAATTCCTACCAGAACCCCTTTGACCTGTTGCTTATCGGTAACCGGTACAGCAATAATAAACACTGGATTGCCGCTGCCGCGGCTGACGATTACATCGGAGACGAAGAGTTCTCCAGCCATAGCTGCTTTGAAATAGGGTCGATCACCAACATTCATCTTACCAACGACAGCATCATTGTTGGATGCTACAGCCAATCCGTCTGTATTGACAAGAGAAATGTCCTCATAATATCCATATTCGGTTTTTAGTCGCGCCAGCTTTTCATTTGCTGTAATTCGCGCTGCCTTACCAATGATAGTAGTCATGAGCGCCTTGGTATAGATTTCTTCGCTGCTCCAGCTTTTCAGGTCCAACTTCCGATCCTTAATCCAAGCTTGAAGGATCGTCACCACGGACCCTGATTGCTGTTCAATATTATGTAGCAGTGCGTCAGTCAGAGCATTTTTTGATTTTACGTATGAAATAGCTGCCGCTCCACCCATGCCTATTATGATCAGAAGGATAGTTGGAAGCAGAAATTTATTGCGGATATTCATCTGTATCATTAGAAAGTGTGCCTCTTATCACTCTTGTTGTAAGGTGAAGGATAGGACCATTTCTTAGATCTGGAGATGGTCCTATCCATTCGCTTAATGGAGGGTTTTGTTCAGTTCTTCAACGTTCGCGGTTTCAGAATAGATACCAGCCATTACAGTATAAGGGGTTCCTTCTACACGGATTGCATAGGTGATTTTTCTTGACGGCTCTGTTTCTCCTGGTTTGGCCCACATATAATCCCCCCAGCCACCACCCGGTTGTTCGCCAAGGTCACAAAATTTTCTGTTCCATGAATACGTTTTATCAAGGTCTACATCTTTGAGTTTGTCAATGGCGAATGGATGAGCCGCCATCTTACTGGGGCATTGTTGAATCAATATATATGTGTCCTTATAGACGAATTCGCCTTTAGGATTGTTAAACGCGGGAAAAGACTCCTCGCCGAGAGCCTTGACGACATCATATGCTTTTAGTACCAGATCGTATACATCCTGCGGTGTGGCCTTATCCTCTTCGGCACGAACTTGCGCAGAGTTGAACAGAACAGCAAAAGCAATCAAAATCACCATTTTCTTCATAACATTCTCCAGATAATAAAATTTTAACGATTTCAGTTGATTCAGACACTTTTTTCCCACCCGATTCTCTGGATGAAATAAAATAGGCTATCATCTTTTAAAACCAAAGATCAAGTTTTCGAGCAATTTTTTTGTTTTTTTCTAAACCTTTTTCTTTCGGAAAGATATTGGAATAATAGGGCTTACAAAGGTTGTACTCGCGAAGATGAACGGCAGGGAGAAGTTTTACGTCTGAAGTTGTAACCTTTCTTGAGAAGCCAGCGGAAGTTGAACGTCTTTTGAGATCATCAGATTTGGCTGATGTTGCCTCAAATTCAAAAACCTGCTGTTTGATTCTTTCAAGAAGATCATGAAAAAAGAAACCGGAATGTCATTATCTATGATCTGGCATGTTCTCAAATTGTTTCAGTTTTCTATAAAGGGTAGCTATCCCGATACCTAGAACTCTTGCAGCTTGCGCCTTATTGCCGTGGGTTGTCTCAAGAACTTTGAGGACATGTTCCTGCTCAACGGCCGCGAGAGTCTGAGATCTATTCTTTTCGGGGGAAAGAAACGGCGTCTGTAATTCTTCGGGGAGGTCGTCCAGTTCAATGCGGTTGGATGATACGAGGGCGAGAGCGTATTCTACGCAGTTTCTTAGCTCACGCACATTTCCCGGCCAGTTGTAGGCCTTCATTCTTTTAATCGCCGCAGGGCTGAAAGTGACGGAATCACGGCCTGTGTGCTGCACAATGCTTTCAGCAAAATGGTTTGCGAGAGCAAAGATGTCTTCCGTTCGCTCACGCATCGGCGGAATTTTTAATTCAATGACCCTGATCCGATAGTAAAGATCCTGTCTGAAGCTGCCATTTTCCACCTCTGCGGCCAGATTCTTATTTGTCGCGGAGAGGATACGCACATCAATCGGTCGCGCTATGCTGTCTCCGATACGTCTTACTTCTCTTTCCTGGATAACCCTTAGTAGTTTAACCTGCATCGAAAAGGGCAGGTCACCGATTTCGTCGAGGAAAAGTGTGCCCCCGTTGGCTGCTTCACAAAGCCCTGTTCTGTCTGTTACTGCATCGGTAAAAGCCCCTTTGACGTAGCCGAAAAGCTCGCTTTCGAGCAAAGATTCGTTGAGAGCACCGCAATTAACGGCAATAAATGGACGATTGGCACGGTTACTGTTGTCGTGGATGAGTCTGGCAAATTTTTCTTTACCGACACCGCTTTCACCGCTTATCACAATAGTGGAGTCAACCTTGGAGATACGTTTGGCGAGAGTTATAGTTCGGCGCATGGTCTCACTGCGGGCGGAAAGTTTATCGTACAACACTTCATCTTCCACCACTGCGATCTGCCTTTTTTTTACTGTGAGTTGTTTCTCCAGTATCTTGAGTTGCTGATTGAGTTTCGGCAGAAGTGCGTCTATCGTCTCGGGCTTGTAGTAGTTCAGGTTTTCTGCATATTCTGCGCCCCACTGGTGTTTGGGTCTGCCGATAAGACTACACACTTCGTCTCCCTTGGCCACACAATCCATCTCAATGAAGTAGATGTCCTGCCCCGTTCGGTTTGAAACGTATCCGGATGCAAATGCCGCCATAGTCCAGCACACTGGTTTATCAGGGGTACCAAAGTGCAGGAGATATTGTTCAGCCTCGTAAGAGTCTTTCCATGTTGCTTTAATAATCAGATGGCCGTCCTCGTCGGTTTCCCTTATTAAGGTCAAATGAGTTAGCTGTCCATACAAGGTATGAACGCGCGGTCCGGTGGAGCTGTCTTCATTCATGAGATCAGACCAGTCCTTTTTCAGGCTTTCGGCCATGCGCCAGCCGTGTGCATAGCCGAACCGGCAGAACACTGTCCTTGCGACCTGGATTCCCATAGAATCAATAAGTTCTTTCTGTAGCAGACCAAGAGCTATTGCATCAAAGAGAAGGACTCTCTGGCTCAGCAATCGGATAATGCCGCTGTCGGGTGTTGTTTCAAGCAGGTCTTTCAGGCAAAAGTCGTTAGCTTTCATTCTATCTCCCTATCAAAATGATAATCAAGTCTATCGAAATGATAATGTATGTCAAGCAAAATAAATAAAATACACATAATTACAAAGAGAAGCAGGGGTGGCACACTGTGTGCATAATCACTGCATTGCGGAAGAAGGTTTTAATTTTGAACCAATACATTTAGGGGAGAAAAATGAGTAAAGACATTTCACAGGAAGAAAAAGCAGTAGACCAATACACTGCGGGTGTACTCCAAAACGGTATCTCGCGTCGCAGCTTTCTGTCGTGTACAGCTATGGGGGCAGCGAGTCTTGGCATCATGGGGCTTACTGGTCTTGCGGGGAAAAACGCTGAAGCAGCACAGGCGAGTGAGTGTACTGAGTACGCCAAGAGCTCTGATGGCGGGGCAACACTTAATTTCATGCCGAAGCCTCAACCGATTGCTGACAAGGACATCGCTTCAACGGAGACTTTTGATGTAATCGTGGTTGGTGCTGGTGCCTCAGGAGTTCCGGCTGCCCTTTCCGCTGCGGAAAACGGCGCTAAAGTTGCGGTGATCCAGAAACACCCGATGGTTGTTTCCCAGGGGAATACCGGTTCAGGTATTGACCTGGCGACGAGCGACAAGGCGGGGGTTGAGGCCTTGGTCGCACTCCTCATGAATGACAATAATCATCGTTGCAACCCCGCACTTCTCAGACAATGGGCCTACAATTCCGGTGAGGCCGTGAAATGGGTCATCGACCGCGCCAAGAAAGGTGGTTCGCCGGTGGTCGATCAGGGCAGTAAGCCGCAGTTTGGCATTCGCAAGGTCAATGGCTATACCCTCAATTATGTGACCTCTTTCTTTGGCCCGAAGCCGTATACCACCGGTGACGGTATGCGTGCCATGGCCAAAACTGCTGAAAAGGCAGGTGTGAAGTTCTATTTTAATATGCCGGCTAGCCAGTTGGTCCAAGGTAAATCAGGCGAAGTCATTGGTGTAATTGCTAAAGGCAGGGACGGCAAGTACCGGAAGTTCATGGCAAAGAAGGGAGTTATCCTGGCCACTGGTGATTATCAGAATAACAAGGCGATGTCCGAGTACTTCATTCCAGACTTGAAAAACTTTGGCCGCAAGCAGATGGACCGAACGGGGGATGGCTTCGCCATGGCCTATTGGGCTGGTGGTGTGATTGAACCTATTGGTCACACGAAGATGTTACACGACTTTGATGCAGGCCCCGCCTCTATGTGCGACATGCCGTTTTTGGCCGTGAACCGCACGGGTGAACGATTTGTCAATGAGACAGTTGCTATGTCACTGTTTAACAACTATCTGCGTGATGCCAAGAACGCCGGGCATTATTCACAGGTTTTCGATGCAAATTATATGACGCAGGCAGCAGACTGGCCGGGCAAACTCGTCTCACCTGAGGGATTGAAAAATTACATGCCGGATGATCCGTCGCCTAAGCATGGTGTGTTTGAATCACTGGTTAATACGCATGTCGCTGACACACTCGAGGAACTTGCCAAGAAACTTGAATGTGATCCGAAAACCTTTGTGGCGAGCGTTAAACGTTACAATGAACTTTGCGCGTCCGGTAAGGATGACGACTTTGGTAAGCCAGCCAATCGACTGGTTCCAGTGGAAAAAGCACCATTCTACGGTATTCACCGCAGAGTACGTATTTCAACAATCTGCTCCGGTATGCTGGTCAACGAAAACCATCAGGCCTTAGATGCTGATGGTGCGCCGATTAAAGGTTTATATGTAATCGGCAATCTCGGCGGTGGTTTCTACGGTGGTGTCGACTATCCGCTCACCGTCTTCGGATTGTCACTGGGGAGATGTTACACCTTCGGTTATATGGCTGGAAAGCATGTAGCGAAGCTGTAGGCAACAGGAGCCAATATTACGAACTATGGAACGATTGAGACTGTTCCTCTAGAATATTTATGATTGGAGAAATAATGAAAAATAAAATTCTGTGCAAGTTCTTGTTTGCCGTTACATTTACTCTCCTGGTGGGTGGTATTTTTGCAAGCGGTGTTTATGCGGCAAATACGGCAAAAAAACAGGTCGGTACATTGGATGAGTTCCATGCCAAAGCTGATGTTACATGTGCTGATTGTCATGGCGACGTAAGTCAAAGAGAAGCAGTAGAAATGGTAAAGTGTCTGGAGTGTCATGATACGGCTGAGCTGGCTGAAAAGACAGCGAATGTTAAGCCGACCAATCCTCACAAAAATCGCCATTATAACACCGAGGCCGATTGTAATCTCTGTCATCACCAGCATAAGAAGTCGGAAAACTTCTGTCTTCCGTGTCATGGGAGATTTGATTTTGTCGTCCCTTGATCAGCATGTTGTCTCCAAAAAAGGAAAGCGGTTTGCAACCTGATCCTAAAAGAACAGGTATGGGGTAACTGCTGACCAGACTCTGCTCTAAGTGATAGAGCAAGCTATATATTAATAAAGCCACCGGTATTACCGGTGGCTTTGTTGTTTGAATCCAACGTGATGGTTGTTGAAAGGTAATTTCAATCCATTCAGGCATCTCTAATGCCAATTCCCAAGGAGTGCCCCAAAAGATCTAAAAAACTGCCGCCTTGAATGTAATTTGAGAAGTCCCACCGAAGAAGGCGGTGATCGTTGGTGCTTACCATGCGGATATTCTTCTGTGTTTCCTGCCGATTCGCATTTTGCCTGTTTTTCTGGGTCGTTTTGCAGTATTGTTCAAAGTTATTTATCAGGCAATTCCGGGCGACGCAGAGGGATCTAACTATGTATCTTGAAGGCTACTGATGATGAGTGAGCACGTTGAATTTCTTAAACGTTGTTTGCTTTTTGATATCGAAATAAATGAGAAGAATATTATCTATTCTATTGGTGCAGTATTGGGCGATCGAACGTTCCAAACGCAGCCTGGTAGACCTGTAAATCAAGAGATCCTCGAAAAGTTTAACGCCTTTGGCCGGGAGGCGGATTATATTCTTGGCCACAACATACTCTCCCATGATATTCCGCAACTAAAACAGCTGGTACCTTGTCTCGATGTTTTACAAAAACCGGCAATTGATACGCTCTACCTGTCACCTCTTGCCTTTCCAGCAAATCCTTACCACCGACTTGTAAAAAACTACCAGCTTGTTAGGGATAGTGTCAATGATCCTGCGCAGGACGCTATGCTTTCCGGGAAGGTTTTTGGTGAACAATGGGATGCGTTAAAAAAGCAATTTGATGGTGGTTCCGAGACGCCTGTCTTTTACCGCAGTTTTCTGCAAAAGGATGATCGTCTTACAGGTACGGCCAATGCCTTCGCTGCTATGGGTGTTCCTGTTCTTGAAGGTGATGATCTTTATGAATCCTTTGCCTGGTTCGCCAAAAAACATGCATGTGCCGCCGCAGTCGATCAACTGGTTGACCAGCTCTACGGTGGTATATTTGATCAACCGGTTCTGGCATATGTCACTGCCTGGTTGTCGGTGGCCGGTGGCAACTCTGTCTTGCCTCCATGGGTCCGTCATCATTTTCCCCAAATATCGATTCTCCTGCATCAGATTCGTGAGAATGACTGCGGCAATCCCGGCTGCCGTTATTGTAAGACTCACCATAATCCGCACCATTTTCTGAAGGACTATTTTGGCTTTGATGATTTTCGAGCCCAGCCTGCAACGGAAGATGGCAAAAGTCTGCAGGAAGAAGTTGTCAAGGCGAGTTCCCAAAACGCCACGCTGTTTGCCACCTTACCCACCGGTGGCGGGAAGTCTCTTTGTTATTTGCTGCCCGCTCTTATGCGCTACCAGCGGCGTAATCTGTTGACCATTGTTATCTCTCCCTTACAGGCCTTGATGAAAGATCAGGTTGATAATTTCTCGAAACAGACAGGGACGCAACTGGCGACAGCACTCTACGGCATGTTGACCATGCCTGAGCGGGGAGAGGTGCTTGAGTCCATCCGTTTGGGTGATGTGGGAATACTCTATGTGTCTCCCGAACAATTGCGTAATCGTTCTTTTATAAAAACGATTGATCAACGGGAGATTGGCGCCTGGATTTTTGATGAAGCGCATTGCCTGTCCAAGTGGGGCCATGATTTTCGACCGGACTATTTTTATGCTATCCGGTTTATCCGGGAATTTGCCGGCAAGGCAAAATCTCAGATTCCGCCGGTACAATGTTTTACAGCAACTGCCAAAAAAGATGTTCAGGCTGAAATTATCGATACTATCCAGAGTGAGTTGGGCTTACGGGTCAGGTCGTTTGTGGGCGGTCACGAGCGAACAAATCTGCACTATGAGGTGTATCCCGTTGATAAGTATGAAAAGAATCAAGTTATTTTGGAGCTGCTCAGGGCAAGGTATAGTGGGCAGGGCTCTGTCGTCATCTATTGTGCGACCAAGAAAAACACCGAAAACCTGGCAGAGTTTTTGGGCCATTCCGGCTATCAGGCTGAACCCTTTCATGCCGGGCTTGAGATTTCTCTGAAAAAACGACGGCAGGAGCAGTTCATCGAGGGGGAGATACCGATTATTTGTGCAACCAATGCCTTTGGCATGGGCATCGATAAAGATAATGTTCGGCTGGTAATCCATGCAGATATCCCCGGATCGTTGGAAAATTACCTGCAGGAAGCCGGACGGGCGGGACGGGACAGAGAGGATGCTGATTGTATTCTCGTTTTTGACGAGCAGGATATTGAAGGGCAGTTTCGTCTTGGCAGTATGTCCCGATTGACCAAAAGAGAGATCGGTCAGATGTTGCGGGGTATTCGTATCGCGTCAAGAGGCGGACTGGAAGTTGTGCTCACCGCAGGAGAGCTTTTACGGCAAGAGTCGGTGGATATAGACCCGGATACTCTTCGTGATGCTGATACCAGAGTGAGAACCGCGATCGCCTGGCTGGAGCGGGCCGGCTTTTTAGAAAGAAACGAAAACAATACCAGCGTGTTTCAGGGTAAACCCCTGGTTCGCAATGTCGAAGAAGCGACGGCTAAAATTGCCGAGATGGGTTTATCCGCAAGACAGCAGGAGCGTTGGTTGGCAATTATCAGTGCTCTGATGGAAAAAAAGAGCAATGAGGGCTTTAGCGCCGATGAGTTGGCAAGTCTTTCACCATTTGCCAAGGTTGATGAAGATGGCGCCAATGAAACAGAGACCCAGCGGGTATTAAGGACTTTGCACGCCATGGCGGAGCAGGGGATACTCTCCAAAGAAACAACGCTCACCGCCTACCTTCGCTACAAGGTTGGCAATAACGCAACTCTTCATCTGCAGCGTTTATGTGCGCTGGAAAGAGATTTTCTGAAAGTCCTGGAAGAGTTGGCACCAGATGCCGACAGAGACGTTCCTTTAGAGTTGGATCTTCGTCAGGTCAATCAACGACTCATAGACATGGACTATGCTGACAGTACTCCCCATGTCCTAAAATTAATTCTTCACGGCCTGAGTAGAGACGGCAAAGGCCTTGCCGGTCAAGTGGGAAGTGTCAGTATTCGGTCCAAAGGGCGAGGCTGCTTTACGGTGTATCTCCACAGGGACTGGCAATCTCTGCTGGCAACGATGAAGATACGGCAGCAAGCCGCCCATGTCGCCCTGCAGGTAATACTTGGCACGATTAAACAGTCTGAAAAACCCAATAAAGATTTGTTAGTTGAATTCACCCTCGAGCAGATTGTTGAAGGCCTTAGAAAAGATCTGGCACTGTGGCCGCTGCTCAAGAAGCCTCTGGCGGCCGCCGAGCGGGCCTTAACTTTTATGCATGAACAAGGGGTGGTGAATCTGCAACAGGGGCTTGCAATCTTTAACCAGGCAATGACTCTACGATTGCATCCTCAGGAGAAAGGCCGCCAGTATACCGTTGCCGACTTTTCCCCTCTTAAGACGCACTACACCGAGCGAAATTTTCAGATTCATGTGATGAACGAGTACGCCAGGCAAGCGCTGGAAAAAATCAGTACGGCTATGAGGCTTGTCAGCTCATATTTTAACGACGACAAGGAGGATTTTGTTAAGCGGTATTTTCCCGGCAGGAAAAAGATGCTGGAGAGGGCGACCAGCGAGCAGTCTTATCAACAGATCGTCGATGACCTGAAGAATAAGCCCCAAGCTGCAATTGTTTCAACGCAGGCGGAAAAGAACATGCTTGTCCTGGCCGGACCGGGTGCCGGTAAAACAAGAGTCGTTACCCATCGTGTTGCATATTTGCTGAGAGAGGAAAGGGTGAAACCTGATGCCATATTAGTCCTCTGTTTTAACCGAAGTGCCATCATGAGCCTGCGGAAAAAATTGCGGGACCTGGTCGGAAATGAGATGGGTCGAGTGACAAACCTTACCTTTCATGGCCTTGCCCTTCGCTTAACCGGCCGATCATTGGCTACTGCGGTCAGAGACAACGGCGGCGGGGATATTGATTTCTCGACTGTTATCCAGGATGCCATAGATTTGTTAAAGGGTGAGTCCGGTGCTCTTGGTTTTGAAAGTCAATCGGCACGGGATGCTTTAGTGGGCAAATTCAGTCATATTTTGGTGGATGAATATCAGGATATTGATAATGAACAATATGAAATGGTCTCTTTACTGGCGGGAAAAACTCTCATGGAGCACGACCAGAAAATGACAATTCTGGCAGTCGGCGATGATGACCAGAATATCTATCATTTTCGTGGCACACATGTCGGCTTTATCCGTCGTTTTCATGAGGATTACCAGGCAGAGAAGCACTATCTTCTTGAAAATTACCGCTCAACCGCCAATATCATCAGGGCATCAAATGCATTGATTAAATATAATCGTGACAGGATGAAAACAGATCATCCTCTCCGGGTCAATGATGCCAGGCGCATGTTGCCGGCGGGAGGCAATTGGCAGATAAATGATCCCATTGGCCGTGGCAAAGTACAGGTTTTGCAGGTAGCAAGCGTCAAAGAGCAGAGCTATGGAGTCTTCGAGGAAATCAGTCGATTACAAAGTTTACCGGGTAACTTCGACATTAACAATTGTGCAGTTTTTGCCCGTGAGTGGAAAGAACTTGATATGATGCGATCTATTTTTGAAGAAAAAGAGATACCTGTCAACCTGAACTGGGGGAAGAGAGAAGGGTTTCCAAGGTTAACCAGTATACGGGAGAATGCTGTTCTGCTGGAATATTTAAAGCAAAATCGGCTGAAGTCCATTGAAGGCAGTTCTCTGTTTGACTATCTTCCCGCCAATGCATCTCAGGATAATGTCTGGCAGGCAAACCTGCGACGACTGATCATTGATTGGGTGGAAGAAACCCATGATACTGAACAGCCCGTTTCCGTGATTGAAGACTATTTGTACGAAGCACTGTCTGAGCAGAGGAGTTCAAGAAACCTCGGCAACGGGGTGTTTCTCTCGACAGTGCACTCTGTAAAAGGCTTGGAATTTGATCATGTGTTTATACTTGGCGAAAATTGGCAGGAAAGGAATGAGGAAGAGATCGAGGATGCTCGAAGGCTATATTATGTCGGTATGTCACGTGCCCGTGAGACCTTGCATCTCTTTTCTATTAAGAATATTCCAAATCCACATATTTCGGTGCTGTCTGGTGATTTCCTGCTGTCGAGAACTTTGTCACCCGTCGTAAAGAGTAATCGCGTGAATAACCACTACACAGTACTTGGAATGAAAGATTTGTACCTTGATTTTGCAGGGAGGAAAGAGGAGAATCACCCTTCAAGGCTTGCGATAAATGATTTGCACACTGGCGATCTTGTAAGGCTTGAAATGTGCAACAATCAAATAGAGCTGATTAATGGTCATGGCGTTTCTGTTGGCCGTCTTTCACAGGCTGCAAAGAAAGAGTGGCTGGAACGGCTGAATACGATTAGAGAAATAAAAGTGGTTGCGATGGTCAGGCGTCACAAACAAGAAATAAACGACGAAACTTTTAAACAGAGGTGTTTCGGAGAAATGTGGGAGCTGCCTGTTGTTGAAATCTGTTATTCGGCATGAAAAGATGAATCTCATCGGTGAAGAGCCGCCCGCCGGGCGGCTGGTAAATCATCAGGCCTGGTAAAGAGTATCGGCAATATCAGAGAAGTCGCATCTGATGTTGTTTGCTGCCAGAAGGGCTTTGATCCTTGGCAGATCCTGCGGGCGGTCGATGGATATATCCGCGCCTCCCTGTTGTTCATCCAACAGGTAACTGGAATTTTTGAGTAAAGTGACTGCTTCCTGATAGCGATCGACGATGAAGCCCATCAGCGTGAAATCCCCCATATAATTAGTTGGTAATTCCTTGCTGCCTAAATATTTTCCCCTGCTGTCAATATCACAGGGGAGGAGTGCTATTTTAGCCATGAAGTTTCCTCAATAGTATAATGAGCTCTGGTGCTATATTTACCTGATGAGCCTGAAGTATCTTTTGACCAGTTTTATGCTGGCTTGCCGTTTGGTGGCAGGTTGCTGTTTGAGGTTTGGAGATCTGACCTTTAGAAGGTTTCGTTTTAATGGTGTGAAAAATGTCTTTGGCAATTTCATAGGCGAACTCCCTCCCGGATTATAGTGTCGATCATGGTGCACGCAGGCCTGACAGGCAAAACTCAATAATGGCCACTTGGTGGACGACTGCACTTGTCTCTTACGTGTTGAGAAAGTAAACATCAGGAGAGGTGTGGTACACTTATTATTGTTCTGCTCTGGAAGATTTTGGAGATATTGGCAGACTGTGAGGTCTGAAAGCTCAGAGTCTTCCTATTCTTTGCTGTGCATCAAAGCGTCGGGCTCTTGACGAACCAACTCCTCACCGTGAAATTTTTCGATAAATCCTAGAAGAGCGTGGTGAAAGGGTGTGGCATGGATATCACGAGCGGCGGCGGCCTGCCTGAGGGCGGCCGCCGTCTTACCGGTCAGCAGGCTGTGAATTGCTTGCTGGCCCAGGCGTTCCGCCTGGGATTCTATCGCCTGCAGTAGGCTAAGATCGGCTTCACAACGGTTGCAGACGATATTGTCCCTGAGCCGGGCCCTGCATAAAGGACAGCGTTCCATTATCTACGATTCCAGATAGAAGATAATTTCGGACAGTTCATCCATATGCTCCTGGATCAGTTCGTTGTCACTTTCGGCCATGGCGCTGTCAATCGCCTCGATCAGGTCGATCATATCCTCCCGGTCATCTTCGCCTGCCGTGGCAAACAAGCTACGGGCCTTATCAACCAGGGCTCGGGCCTGAACATGACGGCTATTGCCTGTTGCTGCTCGCGGCGTTGTTTTCTCAATTACTGGTTGATCATCGAGATCGTCACCAAGGTCCGCAGAATCTTCACCAAACAGCTGTTGGATCTTTTCCCGGGCCTGGTTGAGAGAGTTCTCGGTATTCTCTGTCAGGACATTAGCGATGGTTATCGATTTCGCTAATCCGGTCGCCTTTTCGGTGGCGCTTACCTGCAGTATGCCATCAGAATCAAGGGTGAATCCGGCAATAATTTCGCTGCCCGACCGGCGTTTGGCCAGTCCCTCTACCGTGAACCGTCCAACTTCGAGATTGTTACGAGCGTCTTCGGATTCACCCTGGAAAACCTTCACCTCCACCGCCTCCTGGTTATCTATTGCGGTAAAAAAGAGCTCGCTGCGGGTTACTGGTATAGGGGTATTTTTCTTGATAATCGGGACGAACATATCTGTGGAGAAATGGCCGTCGACCTCGCCAAGGGCACTTACTCCGAAGGTATACGGTGTTACATCCACCAGCACCGCCCGGATTTCCGCACCGTTTATCGTCGCTGCCTGCAGGGCTGCACCGGCGGCGACACAGAGATCCGGGTCCACTTCAAAGCGCGGGGCCATGCCGAACTCGTGCTCCAGCCGCTCCTGCACCAGCGGGGTGCGGGTCGAGCCGCCCACCAGCAGGATTTCGTCGATGGCTGTGGCAACCAGGCCGGCATCTTTCAATACCAGGTGGACGGCATCGAGAGTTTCGTCCAGTAGTGGACTGATCATCTCTTCGTATTCACTGCGGGCGAGTTCGACACGGAAATGGTAGGGGATGCCGTCCCGGTCCAGCAGATATTCTTCTTCGATGAGGGAAAACGGTTGGGAGGAAAGCTGCTTCTTGGCATTCTCCGCCGCTCTTTTGATTCTTGCGCGGGCCGGCCTGGGAATGTCGGAAAAACCATCCTCCTGCAACCTGGCCAGCAGATCGTTCTCAACCAGGGTGTCGAAGTCGTCTCCTCCCAGTTGGTTGTTACCGTGGCTGGCAATAACTTCGACCACATCGTCCTGCAATTCGACCACCGAAACGTCAAAGGTGCCACCACCAAGATCGTAGACCAGCACCTTCTTTGAATCTTTGTGGGTGCTCTCATAGACCAAGGTGGCTGCGGTGGGTTCGTTGATGATTCTGACCACCTCAAGACCGGCGATCGCCCCAGCCTCCCGGGTGGCTTGCCGCTGGTGGTCGGAAAAAAAGGCAGGTACGGTGATAACCGCTTTGCTCACCGGTTGTCCCAGATGCTTCTCGGCTATTTGTTTGAGTTGCCGGAGAATCATCGCCGAAATCTCCTGGGGGGAATACCGGTTTTCGCCAAGTTGCACCGGTTCTGCCTGACCCATGAGCCGTTTGATGGATTTAATCGTCCGATCGGGGTGGAGTACATATTGGTTCATGGCCGGCCCTCCAACCAACAGATTGCCGTGATCATCCAAACCCACATAGGAAGGCAACAACTTTCCGTCCGGCCCGTCAATAATGGTTACCGAATCGCCTTCATACACCGCGACTTCTGAATTAGTGGTTCCCAGATCGATTCCAAGGATTATCTCAGCCATATTCTCCATACCCTTATTCTTTACATTTGTTGACTATCACTTCCGGTGGCCGGACGATTCTTTCGTCCTGCCGGAAACCTTTACGATTCTCCTGCAGTACCGTATTGTTAAGCCGCTGCGGATCTTCCTCAAAACCGACTGCCTTCATGATGTTGGGATCGAATTGTTCTCCTTCGGCCTTTATGGTGGAGATGCCGCAACGCTCAAGAAGATCGAGGATTCGGCCGAGAATGATCTTCTGTCCTTCCAGGTGGCTCTGCAGCCACTGTTGAGCGCGCCTTCCACCCGGCAGCAGACGCTCGGCAAGCGACGGCACCGGCGGCTGTGCATCCAGGCCCGCTGCTATCCGGTCATAAAGTTCGATGAGACCGGAGACGGCCGGTGCCAGAATAGCCCGAGTCATTTCGCGATCCTGCTGTTCTCTGGCCTGCATTATTCTGGCTATATCCTGCTGGCTATCGTCCAAGGATGTAAACGCCTGTCGGAAATCGTCCAGCGCTCCCTTGAACTGCCGCGACTCGATGCGGACTTCATTCCTGAGGCCGGTCAGTTCCCGGAACAGGCTCATCTGATCGATCTCATCCGCTGTTGATTCCAGGGAGAAATCGGCATCAAGATAGGCCCGGAACCGATTTACCAATTCTTCTTTTATTGGGTCCATGTTGTCCATAGCATTTTCCATTACAATTTCAACTCCCGGCAGAAACGCTCAAGGTCACGTCCCAGCAGGTTTTGCCACTCTTCGCGTGAAGCAGGCGCGTGTTGCTCATGCCTTTGCAGTAAGAGTGCTGCAATATCGGCCGGTTCTGGCAAGGTACAGTGAAACAGCCGGTACGACAACCGGTCCTCTGCAGTTTTTATCAGCTCATAGGCCCGGTAAATCCGCTGGAAATCGTCTGGGAAACGTTCAGGGGGATAGCGTCGCACCATGCCGAGGTAGGCTTTTTAAATTACTGCATCATCGGCGTCTTCCTGCACCTCGAGTATTTGATAAGGCGTTTTCATGATTCGTCGTCAAAAAGGTTTAGTACCTTACTCCTGAAAGTCTGTCATAAAAAACAAGAAAATCAGGCAGCCATTTTCATTAAATTCTCTGTAGATGCAGCCAATAAAGCGTTTAAAGTGTGAGTTAATCTTACCCCTTTGATCGTCAACTGATATCTGTTTTGCCGGGGCAGTTTTCGGATAAGCCCATGTGCTCTGAGCAGACGCAGGTGGCGACTGTTTTTTGCCGATAACTGTTTTGCCGTTTGTCGTACTCGAGAGGATGTTGCGGGCAAATGTTCGCGTAGCATCTTATTGGTAAATCCTGAAATTTTAAAGCTTGGTTTACTGATTGCCAGGAGAATCTCTAGATCTTTTCCTATGGGATCAAGAGCCCGAAAACGACGACCTGCTTTTACAACATGCCTGGTTATGTCACTGATGAAATCACGAACAGGAGTGGCATCCTGCAAGGTGGCAAGATCATCCATGAACCGGTTGTTGACCTGTTGAGAGACAGCTGCTCGCAACGGAACATCCACAACTCCCTTTCGCATGGGGAGACGCTGCTTTGGCTCATCGTTTGCCTGTCCTTGTTTATGGCGAAATACAAAGAATTTCCCCGGATCGTTTATTGTCGTTTCCACCCGGAGGACATTCTGCTCATTGTAAATTTTAACTGAATTCTTATCGACCCAATGGCGGAGGCGAATTCCATCATTGAAATCAGTCATTCGTGACATTACTTCATCCGTTGACCGCTTGTGGGGCTTGCCGGTTTTGGTCAAAGGGCGATCAAGATAGCGAAGCACAGAGGTACTTGTTCCAGTCATGTGCGCATGGCGCAACAGGGAATCCATAGTGGCAGCAAGTTTCACCGGCGAAGTGAAAATCAGATCTGTAGCCCATTCGCTTTGCCATAATGTCCAATAGTAAGAAAGATATGGCCCTAAAATGTCCTGCATTGCTGGGAACACAACGGGAAGAAAGCGATTGATCCGTTCGGCAAAACGAATATCGAGTTGTTGGTCGAGAAACTGTTGGGCCTTTTCGTAATCGTCAATATGAAGAAACTTGTTGCCTTTGGCCAGGAACTCAATCCCTTCTTGTTCAAGACTGCGGCGTAACCATTCACGGCCATTCAAGCAGACCTGTATGTGGTAAGGAAACCATGTCTGAAGTCGGATATTCATAAAGCCAAGTTCAGGGTCATCAAAGTAATAATACAGGTGTTTGCATCGGGTCTGATAATTGAATAACTGAGGATATCCTGTTTTCGCACAATACCGGGCACGAAAGGATGAACCCGTTTCAAGGCAAGACCATACTCCGATAAGGCCGCTGGTTATCTGTTCTTTCTGCTACCGTTCATGGGCCAGTGTTTCTTTTCTCGTCCGCCATGTTGGAATATGAATAATGCCATGGCCGCACCTTTCTTTTGCATATTGATCGGCATTTTCAATGATGCTCTTGGTCTGGGTCATCATCCATGATTTGTAATCTTTATTAAGAATGCCCTGAGTTCTGCAAAAACGCATTACTTCTCCGGCTGACATCAAGGGAAGTATCAAGCCTTTAAAAACTATACGATCGAATCCGCTGAGTGTACTCTTGACCAGACCGGAAAACCTTTTTATAAGTTTCTTCATGAGCTGCTCCCTTTTGTATCTTTTGAAATTTGTGGATATCTTTCATTATACAAAAGGAGTGGCTCATATCATTCAGAATATTGGGTTGCGGGCTATTCGCCCGCGTTAGCTGTTTGCGGTTTGACTGAGGCGGGGTAACAGGTTGTTTTTGTTTTTTCTGGTCGGGCATGATCTTCGGAGGGCCAAACGGTCCAAAGTCGATGCCGATCTTTTCTTCAATATCGTCATAATCGAAGTAGGAAAAATGGTCGAGCTCTCTCTTTTCTATAATGTCTTCGATATGTTCGATAAAATCGAACTGCTGTTTTGCTGTGAGATGATCGAAGAGATCCTCCATTTCGTCATAAGCAGCAGATGTCAATGGCTTGTTCTTTTTCCAGGCAAAGGCCAGGAGGTACCAGACCTTGAATTTCAGAACATCCGGGTATTTCTTTTTTAAGGCCGTCGAACATTTGAAAAGAGCCATAGCCATGTCAATTTGTTCGAGAGCCCGGCAGAGAGACAAGCCCTCCGTAAGGCTCAGGTCCAGGGCGGCCGCCTTGGTAAAGTATCCTTTTAGAACCTGGCAAATCTCTTTCAACATTAGCCAATGTCTGCTTTCAAACCCCTGGATCCAGGAAATCAATCGGTGAAATTCTGTGGCGTCAATAGCCTTGGCTGCATCGGCATGCTGTTTGACCAGCTTGTCAAAATCCTTCTGCTGTGCCTTGGTCAGACCATAGAGTCTGGCCTCAAGTGCGACCAGAATATGGCCAAGCAGGGGATAGGGGTTTTCCTGACGACCTGTATCAATGTGTTGTAATCCCGCTTCATTGTTCTGAAGCAGCAGGAGCATGCCGAGACAGATTTGGCTACGCCCTTTGAACCGGACCGATTTGGTCCGGGTATCAGCCGCCAGGAGTTCCTTTTCAGCGAGGGTCCATTTTTTCTGGGATGCGAGTTTTCGGCCATGTTCAAGCCGCGACGCCACCAGAAAATCAAGGGCCGTGGTGTTGATGGGATCGAGTGCCAGTACCTTTCCGGCTAGTCCGGCGGCTTTTTTATGGGCGCCTCTATTACTACTGGCCCGCATGGCTGCCAGGAGAATCGGCACCTCCTTGGGTAGTTTCTGCACAGCATCCTGGATGATTGCATAATGTTTTTGCATGCTGTCATACCGCCGGGCGTACTCCGAGGCTTCGATCCAGGTCGGGGCATGGCCGGGATCATACTCCAGGCTCTTTAGCATGGTATCCAGGACTTCCTGCGGCAGATACTCGTACCGGTCCATCTTCATTAACATTACCTGGCGGCGCATAACCATGGCTATTTCCAGATGTCTCGCCTGGTCCTCCCGGTCGATTGTCTGCAGATAGTCGCTCCAGAAGGATACTGCGAATGTCGATACATTATCGTTTTCGGCGGCTAGGGCGCATAATCGGTGTTTTTCAGCGATATTGAATAGCTTTGATCGTCCTAATATGTCTATAGTTTGGTCTCGACAAAAGGGGAGGATATTTCGATACAGTTCAATAATTTTTTCGTTGTCGAAGCACCGTTCATTTTTGCGGACAATCTGATACAAATGTATGGGATTTCCGTCGGTTTGGGCCAGTTCTTCCAGCACCCGGAGATGACTGACTGGTAAACCATGGACTTGCGGCAACAAGGAACGGTCTGGCTTCGGAGCGGTGGCAAGATCGGCCAGCAAGGTTTTAGGGGAATCGGTGATGGCAGAGAATCCCACCGCGCAATAATAATAGGGCGAATCAGATGCAATCTTTTGAAACAATTCGCATCCTTTGGCCTTGTCGCTGGCAAAATGATGCAGGCCGGTCAAGAGGGTGCGTAAATCACGATATGGTGACCGGATGGGGATTTGCCTGAGGGCATCCTCTAGTTTTTCTGTCTGGCCGGTGCAAAACATGTCGATTGCTGCCAGGGCTTTTGGGTAGAATCGGACAATCGGTGAGTCGGCCTCAAAATCCATCAGTTTAAGGCCATTTCCGGCAAGCAGCAGAGCACCAAACAGGGCCTCTAGCTGAGGCCGTTGTTCAGGGGCCAGTTGGTCATGGCATTGGTTGTAAATCCTGGCCGCTTCACTATAGCTGCCGGCTTGGAGCAGGAGACTGAGCTTTAAGGGCTTGGCATTGACATCCGGACAACGGTGAAGCAGGGTGTCGAGCAGGGCCATGGCCTCTTTGATCATCGATTTGCCGGCCAGTGCCGCAATTCTCCCCAAGTAGGCCTGTTCCAGTCCCTGGAGAAACTCCACCCTTTGTTCCAGTTTGAGGAGCTGCTTAAAACAAGCAATGGCGTCCTGAAATTTTTCCTGTTTGAGCAGGAGACTGCCCCTCTCCATCAGCAATTCGGGGGATAGGTTGTTCAGAGAGGCGGCCTTTTGCCTTTGACCCCTGGATTTATTTTTATTGCGCTTTGACATGGTCTCATATTTGTTTTTTGGTGTCGGGGCTTCTGAACAATGACCAAACATTGTACTACGTTCTTCTTCCTGTTGGTCGTAGAATTCGCACAAAAGAGATAGTTTTTTTTACTTTTGCGCCAGGTGACTAATTAACACCTAAAAAGAGTGTGCAGGCAATAATCGCAAATATGATTCCAGCCACATCAGCGGTCAGAGCAGCGGCAAGGGCGTGGCGTACACGGCGGATCTGGATCGCACCAAAATATACGGCCATTACATAAAAGGTGGTCTCTGTGGAACCCTGCAGGGTGGAAACCAGGTATCCGGTATAACTGTCCGGGCCAATTGCGGGATCATTTATGATGGAAGCGAGAATGCCATAGGCACCCGAACCGGAGAGAGGACGCATCAAGGCCATGGGAAGTGCTTCAGCTGGGAGTCCAACTGCGCTGGTCAAGGTCGCCAAGGCTTGTACCATCAGATCCAATCCACCGCTTGCCTTGAGCATGCCGATAGCCACAAGGATTGCAACCATGTAGGGAATGATTCGCAGGGCAACCTGAAATCCGTCTTTTGCACCTTCGACAAAAACTTCATAAATTGGGACTTTTCGTGCCATACCAAAAGCCAGGAATCCCACTATCAACCCAGGCATAATCCATGGTGACGCAGCCTGTCCAAAGAAGACGGCAATGGGAATCAACAAGGCCAACATCGCCAGTGCGAAATAGCTTACCCATAGAGGGTAGCCTTTGTCAGTCTCCTCAAAGGTTAAACTAGCCTCATCAGGTTCTTCGTCACCTCCAGATGATGGAATAGTCTTCGTTTCCTGATTATGTTCCCCTTCTGGTATCGGGAAAAAGCGTTGATACAACTTTGCGGATAAAATGGCAATTAAGGTAGAACCGATGGTGGCAAAAAGGGTTGTCGGCAGGATGGCAGCAGGGTCACTGGAACCAGCTGCAGCACGGAGTGCAATCACCCCTGTTGGCAGAAGTGTAACACTAGAAGTATTGATTGCCATGAAAAGTGCCATGGCATTTGTGGCAGTTCCTTTATGTGGATTGAGTGTATCCAGTTCCTGCATGGCTTTTATGCCAAAAGGTGTGGCCGCATTTCCCAGTCCCAATGCATTAGCGGAGAGGTTGAGTATCATCGCACCCATGGCCGGGTGATCCGGTGGAACTTCCGGAAAGAGCCTTACCATTAATGGCCGGATCAATCGTGAAAGGATCTGGAGGAGTCCACCTGTTTCGGCAATTTTCATCAGTCCCAAAAACAGAGCCATAACACCAACCAGTCCGATGGCAAGTTCAACAGCCCCTCCGGCTGATTCGACCATTGCCTGGGATAATTTGGCCATGGGAGATGTACCGTCAGGGAAAGGACCGTAAAAGACCTGCTGCCATCCGGCAAAGAGGAAAGAAGAAAATACGATTATTGCAAAAATAATGTTCATGGAAACCCTTGGTTAAAGGTCTGTTTCAGTATTCTATCGGATAAAGGATTGCACCACGACAATGAGAAAAAGGATTGAAGTTAGCGTAACAATTTGATCTGGTGATGTAAATATTGATTTTGGTGGTAGATCTGTGTGTTCAACGATAATTATATGCCGCGAAAACATCTTGCTGGGTGTCAAAGCAGGCCTCTTCACCCAGCAATTTTATCAAGTGTAGTGGTTCTCATTCCTTACTGTCACCATCATCTGCGTCACAACCAGGCCTGCATTTTGGGTCCTGCCAAATTGAACGTCAGTGCTTTCCTGATCCTGACGGTATGTGAGGTTGTGTCGACTGGTTGAGGAAAGAGACATGCTTGACGTGCCGGGCTGTACTGAAATTGACAAAGCCCTCGGTGAGGATTCTCACACCGCCCATTATAACCATCCAGACAAGATTGTAGGCCCATACCCAACCAATCAGAGTCCAGGAAATGGGGACAACGAGCCAGCCAAAGCCGCACATGGCCACTGCTATCAATTGCGTCAGAAGGATCGCAACCACTAAGGGCATTGCCGGGTAAGGAGGTTGGAAAAACCATTTTTCAGTACGGGTAATGAACAGCAACAGATGGCCACCGGCAACCAGTTGAAGAAACATTACCGTCTGCAGTTCAGGCTTGGTTGCCAGACCAAACAGAGCCTGGGCGTGTGGATCCGAGAGCACCTCCGTGCCAACCAACAACAGGCCAAAAGACTGGACTATGCAAAACAGGCCCAGCACTGTGGATACTGCCAGAACTTTCGGCATTTCCCAACGGATAGGTTTCTCGCTGACGGCGGTATTGTCGTAGGCGATGGTCATGATTGGCACGTCATCCAAAAGCGACATGACAACGATCATCACCGCTGTCAGCGGCACGAAGTCGAGAAAAATTGTCGATAACACCACGAGGAACATAATATCCATGGTCAATGCCACCCGGTACAAGGTGTAGCTGTTGATACGGCCAAAGATGCGACGAGCCTCATCAATAGCGCTGTTGATCACCGACAGTCCGGGGGCCGTGAGGATGAGCGCCGCTGCACCGCGGGCAGCATCGGTGGCGCCGGAAACGGCGGTGCCGCAATCAGCCTGCTTCAAGGCCGGTGCATCGTTTACCCCGTCACCAGTCATTGCCACCAGGTGACCGCGTGACTGCAATGCTTTGACGATGGCGTATTTGTGTTCCGGAAAGACCCGGGCAAAGCCGTCGGCTCGTTCAATGGCATCAATGATCTGCGACGGCACATTGTCCGGATCCATACTCTTCGGGAAGGCTTCGCTGGCGGCGACAATGTTTGTTCCCATACCCAGTTGCCGCGCGGTCTCGATGGCAATAGCGGTATCGTCACCGGTGATCATTTTGATGCTGACACCTTTTTCATTTGCCCGGTCGATGGTTTCTTTCGAATCGTCCCGCGGCGGGTCAAACATTGGCAGGAGACCAAGGTAGGACCAGGTCTTGCCATCATCTTCTGATCGGGCTACACCCAGCGCCCGGGAACCTTTGGCCGCCAGCATCGCCACCGTCTCGTCCACTTTCTTCTCGATATCGGCACCGGGTTCGACCAGCTCGGTGATCGCTTGCGGTGCGCCCTTGGCGACGACAAAGCTTCTGCCGCTCTCGTCCGTCACAGAAGCCGCTGTTCTTTTGGTGACCGGGTCAAATGGGACGAATTTAGTCTGTTTCCAGCTTTTGAGGGCATCCTGGTCTTTCACCGCGCCGATGATAGCGGTGTCAATGGCATCCCGATCCTCGATCTTTGAAGCGAGAGCAGCGGCCAGGATGCAGTCCTGGCCACTGATATCGGTCAGGAGGATCGGATCGCTCAGGCTTAGCTGGTTTTTCGTCAGGGTCCCGGTCTTGTCCGAGCAGAGAATGTCAACGCCCGCCATCTCCTCGATGGCTGAAAGTTTCGATACAATCGCTTGTTCTTTGGAAAGTGCCAGCGCGCCAAGAGCCATGGTGATGGAAAATACGGTGGGCATCGCCACCGGGATCGATGCCACCAGCAGTACCAGCACGAACTGCAGGATGCTTATCGCATCCGTGATGCCCCAGGTGTCACTGATGATGATATCGTGATAGACCTTGACCGCGACCATGCACAAGGCCAAGACCACGGCCAGGATAATCAGGAAGTTGCCAATCTGAAACATCGCCTTTTGGGCGTGGCTGACAGCGCCTGCCCCGGCCACCAGTTTGGCCGTGCGGCCAAAGAAGGTGTTCGAACCGGTGGCGATGACCACCGCTTCCAGTTCGCCCTGTTTGACAACGCTGCCCGAATAGGCCTGATCGCCTATCTTCTTGGCAACCGGCAGAGACTCACCGGTCAGCGCCGCCTGGTCGATGGATGCGTAGTCACCGCTGACTATGCGCAAATCCGCGGGAACGATGACGCCGAGACGGATTTTAACAATATCGCCTGGAACCAGGGTCGAAGACTGCACCGTCTGCCACTTGCCGCCTCGCTTGGCCGTGGCCTCGGGTGCCAATCCCTCTTTCAAGGCTGCCAAAGCATTCGATGCTTTTCGGTCTTGCCATACCTCGAGCCCAACATTGAACAAAAGCAGTGTGGTAATGATGGCGAAATCTTCCCAGTGGCCGATAAGCGCTGACACCAGCGCAGCTGCTTCTATCATATAGGCGATCGGGCCGATGAAATGGTGCAAGATCTTCATCGTCATGCTTTCTTCTTTCTCGATCAGCGCATTCGGGCCGTACTGGGTAAGCCTTTTTTGCACTTCGTCCTCGCTCAAACCCTGATCCGGCTTGACGGCAAGTGCGGTGAGGACCCGATTCACCGGGAGTTTCTCGAGATCCTGACTGGAAGGATTGCCTTTTTGTTCAGTTTCGTTGGTCATGCCGGCCTCCAATGGTGGTATGGATTGATATGGATCGACTTTTTACATTATTTAAGACTTAACTTAAACACGTTTTAACAAAGTTCCAGATGCATCATTCAGAAAGATCAAAAGGTAATTCGTACTGCCAAAGAACGCTAGGAATGGGGCTGAATTTTAACCACCAGTCTCTGCAACAACAAGTGCTGTTGTTGACGGTGTTTTGCAAGATTAAGGTAAATAAGGTAAGAAGCGACAGAATAAATTATAGTTGGCGTAAATATGAGTTGCATCGGATGGTGTATATTATGAAAGGAGTTCCCGTTAATTTACCGGGGCTGGATACTTTATGAATATTCTTTTAATTAATCCCCCGGATTGCGGCCGCAGCATTCCAGAGGAGCGGTATGGTATCGATTCCTTAAAGCAGATATTTCGGGGTGAACCGCTAGCTTTAGAGGAACTGGCCGGAAATCTGCTCGGGTATAATGTCCGTATTGTTGATCTTAAGGCCAGCCCAGAAGGGTTAGATGAGGAATTGTCTGACTTTGTTCCGGATGTGGTTGGGATTACCGGGGTAACCTGTGAGGCAAACTCCATGTTGAGCATCGCCTCTAAGATCAAAAAACGCTGTTCTCCGATAGTTGTTGTCGGGGGAAGTCATGCCAGTAATGATCCTGCCTTTTTCAATCATGAATTCGTCGACTATATCATCGTTGGTTTAGGCAAGAAGGTATTTGCTGAGTTGGTATCTCAACTGGGTGCAGGCAACGGTGATGACATTACTTTGCCCGGCCTGATTCGAACAAAACCAGGGCAAAAACTTCAGCGACCTTTGCACTGTAATTCCGTCCTCGATCTGGTCGAAGACAAGCCCCCCGCCTACGCCATGGTGAGTCGGTACCGCTCACACTATATTCTGGAAAAGTTAGGCATAAATATGGGTTTTGTCGCTTCGGCTTATGGCTGTACCCATCGCTGTTCTTTCTGTTGCATCAAGGGCCAGACCGGTGGAAACTATCTGACAAAATCGATCGATGCGGTGGTCAGAGACATCAAGTTGCTTGGCGACATCCCGGTTATCAGGCTTGTTGATGCCAACACCTTTGGTAATATTGACCGGGCTAAGAATCTCTGTCGGGCTCTGGTGAAAGCAGAGATAAAAAAACAGTATCTTGCCGATATTCGATCCGATACCGTTGTTCGTCATCCGGAAATGCTTCAGGAATGGAAAGAAGCAGGATTGCGGGCAGTTGTTATCGGCTTTGAAGAGATCAGTGATGCGAGTCTTTCGGCCATGAATAAGGCCAATAAGGCAAGCATTAACACAGAGGCTATTTCGATTTTAAATGATCTGGGAATCACCATTGTCGGCGATTTTATTATCTCGCCCGACTACGACGAAAACGACTTTGAACGTCTGGGCAACTATCTTAGTGAAAAGCCCATCGATCTGCCGATGATTACAGTCATGACCCCCCTGCCGGGAACGCCGCTTTACGAGCAGCAAAAGAGCCGAATTGTGAATCATAATCTTGATTATTATACCTTGACGAATGCCGTCACAAAAACGAAGCTTAATGAAAAGCTCTTTTATACTCTCTACGCTGAACTCATTTCAAACAGCCATAACAATGCACGGATATAGACGATGAATGCTTTTATCACCGCGGTTTCTGCTTTCCTGCCGGGTAAGCCAGTGGACAATAATGCTCTGGATAACTATCTGGGGGAAGTCAGCAAAATTTCCAGCCGAACCCGGCAGATTATACTGGCCAACAATGGTATTAAGTCCAGATACTACGCCCTGGATCCGGCAACAGGTCAATCCAGTTACACCAATGCACAAATGTCGGCCGAGGCTGTTCGTCGACTGCGACAGGATAATGACGCCTCCAAGCTGTCCATAGAGTGCCTCTGCTGTGGCACTTCTTCGGCCGATCAGATTATGCCGGGGCACGGTTCCATGGTGCACGGCGAATTACTTGAGGCTGGGACGTGTGAGGTTGTCTCTTGTGCAGGGATCTGTCTTTCCGGCCTTACTGCCTTGAAATTCGGTGCCATGTCGGTGGCATTGGGCTTGACCAAAAATGCGGTCACAACGGGTTCTGAGCTTGCCTCAACATTTCTGCGGACCTCCTTTTTTGAGGCCATGAGCGGCAGTACCAAACAGAAAAATGACAAGAAACAGCACTCGGCTTTTTCTTTTGAAGCCGAGTTTTTACGCTGGATGCTCTCCGATGGTGCCGGTGCCGCGCTCATCGAGCAAGAGCCTAACCATGGTGGCATAAGTCTTCGGATTGACTGGATAGAAACTATTTCCCATGCCCATAGACTTGAGACCTGCATGTATGCAGGCGCGGTAAAACAGGAAGATGGCCGTCTCGTCGGCTGGCGGGAGAGCGCCGCGGCTGGCGCTTTGGAAAAGCAGGGCGTAATGACCATTAAACAGGACGCTCAACTGCTGAACCGTGAAATTATCGACGTCACGGTCGCCCAGAGTTTGCCGTCGATAATTGCCAAGCATGACCTCAAGCCGGAACATTTTGACTGGTTTCTGGCCCATTACTCTTCTGATTATTTCCGGCAACCGTTGATGAAGCAACTCGATGATATCGGTTTTCCGATTTCTGAGGACCGCTGGTTTAGCAACCTTTCCACCAAAGGCAATACCGGCTCCGCCTCTTTTTATATCATGCTGGAGGAGCTTTTTTCTTCAGGCGAACTACAGAAAGGCGACCGTATCTTGGGCATGGTTCCTGAAAGCGGCAGGTTTTCCGTCGGCTGGATTTCTTTAACGGTGGTGTAAGTTCCAAAAGAATTTAGGGTACTGCGCAATGAACTACTATAACAGCCAGGGAATAAACATCTTCGTCCCTTGCATATAACGTTCATATGCTGTGCCAAAAAACTTGATATTTTCAGCCTCTTCCACCTTCGCCACGGCAATGAGCAAGCCAGTCACCGAGACAACCAGAACACTATTTAATGGCGTAATATTTTTAAAGAAAGCGCCCCATGCAAGAAAAAGCAGAGAACTATACATGGGGTGTCGAATAAAACGGTAGAGGCCCACGTCCACCACATGGACAGTATTTTCAAAAGAAAGGTTCTCCGGCATTTCTTGTCGTTCAGCATGTCCGCCACTCTTTTTCAGCATCATGAGAGAATTGACGATAAAGAAAATCGAGGTGACTAACAGGGACCAGGACAAAAGATGCAGTGGTGAAAATGGTTCCCTGAACCAGTGGGGATAGTTCAGTAAAATTAAAAGTAAAATCCCTTCAAAGACAAAAAAACGGTAAAAACCGTGGGTCCTCGAGTTGCTTAAAGCCCGCCGGGAAAATTTAAGAAAAAACAGGGTGCAAATGAGAAACAGGGCAATTCGAATGGTGGTCACCTCCTGTTAAATCAACAGTCATAACTGGATTTTTGTTTTAAACATATCAGCACCGAGAATCAACTTGACGGTACTGAACGAGCCCATGATGGTGCCGATGATTCCAGGAGCCGTGACGTTTTGTCCGGCCAGATATAAGCCTTTTACCGCTGTGCGATTGAGCAGGGCGGTGGCCAGCAGCTGTCTGGATGACCGCAGTACCCCATAGGCGCTGCCACCAGGACTGTTGACCCAATCCCGGATCGTCAAAGGTGTGTAGGCGTCGAGGATTTTTGCTCCCCTTAAGGGGCCAAACATTTGTTCTGCCTCCATAATCAATTCCGAGGCATGTTGTTCTTTTAAATCAGAATATCTTTTGCCACGTCGCTCACTGTTGGTATTCACCCAGGGCGCCCACAGTTCGTCTTTTCCCGAGGTGAGGATTGAGAGCAGGTTAAGGCCTTTTTTTTCAGTTTTGAGTATCTGATAATATTTGAGATCCGGCGTTTTGCCTGTTTTCCCGGTGTCGATTTTAAAAATATTGTAAGGGATTTCCGGGTGGCTCTCGGCATCAATCTGGACATGAACCGCAAAAATGCCATGGGTATCCTGCAAACTGCTGATCCGTTGCCGGTAGGAAGGCTTCACATCTCTTTGCGCCAGCATCTGCAAAACAACTTTCGGGTGCACCGCGCCGATGACGGTTGCAGCGGCCAGGTTTTCGCCGGATTGCAGTTGCACTCCCTGGACTATACGCGACTCGACGTTAATTCGGCTGATTTCCGCCCCGGTAATAATTTTCCCGCCCAACGCCTTTAGCCGCGCCGCAAAAGCGTCTGCCATCTCCGCGCCATTACGGTCAAGCCGCCACGAAGAAGAAACATAGGAGGCGAGGGCCATATTATGATAATAGGCGGGACAGTCATGCAAGGGCACACCGATCCAACAGGAAGGTATGGACAGCACATTTTGCAGCTCTGGTGAGCATTGGAGTTCGGTGAGGATTTTACCCAGTGGTTCGAATTGCTCAGAAAGAGAAAAACCATCATCTCCTGCATATAAAAACTCCAGCCCGTGCAGTTGTTTGGCTGCTTTATGTATCGGGGCCATGAGTTTGGCTATTTTTTCCTGCTCAAGAGGAAAGGCCTTCACGAGGTTTTCTGCGTAGGCGTCAAGTCCTTCGGGCATATCAAAGGTTGACTGGTGGCGGGTGGAGGAGTCGAAAATGTATCTGTCGATTATCCCATCTTGCCCCATCCTTGTCACCGGAATGGCCTCTGTAACCCCCAGATAATCAAAGAACGTCCGGAGAATCTGCCTCTTGTCGAGAGATCCCAGATAGTGCACGCCCACAGCGCACTCAATGCCGTTGCGGGTATAGCTCCGCGTTACTCCGCCCGGCTGGCAATTTTTTTCAAAAACAGTGACGTCAAAGCCAAGGCGGGCTAAAATTATTGCCGTACTGAGACCACCGATACCAGCCCCGATAATCAGCACTTTTTGCGATATGGATGAAGAATCTGTCATAATTCGTTCATTGGGCTTGGGTGAAAGTGTCTATTTAAAACGGGTAATAAAAGCGCAACAACGAAGCAGGTGAAGAGTTTTTACTTAGCCATCAACGGATAAGATGTTCCCATAACGGCCCGGTATAACCTCGGGCATACATTTTTCCGACCGCTTCGATTTCTTCGGGATTACCGGAGCCGATGAGGCAGTTGCTGCGCTTGCCAACCCTTTCTTTAACAAGTGACTCAATGGTTTGACGGACAATGTCGTCGGCTTGGTAGAAGACCGGTTCCAGCAGGTTGGTGTTGGCGGTTATCTTGCCTTCCTTCATGGCGATGTCGTAAAGTCCGGTTTGCGGATAGATCCTGATGCCGATGAAGAAAAAGAAGACCGTCTTTTTAAGCATTTCGATGTTATTGAGGCTTTCTGTGACGGTTGCAGCCGATTCTCCAGGGCCACCCATAAGAAAATAATGGGCCACATGCAGTCCGGCGTCGAGTGCCTGCTGATGGGCGGCAAAAACATCGCTGACAACAAAAGGTTTACGATAGGTTTTCAGGACGGAATTGGCCAGGGATTCGGTGCCGAATTCCACATGAGTCAGACCGGCACTTGCCAGAGTCGAAAAATAATCAACCGGGAGTCTGGTAGGGGCAAAAAAACTCCCCCAGGGGATGGAAACTCCGGCGGCTTTGAACGATTTGGCCACGGCCAGACTGTGCTGAATATCGGAATTAAACGCAGAATCAGTGATAAAGAAATATTTGGCTCCGGCATCCTGTAGCTGAAGGGCTGTTCTGGCCACTTCATCCGGCTCAACCAGGCGGTGGTTTCGGCCTTCGATATGTGGGTAAGAACAATAGATGCAACGAAAGCTGCAGCCTCGTTTACTCTGCAAATTAAGCATTCCGCCGGTTTTGAGATAGAAACAATTATGGTCGGCCTGGTCCTGGAAGTTGCGGACTATTGGGCCCGACCAGGGAGCTGGGGTTGTTTCGTGGGTTGAGGATGCAGAAATCACTCCGGTTAGTTGGGCAGGGTCCCGTCCGTCTCTTATAGCCTCGACAACCATGCCGAATCGTTCCCCTTCGCCGATAATGCCGTAGTCAGCGCCAAGGGAGGCAAGAATCTGTTTTGGCATGATGGTGAAGGCACTGCCGCCGCAGACAATTGTGGCCTTTGATTTTGCTCTCAGACGGGAGACGACTGTTGCGTAATCGTGGATAAAACTTTGAGAACCCGCAGCATCCATGTTGTCAATATTGCGGCAGGACAGTCCTACGATCTCTGGAGAAAAATTAACGACTATATCATCGAGCTCTGGGAGCGACAGAGCATTGAGGTCGGCAATCCGCACCTCGTGCTCCGGAGAGATGGAAGCAGCAACATAGTCAAGCCCTAGAGGATATACCGGGTAAGGGGCGATGAGGGTATTGGGTGATACCAGCAGTATTCTCATGGTCTGGAAAGTTCCATGGCGGTAAGGTATTGCCCCAGGCTTAAGATAAGGATTTTGCTTGTTTTACTGGTTATGTCAATATCCTTGCCCCCTGCCAGAGCGCCGGGGACAATTCCCGACGCAAAGAACGAGGCGGCAAGCGCCGTTGCCACCGCAGAAGCTGAACCAAATTCTCCGGTGATTTTACGGTACTGGACAAGGGGTGTCGTCAGGTTTGTTAGTTCAGTAAACTCAGTAAGCTGTTCAGCTCCTTTCTTGCTCATGGCTGCAGGGATACCTGCCAGGATCAGTGCATAACTATCAGCCTTTTTAAGGCTCGGCAGTGACTTTACTAGTTTGGCAACCACACCTTCTGCCTTGCTGCTTTGATAGAAGGGCATGGCAATGATGCATTTGGCATCTTTGTTATTTCTACTGACGCAAAGACCACCACCGCCGTCAGCAAGGGCAGTTCCCGGTGTAATCGAAGGGTCAAGAAGCGGGGAAAACTTTTCATGGCCTTCGTCAGCGCCAAGGATAAAAGCAGATTCCGTCGAATTGTTGAGCATCAGTTCGGCGGTAAAGAGCGCCTGCTCAAAAGAATAATCTCCGCCGCTGGTGGTAATATTCGGGCCGGTTGCCCCAAAAAGGATGGCCACCTGACTGGCCGGTCCGTTATGGACGGAGCCGACAAAATCGGTGGGACTTGGAAATTGTTCCCTGGATTCTTCCAGGCGGCTCAGAAAATCGTGGGTTTCTGAAAGGGCTCCCCAACTGGTGCCCATAAAAACTGCAGTTGGTTTCTGATCAGCGAGAGACGAGTCGGCAAAGGCCTTTGACGCTAAAGCAAGGGTCATGCGCGGCAGTCGCTTGAGCCGTCGGATCAACCGAGGCGGCAACTCTTTGGAAATTGTATCGAGTCCTGCCATGCCGGAAGCGGCTTGGCCAGCGCGGATGCAATCAATGGTTTCCAGGATGTCGCCTGCCCCGGTCAGACAGGAATAGCCATGTATGGCGAGCCCCGAAACAGGTTTTCGGCAAGGCGTTGGCTGAAAGGTATCAACTGCGCCGATGACCAAAGAACCGTTGTTGCCACCAAAACCAAAGGAATTGGAGAGAACCGCTTTTGCCGGAAGGTCGAGCGGACTGGTCAGCGGCTTCAGGCCGAGTGCGGGATCGACGTTCAACAAACCGGTATTGGCGGGCATCAGGCCGTGGGATATGACCATCGTGGCCACCACCGCTTCTATGGCTCCGGCGGCGGCCAAACTATGGCCGGAGGCCCCTTTGATCGATGAAAGCGGCGGCAGAGCGGTAAACAGTCGACGCACGGCTTTGGACTCTGCCAAATCATTATCGGGAGTTCCGGTGCCGTGAAGATTGATATAGCTGATCTCTTCTGGTTTGAGGCCGGCATCGGCTAAAGCACCTTGCATGGCCATGAACGCGCCCTGACCGTCCGGGTGCGGCGCCGCAGGATGGTAGGCATCACAGGAAATGCCGGCGCCAAGGAGCTCGGCAGAACAGTTCGCAGGTTTTTCGGTGCTGAGCAGGAGCATGCCCGCACCCTCAGCCACGGCCATGCCCTGCCGGTTTTGATCAAGTGGTTTACAACCGCTCTGGTCAACCAGTTGCAGGGAATGAAAACCAAAGTAGGTCAGACGGCAGAGCGAGTCCACGCCACCGGCCAGAACCGATTTTACCGCACCGCCGCGAAGCATTTTCAAGGCCAGAGCCATGGCCAAAGCGCCGGAAGAACAGGCCGTGGAGACAACCACAATCGGACCGGTGCAATGGAATTCTTGGGCGAGATGGCTGGCAACAGTGTGTAAACCGTGATGCTGGTAGTGCTCTTTGTGCTGATCACCGCTCCTGAGCAGCTGCTCGGTGGTGAGAATGCCGCCGGTGGTAGTGCCAATAATTATAGCATCAGGCGGGGAGGGCGACCCTTCCATGGCCTGGCTTGCGGCGATACCTGCCAACTGGTGCGTTCTGGGCAGAAGAGACGGGGATTGATCCATGCCTGGCACGGCGCCAACCGGCAACGGTGAACCCTGGAGCAGAGGAAACAGCTCCAGAGGTCGTATTGCCGAACGGTTCTCGCGCAGTGTTTTTTCTGTGGCGGCAAGTCCTACGCCCAGCGAGCTGATTATCCCGCTGCCACTAATATAAACTGCTTGGTCGTTCAAGATATTGTTTTGGCGGAATTTTCCTGGATGTACTCAGCCAGATTGGTGAGTGAGGCAAATATTTTCTGGCCGACCTCCTGATTATTGATAATGATGCCATAATCTTTTTCAACCATGACCACCATCTCCAAAACATCGATGGAGTCGATGCCCAGATCACCACCCACCAGTTGACTGTTTTCATCAAAATCCTCAGGTTTTACGTCCACCAGATTGAGGATTTCTATAAGTTTAACCTTGAGCTCTTCTATCAGTGCACTCATAATTTTTTGCTTTTATAGTTCGGTTGTATTAATAAAACCGTCAGTAGCGTGGCAACACGTCAGGCTCGGTTTTATGATAAATGGCATCTCACATACATTCAGAAAATACCATAATGCCAATAATCTGGTAGAATGCCAACAGGAAATTGTCATCTAATTTGGTGGCGGTTGCAACAATATTAAGGTATCTTTTTGGCTACAAAATAATGAATACTATCACAATTTCCGACCTGACCCTGGAGGATTTGCTGCCGCATCGAGGCCATATGATGTTGCTTGAGAAGGTGCTTGAGGTTGACAGCAAACATGCTTTGACCTGCAGCCGCGTTGGCAAATCCTGGCCCATGGCCGAGCAGCAGGGAGTGCATCCTTTGATACTCATTGAGCTGGCGGCCCAGACCGCGGGTGTCTGCAACGGCCTGGACAGAATTCAAACCAAGGGGCTGGATTCGGATCAGATGGGTTGGCTGGTGGGTATTAAAAAGACTGAATTTTTTATCAACTTCCTGCCCTTTGGCAGTGAAATAATCACCAGTGCCGAAAACAGTTATAACTTTGAGAATCTTCGGGAAGTCTCCTGCGAACAGCACTTGGACAATAAACTCATCTGTATAAGCACCTTACAGCTCTTCCAGGCATAACTGACATGACAGCTCAAAACGAACAAATTATCCAGGAAACACAGAAAATTGCCATAGTAACAGGTGGCAGCAAGGGGATCGGCAGGGCCATCTGCGTCGAGTTGGCGAGGTCTGGCTGTTACACTGTCATCAACTATATGGCGGATAAAAATGGCGCAGAGCAGACCTTGGCGCTGGTTGAAGCCGATGGCGGCCAAGGTGAGATTTATCAGTTCGACGTCAGGGATGGACAGATCGCGGAGAAGGTGGTGGCTGATGTTGCAGAGCGGCTGGGCAGCGTTGATATTCTGATTAACAACGCCGGTATTGTTGCCGACGGTTTGTTCATGATGATGCCTGCGAAAAGCTGGCAGTCGGTGATAGATACCAGCCTCAATGGATTTTATAATATGACCAGACCGGCGGTTGAGCAAATGGTGCGCCAGCGGAGAGGTGCCATTGTTTCCATTTCCTCGGCCAGTTCCCTTATGGTCAATCGTGGCCAGGCCAACTATTCGGCCGCCAAGGCCGGTTTGAATGCGGCCAGTAAAGTGGTCGCCTCGGAGGTTGCCCGGCTCGGCATCCGGGTCAATGTGGTGGCACCTGGCCTGATTGAAACGGACATGATTGCCAAAGCTCCGAAAGCTGAGATCAAGGCGATGATTCCCATGGCCCGGATCGGCAGACCGGAAGAAGTCGCCAAGGTTGTGGGTTTTCTCTGCTCCGACGCTGCTTCCTATGTGACAGGCCAGGTCCTTTCAGTCAATGGTGGAATGTTTTAATGAAGTTTTGTGTGCTGTTGACAACACTGTTGTTCTTTTTTGCTTTGACTGTTCCTTGCCAGGCAGTTGATCCCGAGACGATTGTTGTGCAGTCAGTCCAGGCGGATTTCGTCCAGGAAAAGCATCTGAAAATTCTAGTCCGGCCTCTTGTTTCAACCGGTGCTTTTACCTTTCAGGCACCACAATCCCTGCGCTGGGAATATAAAACGCCTGTGCCGTCCGTCTTGCTTATGCATGGCGGAAAAATTAAAAAATTTGTCGAACGTGACGGTCAGCTGGTGGAAGACCAAGGCTTGCGGCTTGACTCCATGCAGGTGGTGCTGGGCCAGATCAGCAACTGGCTTGACGGTCGCTTTTCAGATAGCGATATGTTCAGCGTCTCTTTTGCTGACGAACGTACGGTTGTGCTCACTCCCAAGAATCCAGCCATTGCTGGCATAATCAGCAAAATTGAACTGAAACTTGCCGACCAGAAAGGGCTTCTTGACAGGGTGACTATTTTTGAAGGTCCGGATTCGTACACGACTATGACATTCAAAAATAGCGTTCTGAACAAGAAAATTGCTGTCGCCGTATTTACTGAAAAATGAAGCAGCACTTCCTTTATCTGACAGTTTTAGCGGCGTTGCTAGCCTCCTGTGCCGCAGGACCTCAAGCCCACCTGCTGGAGCTGACCTATACTGGAAACGAACACTGGCAAAAAGAATGTTCGGCTGTTTTTCCTACGGGGAAATGGCAGTTTGCCCATGCCATCGACTTTGCCATGGCGGATGGCTCCGGTACTCCTGTTATCGGAGTTACCAGTATTGACGGCAATGATATTGTTTGCGCCCTGTTCACGGTGGAGGGGCTGACCCTTTTTGAAGCTGTTTTTTATCAGGACGGGAGTATTGATGTCAGGCGAGCTGTTCCACCTTTCACCGGCGCTGACTTTGCGGAAGGCTTGATCGCAGATATTCGAGCCATCTTTCAGCCGCCCGTCGGCAGCATCAAAATGGGGCAGGTGGCTGGGATTATGGATGTCTGCCGATATCTTGATTCAGATGGCAGTGTTGTTGATGTTCTGCCGACTGTGGATGACGGGGATGACTGCTGGCAGATAAAGAGGTATGCTCCTGATCTGACCTTGGAAAAATCTATTGTCGGGTGGTCATGCAGAAAAGAAGGCTCGAGCCTCATCCCTGATTACCTTGAGCTGACAAGCTACGGCCAGACTGGCTATACCCTGAAAATGACTTTAATAAGTGCCGATAAATTATAATGAAATTTAAACTCATATACCCAAAATGGGCCAAGCTCGACCGGCAGACGGAGTTTCATCTTCCTCCCCATGGGCCGGTGGTCTTTGCCGCAACACTGCCTGATTATGTTGATATCGATTTTATCGATGAAAACCTGCAGGAGATAGATTTTGACGAGGCGGTGGATTTCGTTGGTATCTCCATGATGCTCACCGTCCAGGTTAAAAGAGGCTGGGAGATTGCCGATACCTATCGAAAAAAAGGCATCAAGGTTATCTTTGGTGGTATTTCCACCATGCTCCATGCCGAGGAAACCATGCAACATGCCGATGCGGTTTTTCTTGGCGAGGCAGAAGGGCGGATGGAACAGGTTCTGGCCGATTTTCGTCAGAATAGATTGCAGCCTTGCTATGATTTTATCAACGATAGGCCTGATATAGCCCTGGTTGGCCCGGCGCGACGGGATATTCTCGACCACAAGCTCTACAATTATAAGGGCGTGCAGATGGTCGATCTGGTGCATGCCTCCCGCGGTTGTCGTTTTAATTGTTACCCCTGTGCTGTCTCTTACCTTGGCGGCAGAGTGTTTCGACCGCGGCCCATCGATAAGGCTGTGGCCGAGATTGCCGGGATCGATAATAACCGGCTCTTTATTGTCGATAATTCCCTGGCTCAGGATACCAAATGGGAGATGGATCTTTTTCGGGAGATGATTCCGCTGAAAAAGAAGTGGTGCTCTCATCCCATTGAAGATAAACCGGAAGTTCTTGACCTGGCCGCCCAGGCCGGGGCCTGGTATGTCTATCAGGCCGTCTTTGATACTTCCGATTACATTAAAGAGCGTATTAAACGCTACCACGACTATGGTATCGGGGTGGAAGGAACGATCCTCTTGGGACTGGATACTCACACTGAGGATGACATCAAACGCCTGATTGATTTCTTGCTGGAGATAGAACTGGATCTTGCCGAATTTACAGTGTTGACGCCATTTCCTCACACCAAGGCCTATGACGATCTGAACAAACAAAACCGTATCCTCTCCAAGGACTGGAACGATTTTTCGGCTGACCAGGTGGTCTTTCAACCCAAGCATATGAGCCCTGAAAAACTCCAGGAATTGCTCGATTATGCCTGGAATGCCTTCTATCAGGATGAACCGCAATCGATAAAAATGGCCAAGCTGTTTAAGCAGGTTGTAAAAAAAGAAATGGAGGATAACACCTTTCAGCCGCGGGATAGAAGCATGAGCGGACAATCTTTTGGCAGGGTGGTTGTCAGGGAAGATGAGCGCTGATTTTTCAATAAATATTGAAAAGGCCATACAAAAGCTGCTCGAAGGGCCCAAATATCCGGACAGAGAGTTTGTCCGTTCCGGGGCCACCTTCGCTGAAGTGTACGCAATGGCTGCCAGTCTGCGCGCTGCGCTGGCAGGTCCCGAGCATCAGGGCGTAGCTGTCTGCCTTGCTGCTGAGAATAAAGCGACTATAGCTGCGGCGCTTTTGGCGTCCCTTGCCGGTGGACCAAGCCTGCTGCTGCCCTATGCTTTTTCTGTCCAGGCTCTCGCCAAGATGCAGCAGGCTACCGGTTTTGTCACCGCTATTTCCGATGTTGAAAGAGAATTTCCCGCCGGGGTGCAGGTAATCTGTCCAAAATCAACAGGCCCTGCGGAGATTCTGGTGGGTGGCCAGTCTTCACCCCGCGCGGAGTTGCTGAAAATATTTACCGGCGGGACCACCGGTGCACCGCAGGTTTGGGCCAAAACACGGGAGAATGTTTTTAGTGAAGGTTTCTACCACGCCCGTCGCTATGGCGTGACGGAACAAGACTGTATCATGGCGACAATCCCGGCCTATCACATTTATGGCCTGCTCTTCTCTGTTGTCGTACCTCTTGTTTCTTCTGCGACGGTGGTGGAGGAGACACCATCTTATCCAAACGAAATTGCCCAGCTTGTCAAAGAAAATGAGATTACAATTTTCGCCAGTGTTCCTGCTCATTACCGTGTCTTGCGTGAGGTTAAATTAAATAGCTCTCTTCGGCTGGCCTTTTCCTCTGCCGGTATGCTTGACGCAGCGGACAATGGCGCCTTTTGTCAGAGAAATAAAAAAGGTGTGGTGGAGGTATACGGTTCCACCGAAACAGGCGGCATTGCCACCAGAAACAGACACCTTGGCGAAGAATATTTCACTCCTTTTGCCACCATTGACTGGAAGATTATCGAGGGCCAACTGGCGGTACGTTCGGCCTATATCTCTCCCGAATTACCCATTGATGAGGAAGGTTTTTTTACTGCCAGCGATAGGGTGGAGGCGATAAGTAGAAGCGAATTTGCTCTGAAAGGCCGTGCCGATACTGTGACTAAGGTGGGAGGAAAACGGGTGGACCTTGAAGAGGTCCGGTTGCTCATTAAAAATGAACCAGGGGTTATCGACTGCGTCGTGATGGCCCTGCCTGAAACTGGTGGGCGCGAAAACCAGATTGGCGCTTTGATTCAGGGAGCCAATGTCGATGCGGAGACGATTAGAAGACGTCTAACCGACTCACTGGAACCGTACGCTCTGCCACGCCGCATAAAAACAGTTGAGCGGATTCCTGTGAAAAATAACGGCAAATACGATTTGCTTGCAATTGCCCGCCTTCTGAAGAAATGAATAGCCTGAACCAGAGCTTGGCCGCAGGTTATGCCTGTCTTTCGGCCTGGGCCGATCTCCTTGACCAAATCAATGTTTTTCCTGTTGCCGATGGCGATACCGGAACCAACCTTCGCATCAGCCTGGCACCGCTTCGTGATAGTGATAGCAAGACAACCTATACTCTCCTGGCTCGCTGTGCCACCGGCAACTCCGGTAATATTGCCGCGGCGTTCTTTCGGGAATTTTGTCAGGCTAAATATTACGCTGAGCTGGCAGAAAAGGCAGCCTTGGGGAATGAGAAGGCCTGGCAGGCGATTGCCAGCCCCCGGGCGGGAACGATGCTTTCTGTTTTTGACGCCCTTGCCAGGGTTCTGGCGTCGAAGATTGAATTACAGGACATTTATATTCCTTTAAGTCTTGAGCTGCAAAGGGCCGCCACCGACACCTTGCAGCTCCTGCCCGAGCTGAAGAATGCGGGGGTGGTGGATTCTGGCGCTCTGGCCATGTACGTCTTTTTTGACGGCTTTTTCAGGCATCTCAGCCAGCAAAAGGGCAAGCCTGTCTCCATTCTGGAGATTTTTGGCGAGACACTCGCCATCAACAGTTCCTTTTGTCCGACAAGCACCGACTGCTATTGTGTTGATGTGGTTATTCAAACGGCAGATAAGCATGGTGCCGCTAAAGGCAGCATCGCTGAACTGGGGGAAAGCGTGGTGGTGGTGGAAGATGAAGCCATGCTCAAGGTGCATCTGCACACTCCTGACCCAAATCAGCTGCGGGGACAACTTAGTTCGTACGGGGATATCGTTCATTGGTCCGCCGAGGAAATTCATCAGGGAACGGGGCAACAATACTCTGAACCAGCCGAAAAACCAGCTCTGCACATTGTTACGGATGCTGCCGGGTCGATAACCCGCGAAATGGCCCGGCAAAATGGTATCACCCTGCTGGATAGTTATATAGTCACGGGGGATACTTCAAGGCCTGAGAGTCTCTATGGTCCGGCCCAACTCTACCTCTTGATGCGCCAGGGGGGGAAGATAACTACCGCCCAGGCCTCGACCTTTGAGAGGTATCAGTATTATCAGAGTATTTGTCAGCAGTTTGGCCGTTCTTTGTATCTTGCGGTGGGTTCAGCCTTTACCGGCAATTTTGCGACTGCCATGGCCTGGAAAAAAGACAATGATCCGGACAACCTGTTGACGGTGATCGATACCGGAGCAGCCTCCGGCCGACTGGCCATCATTGCCCTGCTCACTGCGCGACAGGTAAAGAAGGGCAAAAGTGGTAAAGACCTTGTTGCTTTTGCTCGAGAAGCCATGGCCGATTGTGTCGAGCTGGTCTTCATCGATGAACTGAAGTATCTGGTGGCAGGAGGCCGGGTTTCCCGGGCAGGTGGCTTTTTGGGCGATTTATTGTCCATGAAACCGGTTATTAGTCCGATGAGCGATGGGGTACAAAAGGTTGGCGTGGTGCATAGCCGCAAAGGCCAGCTTGCCTTTGCCATGGAAAAATTGACCGAGCGGTTTGTTGGATGTGCTGCGCCACTGGTCATGCTACAATATTCCGATAATGAAGAGTGGGTGACAGATATCGCCAGGCAGCAGGTTAAGGCACTGCTACCGGCAGCGGAAATCCTGGTTGCCCCCCTGTCGCTTACCTCCGGAGTCCATATGGGGCCCGGTACCTGGTCGATGGCCTTTTCTTCTATCGAAGAAAAACAATCTTAATCTTGCATTCTTGGACAGGAAGATTTCCGTTATGAAGATGAGACCTGCCGTCATTATACCTGTTTACAATCACGGTGGGCAGATTGGCGAAGTTATCCGTCAATCCCTGAAACTTGATTTGCCTATTTTTGTGGTGGATGACGGATCAACGGATTTGACCAGCCAGGTGATCTCGATAATCAGTGGGATTACGATCCTGCGTCATTCTGTCAACCGGGGCAAGGGTGCTGCCATTCTCACCGGTTTTGCTGCCGCCATTGAAAAAAAGTGCGACTGGGCAATTACCCTTGACGGTGACGGCCAGCATAATCCCGAAGATGCCAGAGCATTGCTCCAGGCAGTAAGTGATGGTGAACGGTGCATAGTTATCGGCAGACGGCAGGGGATGGAAGATACAGTTAATGTGCCCTGGACCAGCAGATTTGGCCGTAAATTCTCTAATTTCTGGGTATGGGCCGCCGGGGGACCATGGGTTGAGGACTCCCAGTCCGGTTTTAGGCTCTATCCGCTATCGGAAGTTTTTCAGCTTGGAGTCGAGGCCAGACGATACCAGTTTGAGGTGGAAATACTGGTCAAGGCGCGAGCGCAGGGCATCAAAACAAAGGAAGCGCCGGTGTCGGTCATCTATCAGGCAAGGGGGGAACGGGTCAGTCACTTTCGGCCCTGGCTTGATTTCTGGCGCAATTCTGTCTGCTTCAACCGGTTGATCTTTGCCCGCATCTTCAGGATGTTTCGACGATGAATGGCTTTTGGTATAGGCTGCTTATCCGGGTTGCCGGCCTGTGTGGTTCCTGGTTCTTTGTCCTTGTCTCCCGCATTATTGCCGGCGGTTATTTTGTCTTTTCCAGACGGGTTCCGGAAAGTCGCCGCTTCTATGCCGCTTTGTATCCCGAGCGGGGAAGATTCTATCATCTCTGGTGTACCTTCAGGCAGTACCAAAATTTCACCACTATTCATTTTGACAGGTTCCTGGTGGGACAAGCCAAATCAGCGACTTATACCTCCGAGGGATGGGAAAATCTGGAAGCAGTTATTGGTCGCCAGGGTGGTATTTTGCTGATGTCACACCTTGGTAACTGGGAAATGGCCGCGACCCTGCTCAAGCAACAGCGGGAGGATCTCCACCTGCTTCTTTATATGGGCGTAAAGGAAAAGGAAGGGGTGGAGCGAATGCAAAAAAATGATCTGCGCCGATCCGGAGTGACCATCATCGGTGCGGACCAGGAAAACAGTTCACCGTTTACCGCTGTAGAAGGAATTCGTTTTTTGCAGAAAGGTGGCCTCGTGTCCATGGCGGGTGATATTGTCTGGCGCAGCGACCAGCGCAAGGTGTGTGTCACTTTCTTGGGCCATGACGTCTACCTGCCAGAGGCACCTTTTATCTTTGCCCTGGTCTCGGGTGCTCCGCTGCTGGTCTTTTTTGCCTTTCGCACCGGCAAAAACAGCTATCATTTCACCCTGTCCGACCCTATACCCCTCAAGTCGACATCTCGCCAGGATCGGCCCGAAGCCATTGCCCGGGCTGCCCAGCAGTATGCCGACCTTTTAGAACAGTCACTGCGGCAACATCCCTTTGAATGGTATCATTTTGAGCGGTTTATTCATCGGCGATAAAGAGCATAGCTCCTTTTTGCAGTTTATATGTTTGATTTGTATTCTTGCTTCTCGCCATCATTATCAATACAATCCACAACTATCGTGATAGATAACGTCTTGATCTTGCGGAAATAACCAATTGTGTTAACAAGTAATTGGTGATAACTGTACAATGATATTTAAGAACACAAGATGTCCGTTGCCACGACGTAACAAAATAATCCAGTATTGTAATTTGATGACATCTACCAGGTGCATTTCTTGAAATTGAAAGATGGCATTGATTCAAAGATAATTTTAAATCCATGAATTTTTTATCACTCATTTTCAGCAAAGAAAGAGTTTTGTAGAATAGGTGATGGCGTAATTTGTATTGGGGCTGTTTTCAAAATACACTCACAAAGCTGGGCTACAACCAAATGGTTGATTATTTCGCGTGCAAAAGGAAAAATGACTGAGTATGAGACCAAGGTGGAGCGTGTTTTTGAATCTGGACCTTGGCGCTTATTTTAACAGCAATCAATTAGAAAAAGGTGATACCAATTACCTGCTATAACGATTATTATTTGAAATTCTTCAATCAAAATCATGACAAGAAGGTTCCTGGGAGAGATATAAAATGAAAATCGAGTCAATACGATTAAAGAATTTTAAAACATTTCAGGATGCAGAGCTTAAGAATCTTCCAAATTTCTGCGTAATTGTTGGTGCAAACGGTACCGGAAAAAGCACCGTTTTCAGTGTTTTCGGTTTTCTCCGTGATGCACTGACAACTAATGTGAATACGGCGCTTATGAAACTCGGCGGAAGCCGGGGATTTCAAGAAGTGCGTAGCCGAAACTCCAAAGGACCAATCGAAATAGAACTAAAGTTCCGTGCCAAACCAGATAGCCCACTGACAACTTACTTCCTCCAAATTGGTGAAAAGAAAGGAAAGGCTATTGTGGAAAGAGAGGTTCTTAAATATAGGAGGGGTAGTAGCGGACAACCTTGGCATTTCCTTAATTTTAAACGAGGAACGGGTACAGCCGTTACAAATGAGCTTGATTCCGTGACGGACGTAAAAGACTTGAACCGCGAAGAGCAAACACTCAAATCTTCTGACATTCTCGCAGTTAAAGGATTAGCACAGTTTGCGAGGTTTCCCGCTGTTATGGCGCTTGGCAATCTTATTGAAAACTGGCATGTTTCTGATTTCCATATCAGTAAGGCTAGACCAGAGCAGGAAGCTGGATATGCCGAACATCTTTCGCGTGAAGGTGAGAACCTCTCGTTAGTTATTCAATACCTTCATAATCACCATGATAAGATTTTTAAAAAGATTCTCGACCTTCTCAGGAGAAGAGTCCCCGGTATTTCCGATGTCGATTCGAAGACGACAGAAGAAGGAAGAGTGCTTCTGAAATTTCAGGACGGAGTATTTGAAGATCCTTTTCTTGCTCGATATGTTTCCGACGGAACCATCAAAATGCTAGCATATTTGACGCTTCTTTACGACCCGAACCCTCATCCATTGCTATGTGTGGAGGAGCCGGAAAACCAGCTTTATCCAAAACTTCTATGGGAGCTAGCTGAAGAATTTCGTGCTTATGCCAATCGCGGCGGTCAGGTTTTTGTTTCCACACATTCTCCCGACTTTTTAAATGCGACAAGACTTGACGAAGTGTTCTGGCTGGTGAAGAAAGATGGTTATTCTCAGATCCGACGGGCAAAGGATGACGAGCAGCTCTCTGTATACATGGCTCAAGGTGATAAGATGGGCTATCTCTGGGATCAAGGCTTTTTGGAAGGAGCTGATCCTCAATGAAAACCATTGTTTTTTTTCTTGAAGAACCTTCGGCCCGTGAAATGCTTGCAGGTATTCTTCCCCGTCTTCTTCCTGATAACGTTCATGTTCGCTATGTTGTTTTTCAGGGCAAGCAAGATCTTGAAAAAAACTTGAAGCCGAAACTGCGCGGTTGGAGGTTACCGGAATCCATATTCGTGGTGATGCGAGATCAAGATTCGGGGGATTGCAAAACGATAAAAAACAAATTGGTTGGATTATGTAACGAATCTGGAAAACAAAAGGTATTGGTTCGAATTGCTTGTCGAGAGTTGGAAAGCTTTTACCTGGGTGATCTTGCAGCCGTAGAAAAAGGCCTTGGTCTAAAAGGACTTAAAACACAGCAACAGGGGAAAAAATTTAGAAACCCTGATGTTTTAGGAAGCCCAGCTGAAGAATTATACAGGCTTACCAACAATACATATGATAAAGTTTCCGGTTCCCGGGCTATTGCCCCCTATCTGAATTTAAAATCCAATCACTCCAAAAGTTTCAATGTGCTCGTGTCTGGAATCAACCATTTGATAGAGGCCTGAGGAGGTGGATGTCGGTGTTGGTCGGAGTGGGGCCAACCCAACAATTTGGTTTAACAGTATAATTTTTTCATAAAGTGGCTTTTTCAGCTCTTGGAAATTTCTTTTTATGGACGAAAGCAGCCCTCTTAGTACACCCCACTTGGTGATCATTCTTTCTTAAAGGAATGCCCTAAAACATCAGCGATTAACGTATCATTTCCTTTTGACATAACATTTTCAAGCGTCTTTCTCTGTTTTTCAAATTCCTCAGTTGATTCAGTCGGTGCAAATTCTACTTTCTCCCCGAACCGTAATATGACCTTCGAAAAAGGTTTCGGAAGAAAAAACTTATCCCAGCTTCGAAAATACCAAGCTCTATTCGCTCTGGTGTAAAGAGGCACAATAACGGCACCAGTGGCTTGAGCAAGCTTTATTATTCCAGGCTTTACAACACCAAAAGGCCCTCTGGGGCCATCAATTACATGACCGGCAAGTCTATGCTCGGCAAGATGATCAATCATCCCTTTTAAAGCTTCAGCCCCGCCCCTGGAGGAAGATCCTCTTACTGTTGTCCATCCGGATCTGTTGGCCACACCGGAAATGAATTCACCGTCTTTACTCCTGCTTATCATAAGGCCCGGCTTATATTTTTTATACCGTTGGAAATAACGAATAGCTGGAAAGAACTGCTGATGATGGGCGCAAAGAATAATACGGCCATTATTGTGCAAATAATCAAGCCACTCACCTTCGTTCTGGACTTCAAGCCTGTATGTTAACGAGTAGATACGAATGAATTTATACAACAGCCATTGTGCAAACTTTGAAGACAATAGCTCATTAATTTTCAATCCCATAAAGTATAAAATCTCCTGGCTCGATTTGATTGAATTCTCTTTTTGTCAGTATAACAGCAAGGACAAATAAGCGGGAGGCAAGATTCCTCGGCCAAGGCCCCTGCGACTAAAAGTAGATCACATCAGCCCCACATTACACCGAAAAATAAATCTATACACCTGCAAAGACTTGAAGTAATTTAGGTCGTTTTGTTAAAAAAACTGGAGGAACAATACAATGGCCGAACTTTTTTCCACCCGCTATATCATAAAAGAAAACGATATCAGTGCTGGTTTCCACCTTGGTAATGAACGAGCTTTAGTGATCTTTCAAGAGGGGCGCATCAACTTTTTGCAACATATTGGTCTTTCAGATAAAAACATCGGAGAGAACACCGGAATCATCGTTGTGGAATCGGGCGTGAAATATCACCGGGAAGGTTTCCTCCATGATGTACTCCTTGTCAATGTTGCCATAGCAGAGATAGCCGGGAAAAAATGTACCCTCAAATATAGTGTCATTCGGGAATCAGATAAGCAGGAACTGCTCAGCGGTTTCACAACGTTTTTGGCCTTCGACTATCAGAAGAAAAAAGTCGTTGAAATTCCCGCTGTGTTTATCGAAAAAACCGAACAATTCCTCTCTTGAACAATCACTCAGCAATGAGCAGAGACGCTGGTCTAAGCAAGGTCGAACTCTTTGGCGCCGTTGTTAAAATTGGTTAAGATGCGGCCTGTCAGGCAAAACGTTGCCTGTGTCTTGCAATATCTTCTTTTCTATCCAATTAGTTAGCTTGGTTGTATTGAATTTTGGGTGGCTTCAATAGTTCAATAAAATCTTTTGAAATTGGCAGAAACTGTGTAGTATCCCGCTTACTCGTAAAAGTTATCATTTTTCTTAGAAATTTCTTGCCCAATAAAAACCCATTATGACTAGAGACGAATTTAAAGATAAAATTTTATCAATTCTTGTCGACGATTTTGAATTTGAACAGCCAGGTCTTGAGGACAATCTTCGGGACGACCATGGATTTGACAGTATTGATGCCATTGAGCTGTTGGGGAAAATTGAGCTGATTCTTGGCTTCTCCTTCACCCGGGAGGAAAAGGAAAAGGCCATGAGTATCAGGACGATCAATGATATCCTTGATTATGTTGAAGCAATACAACAATCCCGAACCAAATAGCCTGGCAGGACTCACTTCATGAAAAGACGCGTTGTTATCACTGCCTGCTCTGCCATTACCCCGATTGGTTATAACAAAAACGATATCATCGACAGTCTCAAAAAAGGCAGGTCCGGTGTTGGACCTCTGCGCGATGATGGGTTGCTGTCAAAGCATATTCACTCCCGTGTTTTTGGCACCATTGACTATCCCATAGAGTACGATTTCAAACGGCAATATCGAAAAACCATGGGGCCCGTGGCCTATTACGCCTGTCAGGTGGCAAAAGATGTGTTGGCGAGCTCGGGCCTGAGCCAGGAATTTATTACCTCCGGCCGTCTGGGGGTTGCCTTTGGTTCAACCCATGGTAGCCCAACTGTCCAGCGTGAAATCTATAAAACATTTTTTGGCGATCTCGACTCAAAATTCTCATCCATTGGTGCGGTGGATTATCTCCGTTCTATGGTCCACACAACGGCGGTAAACATCAGCAGAATGTTCGGTATCACCGGACGTATCATTGCTTCTTCCACCGCTTGCACCACCAGCAGTCAGTCCATTGGCTATGGCTATGAATCGATTAAATACGGCATGCAGGATGCCATGATCTGCGGCGGGGCGGACGAGTACGATACCACCACTGTGGCGGTCTTTGATAATCTGCTGGCCTGTTCTGTGAAATATAACGAAACACCCGAGTGCACCCCCCGACCTTTTGATGCCAATCGGGACGGCCTGGTTGTCGGTGAGGGCGGCGGGGCGGTCCTGCTTGAGGAGTATGAAGCAGCCAAGAAGCGTGGTGCTGAAATATTGGGAGAAGTTATCGGTTTTGCCTGTAATAATAATGGTGGAGACCTTATCCTGCCAAATCTCGATGGCATAACGGCAACCTTGCGACTGGCCCTGGCCGACGCGGGCATAACCCCCGATGATGTCGATTTTGTCAGCGCTCATGCCACCGCCACAAAAATGGGTGATGTCATCGAGGCGCAGGCCATTGCCGCGGTATATGGTATGGGGCCGCTCGTTACCGGTCTGAAAAGTTATATGGGGCATACCATGGGAACCTGTGGCGTGATCGAGACTGTGTTGGCCCTTTATATGATGGAGCAGGGATTTATTGCTCCCACTCTTAATCTGGAAAATGTTGATGAGCGCTGTAATATGCTGCGGCACACCCGTGAACTGACAGAAACCAAGACTAAAATTGCCGCCATCCAAAATTTTGCCTTTGGCGGAGTCAACACCTGCCTACTCGTGAAAAATGGTAGAGATGCAGACCGGTAATAATTCCTCTATTCGTTCTTTTATTGCCCAATGTATTGATTGTATTGTCACTCTTGTCTGCTGGGCCTGGTTTATTTTTGGTTTCCTGCTCTTTTTCTCCTGGTTCTATCTGGCCGCTTTTCTGCTCGTGAAGGAGCCTGAGCTGTATTTTCAGCGGTTCAACAGCCACTTTTACCGGATCTTCTTTCTTATCGTCAGGGTGACTGCGCCCCGTCAGCGGATGGTGATTGATGAAAAAATTGCCGCCATCAGGTCTTCGGTTATCGTCTGTAATCACCTTTCCTATCTCGATCCACTCCTGCTCATCGCTCTTTTTCGGCAACAGAAGACCATTGTTAAATCACGATTTTTTGCCATGCCGATTTTTGGCTGGATAATTACCAAATCCGGCTATCTGCCTGCCTCCAGTGAAGGGCCGTTTGCCCGGCTGATGATCAAGCAAATGGAAACTATGGAGTCGTATCTTCGTTCTGGGGGCAATCTTTTTATCTTCCCGGAAGGAACCAGGAGCCGCGACGGCAAAATGGGCGCTTTGAATAAGGGGGCATTGAAAATTGCCCGGATGTACAGGGCGCCGGTGTATGTCTTGGAAATCCGTAATACCGATAAACTTTTTACTCCGGGGAAGTTCTTCTTCAATACCAGGATTAAAAATACTATCAGCGTTAAAATTATCGATTGCATTGAACCGGACTATGAAAACCATCCACCTTCCACCGCCGAGCTTGAGCAGCGGGTGAGGCGGGCCTTTAGTGAGAGACAAATATGAAAGTTCTGTTGATATCCATGCCCGATGTGGTGCCGGTGATTATTCACGAGGCTGCAATTCATTTGCCAAACCACGGTATAGCAACACTCGCCGGCAATATCGATGAAGAGCATGATGTCATTCTTATTGACCTGGTTCGGAAACGTCGTTCGATTAAAAAATATCTCACCAAGGTGATCAAAAAATTCCAGCCCGACCTTGTTGGTCTCTCGTCCATGGCCTGGCAGTTTGATACCTGCATCAGGATTGCCCACCTGATCAAAGAACTCCTGCCTGGCGTTAAAATTGTGATCGGCGGTTATCACGCCACCTTGATGTACGAGGAGACTTCAGCATCCAAAGAGTCCCAGTGGATAGATTTTTTGATCCGGGGAGAAGGGGAAGAGGCCTGCCGCCGACTGGTGAACGCCATGGACGGCCGTGACACACTGGCTGATATCCCTTCACTGTCATATAAAGTGGATGGCGTGTTTGTGCACAATCCGCGGGGCGAAAACCTTGACCTCAGTACCTTGAAATTGCCGGTCCGGGACAAGCGGCGATTGACCTGGGGATACCATATCTTAAATTCCAAAATTGAACTCATCGAGACTTCCCGCGGCTGTACCCGCACCTGTAATTTTTGTTCGATGAAGCATATGTATGGCCGAACCTTCAGGACCTATCCTATTAGCAGGGTTCTCGCCGATATTGACGATATTTATTATAACCGGAAAACAAGATATATATTTATCACCGATGATAATATGGTCTTAAAACCGGCGAGGGTCATAGAGCTCTGTGATGCTATCATTGCTCGAAATTACACAGGTCTTCGGTTTATTGTTCAGGCCGATTGTTTGTCCATGGCCAACAACGAGGACATGGTCGCCAAGATGGCCGCGGCCGGTTTTTGTTCGGTTTTTCTAGGTATTGAGAATGGTTCGAAAAAGAATCTGAATGTTGCCGACAAGGTCAACACCGTGGTTTATGCCAAGAAGGCTATTGATAATTGTCATAAGTACAACATGATGGTCATTGGTGGTCTCATTTTTGGCTTTCCTGAGGATGACGAAGAGTCCATCAGAGAAAATTATGAATTCTTCAAATCGATTCAGGCCGACGCCGCCTACTGTCAGGTCCTGACCCCCTATCCGAAAACCGGAATGCGCCAGCATCTTTTGGAGCAGGGCTTGATAATCAATGAGACAAATTATAAAAGATATAGTGGTATGTGGGCCAATGTGCGGACGAAGTATTTAGATTCGGCGCAGCTCCAGTATCACTTTTGGTATCAGCGCCAAGTGGTATTGGGTTGGTGGAATCCACCTGCCCAGGTGAGAAGTCAGGGCTGGCTGTGGATATCCATTTGGCGTTTCATGTTTAAACCATTTTTGAAATTGCGTTATCGGTGGGTCATGAGAAAAATTGGCTGGCAGGGCCGCTATGAAAAAGAGATGGAACGTTGGGAAAATATGAACAAGTTTCAGGATCTTGAGGATTATTAAGAGCAATGCAGATTTATAATCTTGAATTCACCGAGCAGGAGATTCGTGAGGCGGTGGCGGCGGATAAATTGCTCTCCATGGAAATCGAATTCAGCCGAGTCTGTAATTTTCGCTGCTCTTATTGCTATGTTGAGGAAAAAATTGACTGTGGCAATGAGCTCTCAAAAGACGAAATCAAAGATGTCATCCTCCAGGCTAAAGCACTGGGGGCACGAAAAATAATCATTCTCGGCGGCGAACCTTCTCTTTATCCGCATCTGGTGGAAATGCTGCTCTTTCTCAGTAAAGAGGGGCTGGAAATCGAGATGTTTACCAATGGTTCTGGGATCGATGCAGCCCTGGCCACAGTGCTTGCCAGGGAAAAGGTGCGGATTGCCCTAAAAATGAATTCCCGGGATAAACAGGTCCAGGATCAGCTTGCCGGGAAAAAGGGTGCTTTTAAAATTATAAACCGTGCCCTTGCAGCTTTGAAAGCCGCTGGCTATCCGTCGCAGGAGTTGTTTCTGGCCGTAAGTACGGTGATCTGTCAGCAAAACATCAAAGAATTACCGTCCCTCTGGCAGTGGCTGCGCGAGGAAAATATTGAACCATATTTTGAAGTGCTCACTCCCCAGGCCCATGCTCTGGAAAATAGCTGGCTTGGCGTTTCGTCAGGAGAACTGAAGGGGCTCTTTATCCAGCTTTCGGCAATTGATCAGGAAAAGTTTGGCCGGACATGGGAACCGCAACCACCGCTGGTTGGTAATAAATGCATGCGCCATCAGGTGTCCTGCGTGGTGACCTCGACGGGTGATGTCATGCCCTGTGTCGGCGTTACCATTCCTCTTGATAATATTCGCCGCGAAAAACTGGCATCTATCCTGAAAAACAGTGAAGTTGTCAACAATCTGAAGAATTACCGGCAGATGATTAAAGGCGAGTGCCATAGCTGTGAAAAAGCGGCGGAATGCTATGGCTGTAGAGGGGCAGCCTACCAGCTCACCGGTGATTATCTGGCCTCAGATCCCACCTGCTGGCGAAACTCTGAGACAAAATAATCGTAAAGGGCCGGTGTAAAACCGCTGGCTCTTTAAGTCGCCATGGTCAGGGAATCTTCAAGCAGTTTGCTGATGTCGTCTGCCAGAATTTTCGCTTCAGCCCGGTCAAAGCGAATGGCTCTCTCGGCATATCTATGACAATGGCGGCAATTCTCACAGTAGGTTTCTGCGCACTTGATTTTTTGAAAACCTTCCAGAAAATTGGCTAATTCGGCATTGTCGATCTGGAGATCCAGGGCCAGGAGTCGACGTCGCAGTTTGAGCATGCGTGACATGAGTTGCCGTTCTTCTTTTGTATAATGCCGCATTCGTTCACGGATTTGATCTTCTATGTCACTGTGGAATCCGACCGGATCGCCGAGCATTTCCAGCGAGAGGATGTCCAGAAGGTTGCCGTCGTAACACCGGTCAGCATAGGCCTTGGTGGCGCGCAGCAGCCAGGCTGTAGAGCGCGAACGATCAATAATCTTAAATTCATCAAAGCCCATAGCCTCGTAGATATGAAGGTCTTCAGGGCGAATCCAGCGACTCATCAGCATAAGCTCAGGGTGGAGCAGGCGCCGGCGTGTGCATTGCCAGAGGTAGAAGTCGAGGAAGGAGTTTGGGCGCTGACTATTTTGGCTCACCTGGGATGCGTGGCCCACGCTGTTGGCGTGTTCAGCCAGATAATGACAGTTATAGATACAGGAAACGTTGACAAAGAGTTGCATGTCACATGACAGCCCAGAGCGTATTTTTGGTAACATGTTGAAATCACGGTTGAACTCGCTGTAGGGAATGATTATCGGATCGATGCCGAGTGATTCCTGATACTTCAGTCGGGATAGGTTTGTTGGCCAGCTCAGGACGCTGCCACGGATAGCCAGTTGTGGGAAATTACGGCGAACCAGAGCGACGACGGCTAGGTTGGCGATTGATACGCTGTCAACGCCCATATCGACCAGTTGGCCAACCAAGGAAAGTATCTGTTTCTTGCCTTGTTCGGTTTGTTCTAAATTGCCAAGGCAAGGTGCGTTGATAAGGTAGCAAAAAGACAGGCCGAGCTGATGGGCTTTGTCAATATATGCTGCGGCAAAATCCCAGTCGACGGATGGGATGACGATACCTGCGCGGCCTCCACCGACAACGTCGAAGGGGAGTTTGGCATAGATCGAAGTTACTTCCGGGATGTCCGCCAGGCCGTCTAATAAGGCCCGGTCCCAATTTACAGCGACGCTCAGTTTCATCTTTGTTTCCTTCTAAAGTCCGTTCAAATATCAGGTTAAATATCCATAAGCCGCAAACTGAAAAGGAGTTGCCATGGCGAGCGAAATGTTTGCAGTAAGGTTGGCCACCTCTAATTGTGCCTTGACTTCGTCCAGGGTAAACGCGGCCCTTAGAGAGATCAGCATATCCTGGCGAAGGAGGGGCGGGGCATCAGGCATATATTGGTCAACCAGCAACTGGGCTCTTTCTTCATTTGCCGGTCGCAACAGGTCGACAATGAGGATTGCCGCCTCTGGCAGACAATACTCGTGGAGAGCATTCCACAAAATCATCGGATCGGCGAGATGGTGCAGGAAGCTATTGGAAATAATCACTTTGTAACGATTCTGTGGCAGTGGCAGTTTGTCCGGCATGCAGGCTTTGAAAAAATGGATCTGCTCTTCCAGGCCCTCCCGCTGTACAGCTTGTTTTCCCTGTGATATCATGCTTGCGGAACCGTCGACGCAGTGAATCTGGCATTTGCCGAAAAGTTTGGCCAGGCGTAGCGGGATGGCGGCCGGGCCACATCCCAGATCGAGAATTGCATTGTCTGGTTGGAGGGCAGGGAAATATTTACGAAACAATTGCACGAACAGCCAATAGGCGTTGTCCAAGTCACTCCCCGCGTAGGCGGTGGCCTGGTCCGGGTCGTTCATCAGCGCTTGCTCGGGAATTCTCTTCATGTTCTGTTTTCTCTTGTCTCCATGAGGTAATCAGGTAGCCTGAGTGGGTATTTGTTCACTTCCATTGACAGTTATATACCATCATTGTTGTTAGTGGTTCAATAAGTTAAAGCTGATTCTGGCAAGAGCCGTGGCTCTCTTGCCGCTTACCTGTTGTGTATTACCGGTCTTAGTGGTATAAACTTTGATTTTTGTGCATTTTTACTAAGCTTGTTGAACTGAGTAGCAGGTTTTCTGGGTAAGGCACTCATTGCTGGTGATAGTGAGCAAGCTGTCTGACTGTTTTTCTGTTTGATTCTGCAATTAAATCAAGTCTACTTACTTGTTATATTGACTAGTTGAAAAAAAAATGGAAGAAGGTAAAATGGTTGCTTCCATAGCAACTGATAGTGATTCTCCTTGGTTTTCTGGACACTTTCCCGATAACCCTATTTTGCCGGGAATTGCCCAGTTGAAGATGGTTGCCGATCTTATTTCCAAGTCCGGAGAAGGGAATTTGTCTATGACGGGGGTGACCCGGGTCAAATTCAGAAAAATTGTCAGACCTGGGGAATTGCTTGATATTCACATCACCACCGGCAATAAAAAAGATCAATATATTTTTAAAATTACCAGCGGCGATCAGGATGTCTGTTCCGGCTGGATGTTTTTCACCTTAAACGAAACTGAAAACGCAAAAAAACAAATTCATGAGCAACGATATTAATAAGACCATTACCCGAATAGCTGAAATCATCATCGACGAGCTTAAACTTGAAGATGTTACCGCCGAGACCTTTGACGCCGACCTGGATTTGGTCAACGAGGTGGGTATCGATTCCATGGACATGGCAACCGTTGCCCTGTTTCTAAGAGATGAATACGAAATACAGATAGATGAAGACGATTATCCTAAGCTGACGACCGTTCGCATCATTGCCCAGTATATCGAAGACAAACGTAACAGTAACGAATAGATGCCAGTTCAGCAAAAATATAAATTCTCTGATATTATTGCAGACCCGCTTATCAAGGAACGCTGGGAAAAGGTTCGTCGTTATTTTTTTCTGCGCGAATCCACCTATGACATGAGTAACCGCTGTAATATTCGTTGTGATGGATGTTACTATTTCGTTGGCGAAAAACAGTTTGCCGCGGAAAATAACAGCGAAACAGACTGGCGACAGCTTCTTTTGTCAGAAAAAGAGCGGGGAATAACCTTTGTTGTCCTCGCCGGAGCCGAACCATCGCTGGTGTCACAACTCTGTGCCGTTTGTTATGAAATTATCCCGCTGGGGGCGATAGCCACAAATGGCCTCAAACTCATTCCTCGGGAAATAGATTACCGAATTCATATCTCGGTCTGGGGCAATGACCAAACCAGCCTGGCCATTCGCAAGGCTCCCAATATGCTCGCTCGGCAGATGGCCAATTACCAGGATGATCCCAGGGCTGTCTTTGTTTACACCTTTACCCCATTTAATATTGATGAGGCGCGGGAAGTGACCAGACAGTTGGCAGATAACGGTCAGCAAATCACTTTTAATATGTTTTCTGCACCCGTTGGTTACGATGGACCTCTGCGTCATACCGCCCAATCGCTGCACAAAACCCGGGCGATTATGACTGAGCTGCTGGCCAATTATCCACAAACTGTTCTCTTTTCGCCCTATAATATTGTTGCCCATACCAACGAAAAGGGATTGCATGACCTTTTTTCCTGTACCTATCCCAGGATGAATCCCTCCACGGACATTGGACTCGGCAGATCTTTCAGGCAGTATCGCACCGATCTGCAATGGAACCGTGATGCTGCCTGCTGTGTGCCGGATACCGATTGCAGCGACTGTCGACATTATGCCGCGGGCAGTGCAGTGGTTACGGCCAGAATGTATCGACATGCTACAGATCCGGTGACCTTTTCTGCCTGGCTCGATTATGCCGACACCTATCTTGCCGTCTGGGTTAGAGGGTACGAGAAGGGGTTGAATCTCTGTGACAGCTTCGTCAATCCGCCTTTAAACGATTAGTAATATTATGATAACTGTCAGTTCTCTCCTCGATGATCACTGGTATGATCGCTATAAAAAAATTTCCAAGCTCAACATTCGCAGCTCCATCTATGATGTGACAGACCGTTGTAACCTGCGTTGCAAGGGTTGTTTCTTCTTTTCCTCCGGTGAACACGAGGTGGCATCCGAGGAAAAGGACGTCAATAAATGGCATGCCTTTGTGGAAAAAGAGATGGCTCGCGGGGTAAACCTGGCTATTCTGATCGGCGGCGAACCGACACTTTGTCTCGATCGAGTTGAGGCCTTTTACAAAAGATTGCCCACCTTCTGTGCCACCAATGGGTTAATTAAAGTCCCCAGAGATCGTTTCCCGGAGATGATGGTCGGTATCTCGCTGTGGGGTGATGCTGAAGACGAGACGACTCTTCGCGGCAAAGACACTTTCAAGATCTCCAGTGCCAACTACCAGGGTGATCCCCACGCATATTATCTGTACACCATCACCCCGAAGCAACTTGGTAAGACAGAAAAGATCATCCGTAAGATTAAGGATGTGGGCCTAAAGGTGCAAATGCAGCTTCTGTCCAACGACGAAGATGTGGATGGCTTTTCCTGGAAACCTGAGGAACTGATCGCCATTCGCGCAGAAATGGATGATATGTTGGACAAGTACCCGGAGACAGTTATTTCCTGTAAATATTACCACGAGATTATCACCACCGGAAAAATGCTCGGCCGGACTTTTGGCTGGATGGAATGTCCCTCGGTGACCGAACCCATCGACAAGAGAGACCCACGCCCCAAGCGCTTGACCAATTTTATTCGCTGGTCTTCTGACTTGCAGACCATGCATCGCTGTTGTACCTCGGAAACCCGTGACTGTAGCACCTGCAAGGATGGTGCTGCCCATATGAGTTGGGCCATGGTCAACAAGCGGGCTCATATCAAAACTCCGAAAGATCTGCAGAATTGGATCGAGGTCTACGAAATGTTCGCCAAGCTCTATCAATTTATCCCCTGGTAAAAATCATATGGGAGGAAAAGACGCGGTCATCGTCGGTTATGATGCCATTTCTCCCCTGGGAAGTGATTTGGCCAAGCAGTGGCAGCAGGCCCTTGCAGGGAAAAGCGGCATAGGCCCTTTGACCCGCTTCCCGCTACCGGATAAATTCCCCGTCCATATTGCCGGGCAGGTGCCGGATATCGATGATGAAGACTATCCCTTCCTGTCGGCCAGGCATCAGGCGGCCTGGAGTTCTCCGATCTTCAAGTATTCCATGCTTTCGGTGGCAAGGGCCCTTGGGCGAAGCGGCATCGAGTTAACCCCGGATATTGCTCTTCGAACAGCGGTTACCTATAGCTCTGCCATTGGCGGGCTGGACGCGGTTCTGAATGCCGATCGCCGGTTGCAGGCAGAGAACAAACTGCCCTTGCCCTATGTCAATCCCAACTCCTGCATCAATATGGTCGGTGGCAAGATAGCCATGCTCACCGGGGCCCAGGGGCCAATCACCTCCACTATTACTGCCTGCGCCACCGGCCTTACATCGATGATCATTGGTGCCATGTTCCTGGCCCAGAATCGCGCCGATGTCGTCATCTGCGGGGCGGTGGATTTTGCTTTGGTTGAACCTATTGTCGCCGGTTTCTATACCATGAACGGTGTCTACAACCCCACGAAAGGCAGGGAAAATGATAGGCCGGAAATAGCCAGCAGGCCTTTTTCGGTGGATCGGCGCGGTTTTGTCATTTCTGAAGGGGCCGGGGCGGTGATTCTCACCACCAGGGAATTTGCCGAGACCCATGGTCTCGGCTATAAGACGGAATTGGCTGGCTGGGGTATGACCTCGGATGCCCATCATTTCGTTGCCCCCTATCTGGATACCGTCAAAAAGTGTATGCTTGATGCCATTACCGATGCCTCGCTTGCACCCCAGGATATTACGGCAATAAACGCCCATGCAGCTTCAACCAGAGTTGGTGATAAGGTTGAATATGACGCGATGAAGGCAATTTTCGGTGCGGCATTGCCGCCGGTTTGTGCCAACAAATCGCTTATTGGTCACGCTATGGGGGCATCCAGTGTCATTGAATCCATCTTTGCCCTGCGAGGCATGGAAGACAGTATTGTACCGCCCACCATCAATTACACTCCTGATCCGGAAATTGAGATCGATTGTGTGGTCGAAGGGAAACGCTCTCTGGAACAGGAATTCATTCTGAAAAATTCCTTTGGCTTCGGCGGTTGTAATGCCTGTGCAATATTCAAAAAAGTAAGATAGATACCAAATATGAAGGCACCACTGAATAGAAGGGTTATGGTAGTAGGCTATGACACCGCCACTGCCCTGGGTAACACTTTTGCCACGACATGGGAGGGCGCTGTCGATGGATTGGCCGGTTTTTGCAGACTCACCCGTTGCGAGACCAAAAGCCGCAGCAATGTGGTGGGGCAGATTCCCGACTGGGATCCAAGCCAGCTTGCCTATGTAAACCGCAAAGAGGCCTCGCTCTGGAATGCTGATTATGTCTTTTTGACCATGGAAGTGTGCCGGAGAGCCCTTCTTCATGCCGGACTGGAAATAAATGGTGAGACCGGCCCCAGAACAGGTTGTTTGATAGGATCAGCTCTGAATGGGACTGATTCCTACCGGATTGCAATGGATAATTATGTCAATAAAGGTCCGTTGAAGGTCAGTCCTTATCTGTTGCCCAATGTTTGTGCCAATCTGCCCGGTGGTAAGGCTGGCATGCTGCTGGGCTTCACCGGGCCTATTTTTTCTCCCCAGGGGGCCTGTGCCTCAGGCAATCACGCCATTGCCCTCGGGGCAAGAATGATTCGGGACGGTGATTGTGATTTCGTTCTGGCCGGTGGTGTTGAAACATGCCTTGTTCCGGAGATTATCCAGGGCTTTTCTAATATGCAGGCGACCATCAAAGTGAGCCCGAAAGATCGTGCAGCCGAAGATCCCACCCAAGCCTCAAGGCCATTTAGTTTGGATCGCAAAGGTTTTGTTCTGGCAGAGGGGGCTGGCGTTTTGGTTCTGGCAGCCGAAGATGCCGTCCAGTCTTTAGGTCTCACGGCAAAGGCAGAAGTTGCCGGTATCGGCTGGAACTCTGATGCCCTGCATTTTACCCGACCAAATAGTACGACCATTATCCGGGCCATGCATGATGCTATTGCTGATGCCGAGATTTCGCCGGCAGACATTGGTGCCTTAAATGCCCATGGCACTTCAACGCCAACAGGTGATGGCACGGAAGTAGAGTGCCTGCGGGCGGTTTTCGGTAAAAATGTATCGAACATTCCGGTGTCGTCAAACAAATCCCAGGTCGGACACTCACTTGGAGCTTCTGCCGCCATTGAAGCGGCACTGGCTATCGAGGCCATGCAACAGGGCATCGTCCTGCCCACCGTTAATCATATTCCGGATCCTGCCTTTGATGACCTGGATGTGGTTCCAGGTACCGCCCGCAAACATGCACATGAATTTGTCCTCTCCAATTCGTTTGGTTTTGGTGGGACGAATTGCTGCATCGTCTTTCGAGGATTATAATGCGACCAAAACCCTTTATTCCCGAATTTCTGGATAAACCCAGCTATGTCAAAGATAAGAACAGCGGGCTGATCTGGCACCGTTGTGAACTGCGTACCCTCTATGTCGATACCGATCGTTCCCAGGTTGTTTATCATGCCAACTATTTGAAATACTTTGAGTTTGGCCGGGCAGAACTGATGCGCGGGGCAAACTATCCGTATAAGAAAATCGAGGAAAGCGGTTATATTTATCCCATTATAAAAACAGAGCTTAATTATTACTCGCCACTCTTCTATGATGACCTGATGTATATTTACACCCGGCCCGCCAAAATTGAGATGGTTAAACTCCAGTTTGATTACCTGATCACCAGAGCCGATAACGGCGAAACCTGTTGCACCGGTTTCACGAGGCACTGTGCGGTCAATGAGAAGAGTATTCCGGTGGAGATTGATCAAAAAACCATCAACCTCTGGCAAGAGTTTCCCCGTTGATGGTGGACGGGCGCCTTCCTCTGACAATTCCTGTTAAACCATGGTTTCGGGATCACTGCTTTGCAGGTAAAATCGTCCTGCCTGCGGTGGAGACCATGCTCCTGCTTGCCGCCAAGGCAAGCCAGCTATATCCGCAAGTCGATATCAGGGTGATGGAAGATGTTTGCTTTGCCAAGTTCCTGGAAATTCCTCCGGCAACCGCAACGGTTGACGGCCTTGTTGAAAGTGAAGTTTTAAGTGATGGCCGGGTGCAGCTTAAATTGCTCAGCCGGATGCAATTTAAGGCGATGAGCAGGATCAAAGAGCACGGCACCGTTGTTTTTTCTCCGGCTGATAATCACAAGAGTCACAGTCAGCCATCACCAAGTATAGACAGTACTCCGCCAAAAGGGCCGGTGACTGAAATCAAGGTGGAACATCTGTACCGTGAACTGGTTCCCTTTGGCTCGCACTACCAGACGCTTCAGGAAACCCTTTACCTCTCCGGCCATGAGGCCTGGGGCAGGCTGAAAGCTCCCGAATTAGCAATAGATCCTGTTCAGGAAATTATCGGTTCACCTTTTCCGCTGGATGGCGCGCTCCATGCCGCCTGTGTTCTCGGGCAACAAGCTGTCAGCTTTGTGCCCTTTCCTGTGGGTTTTGACAGGCGGGTGATAACCAGGCCGACCCAATTGGGATGTTGTTACTACACAAAAGTCCGGCAAGTCATGCAGACAGACATCGAACTGGTTTTTGATCTGGTTATTTTTGGCAATGATGGGCTGGTCTTTGAAACAGTAACCGGTGTGCGTATGCGTGATGTGACCGGGGCAATGAGAAAATAATAATGTTGTGCGGTTAGCAGTTATCTCTTGGTCCAGGCGAGCAATTTTTCCATGGAAATCTTGGTCAGCCAACGAAGAAATATAAGCGAGTATTTTGCCCCGGAAAGATACATGCCGAACAGAAAAACCAGATGTGATAAGCCGTAGGTGGCAGGTCCACCCACGGCGACGATCCAGGGATTTTGCAGCTTGACGGATAGGATGCCGAGAACAGTAATTGTCGGCCAGCCCAGAACAAAACTAAAGCCGATACAAAAGACACCGGCCAGAATCCTGAAGGTAGGTCTCTCTTTAAAGGCAGACAGGTCGGCCTGCTCAAGAATGGCAGAGCGGACATAGTCCAGCTCGCTGATTTTAAATATACCCTGTCTGATTAGTCGCGTCATAATGCAATGGGAAAAAACGGTTCAAAGTGCCTTGGTAAGAAATAGATTACTTATAAACGATAGGATATACCCCAAAAGCTCATCAATCAACAGTTAACAAGACCAGCAAGGTGAATCTCTTGGAATCCAACCCACCTGACAGTTGGGCCTTTTTCGACAAAATCTATTGCATTTCTCTGGATTCGCGCCCGGATAGAACAGAGCATGCCAGACAACAGTTTGCCGCTGTTGGACTGTTGCCGCGGGTCGAATTTGTCATTGTGGCAAAACATCCTGTGAACCCGGAAGAGGGTATCTTTCAGTCCCACATGATCTGTCTAAAAATGGGCCTGAAGGAAAATGCCAGGCATATCCTCATCTTTGAAGACGACGTTTTCTTTCAAGGTTTTGATCACCATGTCTTGCATGAAGGCTGTTGCTCTCTTGATGCTATAGGCCAATGGAATGCTTTTTTTCTTGGTTGCATTACGGATGGCAGTAAAAAGGAAAAGAAAAACCTCGCCGACATTACCTACCGCTGCCTGGCCCATGCCTATGCTTTAAATGAGTCGTTTGCCAAGGTCATTATCCAGCACGGCTGGAATGGTATTCCCTTTGATGAGTTATTACGACGTCATAACAGGGATTTTTATGCACTCTCCCCAATGTGTGCCTTCCAGGGCTTGGTGGGTTCCGATAACCGGACGGTGGTGATCAATTGGCTGCGAAGCATTTTAGGCGGCCTGCCGTTTATCCAAAAGGCCAACGAATTTTACCAGAATAATAAAAGGCTTTTGCGTCCTGCCTCTTTGGCCGTTTTGCTGGTTCTTGCTGCACTGGCTGCTCTTGTTACTTTCAAGTTGTTGTAATAAAAAATCATGATCAATTATCGACTGCTCACCGGTGTTTCTGTGCTTGTTTTTACCTTGGCCGCTTTGGGACTGCTGCGCCTTGATATCGATACCGATGTGGCCCGTTCCCTGCCGTCCGGCGAAAAGGTTATTGCCGATGCTCTTGATATTTTTGAACATCATCCCGTGCATGATCAAATTGCTGTGGACATTATGCTGGAGAGTGATGATCCGGATACTCTGGTTGAGGTTGGTTCCCTCCTTGAAAAGAAAATGGAGGAGAGTGGCCTGTTTGCCCAGGTTGGTACCGATGCAATCGGCGAACTGATTCCACAGCTGGCCTTTCACGCGGCGAGAAACCTGCCAATACTGTTTTCAAAAAAGGAATTGGAACAAAAGGTCGCGCCACTGCTTGGTTCAGAGCAGATTCATAAACGTCTGCAAAAGCTGTATCAGGACCTGAGTAGCATGGACGGCATAGGGCAGGCGGAATTTATTGATCTGGATCCCCTTGGTTTGAAAGATCTGATCCTTGCCAAGATGGCTCCACTGGCGCCTTCGCTGAACTCCAGATTTTACCGGGGAAGTCTGCTTTCGGCTGACAGTCATCATCTGTTGGTTGTTGCCAGACCACGGGCAACAGGTACCGATACCGCGTCTGCCCGGAAGATTTCCGAGCTTATTGCCAAAAGTACCCGGGAAATCAGTGAGAAATTCGCCTCGTTAGGCCACGAAGTAACACTCACGCCGGTGGGGGCCTATCGGGCGGCTCTTGATAACGAAACTATAATCCGCCATGATGTTCAACTGGCCCTGATTCTGGCCACTGTGGGCATTGGCCTGCTCCTTCTTTTTGCCTTCCCCAGACCCCTGCTTGGCCTGTTATCCCTGGTGCCTGCCCTTGCCGGTACGGGTGCAGCCCTTTTTGTCTACTCCCTGTTTCATTCATCCATCTCGATTATGGTGCTGGGTTTTGGTGGGGCGATTATCTCCATCACGGTGGATCATGGTATTGCCTACCTGCTGTTTCTTGATCGAAATCATCAGACCAAGGGCAAGGAAGCAGCCCATGAGGTCTATGCCATCGGTTTAATGGCTGTCATTACCTCCATCGGGGCCTTTTTGATTCTCAGCTCCAGCGGGTTTTTGATTTTTGCTGAACTGGGTCAGTTCACCGCCCTTGGCATTTTCTTCTCTTTTCTCTTTGTCCATACAATTTTTCCGAGAATCTTTCCGGTGATGCCGCCGGGCGGTGGCCGTGCCCTGCCCCTTCGTGGCCTTGTTAATATCCTCTACAGTACCGGGAAGCCGGGTGCCTGCGCTGCGGCTCTCCTGGCAGTTGTCCTGCTCATTTTTGCCAAACCGCAATTTGAGGTGAGTCTTAGCAGCATGAACACCGTGAGCGAGGAAACTCTTGCCGCCGATGCACTGTTTACAGAAGTTTGGGGAAATATCGGCGAACGGGTTTTCCTGATGAATTCGGCCGATAGGATCGCCGGCATTGCCGGAATTCAAACGGACAACGACCAGCTTCTCGGCAAGATCGAACAAGACATCCAGGATGAGGACATAACCGCTGCCTTTGTGCCGTCGATGATTTTTCCAGGCGAGCAGAGAGCCAGGAAAAACTTGGCCGCCTGGCATGAGTTTTGGAGTAATCACAGAGGGAAGCAGCTTGCAGAGGATTTGCGGGCGGCGGGAACAGAGCTCGGCTTTATGCCTGATGCCTTTAATCATTTTCTTTCTCTGCTTGACCCCTCATTTACCCTACAGTCCCAACCAATTCCGGCCAAATATTATGGCCTGCTGGGTATCTCAGAAAAAGAAAGCAACTCCGGACTGATACAGTTTATTACCATTCAACCGAGCAAATATTATGACGGCGCTGATTTTTTGAGTCGCTATGGTAAGCTGGGCAAAATATTTGATGCCAGCTTTTTCACAAAAAGGCTGGCTGATATTTTGTTTTCAACCTTCACCACCATGCTGGTGATCATTGCTGCCAGCATAGTTTTACTGACATTTTTTTTCTATCTGAACCTGCAGCTGACGCTGCTCACCTTGCTGCCACCTTTTTTTGCCTATATCTGCACTCTGGGAACCTTGAAGCTTATCAACCATCCTCTTGATATACCGGCGCTTATGTTGTCGGTTGTCATCCTTGGTATGGGCATTGATTACTCCATTTTTTGTGTGCGGGCCCATCAGCGATACCGTGATGTCAACCATCCTTCCTATGTTCTCGTGCGGGTCGCTGTTTTTATGGCCGGGGCCTCTACCCTGATCGGTTTTGGGGTGCTCGCTGTTGCCGAACATTCTTTACTTAGAAGCATTGGTATTACGTCTCTACTTGGTATTGGTTATTCTCTGCTTGGTACCTTTCTGTTGCTGCCACCGCTGTTGAATAATTATGTGGCTCGGCAAAATCGTAAAGTTGGCCGTTCGAGCAACAAAAATAGCATCCTGCGCATTCGTGATCGCTACCAGACCCTGGAGCCGTATCCAAGGATGTTTGCCCGCTTTAAGTTACAGTATGATACGATGTTTAAGGATCTGCCCCGAATGCTAGCCGGACATGAAAATATTACAACCATTATAGACATTGGCTGTGGTTTTGGGGTGCCGGCCTGTTGGTGTCTGGAACAGTATCGTGACGCGGAAATTTTTGGTATCGACCCCGATCCCGAGAGGGTGAGAGTGGCGGCCCTGGCCGTGGCTGACCGGGGAGAGGTAACCGTTGGCTGGGCCCCGGAGATGCCCGTTGTTTCCCGCCCGGCGGATATCGTTTTACTTTTGGATATGCTGCACTATCTCGACGATGCGACTGTTGCTGCTGTATGCAAAAGAAGTTTTCAGGCTCTTGGCGATAAAGGTCTTCTGGTGACAAGGTTTACGCTGCTGCCGACAGGTCGGCCGTCATGGTCCTGGCGGTTGGAGAATAGCCGCATAAAATTATCTGGCCGGCCTGTCTACTATCGTACCGCAGAAAATATAGTGGAATTGATGAAAGAAGCGGGTTTTGAAATCACCGTAAACGAAGTCTCGGCTGTTAATCCGGAGTTGGTCTGGATGGTCTGTCGGGCGAAGAAAGAGACGGCCATTGCTCTATAACAATAATAAGATACCCTTGTCTTTGGCTGCTAAAACCGGCATTCTGGCGCTATTGTTGGCGATTGTTCTCTTTTGTGTTGCTCCTTTGCTGGCAGCCTTGCCGCTGATTGTTTTCCTTATCCTCTGCTTTGCAGCACCATTTTTGCCGGAATTTGGCTTTTTCCTGCCGGTCATCAGTCGTGGCCAAGCAGGAAGTGAGGCGATTGCCCTTACCTTTGATGACGGTCCATCACCTCTGTCTACGCCAGTTCTGCTGGGTTTACTGGCACGTCACAACCTAAATGCGACATTTTTTATGATAGGTGAAAAGGCGGCTCAACATCCTGAATTGATCCAAAGGATTCTTGATGGAGGCCATACCATAGGCAATCATTCCTGGCATCATGATTATTTTCTCATGTTCCGAAGCCAAAAAAGAATACAGAAGGATATCCATAAGAATCAGGAAATCTTAAAACAATATGGCGTGAAACCTCTCGTTTTCAGGCCGCCTGCGGGGATCACCGGTTCTCGTCTCAGTAGAGTGCTGGCAGAAGAAGGCCTCATAACGGTAAATTACAGCTGCCGTGCCTTTGATCGAGGCAACCGGAATATCCATAAGCTCGCCGAAAAAATCCTCAAACGTCTCCAACCTGGCAATATAATAATGCTCCACGACCTTCCGCCAAATCAGAAAAACCAGTTGGACGATTGGCAAAAAGAACTCGATCTCCTGTTTGGCACATTGCAGAAGAAATATACCACTGTTCCGCTGGAACAGCTGATTGAGCGGCCAGTAATGCAGTTTTTATAGCAAAACCTCAATCTTCTTGCAAATCCCAGCTCGTTTGCGGTATAAAGATTGATTCACCAAAGGCTTTATTTTGAGGATGTAGGTGAAAAAACTCTTTATCAGATAATGAATGGCTTCTTACAACAAGCACAATCAAGCGAAAAAAAATCGAATCGAAAGGCATGATGGCGCAGTCTGTCTCTTTCTGCTGATAAGCTTTTTTGTCTTGTCGCCCTTCCTGGTTGATTCTGCCGACGCGAGTGGCCTTGATACCTCAAAAGATAATTGGGCCTTTATCAGTGGCTATGGCCAAAGCTTTCCCGGTTGGGGAGAGACCACCCAGCGAGTTCAAACTTTAGATTTTATTCCCCGGTATAATCATCGTATCTTTGATAATATAGGATCCGGGTGGTACCGAGGTTATCATTCTCTTTTCCTGGAACTTCCTGTCTCTCTTGTCGTCAGTCCTGATGTCGCTACTATGGTTGGCGTGAATTTTTTGGCAGCCTACACCTTTACCGCCGGCCAGCAATGGCAGCCTTATGTTTTTGGTGGTGGGGGGCCGGTGTACAGCTTTGCCGATATCTCGGGCATGGGCGCCAAATTAAATGGCAATTATCAATTTGGCGCAGGCATTAAATACCCATGGGACCAAGTTCATCAACTGCTCTTTGAGTTGCGATATCACCATATCTCCAATGCCGGCACCGAAGAACCCAATGAACCTCTTAATTCAGTCAAGTTGTTGATAGGTGTGACTTTTTAAAATCCCATGGACCAGCCAAACCAATCTGCAAAAAGCGATATAACTGATGGGGTAAAAATAATCAGTTATGTGGCAAACCAAGAAGGCAATCAGGAACTTGTTCAGAGTGCTATGTGGCATCCCGTGGATGTCGTCAACCACCAGGCCTGGCAGGAGATAGAGAAACAGATTGCGGTATCAAAAGAGAAAGTCGCCGCAGGTCGGGTAAGTTGCCTGCATTACTATATGACCGCCAACCAGATGGACACCGGCCTTCTTGCCAGTTACACCAGGCAATCTCGCTGCTTTGTTCGTCTGCACATGATTCCTTTCTTTTTTAGTCGCTTAGGCGCCGGCACCTTAAAAAAGTATGGTGAGGTCTTTAAGGTTTCTTTAGATGACCTGATCCAGGGCAAGCTCAAGCCACCTGTCTATAATCAACAAGAGCACGAGGGTAATCCTGTTGACTGATTTTCCTCACCTGCAATCTGCCCACTGCGAGAGTGGTGTCGCCGCCAACCTGCTCAGTCACAAAGGGATCGCTTTTTCAGAGGCCATGGCCTTTGGCATTGGTGCTGGCCTATTCTTTGGTTATCTGCCCTTTATCCGGATTCACGGCCTGCCCCTGGTTACCTACCGCTCTGCCGCCGGCCATATCTTAAAGCGGATCGGTAAAATTCCCGGCATCACCATGTACCAGAAAAAGTTCCGGGACAAAGATCAGGCAATGGCTGAATTGGATGCTGCCCTTGCCAAGTCGATTCCGGTGGGATTACAGACAGGAGTCTACTGGTTACCTTATTTTCCAAAGGCCTTACGCTTCCACTTCAATGCCCATAACCTCGTGGTCTATGGCAAAGAGGGTGATGAATATCTCATAAGCGATCCGGTTTTTCCTGGACCTGTTCGTTGTCCATCTGCAGATTTGGCTCGAGCCCGATTTGCCTCTGGAGTTCTTGCTCCCAAAGGGAAAATGTACTACCTGACGCAAGTGCCCGCACAACTGCAGCGTAGACCGCTTATCGTCCAGGGTATTCGTTCTGTCTGTAAAAATATGCTTGCCAGTCCTTTCCCATTAATTGGCGTTAAGGGCATACGATTTATGGCCAACCGACTCGAAAAATGGCCTGAACGACTGGGCGAAGAAAGTGCTGATCTGCATTTGGGCCATGTTGTTCGCATGCAGGAAGAAATTGGTACGGGGGGTGGTGGCTTTCGTTTTATGTATGCCGCTTTTTTGCAAGAAAGTGCCGAAGAACTTCAGGAGCCCTCCTTACTTGACTATGCAACCCTACTGACCGCGGCGGGAGATCGCTGGCGAAAGTTTGCCGTGATGGCCGCCCGGATATGTAAAAAACGTGCTCAGCCAGGCGACAGCTATAAGGCTATGGCCGTGCAGATCCGTGAGTGTGGAGCATTGGAAGAAAAGTTCTTTCGGCAACTGGAACAATGGCTGAAAACACAATCATGACAGCCAGTAAGTTTTGCGAACAGAAAGAAGATCAGGCATATGCTCTTGTGGCCCGGTCTCTTGTCAAGCGGTATAAAAATAGCGAAAGTCCTGCCTTGAACGGGTTTAGTTTGCACGTCGAAAAGGGTGAGTTTTTCGGCTTGCTTGGCGCAAACGGTGCCGGCAAAACCACTGCCGTTTCGGTCTTTAGCGGCTTTATGCCACCGGACAGCGGTACTGTCTCGGTTATGGGGATGGATTTTCAGAGGCAATCGAACGAAATCCGGCAGCTTTTAGGATTGGTTCCCCAGGATATTGCCTTGTATGAAAATTTGACTGCCTTGGAAAATCTCCAGTTTTTCGGCAGGCTCTACGGCTTTAGCGGGGTGAAACTGAAGAATCGGATTGATCAATGTCTTGATTTCGCCAGACTGACCGAGCAGGCAACACGCCTGGTGTCGACCTATTCCGGTGGAATGAAACGGCGCCTCAATCTGGCAACAGGCCTGCTGCATCTTCCGCAAATTCTCTTTCTTGATGAACCGACTGTGGGGATTGACACTCAGTCCAGGCACTTAATTCATAAACAATTAATGGAACTTAACCAAAAGGGAACGACAATCCTCTACACAACTCATTATATGGAAGACGCTCAGGAACTTTGCAGTCGGGTGGGAATTATTGACGGCGGTAAAATTATTGAGCAAGGTACTCCCGATGAGCTCTTGTTGCAAAGTGGCAGCAGTAATCTGGAAGATCTTTTTCTGCACCTGACTGGTAAGCAACTTCGCGATACATAATGAGTGTTTTTCAACTCTTCTGGTTATTCATTCGTCTGCTATGTTCAAAATAATCACAGCCGCTGGCAAAGAACTTCTCTTGCTGAAACGCGACCGTGCAGGCTTGCTGGTTCTCTTTCTCATGCCGGCTCTGCTGGTTATTGTGATTACTCTTGTTCAGGAAAATGTCATGGAGCTCACTGGGCAAAAAGACACCCAACTCTTGCTCCTTGATTTAGATAATGGGGCTCTTGGTCGTTCTTTGCGGCAAAGGCTGACAAAAGAGCATATTGAGATAGTTACCTGGGATAAAGAGCTGAGAAAAAGTGCAGATGTTCAAGCAGCAGTCGCTGACGGGGACTATCAGGTTGGCCTTATCATACCGGCGGGCTCCTCGGATAAAATGCACGAGACAGCAGCACGCTTATTTCAAAAGAGCAGTCAGGATGGAAAAGAAACGGAGGCGGTGAGTCTTGCGGTGGAGGTCTTTTTTGATCCGGGCATTATGCCGGGGCTTCGTTCCGGTCTCACGGCTCAGTTGCAGATGGCTTTGGAAGCAGTTGGTCTGGGGGTAAAAGCTGAGACTCTGGATAAGGAGCTGCACAAATTAATTGCTCATTTGGCTATTGCCCATGACTCGCTGCCCATCGCCGGACTGTCTGGACTTATTGAGCAGCCGCTTTTTGTCTTAACGGAGAACCGTAAAGGTCTTGGTTCGGCGGAGGCGCCACCATATAATCCGGTTCAGCAAAATGTGCCTGCCTGGGCACTTTTTGGGATGTTCTTTACGGCTATACCCTTAGCAGGGGCAATTTTACAGGAGCGAAAATCCGGTATCTGGATTCGTCTGGCATCTCTGCCAATTTCCCATCTTGCCCTTTTTCTAGGTAAAGTTGTTGCTTTTGTCGGTGTCTGCCTCTGCCAGTTCTTGCTTGTGGGGCTTATTGGCATCTTTTTGTTCCCCTTTCTTGGACTGCCAGCCTTTAGCGTTTCGCTAAGCCCTGTTGCATTGTTGATGGTCGTGTTCTTGTCGAGTCTGGCCGCCTGCGGCTTTGGTATTTTACTTGGCATGGCCTGCAATACCTATGAGCAGGCATCGACAACTGGCTATACGGCGGTTGTCATCTCCGCCGCTCTTGGTGGAGTGATGGTTCCGGTCTATGCCATGCCACAGGCAATGCAGCATATTGCTATACTATCTCCGCTCAATTGGGGGCTGACCGCTTTTCTCGATATCTTGGTGCGGGGATATTCTTTTTCGGCTATTTTAGATGACCTTGGCCGGCTTAGTCTGTTTTTCCTCCTGACAATTCTTCTTGCCTGGAAGTTTGCTCAAGCACGAAAATAATATAACCTTAGTCAAAACTCAAGTTGGATATAGTAGAATCTTTTATGGAACCTTTAGAACAAGAGCTGTTGGAACTAATTTGTAAAATATGCAATGTCGAAGAAGTGGAAATGGATACCTTGGTAGGTGATGAACCCTTAATAGGCCCGGACTCAGTTCTTGGGCTCGACTCTTTGGATGCCCTTGAAATTGCAGTAACTATTCAGAAAGAATATGGTGTAAGGATGGATTCCGAAAATACCAGCAGGGACGTTTTGCAATCGCTGGAAACCCTTGCCGAGTATATCAAAAAGGCCAATTAAGTGCGCCTTCAGTAAGCCAACCATCCTCTTACTGGGCAGTTATTTACGCACAATTGCCGTTACATCAATAATCTCATCGTTGCCAAAATGAAGTTGCAGGTCGACCATGTCTCCAGCGTGGAGTGACCGTATAGGATGCATTAACATGAGGTGAAGGCCATTGGGCTCCAGCAGAATGCTGCTGCCAGCTTCAATTTGCAGCTGTGATTGTTTTTGCATTTGGGCCATCCCTTCACTCATTTTCGTCAGGTGTATATGGATCATTGAAAACTCGGTACTTGAAACGGTTTCCAGCGTTACTGTATCTGTTGACTTGTTGCTGATTTTCATATACGCGGCGAGCACCTTTGCACCCGGTGGGGCCTCACGAATCCATGGGTCGGTCACCGATATTTCCCCCGCCAGGACCTGGCCTGTGACAAAGAAAGACAGACAGAAGATGATCGGGATCAGTTTGACGAGTTTCATGGTTAATCTCCGTAATAGGCCTGTAGTTGGCTAAAAAGAGTGAGGATATCATCGGCTTCAAATGGCTGTGACAACACAGCCACCAGTTTAGCCTGTGGGTTGATGAACAATACTCTCGATGAATGGACGACTCCGTAATCTTTCTTGGCAGGTTCATGCAAGACATCGTCCAGCAAATGGTCGTCATCGGGGTCGGTATAGACGTAATACATGCCGAGCCCGGACACCAGCTTGTTAATTTTCTCCGGCGTTCCTGTCAGGCCAATGAAATCCTTGTGAAAGTAGGCAACGTATCTGCCGATTTCTTCCAGCGTATCCCGGAAAGGATCGACACTGAGGAATATGAATTGGGGGGCCTTGTTTTTGTCCTCCGGCATGGCCTCGAGTTTTGCAAAAAAGGCCGCCATGATCGACAGGGTTGTAGGACAAACGTCAGGGCAATAGGTAAAGCCTGTCATCATGAGAGTCCAGTGACCCTTCAGGCTGTCGTTGTTGAATGGCAAGCCCTGTTGATCGATCAAACTGAACTGCGGTATATCGACCACAGGAATGATGGCTCTGCCTCCGCGGACTGTAATTTCCAGTGCCGGTTTTCGAACAAGAAAAATTGCCAGGATCACAACCAGCGCAGAGGCCGCCATGATAAGACCCGCCATCAGCCACTTTTTTTTAAGACCCTTTTCCATAACAAACCTCAATAAAGAATTATGTTCAATGGTCTCTTGAGATTAATAGTTTTCCTGCTAAAAAGATATAAATTCGCAATATCTTAAATCAGTTCAAGAAACTTTGCCTGTTCCCACAGTTGTCTGGCCATACGAACGGTTGCCTGGTCCACCATTCGGCCTTCCACCGCCACAGCTCCTTTCCCTTCGGCCTGGGCACGGTCATTTGCCTCAAGAACCTTTACTGCAAGATCAATATCTTTTTGTGAAGGAGTGAACACTTCGTTGATACTGTCAATCTGGGATGGATGAATCGCCCATTTACCGTCACAGCCAAGCGCACATGACATTAACGCCGATCGCCGCAGGCCATCAAGATCTTTGAAGTTACCATAGGGAGCATCTATCGCTAAACTGCGGTTGGCTTTGGCGACCATGACCATCTTGCTCAAGGCAAAATGCCAGCGATGACCAGGGTACAGCTCCTCTTCTTTCTCGCCATGGCCAGAGATAGACACCAGTCGTGCACCCACCGAAGCAGAATAGTCGGCAATGCCAAAAACAAAGCTTATTATGCGGTCACTTGCCTGGGCAATTTCTGGCGAGCGTAACAGGCCTTCGGCGGTTTCAACGGATACTTCAATGCCGATGGCTCGGGATATGTTTTTGTTCATCTCGATGCCGTCCAGCATACGATCTATAAAACTTATATCTCCAGGAAAATTGACTTTGGGAATGACGATGGCATCCACCAGATGTCCACAATTCTCAGCGACCTCTAAAAGATCACGATAGGCGAAAGGAGTATCCAAAGAATTAATACGCACGGTAACGGTTTTTTTCCCCCAGTCGAGATCAAGCAGTGACTGAATCACTTGGGCCCGGGCCTTCTCTTTCTGGTCAATGGGGACACTGTCTTCGAGATCCAGCATAATCACATCAGCGTTACTGTTGGCAGCCTTGCCGTGCATTTTTTCGACATGGCCGGGGACGGACAAATTCGATCTTCTGGGTTTCATATATTCTCCTTTATCGAGTCAGGCGTGATTGCGAAGTTTCAACTCGGTTGGGTGCGGGTTGAGATAGTATTGCTGTTGGAGATATGGTTCCTGATATTTGCGAACATAATGATTCATGAGGGTCATCGGAACGATCAGTGGCACATGATGGTTCCTGAAATGTTCTATCACCTCAAGCAGTTCCTGCTTTTCATCGGCTGAAAGTGTCTTTTTAAAGTAGCCCATCATGTGCATGAGAACATTCACGTGCTTTTTTACCGTTGGTTTGAGTTGCATGGCTGCCATCAGGTTATCCTGATACAAGGTGAAAAGGCTTTCAGTATTCAATGTTCCGGCTTTCGCAACAATACGGCCAAGTTCCCGGTAATGTTTTTCGCTGTGGGTTCGAAGCAGTAATTTGTGTTCGGTATGAAATGAAACCAGGCTGTGAGCGGTGAATTCCTTTAAGGTGTCACGCCAGCGCCGATAGACGAAGACGGATTCGATGAAATTTTCACGCAGCGCCATGTCGTGCAGGCGACCCTCTTCTTCAACAGGCAGGAGCGGCAACCGGTCTTTAAATACCCTGGCGAAAAGGCCGACGCCAATTGCGTGGGGACTGTTGTTTTTGTCGTACACCTTCACTCTTTCCATGCCTGAGGAAGGCGATTTGCTTTTAAAAATAAAGCCGCAGAGATCCTCCCGGGCCAATTGCTGTACCCGCATCTGCGCCCAATCATTCATTTTGTCCGTATGGTCGATGCCTGTCTTATTGGTCACCAGTCTCGGTGCTTCAGGGTCGCCGATGAGCCGCATTGCTTCACGGGGTACTGGCAGACCGCATTCCACTTCGGGGCATACCGGGACAAATTCGAAATAGGTTCCGAGCGTTTCGGTGATATATTTGTCGTGCTTGTGTCCTCCATCATAGCGAACCTTATTACCAAGCAGGCAGGAGCTGACGCCTATGCGGATCGTCTTACTATCGTTCATATGACTGTTCTCCCTTTGAGAGAGTCTGTGATGTGTGTCAAATTTAATGAACTGAAGTGACGATCTAGCGACCGTCGATCATTCGACCTATACCGCCAAGGAGACTGCCTTCGCCCTGATCTTTACCACCTGACGAGGGCGCGTGTGCTATTATTCTGTCTGCCAGGCGGGAAAATGGCAGGCTCTGCAGCCAGACGGAGCCATGGCCTGAGAGGGTGGCGAGAAAGAGTCCTTCTCCGCCAAAGAACATACTCTTGAGACCACTTACCATCTTGATATCGTAATCGGTATTTCCTGTAAAAGCGACAATGCAGCCGGTGTCCACCCGCAGCGTTTCGCCCTTTAATTGCTTTCTGACCACTGTGCCACCTGCATGGAAAAAGGCCATGCCGTCACCCTGGAGTTTTTCGAGTATAAAGCCTTCACCGCCGAAGAAACCAGTGCCCAATTTGCGCTGGAAGGCTATGTCAACGTTGGTGCCGAGAGCGGCGCAGAGAAATGAATCCTTCTGGCAGAAGAGTTGCTCGCCTATTTCCGCCATGTTGACCGGGATAATACTGCCAGGAAATGGTGCAGCGAAGGCGACCCTTTTTTTGCCGGAACCTTGATTGGTGAAATGGGTCATAAAAAGAGACTCGCCGGAAATCACCCTTTTGCCGGCCGAGAAAAGTTTGCCCATGAATCCCTGGTTGGGATTGGAGCCATCGCCCATTTTCGTCTGAAAATCAATTCCGTCTTCCATATAATTCATGGCTCCGGCTTCGGCTATCACAGACTCACCGGGGTCGAGTTCCACCTCAACCATTTGCATATCGTGACCGATAATTTCATAATCAACTTCATGACATCGCATAGTTTCTTTTCCTCCTTGTTGAAAGTCCATGATTATAAATTTGCTTCAACGTTGTATCCGCTACTATAAGGATATTTTGCAAGTAACGGAAGAAAGATCATTCTTGTTGGCTGCATATCTGGTGGCCGGAGAGCGGCGACAGAATCCACGTGACTCGCAATAGTGCAATTGTTATGATGACAGAGTAGCATTGTCGTCAAAAGAATAGCTGGGCTAAAGAAATGCTTGTTAGGGATCTTAAGGTCTAAGTGTATATATTCGCAACCTTCATTATCAGCGATAACCAGACATGGCAGTTCACATTCCGAAACAGATTAACGAGTTTTTCGCTGCTGCCATACAGCCCTATAGCTACAATCTCAGACAAAATATCTATATCTGGTTTGGTGTTCTCTGGGGCCTGCCTATTCCACTCGTCACCCTCTTTATTCAAGCCCATTTTCACGAAGCTTCAGGTGTGGCAAATCCATATCTAACAGCTATTTCCTCACCCTTACAGTGGTTTTTTCTCGGCCATCCGTTGTTGTTCGGACTTGTCTTCGGTATTCTTGGAACAATTCGAAATGACAAGGATACCCAGCTTAATACAATGCTTCGAAAACTTGAAGAGTTGTCAGCCATTGATCCATTAACCGGTTTGAAAAATCGCCGTTATTTTGCTGAAAACTTTCATGATGAATGCGCCAGAAGCCTTCGGCGGCAGGAATCAATGAGCATTCTCTTTCTTGATCTCGATCATTTTAAGCAGGTTAACGATATCCATGGGCACTATTTTGGCGATCTCGCCTTAAAAGCAACCAGTAATTGCCTGAAAGAACAGTGCCGACCCTATGACACGGTTGTCCGCTGGGGTGGGGAAGAATTCGTTATCCTGCTGCGGGCAACCGACGAAGGTATGGCTTTTCATTTTGCCGAACGAATCCGACTGGCTATTCAACGGGGGTTTGACCCGGCCTTGCCCTTTGATTTGACGATCTCAATAGGGCTGGCGCAGTACCAGGATAATGACACCCTCGAATGCCTGATTGAGCGGGCTGATAAGGCGCTTTATCATGCCAAGCAAACCGGTAGGAACAAGGTCGTTCTCTGGAGCTCGCTGGCAGCGGAAGGGTGATTATTGTAATGTTCGAGGTGTTTTTGAAAATCAGGCATATTTTTTTTAAGAGGTTGTTCTATGAAGCTTAATGATCCCTTTGGTCGCCTGGAAAGTCGGCACCAGGCAGGCTATGAGTCGATGCGTGACACTCTGCGCGCCCATGGCATCAATACACCGGAAGCGGCGCGGGAGACCATCAAACTATCCAGGCAACGTGCCTTGAAGTATTTAGGTGTGGGAATGGCCGTGCTCTTGCCGCTGATTTGGTTATTGCCAAAAGCAATGCCCGTGACCCTGAGCCTGGTGCTTTTTCTGGTGGCTTGGGTTGTCAGTTCGACGCTCAACGGTCAGCGTTATATCCAACGTTATATTGATGAAGATCTTAACTCAGGAAGTCATTCATGACTTCCTGTCCATTCGTCCATGAGTCAACCAGTAGTTTTTGGTGAGCTTAAGCAAGTTTAATGGTCTTGGTGTCGAGTGTGATCAGCCTTTTTTTATAGAGGGCACCAATTGCCTTCTTGAAGACTTTTTTGCTCACGCCGAACTGGGCATAGATATCTTCGGGCGGGCTTTTGTCGGTTACCGCAACCATGCCGCCACAAGCTTTTATTGTATCAAGAATGGTTTGAGAAATATCATCAACTATTCTGTAGCCTGCCTGCTGCAATCGTAAGTCAATCTTGAGATCTTCTCGTATTTTTTTAACATAGCCCCGCAGTCGCTCGCCAATGACAAGCTTTTGAAAGACTTCGTTTTTGTAGATCATGCCGGCATGACAGCTGTTGACAACTGCACTGTATCCGAGATCTGTTTCAGCATAGACAAGAAGATCAATCTCTTCTCCCTCTTCATATTGTGGCGGTTGCTGGCCAAGGAATTTATCCAGCTTCGAAGAGGCCGTGATGCGGTTGTGCTGTTCGCTGAAGAAGATAAAGACAACATAGGACCTGCCTTCCTTCATGTTGTTCTGTTGCTGACTTTTTGGGACAAACAGGTCGTTGTCAAGCCCCCAATGCATAAAGGCGCCTGCGTCTGTGGTGGCCACTACCCTCAAATAGGCGAATTCACCCACAAGTGCCGCGGGCTTTTGGGTCGTTGCAACCAGTCGCTGTTCTCCGTCGACATAAACAAAGACATCGAGTTCATCGCCTGGTAGGTATTTTTGTTGAGCACGTGCTCCTTTGAGAAGAATCGCTCCTGATTCACCACCATCAAGATGAATGGAGTTGCCCCGAGCTTCTAGTATTGAAAGCCTGTTTATTTTGCCTATTTGTACCATCTGTTCCTCTTTGAACAATACACTTTTTTAGCGCCGCTTCTTGCCGCTGTTTGTCAAATTAGTATAGGACAGTTAACTCTTTTTGCGACAAATGTTCACCCAGCAATCTTGAATATCGGCGATTGGGACTCATTTTTTGATTTATTCTCTTGCCTGTTGAAAGGGTCTGCCGAAGTGTGATAAAAGAAAAGATCTCTTAGAAAAATATACAGAAGAGTATTACCTTCTGCTTGGCGAGTGGTTATCGTAAGAGTATACTTTTGGCCGCCATGATAATTATTCATATTCAAGTGAGAGGAATTACATTATGTATGAAAACGCAAATCAAATAACATTAACTCAGGCCCGGCAGGAGGCTTCAACTGTCTTTCTAGCCAAAGTTTTTAACTGGATGGCTCTTGGTCTTGGTATAACCGGCATTGTGGCATATTTTACCGCCAGCACCAGTCTGGCCAGGGCGATCATTAGCAGCCCCATCTTTTTCGTTTTGGTGATTGCTGAGTTGGGACTTGTTTTTTACCTTTCTGCCCGGATTCAAAAGATTCAGGCATCGACTGCTTCCAGTTTGTTTGTTGGTTATTCGGTGCTCAACGGGCTTACCCTGTCCGTTGTGTTTCTCGCCTATACCAGCTCTTCTATTGCCGGGACCTTTTTTATCACGGCCGGTATGTTTGGTGCGATGGCCGTTTATGGTCTGGTTACGAAACGAGATCTTTCCGGATGGGGATCCTTTCTTTTTATGGGTCTTGTCGGGATTATCATCGCCTCAGTCGTTAACATCTTTTTGAAAAGTTCCGGGATGTCCTGGATGATATCGCTTATCGGGGTGTTTATCTTTACAGGTCTCACCGCCTATGATGTTCAGGCAATAAAGAAGATAGGCGAGGAGGGTATAATGGCCCAGGGAGATGAGGCTATCCGCAAAGGCTCTATTCTGGGCGCTTTGAGGCTTTATTTGGATTTTATCAATCTGTTTCTCATGCTACTTCGTTTTTTTGGTGGCAACAGAAACTAATCGTTGTAAAACTTGATATTTTAAGTGCAAAGAAAAAAAGCACGCCATATAATGGACGTGCTTTTTTTGCGTCTGTTCAAAGGCGGGTTGATAAAAGGAATGTATTGATTTTTATGAAAGAGTTCTGTCTTTTGGAGAGTGCCAGGTTCCCTGGTAAATTGTAGAGTAAAAGGAAGATTAATGAAGAAGTTTATTGTGCTGCTTGTTGTTGTCGCAGTTGCTGGCTATGGATTGCTCAGCTATCATTTTGTGCTTTTTGACAACAGTTTGAAGATTATCAAAAAGACCAGTCCTCGTTATGAGCATACTTTTGTTGATGCGCGGGGGATGAAGAAATTGGAACTCGTCACGAAATCGGATCTGCTTGCTGCGGGTATTGCCGATGTGGTCAACCAGGTAGATCAATCTATCAAGACAACAACGACGAATCAGTAATCTTGCCTTAATGTTTTTGGTTTCGATCACATTCGTTGAAGCTGATCGTTCTGAACTGGTGTACGCATAACAGGGTGCTATGCCAGTCCCACTTGTTTCCAGTAGCCTTCGATTTCCAGCTTTTCTTTTAAGAATTCGTAAAAGGGGAGATCGCAGTCGTTTGGCTTTGGTAGTCGCTGATAATCAGCGATTATCTGTCGGATCTGCGAGGGGGAATAGAGGCTTAATTCAATAATCAAATCATCTCGCTGTGCTTCTGTCATGGCTGTCTCCCTGATTGAATATTTTTGGTTTCATCTGGGAGGAACTATAAAATCTAAAACTTACAAAAATCTTAGCACAGCAGATTTCAGATAAAAAAAGTGAGATTTATTTCTTATCTTGTCTGCGGCCTATCCTGTACGAGTCGGCAACAGCAATAAACCAGGAAAAGATGAAGAGTGTCCAGGTAATAATGTAGAGTTGCGTGTCAGTTCCATCTGGTTGCTTTGACAGTAACTCGGCAATTGCTGTGATATCCAGTGGAACTTCACCGGATTGGATTTTGTCAACTATCAGCAATGCCCTCTCCACCATTCTGGAAATCATCAAGTAGAGCGATGCCAGGGCAATGCCAGCCAGCAAGGTACCTGTAACATATTTTTTTAAGTAAAAGTGCCCGGTTCCAGGAAAGACAAAAGCGGATAACAAGGCGGCTTTTATGGCTTTGCTCATGGGATATCCTGCTGGATTCAAGTAATAAGCTTCAAATACCATTTAACGCCGAGGATCCTGTCCGAGAATGCCTTTTTGTCCAAACTTTTCGTTATTTTATAAAAATAATGCTCGCAATATTAATTATATAGCTCCGCTTATTTTTATGAAAATGCCTCAATTATGAACAAAATGCCTATTCTCGGACAGGATCCGAGTTCTTGTGGATTAATGGATGCCTCGGGGATCCCGGCGTTTTTGGTGGCCGATTAATTTCCGGTGCGAAGTTTCTCCCAGTATTGCTGATAGATTGGCAAGGCTTCTCCAACATCGGCCTGGAATTCGCCATTATCGATTATCTCTGTGGTGGGGAAGACCGTCAGGCTGGTGCGGACATTTTCGTCCAGCAGGGGCAAGGCTGTTACCACCGGCGTGGCGTAGCCATTTTCCTCAACACAGAGTTTGGCCACCTCTGGTTTCATCATGAAATTGATGAACTGATGAGCATTTTTGACATTTCTGGCAGTTTTAGGGATGACGTAGCTGTCGACCCAGAGATTTGCCCCTTCCCGTGGATAAACATAGCGAATTGCCGGGTTCTCCTGTTCGGCCATCCATGCTTCACCATTCCAGATCATCCCGACATTGACTTCACCGGCCAGGTAGGGCAGTCGCGGTGAATCGCTGTTAAAAAGGAGGACATTTGGCATCAGGTCCTTTAAAAGCAGGTATGCCGATTCAATTTCCTTTGGATCGGTGGTGTTGCTGCTGTGTCCCTGGATTTTTAAAGCCATATGGAACACTTCCCGCATATCGTCTTGCAGCAGTAACTGATTCTTGTATTTCGGATTCCATAAATCCTTCCAGGCAGTGACTTCGCCCTCGGGGATTATCGAGCTGTTATAACCAATTCCCGTTGAACCCCACATATAGGGAAGAGAATAGACATTATTTTTATCGTATGTCTTATTGAGCAGACGTGGGTCAAGATCTTTCATGTTTGGCAGGAGCGAATGATCGAGTGGCTGCAGCATTCCCTCTTTGCCCATCCTGCTGACGAAATAGGTGGACGGGAAAACGACATCATAGCCATTTTCCTTCACCAGCTTGAGTTTAGCATACATGGTCTCATTGCTGTCATAGGTGGTGTAGACCACTTCAATGCCAGTTTCTTTGGTGAACTGCTCCAGGACCGCTTCGGGGATGTATTCTGTCCAGTTGTAGACATAGACTTTTTCGCCAGCGAAAGCAGAGGACGTGCAGAGTAGGGTGAGCATCACCGATAAAAATACCTTATTCCAAATTTTCATTGGTCTCTTTCTCCTTTTTAAGTAGCTGAATCAACAAAACAAGCACCAGTGACAGGCAAACCATGATGGCGGCCAGTGCATTTACTTCGGGTTTTACGCCAACTTTTACCATTGAGAAAATTTTCAGCGGCAGAACATCATACGATGGGCCAGTAACAAATGAACTGACTATAACATCATCCAAAGAGAGGGTAAAGGATAGCAGCCAGCTGGAAAACAGGGCGGGCCGGAGGATTGGCAAGACAATCCGGTAGAGCAGCTGACTCTCGGAGGCGCCGAGATCTTTGGCGGCGTCAAGGAGAAAGGGATCAAAGCCCTGAAGCCTCGCAGATACTGTGATCATGGTAAAGGGGAGGCAGAAGGTGATATGGGCAATGACCAGTGACCAGAAACCGAGCGATATGCCGATAACCACAAAAAGGACCAAAAGCGAGATGGCGAGAATGATGTCCGGGGCCATCATCAGAGTCATCAGGGTGCCCTGGAGAACCCGCCTGCCGGGAAAGCGGTAGCGGTTGAAGGCAATAGCTGCCAGGGCACCGATCAAGGTGGCAAAGGTTGCGGCACAGACGGCAATCGCCAGCGAATGTTTGGCCGCTTCCATAAGGCCGGCATTGCCCGCCATGGCAGAGAACCATTTCAAGGTAAACCCATCCCATTTCAGGCCATACCGGTTACTGTTGAAGGCGTTGACGATGAGGATGATTATCGGCAGGTAGAGGTAGCTGAAAATGGTGATGAAGAAAAGAAGGCGCAATTTTTTCATGGTTTGACCCTCCTGGTCGCCAACCGGCGTAAGACCAGAGCATAACCCGCCAGCATCATCGTCATCATAAGGATCAGCACGATGCTGGTGGCTGAACCGAGGGGCCAGTTTCGGGCGTTGAGAAACTGTTGCTGGATGAGATTGCCAACGAGCAGCTGTTTGGCCCCTCCCAGCAGGCTGGCAACGTAGAAGAGTCCCATGGTGGGTACGAAGACCATGATACAGCCGGCGAAGATCCCCGGCAGCGAAAGCGGCAGGATAATTTTTTGGAAGATCTGCCGAAAATTTGCTCCCAGGTCCCGCGCCGCTTCCACCAGACGGAAATCGAGCTTTTCGAGGTTGGCGTAGAGCGGTAGAATCATAAACGGCAGCATCAGATAAAAGAGTCCCAGGATCACCGCCGTATCGGTGTAGAGCAGCCGGATGGGACTGTCGATCAGCCCAGTTTTCATCAACAGGGTATTGACTAATCCCTGGGTGCCGAGCACCATGCGGATGGCGTAGGTTCGAACCAGTGAATTGGTCCAGAAGGGGATCATCAGCAGAATAAGAACCACCGTGCGGGAGTTTTTATGTAGGCGCACGGTGAGCCAGGCAAAGGGATAGCCAATGGCAAGGCAGAAAAAAGTCGTCAAGGCGGCGAGTTTGACTGATCGAAGCATCACATCGAGATAGACTGTATCGGCGAGTTGGCGGTAGGAATCAAAGGAAAAGCCAAGGCGGAAGAATTCTATGGGATCTTGGCCTAGAAAACTTGTCGTCACCAGTAACAGAATCGGCAGTACGCCAAAGAGTGTCAGCCAGGTGGAGACCAGACCGATGACCAGTTGCCGGGTTCTACTCTTCATCTGGCAAGACCACCTCCCAGCCCTTGACCCAGGAAACCTTCACCCGCTCACCGACGCGATAATCAAAGTCGGGATCGTCCTCATCAAAAAATTCGCAGGCGCTAATTACCGGGCCATCGTCCAGATGAATTGTCGTGTCAAGTGTAGATCCCCGGTAACTGCGCTCAACAATAGCGCCGGGAAAAACCGGCATGCCGGCCTCTATCTCTTCGGCGAGGCGAAGGTCTTCCGGCCTGAGCAGCAGGTGAACAGATTGGCCGTACGCAAATTCTTTGCTGGTCTGGGCAATAACCGTTTGATTGAAGATGCTGATATCGAGATGATTGGCATCGATGCGGGTTTTGACAGTGCCGGGGAAAAGGTTGATATCGCCAATAAATTTAGCAACGTAGAGGCTGTTCGGCTCTTCATAGACTTCTCTTGGAGTGCCGATTTGAACAATTTTGCCATCCTGCATGACCACTACCCGGTCAGACATGGACAGCGCCTCCTCCTGATCATGGGTGACCAGAATAAAGGTCATGTCAAGTTCACGCTGCAGCCGTTTTAATTCAACCTGCATTTGCCGACGGAGTCGTGCATCAAGGGCGGAGAGCGGTTCGTCGAGAAGAAGTACCCGAGGCCGATTGATGAGCGCCCGGGCCATCGCCACTCTTTGCTGCTGGCCGCCGGAGAGTTGGCCTGGAAAACGTTGGCTAAAAGCCGCCATTTTCACATCAGCGAGTATTGCCTCCACCTGCTGGCGTAAGACCTCTCCCTTAATACCTTTGAGGCTCAGGCCAAAGGCGACATTGTCAAAGACGGTCATATGGGGAAAAAGGGCATAACTTTGAAAGACGGTATTAACCTGTCTTTTCTCGGGCGGAAGGTGCAGGATATCTGTGTCGTCGAGAAAGATTGAGCCGACATCGGGTTTTTCAAAGCCGGCAACAAGACGCAGAAGCGTGGTTTTGCCACAGCCGGAAGGCCCCAGGAGAGTAATAAATTCTCCGTGGGCGATATCAAGACTGAAATCCCGCAGTACGACATGACCGTCGAAGGATTTTGAAACCCCGCGTATAGTAAGTACCGAATTGGCCACTCTGTATCCTTCGTCCTATGATATTAAAAATTAAAATATAAAAAAAAATTTTCGAACACGTTTCAGTGATTACGGATAAAGAGTTCAAAAAGAGTGAAGAATATTTCCACGACAATGAGGATAAATAGCCTCTTTGACAGGCTTCCGCAAGGACAATCCGCCGAGGCTCAATGATTCGGAAAACGAGTGGGGTCAAACGTTTCAGAGATGAACCTGTTCGACCAGGGTGCACTGTTATTGCTGAAAAGATGGAATGCAATTCACTTGCGCTTTTTGGCACGCTTCAGGGTGGCAAGGTAAAGCTTCTCAACTTTTTCTCTTGCCCAGGGCGTCTTGCGCAGGAATTTCAGGCTGGACTGTATGGAAGGGTTGCTGGTGAAACAGGCGATTTTGATATATTTAGCCAGTTTTTCCCAGCCATAATCGGCAACGAGAAAGTTCATGATCTGTTCGAGGGTTACGCCGTGGAGCGGATTATTAGGTTGTTCGTTCATGTGCTGGCTTAAGTTGAAAGTTAATAGTGTTTTTTGTGCTGATTGCAAAAAGAAAAACTGGCTTCATTCATGGTCCATGAATACTTTGCCATAAAAGATATCAGCCAGGTCAAAGAGGACATCAGGTAGAAGTATTATACAAGACTGGGTGGTAAAGTCATTGGGATTAGTGCAAAGAACTCTTCCTGTCTTTATGGCTTGAATACATTTGATCAGCGCTTTGCAGTGCTGGTTGTTTACGGGCACAATACTATTAAATCAGATTTAAAGGAGAAATTTCATGGCCGTAAAAAAAATTCTCATGCTGGTTGGCGATTATGTAGAAGATTACGAGGTAATGGTGCCGTTTCAGTGTCTGCAGATGCTGGGGTATCAGGTGGATGCGATATGTCCCGACAAAAAGGCCGGTGATTTTGTCCGCACCGCTATCCACGACTTTGAAGGCGATCAGACCTACAGCGAAAAACCGGGACATAATTTCACCCTCAATGCTGATTTTGATGTGATTAAGCAGGAAGAGTATATTGGCCTGCTGATCCCCGGTGGACGCGCCCCTGAGTATCTGCGCCTCAATGAAAAGGTCCTGGCTATCATCAAATATTTTGCGGCAGCAGAAAAACCGATTGCCGCCATCTGTCACGGAGCGCAGCTGCTGTCCGCAGCTGGTGTATTGCAGGGACGTGAATGTTCTGCCTATCCTGCCTGCTCGGTTGAGGTAGGGCTGGCGGGGGGTAAATATATGGCGGTTGAGATGGATAGTGCCCATGTACAAGGTAATCTGGTCACTGCGCCGGCCTGGCCTGCTCATCCTGCCTGGCTGGCTAAATTTGTGGCGCTACTTGGGGCGAAGATTGAGTTGTAGGCTCTAAATCTTTCGAGTTTAAGGTCAGATGAAGGGTGTCCACTCGGTAATTTGCCGGGGTGACACCCTTTTTGAATTATCCTTGGCGATTATATTGGACAAGTGAGACAGATTTCGGTAATGAAAGAAGACAAATATTGTATACAATTTTTATGACTGGAGGGAATATGTTTGCAACACGTTTGAACAAGTTAAAAGGACATATGGAGGAGAAAGGGCTGGCAGCTGTCGCAGTCAATGCCGGGCCGACTCTTACCTACCTCACAGGACTACATTTCCACCTGATGGAACGGCCGGTGGTCATCATTTTCACAGTTGAAGATGATCCGGTTATTATTCTGCCTGAGCTTGAGCAGGGCCAACTCAACGCTTTGCCGTTTCCCACAAAAGTATATGCCTATGGTGAGAGTCCGGAACAATGGTCTGATATCTTTCGGGACGCTTTTGCAAAGCTCAACCTTGCCGGTAAGAAGGTAGGCTTGGAACCCCGTCAGTTGCGTTTGCTGGAGTATGATTATCTCCGTTCAGCCTGCGGAGATGCCAATTATACTGATGGCTCGAATATTTTTACTGCCTTGAGGTCAATCAAGGACAAAGAAGAAATTACCTGTATGCGCAGGGCGGTGGTGATAGCCGAGAATGCGCTTATGGCAACCCTGCCGATGGTCAAGATTGGGGTGACCGAAAAAGATATCGCCGGTGAGCTCTTTATGCAGCTTATCCGCCAGGGCTCTGATACCTCCCTGCCTTTTACGCCGATAGTTTCAAGCGGTCCAAACGCTGCCAATCCCCATGCCCAGCCCTCCACGCGGCAACTTGCCGGAGGTGATCTTTTGGTCATCGACTGGGGTGCAATTTTTGATGGCTACATCTCCGATTTAACCCGTACTTTTGCCGTGGGCGAGATTGATGCCGAGGCGGCAAAAATTCATAAAATCGTTCAGTTGGCCAATGCGGCGGGTCGGGCTGCGGGCAGACCGGGTGTCAGCTGTGCTTCTGTCGATAAAGCCACCAGAAAGGTCATTGAAGAGGCGGGCTATGGACAGTTTTTTACCCACCGGACAGGTCACGGCATTGGCATGGAATGTCATGAAGAACCGTATATGCGCGGAGATAATGAGTTGATACTGGAGCCAGGCATGGCCTATACCATTGAACCGGGGATCTATCTTACGGGCCAGAACGGGGTTCGCATCGAAGATGATGTGGTGGTAACTGCCGATGGTTCGGAGTCGTTGAGCACCATGAGCCGTGAGATACGGGTAGTCGGCTAACAGCCTGTTTTCGCGACACGAGTTTGCAAAGAGCGGGGGCCATTCAGTCTCCCGCGGCAAGCTTCTGCAGATGAGCCTGGACAAATTTAATTTCGCCGTAACTGTAATCGCCGCCCAGCGCCAGTTTTATTTCACTGAGTTTTTTGCCCGGCATCTGTTGCAGCTTTTCCTCGATCACCTGAAGCTTTTCGGCAGAAAGCAGGCTCTCTACTGCCAGCTTCCCGTTTGCCACGAAATGAGCCAGATGTCCCTCTATTGTCGAGATGACCATGTCTCGTTGGTCGGCTATCTCCGCAGGGGACAGGCCCTGTTGAAAAAGATCGAAACTGAGTTGTCTTGTATCAACTTTGGGTGCATCCGGGTCTTTGGCTTGTTTTGATTTTTTTGGCGGCGTCTCGGTTGTAGCCGGGAGAAAGACCTCGACAATATTGTTTTTCTCCCGGTAATCTGAAACCATGGCAACCAACTCCTGGCCGTATTTTTCGGTCAGTTTCTTGCCGATGCCCTTGATTTTCATCAAGGCATTGATGGTATTGGGCAGGTTGACAACAATCTGGATCAGGGTTTTTTGATGCAAAATATGAAAATGCGGGACTCCTGCCTCCTGTGCTTTTTCTGACCGCCAATCCCGCAGAGTCTGGAAGAGTTCAGGATGGTCGATATCGGCTTCGGTGTAGGTGATTGCCGTTTTTGTAACCCGATCCTCCCGCTCTTGTTTCGGCGCGGCCTCAATCTCGGCCGTGGATATAGCCCGAAGATATAGCGATGTGCTGAAACCGCTGGCACAACATTTTACCGCCGCCAGTTTAACAATTGTCTCTTCCTGGAGCTGTTTGCAGATTCGCTTTGCCTTTTTGCGAAGCTCTTTGTTGTCGGTTTCTATCTGCAGCTGTCCCACGTATTTGCTAAGGCCTGTGCCTGTTTCGATTTTCTCGGTAAAATAGGCCGATGCCTTTTGAATTCGATCAAGTATTGTAGGGTCTTCAGCGGGAAAAATCGTTTCGGTGAAGAGTCCCTGCAGCTGTCGCCCGAAATTAGCTCCGACTGTACAGATTTCGTTGACGGTTTTTTGGCTCAGTTCCTGAAGATTGCCTGCGCCTAATATTTTGATCAGGTCAGGATTCCTGTCGACAAGAGAGAGCAGCCGGGAGAAAAGAATTTGCAGTTCTTTAAAATTAAAACACTCAAGGAGCAGCTGCTGCTGGTAGCGGATCTTGGCAATAGCCAGTCTTTCTGCGGTGGGAACATTCTCTCTCGCTTTTTCGACAAAGCGGAGCACGGCTATGTCAGTCTTCACGGCTCGTGGTGAGAGCGGCGAGCTGAGGACCATGCCTTCAAGGGTTCGGCAACGGCTGAGCGCCACGTATACCTGGCCATGGGCAAAGGCCGCCTGGGCATCGATAATGGCCCGATCAAAAGTGAGACCCTGGCTCTTGTGGATGGTGATTGCCCAGGCAAGTTTTAAGGGATATTGAATGAAGGCACCGATTTTATTCTCGGTAATCTCCAGTGTTTCCGGGTCGAGCGAATAGTCGATATTTTCCCAGGTTGCCGGCTCGACCATAATTTCATCCACATCATCCGGACATTTTATCCAGATTTTTTCGCCGGATATCCGGGTGATTTTACCTATTTTCCCGTTAAAGAAGCGTTTTTCAGGCGTCGAATCATTGCGAACAAACATGACCTGAGCCTGTGGTTTTACTTCGAGGGTGGGCGAGGTGGGGAAGGAATGTTCCGGAAACTCACCTTCAATCTCGGCATCAAAACGATGGGTTTTCTGAGTAAGCTTTTTGAGCCTGGAGGCGTTAATGGTGTCGGCGCTGCTGTTATGGGTGCAGAGGGTGATATACCCTTCACCTTCGTGGTCGATATCGGCAAAACCGTTGATGTGCCGGGCATTAAGGCTTGTGAGCGTTGCCTGGTCAAGGTTATTGTCCCGGACACGGTTGAGAAGCTCGATGAAGTGGTTGTCTTCCTGGCGATATATATGCTTGAGTTCGATGGCGATAAGTTCCGTCTGGCGAAGCGAGTTGCTGCTGAAAAAATAGGGCGAGTCATAGTACTGGGCTAAAAGACGCCAATCGACGTCTTTGACCACCGGAGCGAGCTGATGCAGGTCTCCGATCAGGAGCAGCTGCACGCCGCCAAAGGGAAGCTCGCTTCGGCGATAACGGCGCAGCACAGCCTCTATGCCATCCAGCAGATCGGCCCGTACCATACTTATTTCATCAATTACCAAAAGATCGAGACTTTTGATGATATTGATCTTTTCTTTGTTGAACTTGTGCCGGGCTGTGGTTTCGCTACCGGGAACGAATGGTCCGAAAGGCATCTGAAAAAAGGAATGCAATGTTACACCACCGGCATTAATGGCGGCCACGCCGGTTGGCGCGGTGACAATCATCCGTTTTGGACTTTTCTTTTTGAGATTGTGCAGAAAAGTCGTTTTGCCGGTGCCGGCCTTGCCGGTCAGGTAAATATTGCAGCCGGTGTCCCGGACAAATTCCTCGGCGAGCAGGAGTTCGGGGTTTGGGGTGTTCATTTTTTTGTTGGTGAAAATAGCTTTTTCAGGGTCTCATTGATTTCTGCAATATCTTCTTTATCGAAGCTGGCCGGATGAAAAATATCCATATTTAACCAACTGGCCACCTCTTCATATTCCTCATCTTCAGGGTCGTTGAGGACTGCCAGGATGTGATTGTACTGGTGGATGCCGCCTATATCTTCCGGCGGACAGGCACGTTTGCCGGCAATCAGCACCGGATAGGATTTACCTTCTTCGGCGGGGAGGATTTCCTCCACGTTTATCTGGTGTATCCAGTCATCCCCGAAGTCATAAATATATTGAAATTGTGGCTGAATTTTTTCCCGAAGATCGTGCAGGGTAAACTTTGCTTCGTTTTTCGGCCTGCTGGCCTGCCATAAATCATCCCCATCCGGCAGGCTATAACAGGTCCGGTCGATAAGAAACTGGTGCAGGTGCTGGTCGTCCCACTGCATACAAAGTTGGATTACACTGTGTAGTTGTTCGAGGGTGATGTTGCCCGGAACCTGAATTCTCCGCCAGATGGGTGGCTTCGCGCCCTGCAGTGCCACCTTGAGTTGATAAACAGGTGCCGGAACGGCAGGTTTTTTGCCGTGTTGCGGAAAATCGACCTTGATAACGTTGGATTTTTTCGATGACTTTCCGCCAGGGGGGCTCGCCTGCTGATTATCACCGGAGCCGCAACACTTCTTAAATTTCTTGTCACTGTTGCAGGGGCAGGGGTCGTTTCGCCCGATCTTGGCGGACCGAATAGGAGTAGGTGGTGTGGGGCGTCTGGTAATTCGCTGTTGGCGATTTTTCTCAACTATACGGGCATGTTTCTGGAAAGTTTCGATTGCCAATGGCAGGGATGCTATCAGGAATACCTGGATCTGAGCCTCCCTATCGTTGGCCCCCATATCCATGCCGGAAAAGGCCTCCTGAAACACTTCGTCTGGCATATCCTCAAAATAATCCATAACCTCCACAGGATCGACCAGCCCCTGGATGGTCATCATGCTGTGATAAAGTTCCTCTTTTTTGCCATCACTGAGGTCGGGAAATTCTTCGGGATCCCACAATTCTTCGCGAAGGGCGATTGCTTCCTCAAACCCTGAAACCCATTCGTAGAGTGCGGCGAACTGTTGGTCTTTTAGCTTGTCTATCTTGAAGGGAAATTTTAGCTTATCATTATTAAAATCGGCGATGAAGTTGTTGTAGACCTGAATCAGGTTGCCGGTCATTGCCTGCATCTGGTCGACGGAATCGAAAGGTGGTAACTCTCCGCCAAAGATAATGGGCATCCATTCGCTGGGAAGAAGGATGTCGGGCGTCATTGCCAGGCCAAACATGTAGCCAAGCAACTCTTCATAACTAAAGGTATCATCTGGTTCCTGGGTCATAGCCAGAAGACTTTTCAGGGTTTTCTTTTCGGATGCGGTCAACATTGGTTGTTTAGTTCCTTTTGATTCTATTATTATGATGGTTGGAGGTCGAGATTATACACACAAATAGCGGAAAAGAACTCTTAAGAAAAGGGAAAATTGCTATTCGTCGTAAACTGGCGTATATCTGTGGTAAGGCATATCACGTTTGACGGAGGAGGGATTCTCCCGCTGGTCGGCATTAAAAGAGGAACGAATGAGAATTGCAGTTATCTCGGATATTCACTCCAATCTGGAGGCCCTAGAGGCGGTTCTTGAGCATGCTTTTTGCCAAAGGGTTGACCGGTATGTCTGTCTTGGTGATGTGGTGGGCTATGGCGCTAATCCCAATGAGTGTATTGAGTTGCTTCAGTCCCTGCCATCCTGTCCCTGTCTGCTTGGCAACCACGATGCGGCGGTGCTCGGCATTCCCAATAATATGAATCGAGATGCCCGGAGAGTCATTCGCTGGACCAGGGAAAGCCTGACTGAAACCAGCATGTCATTTCTGGCAAAGATGGAAGACCTCATCAAATGGGATAATATATCTTTCTGCCATTCAAATCCGTATAGACCCCGTAATTGGTATTATGTCTCGGAGAAGACCTACATCTCCAGCTCGTTTGCCCGCTCGAAAGCCAAGATTCTTTTCGTTGGCCATACCCATGTTCCTATTGCTATAACCCGTAAAAATTTCTTTTGTATCTATATCAGAGCTCCCCGGCATACCATGGTGGTGCCCGCAGCTGAACGAAATCGTCAGATCTTTAACGGCGGCAGCGTCGGGCAACCGCGGGATGGTGATCCGCGGGCCGCGTATCTTATCTATGACACTGAGAAGCAAGTTATTGAATTCTATCGGGTTGCCTATGATTTTGAGCGGGCTGGAGAGAAGATCCTGGCCGCAGATTTGCCTGAAATCTATGCACAAAGGCTGGTGATTGGCCTTTAGGGACCTTACAGATCAAAATGATGAAAAACCATTTATTCTGTGATACAATAAATGGTTAGTTTTCTTAGGATCATTCGCTTGATATATATAAACCCAAATTCTTGAACCTGAGGCGTTTGCATGGAAGATGAAGATCGACGAAAAGAGAATCGAATCAGTAAAAGAAATACATTTCAGTTTAAAATCCATCATACTGATCGCCGCGATCCGTTGATCAAGGAGGGGCTGCTCCTTGATTACAGTGCTGCCGGTATCCGGTTTATGACTGATATGAAGTTGGATAAAAATTTAGCGCTTTTTATTCAACTCAATCTCGAGGATTTCAGGGATGCCGACATGGACTGGAGGGAGATGTGGGAGATAGGAAGTGAAGCATATCTCAATGTCATTGGGTCGGTAATGTGGTGCATGGCGAGTGGCCTCGAGGAGGGTAAGTTTGAAGTGGGTACGAGGTTTACTCAGAAGGCTTCAGAAAAATCCATCATCTAAAGTTTTCATTCTGGCGCTAATTTCAGGCCGGGAGCAAATCACCCCGGCCTAACAGCGGCAGGGTGGTCCGTAGATCTTCCAGTAATTCTGTGGCGTTCTGGTAACGCACCTCAAGGTCTTTTTGTAAACAACGCACGATAATGCGCTCGAGATTACTATCGAGTTTTGGATTAATGATACCCGGTGCCCGGCTATCCACGTTTATGTCGATATCGGTGGGATATGTATTATTATGTTGACAATATGGAACGGCATTGGTGGCAAAGATGTAGAGGATGACGCCGAGGGCCCAAACGTCGCTGGCAAGACAACTTCGCCCCTCGAACTGTTCCGGTGGCATGAAGTTGACAGTCCCCTCGGAACTGCTGCCGGGACTCTGCCAGGAGAGGTCCCGGGCGATACCAAAATCAAGAAGTTTCACCTGCCTGCTTTTACTGATGATGATGTTTTCCGGTTTGATATCTCGGTGCAGAATCTTATGCTTATGGGCATAGGAGATAACAGATACCAGTTGCAGAAAATACGTTTCTTTATCAAGTGGTGGAATAGTTTGTTCAAGCAATTGCTGGAGAGTTGGACCTTCGACATATTCCTGGATCAGGATAAATTTGCCATTATCTTTTACGATTTCCAGCAGATGGACGATATTTGGATGGTGGACCAGTCTCTTCAGGATAGCTGCTGACCGCAATACCCTGATATTCATGTCGGGGGAGTGGGGTGTTTTGGCCACCGCCAGTCTGCCGGTACCGATTTCTTTCACCAGCCAGACAACCCCGAAGCCGCCTAAGCCAAGCTTTCTCACCTGTTGCCATTTGTCGGAAATTCTTTCTGTTCGTTCTTTTATGATGAGAGACTTTGGCGTAAAGTAACTCAATCCCTCGCGAAAAAAATCAACGAGCCGATTGCCGACATATCGCTTGCGTCGGAGGTCCTCGGTATTTGCTGAAGACTTTGCCGCCTGGGGTTGGGTTATGGCCTGACCCATTTCAAGCAGGATAAGAAAACTTATGGAAAACCTCTCTTCATGGAGGGGCAGTTCCATGAAATCGTCCGCTCCGGCATGGAGATACTTTCTAATATTGCCTTGTTGTTGCTCGGGGACAAGAATAAGAAGTGGGACAAAAGGACCGACAAAGTCCCGGATCAATCCAATGACTCGATCCTGCCTTGAGTGATATCTATCCACATGGAAAATTATCAGGCAGATTTTTTTCTCGGGAAATTCCTGGGCGAAGTTTCTGGTGGTACCGATAGTAAGCGGTACTATGTCAATCTCAAAAGAAGAAACCAGCCGTTTGACGAGTGTTGTCTCGACAGCGGACAGGTTGAAAGTCAGGATGGTTTCTAGTGGATTTGTCAAGGTTTTGCCCTTTGCTGGTGGTGTGGCGCGTTCTCTTAATAGCCTATCAGAATAAATGTGTTACAGGCAAACAGTTTTTGTGTAAACTCTTTGAAATGGGTAGTTTTGGTAGAATAGGTGAAATGGGATGGCAGGCAGACTTGATTAAACAACGCAGAGCTAATACTGTTTGGGGAGGAATCGTTGGAAAATTGCAGGCCTGAAGGCATACGCCGTTGTCGGTGATTATCACGGTCAAAGGTGAACCGCGGAAGGTAAAAAGACAAGAATTACATAAATTCCGAAGAGGGAGAGGGTGATGCGCGAGTCAGGCTATTGGGCGGATAACTACCAAAGGAATAAACTGTCTGTTGAAGAAGCTATCGGTAAAATCCAATCAGGGCAGCGGGTTTTTATCGGGTCGTCATGTGGAGAACCGCAGCGGCTGGTAAAAGGTTTGGCTGATGCCAGTCTCACCTTCACTGATCTCGAGATTGTCCGCATGTTCAGCGGTGAAAGTACCTCTCTTTCGAGAATTGCTGAAAAATCCAAATCGCAGAATCTTAATATTCGCTCCTTCTATCTTGGTTCTGCCAACTCGAAAAGTTTTCAAGGCGATCTTCGTTTTATAACGCCGATTAATCTCTCGGATATTCACAAACTGATTAAATCGAGGCTGATGCCTATCCAGGTGGCCCTTATTCAGGTCTCGCCGCCGGATGATTTTGGCTGGATGAGTCTCGGTATCTCCGTCGATGTCACCGCCTCGGCTGCCGCCGGAGCGGATTTGGTCATAGCCCAGGTGAACAGTAAGATGCCGCGGGTACTGGGCAGGAGTTCGATACATGTCAATGATGTCGATTATTTTGTGGAACATGATGAGACCTTGATAGAAATCGGCAATTACCCGGACGTAAAAACTGCCGGCAAGATTGCCCGCTATGTTTCCAGACTGGTGGATGACGGCTCGACGATGCAGATGTCACTCGGCGGCACAACCGAAGCCAATATCCAGGCGTTGATGGAAAAAAATGATCTGGGGGTTCACACCCAGTATGTGACCAACACCATAATGAAGCTTTTGGCCATGGGGGTGGTCACCAACAAGAAAAAAGGGTTTAACAATGGCAAGATCATTTGCAGTAATGCCATAGGTAATCAGGATCTGTACGATCTGCTGGATCACAACTCATCTGTCGAGTTTCACCCTTCCAAGTATGTTAATGACCCCAGAAAAATAGCCAAAAACAGAAAAATGGTGGCGATGAACACTGCCCGGGAAATTGACCTGACCGGCCAGGTAACCGCCGATGCCCTGGCTTTTAATAATTATTCCGGGGTCACCGGTATTCTGGATTTTTTCCGGGGTGCCGCCATGTCGAAAAAGGGCAAGTCGATCCTGATGCTCACCTCCACAAGAGACAATGGCAAGAAGAGTCGTATCGTTCCGATATTGCAAAATAAGGCTGTGGTTGTGCCGCGCAGCGAAGTGCAGTATGTAGTGACTGAATACGGCTCGGTGAATCTTTTCGGCAAGAGTATTCAGGAGAGGGCACTTTCTCTGATTACCATTGCTCATCCCGATTTCAGGGATAAGTTGTTCGATGAGGCCAAAGAACTCGGTCTTCTCGGGCCGGAGCGAACGCTCAGGGAAGAAATGCATTCAATCTACCCTCTGGGGCTTGAGGAAACCAGGATCCTTGATCGTAAGAAAGTGACCTTCAGGCCGGTAAAAATTACTGATGAACGGAGCATTCAGGAACACTATTATCGATTGGACAGCACCGATGTGGTCTCCCGCTTTTTCCACGAGAAAAAAAGCTTTGTCAGCAAGCAGATCGAGCGGACATTTATCATCGATTATCTCAAAGACCTGACCATCGTCGCCGTCACAGGACAGCCCGGCTATGAGCGGGTACTCGCCGTTGGCGAATACTACCTCAACCCGGAAACCGAGATGGCGGAGATCGCTTTTTCGGTGGAAAAAGATTGGCAGGGCAAAGGTCTTTCTTCCATTGTTATCCAAAAACTGGCTGAGGCGGCGAAGCGGGCCGGTATTAAAGGCCTTACTGCCTATACAGCCAAAGAGAACAAGCGGATGGTCAGGCTTTTCAATACCCTCAACTACGAGGTGAAAACAGTTTCTGAGGGAAGTATGATTTATCTGGAAGCCAAATTTGGTGAGGAGCAAGGTGTTGATTCATAAGATTCTGACTCTCGGTTGTAAATGCGTTTTCTTGTTTTGTTCAACTTTAAGCTGTTTTGTTACTGCTCTGATGTTGTTTCCTCTGTCTTGCCAGGGACAAGAGATTCCCGCCGGTGTCTATAGCTACCGGCAGACGGAGGGGGAAGTGGTCACTCCTTTTTATTGGAAAGTGGAAAAACAGGGTCCGCAAAGACTTGTTTCTGTTTATGAAAAAGAGAAGTCCTTTATCAACCTTTGCGCCGTCGATGGGGCTACCTTGGAGTGGCAACTGAAAGATCCTGATAAAAATCTTGATATCACTGCCAGACGACAGGGTAATATGCTGAATATTTCCGGCCTTCGTGACGGGGAAAACTATGCAGAAACAGTGGATATTGATGATCGGCCCTGGTACCAGCCGCTGTCCTACTCGCTGAGGAAGTTTCTTGGATCTAAAGAAACGTCGATGACCTTTTGGACCATTCGCGCGGATACGGTTGAAGTCACCAGTCTCGAAGTTGAGAAAATGGGTGAGGAAGTGGTCGTGGTTAATCAAAAAAAGATACTGGCAGAGAAGGTTGAACTGCGGCCGGAAGGTTTTTATTCGAACTTCTGGCATGGTACGTACTGGTACAGAAAGAGCGATAAAATTTTTGTCATGTACCGGAGTGTTCAGGGGCTGACTGGGACAGCCGAGACCGTTGTTGAGCTGATGAGTGAACCCGGACCACAGGAAAAATCATAATGGTAGCCCGTTGTTTTCTTGTTTCACTGTGAAGCTGGCTGGATGGGCAGACATTTTTTTAAAATCAGAGTCCCGACAACACCGGACAGCAGAGAACCGATAATGATCCCCAGTCTCTCGTCAAAAAGGAGCTGAGTCGATGTCTGATCAAAGGCCAGCGATCCGATAAAGAGGCTCATGGTAAATCCGATGCCGCATAAAGTTGACATGCCGTAGAGTGAAGCCCAGTTCATGCCTTGGGGCATGGCTGAGACTTTCAGCTGTATGCCTAGCCAGATAAAAGCAAAAATACCAAGCTGTTTTCCGACAAAGAGCCCCAGTGCAATTCCTACAGGAACTCCGTGGGTGAAAAAATCCAGACTTGTGTTAGAAATGTTGATGCCACTGTTACAGAAGGCAAAGATGGGGAGAACAAAAAAGGCAATAGCCGAGTGGAGATCGTGTTCGATCTCCATAAGAGGTGAGTGGGCGGGATCTTTTCTGGAGTGCATGGGGATAAACATGGCCAGAAGAACCCCGGCCAGGGTGGCGTGAACTCCAGATTTGAGCAGGGCCACCCATAAGATGGAACCGATGAAGACATACATGCTGATGGTCTCCTGGCCCATTCTGTTCATGAGAAACAGGATACAGAGGCAACAAGCGGCCACCGCCATGGCTAAGAGAGAGATGTTGTCGGTATAAAAGATGGCAATAATGACAATTGCCCCGATATCGTCGAATATGGCCAGAGACGTCAATAATATTTTCAGGCTGATCGGTACCCGAGAACCAAGCAATGACAGTATTCCGAGAGCAAATGCAATGTCTGTTGCCGCAGGAATGGCCCAACCCTGCAGGGCAATCGGATCTTTAAAATTGACAGCAATATAGATGAGTGAGGGAACCAGCATACCACCCAGAGCCCCAAGGGCCGGCAGGATGACCTTGCTTCTATCTGACAACTCACCAATAAGGAGTTCTCTCTTTAATTCGAGTCCAACAAGGAAAAAAAAAGAGGCCATTAATCCGTCATTGACCCACAGCAACAGTGGCTTGGCTATTTCTAAGGGACCAACCCGAATGTGCACAGGGGTGGTTATGATCAGATCGTAATATTTATTGAGAGGCGTATTGGCGAGTATCATGGCCAGAGCGGCGGTTACCATAAGTAAAACACCGCCGGCAGATTCCGAATGGATGAATTCCGACAATCTAATGGAAACTATCTTTCTCATGGTAATGTCTGCCTCGCAGGTCTTCGAAAGTTGAATTTATATTTTGAATGACATTACGATATTCCAGAGATTTCGTAATGTCAATATAATCGGGAATCTATCAATGTATTGATTTTTTTCTATGAAGAGCAACTTATTGGTCCTGTCGATTATTTGGTGCTATCAATAAGAGCATTCGGAGAATTGTTTATGAACCTAGTTTTGCTTTGCTTTTTCTGGATAAGCTGGTGCGCGATGCATTCAATCCTGATTGATGCATCGCTTATCCGGCTTATTAAAACACATGCAACTGGTCTGACGCGATACTATCGTCTTTTGTATAACGGCTTTTCTTTGATCACGTTTATTCCGTTGATGCTTTTTACCAGAATGGCCGAAGGACCGGTGATATTCAAGTGGGAAGGCTATGGTGTTCCTGTGCGAGCCTTTATGCTCGTCATTGCATTTTTGCTGTTTAAAGGTGGAGCTGAAAAATATGATTTAAGATATTTTCTGGGAATTAAGCAGCTGCAAACTGGTACGGACCATCTTTTAATGAGTGATACAGAGGCATTTGCCGAAAACGGTGTTTTTTGTATTACCCGGCATCCGTGGTATCTCGGCTCTTTATTCTTCATCTGGTCAATGTCAGCCGAATATCATCTGCCCGTTTTTCTCGTGGTTTGTATCATGAGTATCTATCTGGTGGTCGGATCTTTTCTCGAAGAGCGGAAAATTGTCGCACAATATGGCGACGAGTACCGAGCTTACCGGCAGCGGGTTTCCAGGTTTTTTCCCTGGAAATGGCTGGTGCGCTTCCTGCGCTGAAGTCTTTGGCTCACTTCATTTCATTATAATACACCCCAGAATAATGGCTCTTCTGTATAATGTACTACGTTGTAACAATACGTAACCGTTGTAAATTATCTGCAGGCTTTCCCCGTATCAAATTATTTGAAGAAATATATAACGATTTTCGAGTGACAGAAAAACATATTTCTACGTAATTCTATACACTTTCATGATAAATAATGTATATTATAGTTATGTGTTGAAGGAATATATTAAAAACAATTACACAAAATAGCTGCAATGCTCCGGCTGATAAAGGGGTTTTAGTGTGATAGGTATTTTGCGTAATTCAGTGGCCGGATTGCCACTGATGAGATGTCGATAGAGAAGGCTTCGGCATTTTCAGTTGCGCTCAACGAGGAGAAACTTTCGTGATTCATAATTTTAATGATGATATTTCAACTCCAGAAAAATTTGTTGTAACTCTGGAACTTGTTCCTGGGCGCGAATCAAGCGGCAGGGCAATCGATACGATTACCGGCATAGCCAAAGATGCACTGGCGGATGGCAGGATTACAGCGGTGTCGATAACGGATAATCCGGGCGGCAATCCTGCTCTCAGTCCCGATGCACTTGGTCATGAGATCCTCAATGACGGAATGGATGTTATTGTCCATTTCACCTGCCGGGATACCAACAGGGTTGGCATGGAAAGCAGGGCACTGCAGCTCGCCCGTATGGGCATGAAAAATCTCCTGGCTCTCACCGGCGACTATTCCGGTAAGGGTTTTGGTGGAGTTGGTTCTCCGGTTTTTGACTTCGATTCGGTCATCCTGACCTCTATGTTAAATGATCTCAATAAGAGACTTATCCGATCAGGACACTCCAGTATTTTTGTCACCGGTTGCGCTGTTTCGCCTTTTAAATATACCGAGGCCGAGGCCTGGGTCCAATACAAGAAGCTGGAACGAAAAATTGAAGCGGGTTCCGCGTTTGTCATCACTCAGCTGGGGTATGATATAGACAAATATGAAGAGCTTTTGCTGTACAAGAAAGATAAGGGGCTTGAGACTCCAGCACTTGCGTCTCTGTATGTATTGGACAAGCGATCGGCCAGACCGATGCATGTTGGTAGAGTACCCGGGGTGCATGTTACGAAAAAACTCTTCGAGACGGTCATGAAAGAGTGGGGAGACGCGGCTGAAGGCAAGAAATGCTCCATCGAGCGGACGGCGCGGCTTGGTGTGGTTTTAAAAGGGATTGGCTATAAAGGCATTCACCTCGGCGGAATCCATGACAGTTTTGAGACCGTCGGCAAGATTCTTGACCGGATGGATCAGATTGAACACAATTGGCTGGATTATATCGATGAGTTTCGTGAAAACGAACCCAATCGTTTTTATTTGTATAAACAACCTGTAACAGCAGAATCCGTGCTTCCTGGGAAAGATGCAATAAAAGTGAAGGTTACCGATAACTTCCACTACCTGTTCCTGCGCGCAGCGCACGATCTTTTCTTCGATAAACGGGCATCGCTGGCCCCGATGTATAAAAAGATATCCAGCTCTCTGGATAAAAGCAAAACATCGTGGATGTTGAAGACTTTTCTGGAAGATCCGTTTAAAAAGATAATGCTTTCCTGCAAGAGTTGCGGCGATTGTGGCATTCAGCATGTGGGGTTTCTCTGCCCCGAGTCCGGTTGCCCAAAGCATACACGGAACGGCGCCTGCGGTGGCAGCAAAGATGGTTTCTGTGAGGTCAACACAGACAAACTCTGTGTCTGGGTGCGGGCCTATAAGCGGATGAAAAAGCATGGCGAGGCGGATAAACTCACGTGTGAATTTGTCCCGCCGCGGCTTTGGGAACTAAAAGATACCTCTTCATGGATTAACTTTCATCTCGACCGGGATCATCAGAAACCTGCTAAGCCTCCTTCGCGGATAGTCTAGGAGCCTGTGCCATATATAAGTGCGCTCATCCTAGTTCTTTTCGAGAATATGCAATGTTGCGATAATTTGCTGGCACACCTGAAGTGTGCCTCCTTTACGTGGTTCCAAGAAATCTTGAACCTGTTTAATCACCTGATCTTTAGCAACATCGCCATCTATTGCTGCAAGTAACTTGGCCACCAGCTCGTTTTCGTCAACAACTTCCTGAACAAGTCCGGCAGTAATAATATCCCGGCCAACCCAGGCAAAATGTCTCCAGTAGGGGCCGATAATCGGTTTCAGTCCAAATACCAACGGTTCAAGAAAATTCTGGCCACCCATGTTTTCAAGAGAACCACCGACAAAGGTAGCATCAGCCAGTGCATATGCCCCTGAAAGCTCGCCGAAGATATCCCAGACAATAACAGAGCCCGGTGATTGGGCTGAGGTGATTTCGGAGCGTTTAATGGCTGAAATGTTTTTCTTTGTCAGGAGTCGCATCCAATGATCTGCGCGCTCTATATGTTTGGGAAAGAGGCCGATGGTGATGTCTGATCGTCTGTCAAGGATTGTTGTTATGGTCTTGAGGATTTTTGGTTCTTCTTGCCTGCGGATAGAGCCAAGTAGTAAAAATGGACTGTTCTTTGGCAGAAGGTCGGCGATAGGATTGTGCTTCCGAAGGTCAGGCTCCTGTTCTATTCGATCAAATTTGATGTTGTTCATCAAGTTGACTTTGTCCGGTCCAACTATTCGTGAAAATCGCTGGCCGTCACTAGGTGAAATGGCCATAACTGCATCAGGCCCATAGTGCCTAAAGAATTTCGCGAAATACTTGTACGATCGAAAACTTTTTGTCGACATCCTGCCGTTCATTAAAAGCACGGGAATATTCCTTTTGTGGGCGCTGGTTAAAAAGCCCGGCCATAATTCCGTCTCAACAATGACTGCAAGTTTTGGGGTGAAATGGCTGAATGCTTTTTCCATAAACGACGGAGCATCAAAAGGAAAATAAGCAACTGTGATATCGAACCTGCTATCGGAGAGCAACTTTGTACGACCCAGGCTAAGACAGTCAATTCCCTGTCTGGTACCTGAAGTGACAAGAATTCGCAATTTTGCATGTTCTGGCAGAATATCCTTGAGGCATTGCAGGACCATAGTGGTCAACATGGATTCACCACCCGATGCCGCCTGGATCCAGAGATCAAAAGGGCCTTCAGCTACATCCTCTAAGGTTCTTTGCTGCCAGCCAAGTTCCAGTCGCGGTGCGCGTTTAAGGAAGGGGAGGGCAGCACGCCAGGCTAAATTGTAGAGGGCAAGGACAAGATTTATCACAGGGCTGTCGCCAAAAAGAATTCAGGGTATAAAATGTACAATACATCAGCTCAGTAAATGGGCGATGCTATCGTGCTAAGGTGATCATTGCAATCAGATTTTTTGGTGATCATTGTCTCTTAATCCCGTATATCAGGCTCAAAAAAAGACCAGACTATTTGGGGAAAAGATTGCTTTAACCGTTGTTCGCACCGATTAATAGCTTCGATCATCTCTCTTTGGTTTGGGTACTCCTGCATTTCAGCTTTAACCGCCACCATGACGTCATTGCCGAGTTGCAGGGTTATCAGCTTGAAAATTTTCTTGACCTCTGCCTGATCCTCAAGAAAATCGATAATGGCCTGTTTAGTGGCTGGATCCACGCCCTGGCCAATGAGCAGTCTTTTAACCTGGAGGCCGACCATAAAGGCGATAATGACTAAAAGCAGGCCAATGACGATGCTTCCCATGGCGTCGAAAACCGGGTTTCCGGTGAGCATAGCAAGTCCCACCGCCAGCAGTGCAAAACTTAAACCGAGCAGGGCCGCAAAATCTTCGCCGAAAACCACTAAGAGTTCACTCTGCCGGCTCTCCTGAAACCAGGTGAAGAGGCTGTGATTTCCCCGGATCTTGTTGACCTCTCTGAGGCAGCCCCAAAGTGAGATACCTTCAGCGATGATGGAAAAAACAAGAACGCCGATGGCCAGCCACGGGGCAGAGAGCGGTTCTGGATGCTGCAGCTTATGTATACCCTCATAGACGGAAAACATCCCGCCCATGCTAAAGAGGATCAGGGCAACGATAAACGACCAGAAATAGATGGTTTTACCGTAGCCTAAGGGGTGTTCGTCATTGGCTGGACGTTTGGCACCGCGTAAACCAACAATCAGTAAAAGCTGGTTGCCGCTATCGGCCAGTGAATGGATGGCCTCGGCCAGCATAGCCCCTGATCCGGTATATAAGGCTGCCCCCAGTTTTGCAATAAAGATGGCAAGATTGGCCCCAAGGGCAAAAAAGATGGAAGTGAGTGAGTTGGCATGTCCAGCCATGGTCAAGAGTTTTCCTTAGCGAAATTTACGCAAGATCAGTAATAAAAAGATAAGTGGTCTTACGCTTGGAGTACCTCTTTAATCAGCCGACCAAGTTGATCGATTGAGTAAGGTTTTTGAAGAAATCCTCCAGCTCCAAGAGCAAGAGCTGTTTTTACTTCATCACTTTCGGAAAAGCCACTGGCAATAATGGCTTTTTGGCCGTGGTTTATTTGAATCATCTGCTCATAGGTCTGACGTCCATTCATGCCGGGATCCATTATCATGTCGATCACCACCAGATCAACCTGTTGATTCTGAAGATGGACAAGGGCATTTTCTCCTGAATTTTCACAGCTTACCCTGTATCCTAACATCGTCAGCATCCTTTCGGCAAGATTTCGCAGCTGCTGTTCATCGTCCACCACGAGAATTGTCTCACCCGTACCCTGCAAGGCCATATCTCGAACTTGCTTGTTAGTAGTGGGAATGACCGCATCGGTGGCTGGAAAATAAAGAGCAAAGGTCGTAGTTGAATTCGATCTGGAGACTATCACCGTGCCCTGATGATCCTGCATAGCATTCCAGACAACCGAGAGGCCAAGGCCTGTGCCGCTTAGATTACCCATTACCTTTTTCGTGTAGAACGGTTCAAATATATGTTCGATATCTGTATTGGAAATACCGGCGCCGGTATCGATAATACTCAAAACAGCATATTCAAGAACTTCCAGGCCATGTTCGTTTGCCCACTCTTGTTCAGGGGTATGAGTTCGGGTGCAAAGGGTGATAGTTCCCCAGCTTTCTATGGCCTCTGCACCATTCATTGCCAGATTCATGATACATTTTTTAACATGTACCGGGGAGCAAAGGATGGCCGGCAGTGAGGCTGCAAGTTGCTGTTTAACCTGGACATGTGGATGGAGTGACTGGAGTTGCCGGAATTCCGGTGAATCCAGGTATTCTCGAACCAGATCGTTAAGATCTTTCGGCTGTTTGGAACAGGCTATACCCCGGGCAACAGTAAGCAGGTCGGCAACAACTGCTGTGGCCCGTTCTCCGGCCTCTTTGGTTGCCTCTAGAGGTCGCCGCAACTCACTGTCTGCCGGTAAATCAAGGAGCAGAAGTTCCGGGTAGCCGACAATGGCCGACAGGATGTTATTCAGGTCATGGGCGACATTGCCTGCCAAAAGGCCGATGGCCTCCATTTTTTGGGCTCGCTGGAGGCGCAACTCCATGGCATGCTTCTGTTGCTCAGCCAATTTCAGGTCAGTCAAATCAATGTCGACACAGTACATAATTTTTTCGCCCTGAAATCCGGTGGTCATAATATGGGAGGAATAGACCGGCACATCGTTGCCATTTTTGTCGCGCAGAGTCAGCTCGCTGGCTGGGGGAGTAATATCCGCTGCAAGCCAGTTGCGGACTGCAACGAGATACTCTTCTTTCATCTGATCGGGAATGATCAATTCTTCACACCTTCTCCCGAAGGCCTCCTCAAAACTATAGCCGTAGATTGTCTCACTGGCATTATTCCAGTAGATGACTCGTCGTTCACTGTCAAAACCCTGCACGGAGATTTTGGGCAAATCATTGACGAGATGGCGGAAGCGTTGTTCACTGGCAGAAAGTTCGGCGGTGCGCTGTGCCACCTTATTTTCAAGATTTTCAATGAGATCTTTGAGCCTTGTGGCCATTTTGTTGAAGATATCGGCCAGTTGGCCCAGTTCGTCCTCGCTGGTGATGAGGGCCTGAGCATCCAGATTATCATTACTGAACTCCCTGGCAACGGTGGTTAGTCTGAGAACATTTTTTGTGACGCTGTTATGCATCAATATGGCGACAGAAAGGACAACGTAAACGGCAAATAAGGCGATAATGAGCATTATCAAACCAGTTATCTTATGGATATGGTCAATTTGTTGCTCGGCAAGTTCGGCCTGCTGCTGGGTCACTTGTATGAGTTTTTTAGAAAGAGGCGACACTGTCTGTTCCTGCAAATTGAAGTCCCGTAGTTTGCCACTAATTGCCAAGTCCACATCAAGCAGTGTTGTGGCCAGCTCCTCGAATGTATCTATCTGGGTGATGATTGCTGCTTTTTTTTCATTGGCCACTGGATATTTCAACTCCAAAGTTGAGCGAATTTCATTAAAATCGTTCAAGGTGGACTGCATGAGGAATCGTTGCCGACTGAGCAGATAATCTTTATACGAGGACCGAGCTTGTAAATATTTGGACCACAAATGAGGGAAAGGTTGCAGTTCCTTTTCAAGTGATAACGATGCAATGCGTAACTGTGCCTCCAGCCCCCTTCCAGGCGCAGCCCTCTTAGAAATGAGAGTCACGGCATCAATGGAGGTCTTGGCAAACCGTTCCGCCGAAGAGAGGTAGAGGTTGATATCCGCCGGATGTATTCCTGCCAGATTGCTGGAATTGGCAGGAAAGAGAAGTTTTTTCAGTTTGCTGCTCAGCGTGATAACCTTGGCGATTTCGCGTATGGATGGTTGTGCATACTCTTCGTGGGCTGCCTGCAGTCCAATATACTGGTATTGAAGGAAAAAATTGCCATGCAGACGGCGGGACTTTTCCAGGCCGTGATCCATTTCCAGAACCAGTTGCTTTATTGCCGTACTTTTCCTTATTTGCTGTTCGGCCTTGTTAATAAACAGCAAAGATATATATCCCGTGGCAGCTATGAGCATCATAAAGGCCAACATCAGGGCGAAGGCAAGGCTGAATTTGCCGGTAATTCCTAATCTATTCCACTTTTTTCGGACTGTTTTCATGCCCAGGTCCTTTGGGCCAGTAAAATAGTGATTCTAGCAGGGGAATTCATTTTGATATTCTGTTGAACTCTTAATTGTTTTTGAAAACAGAAGAAAACACTCTGTTGGCATACAAACCCTCAATACCCAGAGAAGGATTGTCGAGGCGCAGGATTTCAAAGGCAGGTTGCGAACAGTCACCAAACTGAGTACAGCTGAGAGTGCCGGTCACTCCTTTAAAGTCGAATGTTCTATAAAGTGTGTCCCGCAGGGTCTGGCGACCAAGGTAGAGCGTTCCATCGCTCTTTTTTATGGCGGTTTGCTCAATGGCGTGGAAGAGAAGATCAGCAGCATCATACCCGTTGAGATAGTAATTTATTGCCGGCTTTTCTTCATATTTTGTTTCATAGGCAGCAGCCAGTTTTTCGACATCAACTCCGGTTGGCCTGATAGGGCTGACAAAACACATTCCTTTGCCGACCTCTCCCACTTCATCAAGAAAACTTTTGTCAATTAAAGAACCAGAACTTATCAGTAAGGTATCGTTCAGAGCAGAGAGCTTTCGGGCCTGGAAAAGGAGGTTGTTGCCTTCTGGTTGAAATAACGGGAAAAAAATGAGTTGGGCACCAGAGTTAATCACTGCTTTTAACACTGGCTCCATCTCCTGTTCTCCTTTGTTGATCGTGGCATCAAGCACAATTACTCCACCAAGATCGGTAAAGGCTTTATGAAAGCTGTCAGTCAAACCTCTGGTATAAATATCACCATCGTTTATGGTGGCTGCCCTTTGTAAACCTAGTTGTTGAAAAACATAGGCTGCTGCGGCCTTGCCGGCATTTTCGTCACTGGGGGTAGTACGAAAAAAGCCGGGCCGCCATTTTGGAGCGGCCTTTCCTGCGGTGGAGGTTAGAAACGCTGCAGAATTGTTGCCGGAAATCATTGTGAGGCCGGCTTCGGACATGGCGTGGGAGGCAGTGGCCGCAGCGCCAGAGCAGGTCGAACCGAATATGGCAACGGTCTGTGGGTCTGCTATTATTTTTAAAGCTGCGTTGGCGCCCCCTTCCTCTGTACAGCCGGTGTCTTCAATCTGTAGTACAATAGGGTGACCGAAAATTGTATTGTTTCGTTTATCAAGGGCCAGTTCAAGTCCCCTGATTTGTGCCTGACCGAGAGGAGCAACCTTCCCGCTCAATGCTTGTAACACTCCAATTTTAAGAGGTTCTCCAGGGGCCAAAGTAATACAACCTATGCTGTCGGTACATTGAAATGGGGGATCGGCGTCACTGCAAGAGCTGAGAACAACGGCAATAATGAAAAAAAGCAGAACTAAGGTGCCGATTTTTATTTTCGGGAACATGGACAATTCCAAGTGAAAAAGACAATTAGAAATCAAGATCGATTGCATGTTGATATTCAATATTATAAAAAAGCTTACAGGAAAGAAGGTTTAAGGTCAAATCTGATTGCGTGTGGAGCCTTAATATGCCTAACCGAATAAGCTTGGTAATATGCTCTCGGCGCTGGTGGAGCTGAGATGTACTGTTGATTTGGTGACTAAAAAGAGAGCATCTGGTATTGCATCTCAACATTATGAATGATCTGGCTTTTGGCTACATATCGTTTGCTGGAGTATATTTGGGAGGAAGAAGAACATGTCATCTCGAAAATCAGTCGGGTTAGTCCTGGGCAGCGGAGCCTCCCGTGGTTGGGCTCATATAGGAATCATCGAAGCACTGGTGGAGGCCAAGATCCCCATCGATTTTATTGCCGGATGCAGCGTTGGTGCCTACGTTGGTGCTCTTTATGCGTGTGGTAGCCTCGACAGTCTGAAAGATTTTCTGCTTCGAATGGACGGCAAAAAAGTCTTCTCCTATTTTGATTTTGTTTTTCCCAGATCTGGTTTGCTCAATGGTTCCAGGCGGGTACACGAGCTCTTTTCGATGCATACGGATGTGCAGGATTTCTCAGAACTCGACATTCCGGTGGTTATGGTGGCAACTGATCTTGAAAGGGGGGAGAAAGTTGTCATCAACTCCGGCAGCATCATTGAGGGGCTCAGAGCCACCATGTCCTACCCTGGACTCTTTGCCCCCGTGCAGGTCAATGGCCGTTGGCTGGTTGATGGTGGGTTGGTCGATCCGGTTCCGGTGGGGGTGGCACAAGCCATGGGAGCTGGAATTGTCATTGCTGTGGATCTCAATAGCAGAATTATTTCCCGGGCCAAAAAGCTGCCTTCCTTGTTACATGTTCAAAAACCGCGAAAAGTAAAGACCAGGCTGGCCCATGTGGAAACAGATAGCCGTAATGAACTGATGAAGAAGATGGCTGACTTTTATGAGAGTGCGGAAAATAGATTCAAAAACAAGACCAGTGAGCTCCTGCGCCGTGATTCAGCGACTCCGGATATCATTGAGACCGTGATGACCTCCATCGGCATCATGCAGGAACGTATTACACGCATCAACCTGGCGGTAGATCGGCCAAATATCCTCATTCAACCCCGATTGGGAGAATTAAAGATGATGAATTTTGACCAGGTCGCTCACACCATTGAAGAAGGGTATATCGGGGTTCAGGAGAAGTTGGAAGATATCTACAATCTGCTGGAGTTGAGCTGAGTCCCTGTGGATAGTCTATCGACAGGGAGCTCTGGCCTTTCAAACTTAGGCCTTCTTGCTGGCCTTCATTTTGCTGACTAATTCGCGCAAATAATCGAGCCACTGTTCCATACCTTCTCCGGTCTTTGACGAGAGATCCATGGTTCGCAGTTGGGGATTAAGCCGAAGAGCGTCACCTGTTGCTTCCGGCACAGGGAAGTCAAAATAGGGCAGAAGATCAGTCTTGGTGATGATGAAGGTGTGGGAGCTGGTGAAGGCTTTGGGGTATTTAGCCGGTTTGTCAGGGCCTTCTGGAACCGATACCAGGACAACTCGTTCATGTTCCCCGAGGTCGAAAGTAGCCGGACAGACCAGATTGCCGACATTTTCAATAAAGAGCAGGTCGATGATCTCACCGCCCGGTTCTTTCTGTAGCCGGTGAAAGCCTTTGTGGGTCATGGCCGCGTCTAGGTGGCAGGCTCCGCCGGTGGTCAGTTGTATCACTGGGACACCTTTTGCCCGGATACGTTCGGCATCCCGTTCCGTTTCAATATCTCCTTCGATGACGCCGATGTTAATTTCTCCCTTCAGGGCCTCGATGGTGTGTTCGAGCAAGGTTGTCTTGCCGGAACCGGGGCTGCTGATCAGGTTGAGAGCCACCGCTCCTATTTCATCAAAGTGTTCACGGTTGGCTCGGGCCAAAGCGTCATTGGCGGCAAAAAGGCTGGCATGAACATCTATTGTCTTGGTGTGGCTATGTGTCTGGGAATGGTCATGATCGTGGCTATGGTCAGAAGGGCTTGGGCAGCCGCAGGTATCGCACATGGTATTACCTCATTGCATTATGATGACCATGGGGGCCTTACTCATCCGAGGCCACCCGGTCATCGTTTGTCCGAATATCGATTGATTGAAAAATTTTAAAACGCCATCATTTATTCCATTTCCACCTGGCGCAGCACAAGATCATTGCCACCATTAGGAATAAGCAGTAATTCACCACAGACCGGACACTCGTCCGGTTTTCTGCTAACGGTGACCTCGACATGATGACAATTGGTGCAGCTATAGCTGACCGGCGGTATCTGGATAATCAGTTTTGCGCCGCGCAACAGTGGGTCATCTGCTGAAATAATATCAAAACCGAACTGAAAAGAATCCACAACAACACCGCACTGAGGTCCTATTTCCATAGTGACACTGAGGATCTTCGTTGCTTTATTTTCGATGGCCAGTTCTTTTAATTGTTCAAAGAGTCCCTGGACGAGTGAAATTTCATGCATAATGGTGTTTCAGCTATATTGTCTGTTTTCTTGTGACCTCAACGCCAAGATCAGCCAGGCGAGAGAGGATCATTTCGGCTACTTCAACCTTGCGCTTTTCCACCACCTCAGAGAGCTCGATGGATTCCACCAATTCCTTCGGAATCACCGTATAAAACTCAATATGTTCGGGGGCGGCATCGCGAAGTTTTGAGACTTCGAGAATCTCCAACAGGCCAAGCTGATGGGGCGACATTCTGGTTTGAAAATTGCCGGCCTTGACATCATCCAGGGTATAGAAGTGAAAAGATCCGGGTTCGCCCTCGATATCCACCACATCAATGACAAAGATTGGATCACACTCCTCAAGAAACGGGGCCATATAGATCCCAGCCGTCCCCACATCCTGAATTTCTACGGTGTCCGGAAAAGTATAATGTTCCTGGAGGTAGTGCACCACATGGACACCGAAGCCCTCATCTCTTAAGATAAAGTTGCCGATACCGGCGATACCAATCTTTTTTTCAGTTTTCATAATAGAGTATAGATCCGAATTCTTAGCATATTCTGGGTAAGGGCGCACCATGGAGCGGGCTGACAACTCGCGCTCCTCCAACCGGGGTGTTGATAATGACTCTCCCGGGCTTTCCTGATACAAGTCTGCCGATGATGGCAGCCTCTTTCCCCTCAGGAGTTGCCCGCATCACGGCAAGGGCCTGTTCGGCATGGTCACCGCTGACGATAGCCAGACATTTGCCCTCGTTGGCGAGATAGAGCGGTTCCAGGCCAAGGAGTTCGCAGGCGGCCCGAACTTCCGGTCGTACCGGCAGGGCCTCGTCGGAAAGCTCGATACTGAGACCGCTGTTTTCAGCAATCTCATTGAGGGTGGAGGCGACTCCACCTCTGGTGGGGTCGCGCAGGGTGTGCACGGTACCCTCAGGCAGTTCTTTTAAGAGAGTAGCGACAAGAGTATGCAGTGGCATGGTGTCACTGCGCAAATCACCCTGGACAGAGATTCCTGCCCGCCTGGTCATAATAGTGATGCCGTGATCACCCATGGTACCAGAGAGAATAACCACATCGCCTGCCTCACCATTTTTTGATGAGATGTCGAGCGTTTCGTCGACAAAGCCGATACCGGAGGTGTTGATAAAAATTTTATCGCCCTTGCCACGGGGGACCACCTTGGTATCACCAGTGACCACCGGGACGCCGGCTTCATTGCATGCCTCGGCGATGGAGATAATGACGCGTTCCAGATCTTCGAAACTGAGACCTTCTTCAAGTATCAGTCCCAGGCTGAGACAGTAGGGGGTGGCACCGCGCATGGCCAGATCATTGATAGTGCCATGAATGGCGAGTTTACCAATATCTCCACCTGGAAAGAAAATGGGATCGACGACATAGCTGTCGGTGGTAAAGGCAAGTTTTCCAACCTTGTTGTCAAGGATTGCACTGTCTTCAAGATCGCGCAGTATGGCGTTGTCGAGATGTTTTAAAAAGAGTTCACTGATCAGCTGCTGGCTGGCGAGTCCACCACTGCCGTGGTCGAGTAAAATGGTTTTTTCAGACATTAGAGCGGTTCAATCCTTTCTGTGACAGAGATTAAATTTACGGGAGTCAGGTTGCTTTCTATCCCAACTATATATCTCTTCCGTATTTATGGTAGGCGGCACAGGTACCCTCGCTTGATACCATGCAGGGGCCGATCGGGTTGGCCGGAGTGCATCTGGTGTTGAAAAGTGGACATTCTGTCGGGTTGTTCATGCCTTTAAGGATATTTCCACACATGCAGCCTTTGGGTTCCTCAGCCTTTGGTAAGGTGATGTTCAGTCTTGATTCGGCATCAAAATCAGAATATTTCTCCCGAATTTTCAAACCACTCATTGGTATACGGCCAAGGCCGCGCCAGTCCATATCGGCGGGTTCGAAAATTTCTTCGACCATTTTTTGGGCGCGGAGATTGCCTTCCCAGGCGACGGCACGGGGATAGGCGTTTTCCACTTTAATATCGTTGCTTGCGATCTGGCGAGCGAGAAGAATAAGGCTCTTTAGCAGATCGGCGGTTTCAAAACCGGCAACCACACAGGCCAGATTGTATTTTTGGGCCATCGGCAGCCAGGCTCCCGCGCCAATAATCGAGGAAACATGGCCGGGGCAAAGTAAACCATCAATTTTCAGATTCGGATCACTGAGCAGCGCTTGCATGGGCGCGGGCATGGTTTTCTGGGTAGAAAAAACGACGAAATTTTTAACGTTTCTGGTCTTGGCAACGAGTATGGTCGCGGCAATTCCGGGAGTGGTCGTTTCAAAGCCAACCCCAAGAAAAACTACAAGTTCCTCAGGGTTTTGAATTGCCAGCTCCAGTGCGTCCATCGGCGAATAGACAATGTCAACCTTGGCGCCAAGTGAACTGGCGCGGGCGAGGGAGGTGTGGGTGCCCGGTACCCGAAAGAGGTCTCCAAAAATCGTCACCCGTACTCCAGGGCGGTCCGCCATGGCAATGAACGCATCCATATGGGAAGCAGAGGTTACACAGACCGGGCAGCCAGGGCCGGATACGAGTTCCATCCCTTCCGGGAGAATACTTCGCAGGCCGTTGCGAAAAATAGCCATGGTGTGAGAGCCACAGACCTCCATCACACGAAGTGGCTTGGTGACGGTTTTCTTCAGTTCCTCGACCAGCGGTGTGGTTAAACTGCTGTCACGGTATTCGTCAAGATGTTTCATGGCAACCTGTGTCAGGACAGTAATTCGTCCGGAGTGTTTTCAGCGAGTTCACGCAATAAAGCGATATTTTTCAATGCCTCTTCTTCGATGAGGGAGTGGATGGCAAACCCTGCATGGATAATGACATAGTCGCCGACGGATGGCCAATGGTCGACGATATCCAGCCGAACTTCTTTACTTATGCCATCGGTATCAACGGTGGCTACCTGGTTTGTGGTGAAATCGTCCGGGCTCCCCTGAACGCTGGTCACCCGCATTGGAATTGCGAGACACATGGCGCAGACCTCCTGTAATTGTCTGACCGAAAGAAATCGCCCCGTCATTTAACGGAAGCAATTTTCCAGTGAAAACTTGTAAATGTATTTTCTTCAAAGTATGCAAAAGGCCTTCAAGTAAAAGACTGTTTTGCATACATCCGCCAGAAAGCACAATCTTCTGGATGCCGGTCTGGTGGGAAAGATTTTCAATGAGTTGGCTAATGCTGCTGATAAGCATCACATGGAACTCTAAAGCAATAGCGGATTTAGCGTTACCTCTGCTTAATCCATCCAGTATCCTTTTAACAAATTCCGCCGAACAAATCTCCCATTTTCCGTTCTTTTCTTCAAGAAAGGGTGAATTGTTTGTGTGCGAATTAGGCGAAATGTTTTCCCTCCATGAGCTAACACAAGCCCTTTTGGCCAATGTTTCCAGTTCCATAGCCGCCTGGCCTTCGTAGCTGATTTGCTGGCGCATACCCAGCAGGGCGGCGATTGCGTCAAAAAGTCGTCCGCAACTGGAGGTCAGCGGCGAATTGAAGCCGCCGGTGAGCATGGAAGAAATAACAGCCACCCGTTCTTGGCCTTGTTGCTGGAGGGGCTCGGGGAGTTGGTCGAAGGCGATGGCGTCCGGGCCAAAGCTATGGAAAAGTGCTGAAATTCCCATGCGCCAGGGTTCAGTGGTGGCCACGTCGCCACCGGCAAGACGAAACTGCGTCAGGTGACCCAGACGTTCATAAGAGGTGAGTTCAGCCCTGAAAACTTCGCCGCCCCATATGGTGCCGTCATCACCCAAACCGGTTCCGTCGAGGATAATGGCCAGCACCGGTTCGTCAAGGCCATGTTCTGCCATAACGGCTACCGCATGGGCATGGTGGTGCTGAACTTTGTAAAGTGGTAGATTCGCTTCCGCCGCATACCTGCTGCTCATATAGTCTGGGTGTAGATCGCAGACAATAGCTTCCGGCTCAAGCTGAAAAACCTTTTTATAATGTTCTATGGATTCCTGATAAAAATCATAGGATTCAATGTTGTTGAGATCGCCGATGTGTTGGCTGGTAAAAATAGTATGCCCACGACCAAGACTAAAAGTGTTTTTTAAACCTGAGCCGCAGGAAAGAATTTCAGGCAATTTCCATGCAACCTCAATGGGTGCCGGAGCATAGCCCCGGGCCCGTCGAAAAATAAATGGCCGATCGGCCATAAATTTAACCACCGAATCGTCAACCCTGGTGACGATCTCCCGGTTATGGAGCAGAAAAAAATCGGCAATAGAAGCAAGTTTGGTCAACGCGTCTTCATTGCCTGTACAGATGGGGGTACCGCTGATATTGCCGGAAGTCATGACCAGGGCGTCGGGACAGCCTTGTTGCTGGAACAGCAGGTGGTGGAGTGGTGTATAGGGCAGCATTACGCCGATCTCATCAATACCCGGTGCGAGGTTATCGGCAAGCCTTGCCTGGTCAAGTTTTCTTAAAATTATTATCGGCTGTTCAGGGGACGTGAGGAGCTTTTCTGCCGCAGCATCGAGATAACAGTATCTTCTTACCGCCTGGACGTCTGCCATCATTATGGCCAGGGGTTTATCCGGACGTCCTTTTCTTTGGCGGAGTACGGCCACCGCTTCAGCGGAGCAACCGTTTACCACCAGATGAAAGCCACCCATCCCTCGAATGGCGAGTACAGATCCGTTATGTAATGCCTTTGCCGTTTGTGCCAGCGGAGCATCTGTTGCCAGTTTGATTCCTTCACTGTTGTGCAATGAAATATTTGGCCCGCAGATGGGACAGGCGTTTGGTTGGGCGTGGAACCTTCTATTGGTCGGATCGCTATATTCTGCTGCGCAGTCATCGCACATCGGAAAGACCTTCATGGAGGTCTTTGGTCTGTCGTAGGGAATAGTTTCGACGATGGTAAAGCGCGGGCCACAATTAGTGCAGTTGATAAAAGGGTAGTGAAATCGTCGGTCCCTGGGGTCGAGCAGCTCTTTGAGGCAATCGCTACAAAGGGCTATGTCTGGCGGAATTGACGTGTTGGCGGAATTACCAGCCAAACTTGGCAGGATTGTAAACGATGTCAGGGTATTCTTTTGGGAAAAAGGCAGGCTGCGAATTTTTACAGAGCTAATTCTTGCCAGCGGCGGGGCTTCTTTTTGTACTGCCTGTATAAACAGGTTGAGCCTGTCATCTTCAGCTGTAGCGGTAATCACCACACCATCACTGGTGTTGGTCACCGTGCCGTAAATCTTAAAACGAGTTGCTAGGTTGTAGATGAAGGGCCGAAACCCTACGCCCTGGACAGTGCCCCGAACGAGAATTTCGACCCTTTTCTGCTTATGCTTTGTGTTTAAATTTTGCACCGGTAAAGATCGAGGAAATTAATCCCTCTGGCTCTTTGCAGTCGTTCCAGATACATAAATAGATATGGATGACGGCGAAGATCATGAACCACCACATAATGATATGGTGGAGATAACGAGCAAATTGCTGACTGCCAAAAATCAACACGCCCCATTTTGCCCAGAAAGGAGCTTCTGGAAAGAGCATGTAGAAGCCGCTGACAATCATAAAGAGAGCAGCGATGAAGGTGAATAAATAAGACAATCCTGCCAGAATATTGTGACCGAGCCGTTCATCATGCTTGTCACTTATATAGCTGTACTGGAGCAGGGTCATTTTGAGATTGTTGAGATTTCTCTTGGTGATCGGCAGGATATCCCATACTCTCTCCTGGGCATTCCCGAAAATGTAGAGAAAAAGCCTGATCAGTACAGCTGATGATAAAACGTACGCTGCAATATAATGTATGTAGCGCATCGTCGCCATCGGGAAACTTGCGCTTCCTTCGATCAGGGTGTTTGTCCACGGTGTATTGATGTAAAATCCTGTGACTACCAGAAAAACGATAGACAGGGCAAACATCCAGTGGAACAAGCGGAGCAATATGCTCCAGCAGTGATGTTTCTCGTAAGTGGCCATTCTTGTTACCTCCTGCGGCTTTTGCCGGAAAGAAAAGTTTTGAGTAGTGTAAAACCCAGCTTATAGCGCTTTCACTTTCATAACTTCCTTACCTTCTGGGTCCAGCATGTGTACGGCACAGGCAATACAAGGATCAAAAGAATGTATAGTCCGAAGCACCTCAAGAGGTCTTTCAGGGTCGGCAATCGGATTGCCCACAAGAGATGCCTCGTAAGGACCGAGCTGGCCTTTTGCGTCACGTGGACCGGCGTTCCAGGTGGAAGGAACGACGCATTGGTAATTTTTGATCTTGCCGTCCTGGATGACAATCCAATGGGAAAGCAGACCACGTGGTGCTTCATGGACACCGACGCCACGCTGTTCTCCTTTCGGGAAGACAGGCGGATTAAAAATCTCATAATCACCAGTGGCAATATTATTGACCAAGAGTTCCCAGTGCTTGAGGGCAAGATCTGCCATCATGCCGGCACGAACTGCACGGGCTGCGTGACGTCCGACGGTGCCGAAAAGAATTTCTGGTCCTAAGGTTGTTCCGGCAACCGCACTGATGCGACCGAGGAAGGAATCAACACTTGATACAGTTAAATCATGACCCTGAGCGTAGCCAACGAGCATCTGTGCCAAAGGACCGACCTGCATCGGTTGACCCTGGAAGCGTGGTGCTTTCAGCCAGGTGTAGCGACCTTCATCTTCAAACTCGGTGTATTTGGGATCGGTGGAGGATTCCCATGGATGCTTGGACCAGTCGCCGTCATACCAGGCTCTGGCGATAGACTCTTCGACATTTTCCTTAAAGTATGGGTCGGCAAGGCCGGTGATTGGTTTGACGCTTGCTAGGTCTGCGCCGAAGATGGTGCCGCCTGGCAGGTCTGCTCTGGTTCCTGCTGCATCAAGGAACATATCCGGGGCTGCGAGGTAGTTGGTTACGCCGTTGCCATATGGAAGCCAATTGGCATAGAGGGCACCCACCGCTACAACATCAGTCTGGTAGACCATCTGGATAAAGGTTTTTACTTCCTCGATCAACTGCTTAATGTAGTAGAGACGCTCCATGGTCACCGCAGTCTCGTTCTCAGGATTAATGTTCGTGGTAACACCACCAACCGAGAGATTCTGAACATGCGGATTTTTGCCACCGAGAATAGCCAGCGCCTGAGTAGCTTTGCGCTGATAATCAAGGGCTTCGAGGTAATGGGAGACAGCCATGAGATTTGCCTCGGGAGGCAATTGCATTGCTGGGTGACCCCAGTAGGCATTGGCGAAAGGTCCGAGCTGGCCGCTGGCTACCATGTTTTTCAATTTGTCTTTGACTGCGGCAAAACGTTTGGGACTATTGCCCGGCCAGTTTGAGAGGCTGTCTGCCAGTGCGGCGGTGGCGACAGGATCAGCTTCCAGGGCAGAAACAACATCAACCCAGTCAAGGGCAGACAGGGCGTAGAAATGAACGATATGGTCATGCAGGCAATGAATTGACTGCACCATATTACGAATTAACTGGGCATTGAGAGGAATTTCCAGTCCAAGAGCGTTTTCAACTGCACGAACTGAAGCCAGGGCGTGAACGGTGGTGCAGACACCACAGATACGCTGGACAAATAACCACGCATCACGAGGATCCCGTCCTTTAAGAATGTTCTCAAGTCCGCGGTACATCTGGCCGGAAGACCACGCTTTGGTGACGAGTCCTCCGTCTACTTCGACATCTACTCTTAGGTGACCTTCAATCCGGGTGATCGGATCGATGGTAATTCGCTGAGCCATGTGTAAAACCTCCATAAAAGAATCTGATTACCGGGTTGCCGCCAGGATCTCTGCGGTCAACCGTTGGTAATAATATTTTTAAAATGATCAGTATGTAACCAAACAAGTGAGTACATAAGGCTATTAGCTCTCGCTGTCTTTGCCTTTGATCAGCCGTTTACCGATACCAACCGCCGCGTGGATACCAACTGCTGCAGCTGTAACGCCTAAAACGGTTTTACCAACTTGGTCTGCGCTTGCAACGATCCCGGATTGGGTCGGGATTTTTACCATCGGGAGTCTTTCATAAAATGGAGTCATGGTATCCCAGAAATTGGGCTCAGTGCAGCCGATACAACCGTGTCCGACACTTACCGGCCAGACATTGACATCATTGAAGCGGGCTGTAGGACAATTGGAGAAGGTCTCTGGGCCCTTGCAGCCGACTTTATAGAGGCAGTAACCGAGCTTGTGGAATTCATCACCATATTGCTCAACAAAGCGACCCTCATCAAAGTGGGCCCGTCGTTCGCATTGATCATGTATTCTGCGGCCATAGGCAAAGAGCGGACGGTTGAGGTTGTCGAGCAGAGGCAATCTCTTAAATGTCAGATAATGGAGAATGGTTCCGAGAAACGAAATTGGATTTGGCGGGCAACCAGGGATATTGACGATTGGTACACCGCTCACCAGATCCTGTACGCCGACAGCGCCAGTGGGGTTCGGGGCCGCGGCCTGAACGCCGCCGAAGGTTGCGCAGGTGCCGATAGCAATGATAGCTGATGCCTTAGGGGCAACTTCAGCCAGGATATCCATGGCCGTTTTTCCGGCAATTTTGCAGTAAATGCCGCCGTCTTTGGTGGGGATTGCACCTTCTACCACAAGGATAAACGGATGATTGTCAACGGTGTCATGAAGATTCTGTTCTGCCTGATGACCTGCGGCTGCCATGACGGTTTCGTGATAATCAAGAGAGATGATGTCGAGTATCAAGCGGGCTAGATCCGGGTGGGAAGATCGCAATAAGCTTTCTGTGCAGCCAGTGCATTCCTGGAAATGCAACCAGATAACCCGAGGACGTTCAGCAGTTGCGGCTGCTTCGACAAGTTTCGGAATCATGGTTTCGGACAGTCCTAATGCGGCTGCCGCCATTGTGCACCCCTTGAGGAATCCGCGCCGATCAAGCTGCGGGTCCAGCGTTTTGTTTGTTGTGTCTGCCATATCAACCTCCTATTGCTGTGTGCCAACAATTGTGCGCTATCGCGCGATGGTCCGGCTTAACGGTAGCCGAAATAAAAAGTGTACAAATACGGGTAAAAAAGTCAAGCCGGTCAGCTTGGTTCGTCTTTTGGGAATCGATAAAATGTTGGGAGTCAGTGCTTGAACGTGAGAGGGGTGTGTTGTACGAAGTTGGAGAAAACAATGTTTCAAAGCTCCAATCTGTATATGGGATAGTTCTTTGCGTCATTGTGCAAACAGTGCGTCAAATATTTAACGTCGACACTAAATCCATTGTGCAAACAGTACAATTCAAAAAAAAAGTAGTCAAAACTAACACCAACAAATGATGAAATCAAGGGTATTTTCAATATACCTGCTGATTCCACCCCTATTTATTAAAACAACAGGGTGTATACGTGCACAGTATGCATACTTTGCCAATTGCTATTGATGTCGAGCTAAGTAGATGTGAGGAGAGTTGGAAACTGGTAGATATTGGTATCTTGGAGTAGTCGAAACGGTGACAACTGGCAGTTGGCAGTTGGCTGGTGGACGGGGATGGCCTGTAACAACATGTAATATGGGTATTATTTCTTGAAACCGAAAATCCCTCCCTTGTTTAAATTTGAAAATGCCGGTTTGGTTTTTGGCGGTGACGACTTTCTTTCGGGTCTTCGTCTCTCCACCGTTTCCTTCTGGATCGGAGGCTCTCCGGAAAGCAGGTGATCAATGGAGTTGCCGGTGATGGCTGCCATGTAAAAATTGTAAAAGAGGCTGGTTTTTTTGAAGTAGCTTTTTTTCTTCAGCCATTTTGGCCAGCCGTTTTGATCCTTATTATGAATAAGTTGAGAAAGGTTGATTAACAGGCTGACCATTTCCTGACGCAGTGATCGACGAAGATTGAGTTCGATGCCAATAGTTCGATCAATCTCCTCCCGGATCTGTTTTGACAGTTGGAAGAGGACGGTGCCCTTTCGAAACTGGCTAATTAATTGAAAACGGGATTCTGCCCATGGGATCAGAAAAAGGCCAATCAGGAAAAAATCAGGCTGACGATGAACATTTAAACGCTGGGATAAGGTGTTGATTTTATCTATTGTTTGACAGATTGCTGCGAGCAGTTTTCGTGGATTTTCGGGAGATTGCGTGTCATCCTTGAGTATTTTGCGATAGAAGGGGAAAAGGGAGAACAATAATCCCGAATCCACGGCAAGCTCGAACCAGGGCGCAGCCGCGCCACAGTACAGATCCTTGAGGAATTCATCCCGTAATCGTGACGGGGGGCAGAGTGACAGCTTGTGGCTGTTTTTACAAAGGGCCTGCCAGGTCTGTTCTTCTATGGTGAAGTTGATCCTCGCGGCGTGCCGGATAGCCCGCATCATTCGGACGGGGTCCCGGCCAACTCGTTTGTCTGGATCGCCGACAATCCGTATAATGCCGCCATCGAGGTCCAGAATACCGTCGACATAGTCGATGATGGTGTTGGTTTGGATTTCGTAAAAAAGTGAATTGATGGTCAGATCGCGACGCCTTGCATCCTCGCTCAAGGTCCCGAAGGTATTATCTGGGGCGAGAACTGTTTCCGGCCCGTCGAGGTCATGTTCGCTGAGTGATCGAAGTGTGCTTATTTCTATGGTTTTTCCACCCCTGAAAAAGATCTGGACCAGCCGGAATCTGCGGCCGATGGTATTGCTGTTGGGGAAGAGTTTGCGAAGCTGGCCAGGTCTGGCATCGGTGCTGATATCAAAATCTTTGGGGGTTTTGCCAAGGTATAAGTCACGAACTCCGCCGCCGACGAGGTAGCCGGCAAATCCTGCATCATTGAGTTTTTTGAGGACGTACAGCGCGTCCTTGTCAATCATCTCGGGGGTGATTGGATGCTCTTTTTGCGGGATGATACGACCAGTACAGGGGAGGGGCGCATCTTGAGAAATATCTGTATCAGTAGGGGAGCTCATGGCTAAATGGGTACGTGTCAAAATGCGGGACTGAATCCTTTGCCTTCATTATAAACAGATTCAGCCTGTTCCTTGAATTGTTTGAAGATCTCCGCGACAGAGAGAATGCTCTTCATCTTGTAGGTGTTTTCACCGGAGAAAATCAGGCCATCCTTAACATTGCCGTCGTGGGCCATCATCAAGCGTTCATTGATACAGTAGTGGTGGTCACATTTTTTAAGGCAGACATGCGGGCATTTTTTAGTACTGACGTCTGCGCCAGCATTCATCGCCTCTACAAAAGGATTATTTAAGGCGCGTCCCGGCATGCCGACCGGAGATGAGGTGAGCACGATGTCTTCTCGCTTGGCATTGAGGTAGGCCTGTTTGAATTCGTTGGCGATATCGCACTCATTACTGAGCACAAATCGCGAAGCAATTTGCACACCGTCAGCGCCATACTTATCCATCATTTCGGCCATTTCGTAGCCGTTGGTAATGCCACCAGCAGCAATAAGAGGAATGTCTTTGACCACATCACGGATTGGCGGAAAAATTTCACGCAAGGGTTTGTCGGTACCAAGATGGCCGCCGGCTTCCTTTGATTCAACTATGACCGCCGAGGCACCAAGTTTTTCCGAGAGTTTGGCAAGGGCGGGAGAACTGACGATCATGACGATGGGGGTATTATGCTCCCGACCAATTTTAAAGATATCCCGGGAAAATCCGGCGCCGGTGATTATCATGTCGATTCCGGCATCGATGGAACTCATGACCAGCTCATAAAAGTCCTTCATCGCATACATGATGTTGACGGCTATAACTCCGTCTGTGGCAGCCTTTGCTTTTAAAATATCAGCATGGAGTTCTTCGGGTGGCAGACCTGATCCACCGATAACTCCGATTCCGCCACAATTGGCAACTGGGACGGCAAGTGCAGATGTAGATACCCGAATAGACATCCCTCCCTGAATCAATGGGAAAGAGGCTTTGAAATTAGCAATATTGAGTGAAGGTAACTTCATGCAGAAAGAACTCCTTTTAGTGCATTAGAAGATATTCTCTTGATTTTTCATGAAAATAATCTTGTGAAGCACATATACCCGTCAAAGGGGCACTGTAAAGAATCCGGTGTACCGGGATTGAAATACAATAAATATAAGAATTGAGATAATGCACTTCTTGCCTGAATTTGTCAAGAGTAGTATGCAGTCTAATAGAGTTGCAAATTTGCTTGTATTGCCTGAAAAAAGACAGCTTTTAGCAGGGAAAATTGCATAGATTTGATTGGCCCGGCTGGGGGTAAACTTGACAAAACCATAGAAGTGCGGTTAAATTCGCAGTTTTTGGTTTGAATTGAAAACGCTTTTATTTTTCACATTTATTATTGGAGATAGTCTTGAAGATCAAGGCCCTGAAAGGCTTTAAGGATATTGTGCCGGGAGAGGTCGAGCTGTGGCAGTATCTTGAAAGAGTGGCAAGAGAGGTCTTTGACCGATTCCATTTTCGCGAGATCCGCATGCCTATACTCGAGGAAACTGAATTGTTTGCCAGGTCCATAGGTGAAGCAACGGATATTGTCGAAAAAGAAATGTATACTTTTGTCGATAAAAAAATAACAATGCGACCTGAGGCAACAGCGTCTCTTCTGCGCGCCTATATAGAACATGGACTCTATGTCCAGAAACCTGTCCAGAAACTGTTTACCATCGGCCCCATGTTTCGGCATGAGCGTCCCCAAAAAGGCAGACTCAGACAGTTTCATCAGATGGATATTGAGGTTCTTGGCTCTGAAAATGCACGGGTAGATACCGAGCTCATGGCCATGGGGGCAATGCTGTTTGACGAGTTGGGCTTAACGGTAAGTCTGGAGCTCAATTCTCTTGGTTGTCCAGAATGTCGGCCCGGTTACCGGGCCATGCTCCTTGAGTATATAGAGGCGCGACACGATTTACTCTGCAGTGATTGCAAGAGACGCAGTACTACTAATCCGTTGCGGGTCCTTGACTGTAAAGTGCCTTCCTGTCGAGAGCAGATTCTTGATGCACCTTCAATTTTAGACCATCTCTGTGGCCAATGTGAAGACCATTTCCAACAGGTCCAGTCAGGACTGGAGCAGTTGGGGGTCAAGTATCAGCTGAATAAATTTATGGTTCGTGGCCTGGATTATTACTGCCGAACTACCTTTGAATTTATCACGACAGATCTTGGTTCCCAGGCCGCTGTGGCAGCTGGTGGACGATATGACGGCCTGATCGAGACTCTTGGCGGGCCAAAAAACAGTCCCGGCATAGGTTTCGCCATGGGTATGGAACGACTGGTCCTGCTGTTGCAACAGCTGGACCAGTCTGTTGTTGAGGCAGATACAGTCGACCTTTATATTGCCGGCATTGGTGATCAGGGGGCTCGCGTTGGTTTTGGCCTTGCTCATGAAATTCGGGCAGAGAAGTTTTCCGTCGCCATGGACCATGAAGGGCGAAGCCTGAAAAGCCAGATGAAGCAGGCCCATAAAACCGGGGCCCGCTTTGTGCTCATTATTGGCGATGCAGAGCTCGAATCCGGCAAAGGAATTTTACGTAATATGGGCACTGAGGAAGATCAGCAGGATGTTTTGCTCTCTGCGCAATCAATTACTGAGTGTCTTCTGAAAAAATAGTGTTAAAAATATAACCTGCTCAAGTATCTTAATCGGTGTATTTCTTCGAGTTGGTGTAGTGCATACAGAAAAAATTCAAGAGATTAATAAATTATGGAATCAATGGGAAAGTTGTGCCGGACGCATTCATGTAATGCTCTCGGTCTGGAAGATGTAGGCGAGCAGGTAACTCTGATGGGTTGGGTTCTGCGCAGGCGTGACCACGGCGGGGTAATTTTCATTGATCTTCGTGACCGTGGCGGAATAACCCAGGTTGTCTTTAACCCCGAGAATAACCCAGAAGTACACGATAAGGCGCATCAGGTTCGGAGTGAGTGGGTTTTGGCTGTTCGTGGAACGGTTGTGGCAAGGCCGGGTGAGATGGCGAACCCTAAACTTGCAACCGGGGCGATAGAGGTTCTGGTGGATGAACTGCGTATTTTAAATAGCAGCGAGACACCTCCTTTTCCATTGGATGAAGATACGGAGGTTTCGGATAACCTCAGGTTACAATACAGGTACCTCGATCTGCGTCGGCCGGAAATGGCGGCGAATTTGATCATGCGTCATAAAGCGGTGCAGAGTGTTCGAAATTATCTGAACGACCACGACTTTCTCGATATCGAAACGCCAATGCTTACCCGTTCCACCCCTGAAGGCGCCCGTGACTATCTGGTGCCCAGCCGGGTGAACAGTGGTAAGTTTTATGCCCTGCCCCAGTCTCCCCAGCTGTTCAAGCAGCTGCTGATGATTGCCGGAATGGACAGATATTATCAGATAGTGAAGTGTTTTCGTGACGAAGATCTGCGTGCCGATCGACAGCCAGAGTTTACCCAGATCGATATGGAACTCAGCTTTGTTGACGAAGAACAGATCATGGCCATCAATGAAGGCTTGATCGCGACTTTATTCAAAGATACCCTCGGCCTGGAGCTTTCTCTTCCTTTCCCACGGCTGACCTTTGATGACGCGATGAACCGCTTTGGCACCGATCGTCCCGATGTTCGATTTGGCATGGAACTGATTGATTTGACTGAAATTGCGGCAAATTGCGGTTTTAAAGTTTTCAGAACCATTGCTGATAAGGGCGGGACGGTGCGGGCTATCAATGCCAAAGGCTGTGGCGATTTCACTCGAAAAGAACTCGATGTTTTGACCGATTATGTCGCTCAGTTCGGAGCCAAAGGGCTTGCCTATGTGAAGATGAAGGCCGATGGAGAATGGCAGTCGCCCATCGCTAAGTTTTTTAGCGAGGAAGAGCGGGCAGCGATTGCTGCCGCCATGGATGCGGTGGAAGGGGATCTGCTCTTTTTTGGTGCCGATAGCAAGAAGGTTGTCCTTCAGGTGCTGTCTGAGCTGCGGGTGGAACTTGCACGCCGCTTAGATCTTCTCAAAAAGGATGACTTCAACTTTGTCTGGGTCACTGATTTTCCTCTTATGGAGTATGATGAGAAAGAAAAACGCTTTCAGGCCCTACATCATCCGTTCACTGCACCCAAAGAAGAGGATGTCGAAAAACTGGACACCGATCCTGCCGCAGTCTACAGCCGGGCCTATGATCTGGTGTTGAACGGCACGGAAATTGGTGGTGGCTCCATCCGTATCCACCAGAAGAGTATGCAATCAAAGGTTCTTGAGGTCCTTGGTATTGGTGAACAGGAAGCCAATGAAAAATTCGGTTTTCTGCTTCGTGCCCTGGAGCTCGGCGCACCTCCTCATGGTGGATTGGCCTTCGGTCTTGATCGACTGCTGATGATTATTACCGGCAGCGATTCGATCCGTAACGTTATCGCCTTTCCTAAAACGCAAAAAGCAACCTGTCCGCTCACCGACGCGCCGGCCTCTGTTGCCAGGAAGCAGCTTACTGAGCTGCATATTCGTCCAGACTGGAAAGAAGTTTAGGGGTGAGTGTCCAGCAGCACCACATCTGAACACGATCAGCCCGCTCAGCATACAAAAACGTATAGCTGAGTGGGCTGCTTGCGTTCATCTGTAGCACTGATGAACACTTACGAACACCATCGCATTTTAACTGTTCTTGAAATTCCTGTTTCCAGAACAGTGGTATTCTTGATTTATCCTTTCTTTTTCCCTACCCGAAACGTGGTCATAAAGATGCCTCCAAAGATAAGGAGGATGGCTTTGATGTGGTTTGGTGTCAGCGTTTCGCCTAGAAATAGTACCGCCATGATGGTGCTGAAGGCAGGCATCAGATGAATAAACGGGCCGGCTATGTTGGCCCCGAGTATTGTCACTGCCCGGTTCCAGAAGATGAAGGCCAGTACCGAGGCGAAGATTGCCACGTAGAAAATAGTCACAATTGATTCCATGGACACTGTCATGGTTTTGCCGGTGGAAATCTCCAGCAGATAGAGTGGCAAAAGGATGATGAGGCCAACGATCATTATCCCTAGCTGGTAGGTAAGTGGATGTAATCCTTTGGGATATCTTTTCAGGTTGGCTGAATAAAAGGCCCAGAGGGCTGCGGCCATAAAGACCAGAATATCTCCTTTGTTGAATTGCAGATGCAAAAGAGTTGACAGCTCACCGCGGGAGATGATCAGCAATACGCCGCTGAGTGAGATGGCTACCCCCAGGCCCTGTCTGAGGCTGAGGCGATCGTTGAACATTGCCCAGGAGATCAGCACGATGATAACCGGGATGCAGGAATTGACCAGCACTGCGTTGATGGCGGTTGTGGTCTGCATGGCCATATAAATCAAACTGTTGAAGCCGGCCACCCCAACCATTCCCTGAGTGATTATGAAATTTCTGTGGCTCATGGCCAGCTTGCGTTGAACTATAAGATGGTGAAGACCAAAGCAGGCCAGAATCAAAAAGGCCACCGCCCATCGCCAGAAAGAAAGGGCAAAGGGAGGGATTTGCCCATGCATCCCACGGCTGATAACGAAGTTGCCGGACCAGAAGAGGGTGGTGAGGATTAGGAGCAGATAGGGCATTGATGATTCCAGTATCTTGAGTAAAAGTAGATAACAAACATCATGCCGATTCGTCATCCTGTCGTTTTTTTAGAACCACTTCGACATCAGGTAGATAGTCTTTAAAGACATCACCGTATATTTCCCAGATGGTGATGAAAAGAGCGGCAACGATCGGGCCGACAATAATGCCGAGCAAGCCGAACATGGAGATACCGCCCAGGGTGCCAAAGAGGACGAAGAGGTCATGCATCTCGGTGTCTTTGCCAACCAGCCGGGGCCGGACAATATTGTCCAGATTACCCGCTATCGCCCCACAAATGATCGCGAGAATAATTACTCCGGTAAAATTTCCGGCGAGAGCGAGAATTATGAGTGCCGGGAACCAGATGATCGCCGTGCCAAAGGCCGGGATGATCGACATGACCGCCATTAGCGACCCCCAGAAAACCGGACCCTCAATGCCAGCTATAGCAAAGGCCAGGCCGCAGAGACTCCCCTGCATAATGCCGATGATCAAGGAACCTTTGATTGTCGCTCTTGTCACCGAGGTAAAACGATGGAGCAGTTTTTGTTCACTGAAATCATCCAGAGGCAGGAAAAACAGTATTTTCTGCAGTAAAATATCGCCCATGGTGAGAAAATAGAACATCACGTAGAGCATTATAATTGAAGAGAATATAGCGCCAATGGTCAATTTGGTAAAAGATGAGAGCGAGTCGATGAGGAAGGTGGAGACAGTTCCGACGAGCTCTCCGGCCTTCTGGACAATGACATCACGGTAGGGAAGTATTTCATGGTAGTAGGGGAGTTTTTCCAGATAAACCGTGACGGCGGTGGGTTGATTAATGAAGCCCTGAACCCAGGGAGTAACTGATTGGCCGATATGGATGGCCTGGGCAACCACTAAGGTGATGAGTATAGCAAGTGGCGTAAGTACTAAAACCACAATGCCCATCACAGTGAAAATAGAAGCAAGTGTCTCCCTGCCACCAAGTTTTTTGGTGAGCCGGTGATGGACGGGCAAGACCATCGCTGAAAAAAGTCCAGCCATGAAAATGGCCATCAGAAACTGATGGATCATTGTGAGAAAGACGGCTGAAATCAGAATGACCAGAAAAATGAGTGTCGTTTTGCTGACAAATGGTTGCTTCATATTTTAGGATGCGATTGAATTTTAATTCATTGCTTCATGAAGGTCTCGGTCTCTACATCATCAGATGAAAACTCATTGTCTGATTCTTTGGAAAAAGGTGTTTGTTCTTCCAGTTCCTCTGGTGTTTCTACAGAAATATCTTCGGCTTGCGGCTCGGAGAGCACTATAATATGCAACTCCCGTGGCCCATGGGCGCCATTGACCATATGCGCTTCTATGTCGGCGGTCTTTGATGGGCCGGAGATAAAGACGAAACTGTCCAGATGAGATTCTTCCCGCAACAGGGCATAGGCTTCACTGAGCGTGGCCACCAAGTTTTCCCTTCGGAGAATCGCAATATGGATTGAGGGCAGCAGGGATGTGGAGCGAGGCCTTCCCGGCTCGGTCAGCTGGATCAAGGTGGCTGAATCGGCAACGCCAATGTTCGGTGCAGTTATTCCGATGAAAGAGGCGATGGTTTTGTTTTTAATCTGCCTGTCCGAGCTGAAGCTGGTGTGCAGGGTGACGGCTTCCCGGTCGAAACGATTCCAGAGTTGCAGGGCGGCAATATCCGGGTGATCGTGCATCACTACATGTTTGGTGTGATTGAACTCGGGGTCTTTTGTGCGGATCAACTCGATGACAACGGCTGTGGCCTCGGCAAAAGACGTCACGACATGGCTGCAGATGTTTAAGTCTTTGCCGTTGTCGAGAAGGATCTCCACCAGCGAGTCTTGTTCTTGTACGGTTCTGCTGTGGATCTTTTGCAGGATGTTTTTTGTGTCCGGGGATGAAAACAATTTAGGAAAAGAAACTTTTGAGCGCTCGAAGGCAGGAGCTTCCCCGAGGGCCGTGCGGATGTTGCTTAAAAAGGTTGTCTGGTTGTCCATTAGTTTTCCTCCTTCGCTACCGGGGGCTGGGCAGGTCTGTTCTTGCTGTATTTTTCTTCCCAGAGTTCCGTGAAGGTCCTTTTGGCAATGGGTGGTAGATCGCGTCCGTCGGTCCAGCCGGAAGCAATGCCAGCCATTTTTCTGATCATTTTATCTTTCCTGACAAAGGGACGCTGGAAAAAACGACTGATTTTGACAAAAGGCCGGTAGAGAAAACTCCTCGTTATAATCAACCGCCACAGGCTAAAGCCATATGCTTCGACGGGATTATGTTGTCTGGTGTTCCATCTGTCGTTGCCGTAAGCGAGTTTATGGCGCAGAGCGGCAAGCATCCGTGGCAGATCAATTTGCACGGGGCAAATATCTTTGCAGGCACCACACAGGGTCTCGCCTTTGCAGAGATCGGCATGTTTGTTGATGCCGTCCAGCAGCGGTGTGATGACTGCCCCAATCGGGCCGCAGTATGCAGAATTATAGGCATGGCCACCAATCCGCCCGTAAACCGGACAGATATTGAGGCATGCTCCGCAGCGGATGCAGGCCAGTACTTCGCGGAACTCGGGGTCGGCGAGAATTTTTGAGCGACCGTTGTCGATCACCACCAGATGAAAATCTTTTGGTCCATCGGGGTCATCTGGGCTGCTCGGTCCTCCCATAAAACTGACATAGGTGGATAATTTCTGTATCGCCGCTCCGCGGGTCAGAAGCTGGACTGTCTCCCGGTGTTCCTCAAGCGTAGCCGCAATGCGTTCCATGCCCATGAGGGCCACATGAACCTTTGGCATGGTCGTGGACATTCGGATATTTCCTTCGTTGGACACCAGGCTGATATGGCCGGTTTCGGCACAGGCAAGGTTGCAACCAGTCAGTCCCATGTCAGCGCTCAGTAGTTTTTCGCGTAGAGCTTTGCGGGCCGCCATGGTGAGCCTTGGTGGGTCGTTGGTGAAATCGATGCCAAGTTTTTCCGTAAAAAGTTCGCCGATTTGGTTGCGATCCAGGTGAATACAGGGCGCTATAATATGTGAAGGTTTGTCGCCCGCCAGCTGAATTATATATTCCCCCAGGTCTGTTTCCACCACCTCAATACCAGCAGCTTCGAGGACGGGATCAATACCGATTTCCATAGAGGTCATCGACTTGCCTTTGACAATACGCTTGACCTTGTTTTTCCTTGCCACCTCCAGGGTATAGTCAATAGCATCCTGAGCGGTTTCGGCAAAATAGACCTTGCCGCCACGGGCTCTGACGTTATTTGCCAGTTCGGCGAGGAGGATATCGAGGTGCTCAAGATTTTTCAGGCGAGATTTTTTCACCCGCTTGCGCATATCCTTATCTTCAATGTTTGCCCAAAGATCCATGGCTCCCTTGCCGAAACGATCCTGGAGATTATGCAGGCTTGTCTGCAGTCGCGGTGAGGCAAGGCCTTTTTTTGCTTCTTCGGTGTAGAGTGAATTCATATTTTGCCTCCCTGGGCTCGCTGGTCGCCGGCAAGTATCTGGGCTATATGGAGGACGCGAACATCTTCTTCCCGCCTGGATATACGGCCGAGAATGTTCATCAGGCAGCTTATATCGCAACCAGTAACGATACCGGCCTTGGTGGCAAGGATATTGTCAATTTTTTCATCTGCCATGGCGGTACTGATCTCGGGATAGTTGACACTAAATGTGCCGCCAAAGCCGCAGCAGGTGTCACTGTCCTTCATCTCGATGAGTTCAAGACCCCGGACATTTTTAAGGAGGGTCCGGGGTTGTTCGGCGATCCCCAGACCCCGGCTCAGGTGGCAGGAGTCATGATAGGTGACGGTGCCGGCAAATTCAGCTCCGACATCGCATATCCCCAGTTCATCGACCAGATACTGCGTGAACTCATATGTTTTGGCGCCGATAGCCAGCGCCCTGCTATGCATTACAGGGTTATCGGCAAAAAGCTCTGGATAGTGATGACGAACCATATGCACACAGGATCCAGATGGACAGACAATGACCTCCGCGTCCTCAAAAATCTCAATGAAATGTTTGGCAGCTGCGGCTGCCTCTTTCTGGTAGCCGCTGTTGAAAGCGGGTTGACCACAGCATGTTTGACCCACCGGATAGTCGTATGGGACGCCGATTTTGTCGAAAATATTGATCATCGCTTCGCCGGTTTCGGGAAACATGGTGTCAACGAGACATTGGATAAAGAGGGAAACAGTTGCTCCAGACATTGTTGTGTCCTTGAGGTCAGAAGGAAAAAGTCGGCTGCCGATTTGCACCAAAATATTACAAGGAGATTTACGGCAGGGGTCGTTGTGCGATATGTCCCTGAAAAACAAGGGTGGTAACGCAATGAATTCTCATAATCTTCTGTAAAGGTCAATAAGAATGTACTGAATTGGTTCCTTTAGGAAATGTTTTTCTTGTTTTAGGGCAGAAAAAGAAAAAATTCGCTGGAGTCTTACGTCAAAAAGAGCTGAACGTCGCCGCACCTGGCAGCTGACCAGTAAAGGTCCGTCGCAGCAAGAAAAGTTGTCTAGAGTTTATATGAGTTTTTCCTGCGGGAACATGATAGAGAGGTTGTCCTTCACCTCTGTGGATAATCCTTCTTCCACATCTCCTTTTGCCTTCTATTGTAATCGGTCAGTGCCTTATAAAAAGCACCCACCGCAAGCTCCGCGCAGTGAAAATGATCAGCCGGCAGCGTTTCAAGATAGTCCGAGACGTTTTCCGGAGTGAGTTGCCAACCATCCGAGAGGGTCCGGCCTTCCATCAACATCGACACGGTGTTACCGCAGGCAACCGTATTGGCGCAGCCATCGACCCGGAAGGTTACCATTTTAATCTGACTTGCCTGAATGGAGAGGTACATCTCAATAGTGTCGCCACAGTCGCCTGTCCGTTTGCCGTAGCCATCCGGCTTTTCAAGTTCGCCGTATCTTTCAATCCTTGAGACCATTGCCTGGAAATTTGGCGAGTGGTTTTGAAAGGAGGGGGCAGTTTTCTGTTCCATATTCTAGCAAAGACCTTTGCTTTTAAAAAAATCTTTATATTTCATATCTTCCTGCAGGATATGTCCTACAAGCCAGGTGCCAAGGTAATCCAGAAGTGCCACTGAGAGTATATTCGGCCCAATGTCTGTTGCTGAATAAAAGGAAATAGTTTTATCAATGAAGGCCTGGTGCTGACGTTCCTGTTGGCTTTTTTGGTCATAGCCGTATTCGGCCATGAGATATTCTTCGGCTCGAAAATGGACCATGGCATAATCGGTCATTTCAGTCAAAAGGTCGGCAATAGTTTGGGGATCGGTCAGCGTCTTTTGATCGGCAATAAGCCTGTTGATCATACCGAGCAATTTTTTATGCTGATCGTCCATCTCCTTAATACCAACGCTGAACTCATTTCTCCAATTGATAACTTCCATAAGCGTCCTCGATATAAGTAGTTGTTTTCTCACGATACTCTGAAAGGCTTTTGCAGAATACCACGAAGCAGATTGTTTTCAAGGAATAATTTGGAGGGGTGAAATCTCTAGTTATCTTGGTGGATTATACGTGCGGGAAGGTTTTTCCAGAGGGGGTCCCTAAGGGGGGAGAGAAAAAAAGGGAACGTAGATATACTGGAAAAATATCTACGTTCCATGTGGTATCCATAGACAGGCTAGGTTCTAAGTGTTTTGAGCTATCAACGTCCCACAACGAATCCCATACAATTGAAACTAATTCGAAATATGGCTTGGTAGAATATTTGATTGAGGATGTACGCTTACCTTTAAGGTGTTCATGGATAAGGTCAAATATGAAATTGCTTTTTTGTTGTTAGGCTTCCTGGAAGACATATCTTTCTGGCTTCAGTAGTTATGTAAACCGGAAATAGGTTCAATTTATATAGATCTTAGATGTGGCAAGGTTAGCTCGATCAGTGGCTAAAAAGGGTATTTAGGCTTTATCAACCATCTTTTTATCGTCAGGATGAATTGTATTAAGGAAAGCCTCATAGGTTGCACTGAACTCCTGAGGAGTTAGACCAAATATTCGGTACTGTTCCTCGGACCAGGTAAGAATGTTTTCTTTAATATCTAGATGCTAACTCCCAAGCTGAGCGATTTCCTGAGATCTATTAAGTAGATTTCCCTGCCGGCATTTTGACTCCAAGGTTATTGTAAATGAATGAACTCAACTGCTGAAAATCACGTCTGGTCAGATTTACGTCCATAGCACTCATTCAACACATTATTGAGATTAGTCCCGTTTATACCGTTTATAAAAAACTAAAAGTTCATAGCAAAAAACCTTCCCGATCATGACTCTATACTCGATCCAACATTTATATTTTTCAAAAAAACCTGTTTGATTTTTTTTCTCTAACTCAGATTTCCGACTCTCTTTCGACACTTAGATTAAGTTTCAGGTGGCTGCCTTCAGCCACCTGAAACCTCTGTATTATTGCTTAAAAGCGTTCAAATTCATCATCAAGTTTACTGCTGTCACTCCCCATTTCGAGGTCTAAACCTCCAGAGGCGGAGGTGACCTTTATGGTCTTTTTAAATACCTGCTTTGGTGCCGGTAAAGTTGCCTGCTTTTTTTTCGCAACAGGTTGCGGAGCGAGACGAACCTTGGCACCAGCTTTAGTATCAACCTTGAAAAAAGATATGGTATCCTGCAACTGCTCTGCCTGGCTGGACAATTCTTCTGAGGTGGAAGCCATTTCTTCCGAGGCAGAGGCGTTTTGCTGAATGACCTGGTCAAGCTGCATGATTGCCTGGTTGACCTGCTCTGCTCCGGTATCCTGTTCTTTACTGGCAGCCGAAATTTCTTGCACCAGCTCGGCTGTACGCTGAATGTCCGGAACCATTTCTGATAGCATTTTTCCTGCCTGTTCTGCGACCTCGACACTACTGCCGGAAAGCTCGCTGATTTCAGCTGCAGCATGCTGACTGCGCTCGGCAAGTTTTCTAACTTCAGCGGCAACCACGGCAAAACCTTTGCCATGTTCGCCGGCCCTGGCAGCCTCGATGGCGGCGTTCAGGGCGAGCAGATTGGTCTGTCGGGCGATCTCTTCGATGATGGAAATCTTGCTGGCTATTTCCTTCATGGCGGCAAGAGTCTTAGCTACGGATTCTCCACCTTTTTTGGCATCTTCCGCACTCTTGCTTGCAATCTTTTCGGTCTGCATGGCGTTATCGGCATTCTGGCGAATGTTGGCGGCCATCTGCTCCATGGAACTTGAGGCCTCTTCGGCAGCTGCTGCCTGCTCGGTCGCCCCCTGGCTCATTTCCTCAGAAGAGGCGGAGAGTTCCTGGCTGCCTGATGCCACATTGTCGGCCGCACTCTGGACGTTGCCCACCACTTCTTTTACCTTCTCAACCATATTGTTGAGGGCGGTGGCTAATTGGCCGATTTCGTCCTTCTGGACGATATCGAGACGCTGGCTGAGGTCGCCGTTGGCGACGGTTTCGGCAAATTTTACACCCATGATAATTGGTTTGGTGATGGCGCGGGTGATGAAAAAGGCGATTAGAAGCCCTAAAATGGTGGCCACAATCAAACCGACAATCATTATATTGCTGGAACTTCTCAATGCCGACACAGCTTCCTGAGCGATGTTTGCAGTGCTTTCCATTCCGGCTACGGCGACTCCACGAGCCTCTCCAACAACGATATCACCGACTTCAGCACGTTTCTTACCAATTTCGACATTTTGCAACCACAGATCGAGAAAGGTAACCATCGCCTGTTTATAATCTGCGGCGGCACGCTCGGTATTATCGATCCGCTTAATATCGTCCTCGGACCGGGTAATTTTCCTTAGTGCTTCAAATTTTCCCTTCATGACATCAAAATTAGCATAAGCGTCCTGAATGATTTTGGGCTCACGCAAGGCCTGCGATTTCCAGGTAGCAAGCCTGGTGGCGTTACCGACATCAATAATATCGTTAACAGATGTAATTTTTTCCTGACGCTCTTTGAGTTTATCCGCGTAGGCTCCCTCGGTAATTTCTGTCTCCATTTTCTCATTCTGGCCTGCAAGAAAATCATTACAGTTGCTCATATACAGGGCTGCAGAAGAATCCAGGACCCCTCTCTCTTTGTCCATCTTGGCATTGAGCTTTACTGTTTCTGCCATCAGTTTTTCGTAATCGGCGATTTCTTTTTCGACCTTTTCGACTGCCGGCCCGAGGGCTTTCAAATTCGGAGAGTTATCACCCAGGGTTTTCGCTTTGTCTAATCGTTCGAGAAGTGCCTTAATATTTTCCTTGGCGTTGTCCAGTAAAAATTGTTCGCCGGTAAAGCCATAACCGCGCATAGCATACATGGTTCGGAAAGAACTGCGTTCCACCTGATTAGCGATGCCTACCTCAGGAACGTATTCTTTTTCGAGCATTGTCGATTTAGTTTCAACATTGCTCATATTGACAATGGCCAGAGTCCCTAAAGCTATAGCGATAGCCAATAAGGCGGCAAACCCCAAGCCAATCTTAATTCCAAGTTTCATCGTCATACTCCTTTTTTGTATTGTTACGATTGATCAACCAATGACATCAACGATTGATGCTCAAGGCGCAACCTCTGGTTGGGGCTCAGTTCCCTGCACCATGGCGAGTTCCTCATGAGAAAAAACCTTGTCTATATCCAGAAGAATGATGAACACGTCATCTCGTCTTCCCATGCCTTTTATGAATTCGGTGTTAAGCTTGGTACCAATCTTGGGAGCCGGTTCAATCTGCTCCGGTTCCAGCTCTACCACCTCCTGAACTGAATCGGCCAGAGCGCCCAGGACAGTCACGTCTCCATCCATCTCGATTTCGGCGATAATGATGCAGGTGTTGACCGTCTTCTCCGTCTGTTTCATACCGAATTTAAGATTCAGATCAATGACCGGCACCACACTGCCGCGCAGATTGATGACGCCCCGCATGTAGGCCGGTGTCTGGGGCACCCTGGTCACGGTGGTGAAATCGAGAACCTCCCGAACCTTGCCAATGGCCAGACCAAAGACTTCTTCATCTAGCTTAAAGGTCAGATATTGGTTCATTTCTATACTGCCAATGTCACTCATAGCCTTTTCTCCTAAGTCAATTTTTACAAGTTTCTCTGTCTATCAAGGCCAGTTGAATCAGATAGTTGCAACAGAGCTTCTACGACTGCCTGTCTTTTCGACAGTATTTAAATTATTTTACAAGTCCAGATTTGCCATTTTTCCGCAGTGCTCGTCTCCAACCCTAATCAAAAGACCTTCTATGATTGCCAGGGTACTTGACGAGAAAGCATGAATTTTAAGATAAAATGATACGGTTAGTTTGAGGTCAAAGATTTATATTGCCAATATCAATAACTGGGCAGAATCGCAAAATTTAGCTTCTTCCTGACTTTTCACTCTTTTGTAGAAATTTTGACAGACAAAATTTTGAAGAATATCAGAGAGAAAGGCGAACAGTAGAACCGTTAACAAGAAACGTAACTTCAAAATATTGACCTTCGATGTGACTATATTAATGCGCTGGCCCGGAACTGAAAAGCTTGCCATTTGCGATGGTGCATTGCTTATAATTATTCGCCATCCAGCAGTTTCCTTATAAGCGAAGCAAGATCCTTTTTAGCCAGCGGCTTCATCGCAAAACCCTTTATCCCGTATATTCTGGCCTTTTCTTCTGAAATCAAACTGCTAAAACCTGTGCAGAGAATGATCGGCAGCTCTGGTCGTATCTGCAGTATGCGTCGTGCAAGGTCACTTCCAGTCATGCCTGGCATCGTCTGATCGGTGATGACCAAGTCGAATTTGTCCGGCTGACTTTGTATGTTTTTGAGGGCCTCGATGCTGTTTGTCTCTACTGTCACCCGATAACCAAGTCGCTCAAGCATGGTTTTACCCATTTCGGCCAGCATCTCTTCATCGTCAATAAAGAGAATACGCTCAATACCCGTTTGGATTAACTCTAAAGGTGTCGTTTCGGCTTCTGGTGGAGCCGTAACTGTATGGATCGGAAAACACACATAAAAAGTTGTCCCTTCGTCGGGTGAACTTTTACAGGAAACAAATCCGCCAGATTTGTTTGCTATCCCATGGATAATTGCAAGACCCATCCCTGTTCCTTTGCTTACCTCTTTCGTAGTGAAGAAAGGATCGAAAATTTTGTCCATGATTTCCGGTGCTATTCCTGGGCCTGTATCTCTGACAGAGATTTCAACAAAATGTCCAGGCTGCACATGCGGTTCGCTGACTAAGTTGTCCGGGTTCAGTTCTTTGTTTTTTAGTGAAATGGTGAGAGTGCCACCTGTTTCTTCCATGGCATGGAAAGCATTAGTACAAAGGTTGGTTATTATCTGATGGATCTGGGTTGGATCTGCGAGAATCAGTCCAGCCTCTGGATCGATATTTTGCTGGATATCAATGGTCTTAGGGAGTGTTGCACGAAGCATTTTCATTGCTTCTTTTATAATTAAAGCTGGTTGCAGAACTATTATTTCAGACTCTGATTGGCGACTAAAGGCGAGAATCTGTTTTACCAGCTCTTTGGCCCTGTGGCTCGCTTCGACGACTCGGTCGATATCGTTTCTCATCGTCGATCCTGTTGGACAATCTTCCTGGACCATTTCTGCATACCCAAGAACGGCCCCAAGGATATTGTTGAAGTCGTGGGCTATGCCACCTGCCAGTGTGCCAATGGCCTCCATCTTCTGAGCCTGGATCAACTGATTCTGGAGACTTGCCCTCGTTTTTTCAGCCTGCTTACGTTCAGTGATGTTAATAAAATTAACAATAACTTTCTCGATGTCACCCTCATTGGACAAGAGCGGTGTTGCATTTACATTCACCCAAGCAATATATTCCTTGTCAGGACGAACAATCCCTAGGACAAAATCTCCCAATATCTTCTTGGTTGATAGCACTTTATTTACTGGATAATCTTCAAGTCTGATTGGCGATGAATCTTCCCCCACAAATCGCCAGAGAGGATCAATGGCAGCTTTGCCCATCATCTGCTCAGCTGTCAACCCCAAGATATTAACTGCTTCAGGGTTGCAAAGCAAAATTCTCGTATCTGCTGCATGTACAACCACACCCACAAGGAGGGCCTCGATTGTTGATTGATATTCTCGCTGGCTCTCCCTCAAAGCAATCTCAGCCTGTTTACGTTCTGTAATATCATTTATTATTGAGAAAAGTCTGTTTGTCCGATTTACGGAGATCAATGTTGAATGAACCTCTACTGTACGAATCTCGCCACTTGATTTTCTATGAGGGAAAATAAAAAAATTCTTTGATTCACGGATCATCTCATGGCGCTCAGCGTGAATAACATCTGGGGGTGACATGTTTATATCTTCTACATTCATGCTCAGAAGCGTTTCGCGAGGATATCCATAGAATTTCTCGGCAGCATGATTGGCATCAATAATTGTTCCACTCTCAGGTTCTACAAGTAGCATCACTGCACTATGCTTACGAAACATACTTGAGAACCGCTCCTCGCTTTCTCTGAGCTCTTTAACCAGTTTCGCCAGCGATGCATTTGTAGTTTTACTCTTTTCAAACTGCTCCGATAATGAATGTGTCATTTCCTGAAAATTGGTGATCAGGTGGTCAGCTTCCTTGATATTGCTATATGGCCAAGACATATCCCTGGCTTCGGTCATAAGCTTATGTGAGAGATCATGGGTAATGAAGCCGAGTTCTTTGAAAGTAACATTGATACGGCGGCTCAGGAGTTCAGCAAGCATCAACGCACCGAGCAGAACTAGGGATAGAATAAACAATCTTTGCGTGTAAATATCGTAGAGAGTTTTCTGGTAAGGCAACACAGGTTGTTCCAGTATCAATTTCCATTCTTCCAGGCTGTCGATGGTTGACTCTGTAAAATAAACGGATTGCTCCCACTGCTCCATTATGGGAGTGTTGGCTGGCAGATCTGGTAGCCATTGACTGATCACATCGTCAAGACGTCGGACTTTGCCTCCAGAGAGAACAAAAGGTTGCGTAACAGTTTGATCTGTATGGTTGGTCAAAATGACCTTGCCGTTTCTATCGAGCAACGTGTAGAACATGGAGTTCTGAGCCACATTGTTGTTAAGATATCCCCGTATCTGGCCAAGATCAAGAATGCCTTCTATGTAACCAGCGTAATGGTCTTTAATTGTCACCGGTGCAAGCATCAACACAACAGGTTTAGCTGAGCCGACTTTTCCCATGATGAGTTTTGAGAGTATTGGCTTCGTCGTTTGCTGAAGATCTAAATTATAGGTACTTTCCGAGGAAGGTGTGTTTTTGGTGCTTTCGTCTTGGTTTGGCGAGAAATGGACTTTAATCTGGCTGTAATTGTTGTCAAATTTAGTGACCTGCTTAATATAGGGTTGTATTTCCTGCGGTGCTCCCAACGCAGCCATCTTAGCGATATTTATGACAAACGATTCCCGGTCGCGTGCCCAATGTGCTAACATTTTTTCCACAACGTAGTGCGTTTCATTCAGCGTTGAACGGATAGTCTCATCTTTGGCAATAAAATCAGTCTTACTGCTAATCGCCATCAACAGCAACGACGGGAACAAAACAAAAAATGCCAGCATGTTGTAGAAAAGTTCGCTGAGGGATGTTTTCGACGAACGCGACAACCATATCCCGCCTGTATAGATGAGACGAGCGACCAGGGCATTGGTGATACCATTTAGCGCCTGTTTCGCCATGACCATAAATGTGTCATCGACAGGGACATTCATGACGATGTGGTAGAAAAGATAGACCATCGGTAGACCAAAGATAAACCAGTAAACCGTGTCAGCTACCACCATCCCTATTTCATAGCGCTGCATCAACATCCCGACTACCGCCACTTCAACGGTCATGATGATAATAGCATAGGGGTGATTCCAGAGGACTAAGGTGTACCCGGCAACCACAGCAGCTGCCACAATACTGTATCCTAAGCCTAAGAACTGCAACACCAGCATGGTGAAGATGCTGCCGAATAGAAAATCGATATTTAAGAATATCTGATAGTTAAAATAGTTTCCTGCCAGTCCTGCCACAATAAAGATAAGGAATATCGGGGTTCGATATTTGGTCATGGTGATGTGAGTGGCTGTTGATATTGACATGGAGAGATGTAGGTAAAAATTAAGGTATATTTGAGAGTTTCATGGAAATAAGCTGTGATAGGCTCTCTTTACCGAGCCTGATCTTTTTTCAGCTTCCTTCCCGATCTCGACGGCCCAGTCAGTGGTGTCACCGGAGGTCAGGCTGGCAATACGGACGATATTGCCGACACTGAGAATCACGGCGATGCGCCCATCTCCCATGATAGTTTCCCCGGCATAGTCTTGGCATCCCTGTAGGTGCCTGCCAAGCGGTTTAATGACATTCTCTTCGGAGTCCTGCAGTCTGTCGTCAATGATCCCCTAGGTTATCGCACTTGATGAGGCGAACCACGATATTCAGGGCGCTTGCCGGAGACTGCCGCCTGTTCTTGCCCAAACGATCGGCCTCATGGACGGCGGACCGGGGTTCATCGACAGGTTCTGCCGGGATTCTCGTGATTAGGCTGCGGCGCAGCACCAATTCTCCGGTAAGGGCAGCGTCATGTACTTTTTCCCTCACTGATTATAAGCGATTGACGAAATTTAAAGATATAAGGGAAACCCTGAATTTTCAGACTGATCTTCCGTTACTCGTGCTGAGTAAACCTCAATGGAAGATCACTACCATGAATTACGAATGTTTTTTTGTTAGATAATAGCGACAGACCTTTTCAGTATGGGTGGCAGTATTTTGGGTCAGGTAATGACGGCACTAAGTGAAAAAACATGAGATGCTTATAACAGTAGGAACTGAATACCCTTACTACAGTTCCCAACAGAGACCTACAAGGTGAGGTTGGCGTATGGCTGGGAGGCTTATCTTTTTGTCATCGGAATGATTTCTGATTTGCCCATAGCAAATATTTCGGGGAGGAGGGTTATCAGGGAAACCCCGATTGTTCCGTAGGCAGCGGGCACACCTGTTGTGGTGAAAATCAATTTATTACAGTGAGTAAATTGGGATACTCAGACTTTTCTTCTATAGTTAGAGGTTTATGAGTCCTTTGCGGATAGCATACCGGGTGAGATCTGCGGTGTTATTGATGTTTAGTTTTGTCATAATGTGTGCCCGATGGGTCTCGATTGTCTTGACACTGACAAAAAGATGTTTGGCGATTATTCGATTGGGCACCCCCTCTGCCAGCAACTGCAGTACCTCTCTTTCCCTCTGGGTTAACTGCTGATATGGGTCATCGTGCTGCTTCGCGGTTTCGGCCTTTCTGATATAATCATTGACAATGGTTTGAGAAATAGTTGGGCTCAAAAAAGGCTCACCCTTTGAGGTTGCCTTTATCGCCGCAATAAGATCCTTAGGTACCGATTTTTTTAGCAGGTATCCTGATGCACCCGCTCGCAGGGTCTGAAATATGTACTCCTCGCTGGCGTACATTGAAAGAATCAGTACATTGATTTCAGGGAACCGTCTTTTGAGTTGGTGTGTCGCCTCAATACCGTTGAGACCGGGCATTGCAATGTCCATAACGACAACATGGGGCTGTAACTTTTCTACTTTTTCAATTGCCTCCCTCCCATCTTCCGCTTCACCGACTACGATTATGCCGGTCTCGCCATCGATTAGTGAGCGAATCCCTTTGCGTACTATGGTGTGGTCTTCAGCGAGGAGCACTTTTATTTCCTTCATACGTTTCCTCGATCGACTAATGGCACTTGAAGGGAAATCCGTGTGCCCTTTTCCGCCTGCGATTCTATATGGAATTGACCGTTCAGGGAGACAATTCGCTCTTTCATTCCTAAAAGCCCAATGCCGAATTTGGTGCCATCATCGGCCAACACTTCAATACTGTCAAAACCTTTACCATTATCCTCTATATATGCGTACAATGTGTTGAGATTCAGCTCCAGCAGGATTTGAGCATGCGTGGCTTCAGCATGTTTTACCACGTTATTCAAGGCCTCCTGTACAATACGAAAAAGAGCCACTTTCATATCTTCCGGTAAGTTCCAGTTTGCGCCGCAATGGTTGAAAACAATATCGATATTACATCTTGTTCTAAACCTGTCGATCAACCAACGTAAGGCTGGAATGAGGCCCAGGTCGTCTATCAGGGATGGACGCAGGAAAAGTGAGAGATCATGAATCTGGTCGCTGATCCTTTCAACAAGGTCCTGAGTCTCTGCCAATTTTAGCTCTATGCCTGGTGTTTTAATAGGGTTAATATCGCGCCTAATAACTGACAGATTAATCGATATCGCGGTCAGTTCTTGACCTATCTCATCATGCAGTTCCTGGGAAATTCTTTTTCTCTCTGCTTCTTGGGTCTTGGTTATATGTACTGAAAGTCTCAGCAAATCTTGTTCCTGTTTTTTGAAGTGAGACATGAGTTGGAAATTTTGCAAAGCTACAGCCAGCGAATCCGCGACACCTTTGGCAATTTCAATCTCGGGGTCAGTGAAGGAAGTTGGGTTTTCAAAACCAAGGTTGAAAGAACCAAGGAGCTCTCCCTGGCAAATCATCGGGATATTTACATAAGCATTGAGACCTTCTTTTCTTAAGTAATCAATAGTTGATACAGACAGATTGGCATCAGCGACGTCCTGAACTATATGGAGCTTACCTTTGGCAAGCTCTTCCAGGCTGCCGAAGATATCTAGTGGAGGGCGCACCTCTTCGTTCTGGGTGCTTTTAACGCTGGTGTCGACTCCAAGTACTCGTGCAGTCCCGTTGTCGAGGTTAAAAGAGACGATACTGGCCCTTCTGCATGGCATCACTTTCCGGAACTGTTGCAAGGCCTCGACTATAATTATTCTTATTTCCTTTGAGCCCAGAACTGCTTTATCAATCTCATGCAAGACCTGAAGTTGTTCCGAATAACGCCTCAGGCGATCTTCCGTCTTTTTGAGTTCTGTAATGTCACTGAACGTGGTATACACTTTTACGGGTAGAGAAGGCGTCCCAGAAAAGAGGGGCACTGCATTGACAGAGATCCAACGGTATTGCTCTTCAACTGGATTGTAAACTCCCATGATCACGTCTTTTTGGGGCTTTCCGGTTGTCAACGCCAGCCATGATGGTCGGGTTTTGGCCGGAAATTCGGAACCGTCTTCAAGGATAACCTGCCAGCGAGGGTCAATAGTCATGCGTGAGATGATAGCATCTGTATCCAAACCCAGCAATTTTTGGGCCGCAGGGTTGGCAGAGGCTATTGTGCCGTCTTGATTGTGATAGATAACCCCTTGAAACATCGTCTCGAAAAGTAAACGATATTTTTCTTCACTGAGTTGCAAGGCTGCTTTTGTTTGTATTTGTCTTGTTATATCATGGTCAATCCCTGACCAGCGAACCGGCGTCCCTTTTTCATCTCGAATTATTCTTCCGCGTGATTGGATCCAGCGGTCTGTTCCATCCTTATGCCTGATGCGATATGCTACTTCATAAAGAGTGGTTTTGCCGTTTAAATGATGCTCCATCTCCAGCTTGATTCTCTTCAAGTCCTTAGTATCAATAAATTTCTGATAGGCATTGACGGAATTCGGGAATTCGTGATCTTTGTAGCCGATGATTTCTTTCAAGCGAGGAGAAAGATAAATTTCATCTCCTAAAGTTCCCCAGGGAGCGTCTGATTTGAATTTCAGATCCCAGACACCGGCGCGAGAGCCTTCAATCGCGAGCTCGAGGAGTTCCTTGCTTTTCCTGAGTGATTCGTGCATCTGCATTTCGAGAGTGATATCTCTAAGGATGCAATAGAGAAGCTTGCGGTCTGTAACCTCAATCACTCTTGCGGCTACACTGACATCTCGCAGCGTTCCGTCTTTCCTATGAAATTTTGACCTGAATTCATCTCTTCCCTGTAATAAAATACGGCTGATATGTTGATTAGTCTCTTCCCTGCTTTCCAGGGCCTCAAAATCTCCAAGTTGGAGTTTTGAACATTCGTCTGGCAAGTATCCAAGAAGGCTGACAAACAAATCGTTGAAATTAAGGATACCGGTTGTCAACGGATCAACTATGATCACCGCATCAGGTGAATGCTCAAAGATGGTTCGATAACGTGCCTCACTCTCTTTAATTGTTTTTTCCGCCCCCTTTTTTTTAGTTATATCGCGGACGACGCTGACGACAGCAATCCTCGATCCTGATTCGTCCATTATCTGGGTTATAGAGTGCTCGCTTGGAAAGATTTCCCCGTTTTTTCTGCGCATGTAAAACTCGCCTTGAAATACACCGGATGAATCTAGCGCCGGAAAAAGCTTTAGGGCAAATCTCTCGTACATGGATTTACTTATGTGCAGAAATTCGGTATTATGGCCAATGATTTCCAGTTTAGCATACCCAAAAATTCGCTCGGCAGCCGGGTTACACATGGTTATATTTCTTGCGTTTGAATCAATTATAAATACAGCATCATCCAGACTGACAAATGTTTTTTCAAGCAATAATTCACTATCGATGTCTAGGCAGTTTGACCGATTACTCTGAGAAATCTTTCGCATGCTGGCGACCAAGAGTCCTTCTGTGCCATCGACAGTTACTCTAGTCAAGTCGATTGTACATTTGAAGCACTTACCATCTGCGTGGTGATGAACCCATTCAAACAACTGTGATTTACCAGAGATAGTTGCCTTGATTTTATTGAGGTATTTTTCTTTGGATAATTTATGACAGGACTGCCGAGGAGGAGATAGATCGCTGACTATGCGGCCAATGATATGATGTTTTGCAAGCCCGAACATTTCCTGTGCTTTCGAATTGCAATCGATGATACATTCATGGTTAAGCATGAAAATGGCGTCTGGTGCATTCTCAAAAATATGCCGATATACCTCATTAAATTCTGTCATTTGTGGCTACCAGGGTAGGTCGTCAATAGTGGAATCAAAACTTAATTCACATTTATTGTCCGAAAATACTTTGGATGGGGGATTACCCCAATTATATGTCTGCGACTGATGTTACCACATTGAAGATGTCGTTTCCTTGCTGATCCCCTAATTGAAGATGAGTTCCTGCTCGTCTCCAGCGACTGTTTCCAAGGGGACTTTCAGGTCGTTTGCTGACATTATACCTGAACATTTTCTGGTGCTGAGTTTTGTCAGTTCGTGTATGATCTTATCAGAATGCACGAACCAAATTTGATTTATTTTTACCTTACCAAATGTACATTGCTACATTCCGATTTTTTCAGTCTTCAGTCGACTCAGTCACTTTTGATAATTATAGTGATCTCCGATTTATCCTTATTCGTTCGACAACCACCTTTAACCTAACTCTTCCGGGTAATATTTCTCTAAGCACTTTTCGCATATACTGTGACTGAATTGTGCTTCTGAATGTTCTGAAATGTATTTTTCAAGTTGGTTCCAATACCCTTTGTCATCCCTGATTTCTTTGCAATGCATACAGATAGGGATAATACCTTGCAGTTTCTTTATTTCTGCTTCTGCCAGTTTACGTTTACCAATCTCCAAACGTAAACGTTCAGTTGCCTCTACTAGGTCATCAGTTTCTTTGCTGATGATTATGCGTTGCATTGCTTCTGTTTTTTCCAAAGCCCGATTTCGAAGGTTCTCAACCTGTTTTTCAAGAAAAATCTTTGTGTTCAAATCAGCTTGAATGGTATCAATTTTCTCTGGTAAAGTATGTTGCTGCCAAGCCAGAATACGATTAGAAAATTCAGTTTCCATTGTGCGGACTTTCAAAAAGGCGCCCCAGCGATGAAAAATAATATATGCCTGCTGCCAATAAATTTGTGCCAGCGCATCATTGCCAAATTCCTGACAACAAAGACTCATCCGTTCATTGGCTATTCCCTCCCACTGAAGGAAATCACCCGCTTTTGCAGCGTAGATTGCCTGGTCATAGAATACCAAGGCCTCAGTAACATGTCGATCCAGCCGTTTTAATTCCGCAGAAGCTAACAAAAGCTTGTGACTGTAATTTTCCGGACACGAATCTGCCCAAAGTTGCAGTTGTCCGAAAATCCGATCTAATTCAGAACGCCACTCACGTTGTGATTCGCTATCTGCATTTTGATAGAGTCCGGTAATGATCAAAAAGCGTGTAAAAACATGCTCCGGCCATGGCAGCAACCCTTGTGTGCCTACCGTGTATATCAATAACTCAGCTTCATCAGACAGTGCCAAAGCCTTTTTGTGTTCGCACAACAGAAGAAGTGAAAATGTTTTTAATATTCGATAAACACACAACACCTGGATGTTGTGATGATTCTCTACTTGGTCAAGATATTCTTCTTCAAGTAAATTGTCAGAGTCGTTTTGAGTTCCAACAGATAATTGATTAACAATTAACAATCCGCCTTCAAGCATATCAATGGCCCACTGGTTAAGCCGCGATTTACTGAAGACAAGTGAGCGCTGTGTTTCATCAATCAACTCGGTGATTGGAATCGCCTGATAAAACCGGCAATACATATTATGACCAAAAGCGTATGCAGCATATTGCAGGTTTCCTGTTTGCAAACCAATTTGATAGGCTTTGATATAGTCCTGACTGGCATCCCTCAAATGTTTGAACCAGTGCCGTATCGAACTACCAATCATAAGATAAAAGACACTTTGATCGGATGGAGATTTAACTATAGTCGCCATGACCTGTTCGGCTAGCTCACCAAACTCTCTGGCTGTGTTGTAATCATTATATACCCAACCTAAAAGCCCTCCAAAAGCAGTGTGCGAGTAGCCGATTTGCGGTATAAGACCATGGCTGATGGTGAGGTTCACAACCTTCGGAACAATGACACTCCATAATCGTTGGTGAGTTCTGTAACAGGGAGGGCCTAAAGTGATAAGAAGTTTCGCGGCGGCCTGCTTTTTGAGGTCCTTCATAACTGGTGACTGAACCAGTGACATAACTGTCCGATCTCCAAGTAGTTTTCGAAACAACGAAATCTCTTCGTCTCGGAATTTTTCAAAATCATTTTCAGGTAGGACAATGTCAAGTTCCAGCAAAGCTTGACGGCCGGCTTCTATCGCTTCGACATATTTAGCGAGCAACGTGTAGTGGACAATAAGAATATTGAGAGTCTCTGCTCTTTCAATAGAGGTTTTTGAAAACTTCAGTGATTTCAGAATGATATTTTGAGCCTGTTCTCTATCCCCTTCCAAAAATTCACTTTCAGCAAGATTCCTGGACAGATTCAAGGCGCACTCATAATGGTTTTCCCAGAATTTGTTGAGACCTCCTTCAATTTTTTCCGCAAAGCTAAGCGCTGCACGATTGAAATTTAACATAGCGCCGAAAGCAGTCGCCAATCTCGCTTTACGCGCAGCAGCCATGTTCAACTCTATCATTCGAATTATTTCATCTTTATTATTTATGAGAGACCTGGCAGCATTCAGGTGTTCAAGAACTTTATAGAGATGTTCATCAAGTTTTGCTTCCGAAAGACTTGACAGGAGTTGACGACCGATAGTTAAGTGGGTTTCATTCAGTTTTTCTTTTTCTATCAAAAGAAAAGCAGCCTGCTGCACTCTGTCGTGTTTAAACCTGTAAGAGTCTGGATGCGATGCTTTTTCACTGCCGACAGTACCTTCCGGAAACAGCAAGTTCAAATCTGTGGCAGGTGAGAGGATTGAGCTGCAGGATTCTATAGATTCTCCACTAATCGTGCTAAGGTCTAATAGACTGAAGCGATTCCCAAGGCAAGCTGCGAAAGACAGAAGCTTTTGAGTCGTTTGGCTCAACTGCCTGAGGCTTTCTACGAACAGACCGACAACACTTTCCGGTAAGGAGTCACTGCCAGCAGTCCAGTTCTAGATCTTTCCGGAAGGATCATAACAGAGGATTGAACTCCCATGGAAATATTCGAGCATGGTTCGTATATAAAAGGGGTTCCCTTTGGTATGATCGAGGATAAAGTTGGCCAGCTCATCAAAATTATTTATTGGACCTTTGAGTGCATCAGAGATTAAATCCTGTATATCTGTCTTTGTAAGCTTCCCAACTTCAATCATTTCGGGAGGGATTTGTTGACTTTGTAAGTCTATCAAGACAGAAGCAAGGGGATGATTTTTGCCAATTTCGTCATTACGATAAGAAGCAATCAGCAGGAAATACCGTAAAGAGGTCCCGAACTGAAGTTGTTTAAGCAGCTCCAGAGATGCAGAATCGGCCCACTGCCAGTCATCAATAAACATGACAGTTGGATGGTCAGGCAGGCAGACAGCCTGAAGAAATTTTTGAATTACATTGGCAAAACGGTAGCGAGCCTCAAGAAGACCAATTTCCTCTATCTGTGTCTGTTTGTCAAAAACTTGACCAATCTCTGGAATAAGCGTCACCAGAAGTGATCCAAGGCCACCGACTGCTTGTCGGATTCTTTCATGTAACAATTCAACTTCAACATCAGTATCAGGTTGCATTTTTTGCCACAACTGCGACAAAGCCTGCCTGACTGCATAATATGGAGTATTCTGCTGATACTGGTCAAATTTACCTTGAACAAAGCAGCCGTTTTTTGTTTCTATAGGGATTTGAAGTGATTGAATCAGGGAGGTCTTGCCTATTCCTGATTGGCCAGGAACCAGAAGTATTTCTCCATAGCCGCTGCTTGACCTGTTAAAAGCCGATAGCAACAACTGCATTGAGCTATCCCGCCCATACAGCTTATGTGGTATGTTCATTTGATGGGGGCCCGAGTATTTTTTTGTCAAACTAGTTGAATCAATCAATGACATTTATCCTTAGCGTAGCTTCTCATTGAATCCACAAGATCATATGCTTGAATCATGACCTCTTATGAAGAATTGCATCGTGGAAAGGTAATTGTGAGCAAACTATTTTTTGTAAGCTTATTCGCAGTCGTGCCTGGTTAAAGGTACGAGCCTAATCCGGTACCATCGGCAAGCGGCAGAGCTGTCCTGGCTGGTTTAATGGCGAGGTCCAATAACTGAACCATGAATTAAACTAGCTAGATGTGACCATACAGCACTGAATAGTGCCATATTAGGAAGCCCAGTTTGAAAAAGTTGTTTTGATTTCTGCCGATTGGCTCTGGCGATATAGCTGAAGGGCATAAAATACTGATAGTTTGCGCAAAGACAAAAAGGTGAGGATAAAAGGCTTTCAATTATCAGAAAATCGAAAGGCCACCTCACGATCCGACGAAGTCAGTATAACATTAAAAATAGGTTAAATAAATGTGTTTCGGTTATTCTTTGGTACTTAAGAATATTGATATAGACCTAATTTATTGAATACGTTCTTAATATCGATCTTGACAGTCAAGTCAGCTACCTTCCCCTAATTGCCTCTGAAGAGGGCTTTCCATTCGCAAGAGATTTCCCCTGGCAAACATCGGTTGAGCGTTTAACCCAAAAATTAATACTTTCTGATAAGGTAAATTTGCCTGCTCCCATGAAATTGATCAGAAATGGAGCAACTCTAATGTAGAGCTTACCAAAGAACACATTTACCTCAGTGGTCAGAGGGCATAGCTTAGCTTCTTCCAGAAAGTGTTGACCTGTTGTTCAACTGGAATTGCTTGAAAATGGAGCAAATTAAAAGAAGAGCTTACCAAAGAACACCTCAAGGAAGAGCAGGCTGAAGCCAACTTTTGGTACTTCATGTATATCCTCAGTCAAATATTCTTCGGGACCAACTTGGGTCAGATATGTGGTTAACATATTCGAAAATACAATAAATGCTAATAATACAGCTTGTTATGAATGAGTGCGGTTGTTCCTTTAATCCTTCTCTGAGAAAAAGGTCCAAAAAGGCCCCGTTCGTAATTAAACTAATGGGGCTATTGAGGAAGTGATGTTTTGCAGGGTGCGGGCCTACTTATTGAGCGGTGGCGGTGGTACCACTGTGGTCTCTACTGCGGCTGTTAACTGGTTTGCTTTCTTGGCTGGCTGGTTGACTACCAATAATTGCCCGCCTTATTTCTACAGAAAAATACAGAAATAAGGCGGTGCAGTAACGGAAGGAGACGGTCGGCTTAACGTTCTGACATGGGAATGAAATGACGGGTCGTTTCGCCGGTATAGATCTGGCGAGGACGTGAAATACGCAACTGATGATCATGCAGTTCTTTCCAGTTCGCTATCCAGCCGGGCATCCGGCCTATGGCAAACATCACTGTGTACATATTGAGTGGAATACCTATGGCCCGAAGAAGAATTCCGCTATAGAAGTCAACATTGGGGTAGAGGTTTCTGGAAACGAAATAGTCATCGCTCAGGGTGGCTTCTTCAAGTTCCAGGGCGATATCCAGCAGGCTGTCTTTAACGTTGAGTGCTACCAGAACATCATGGACCCGTTTTTTAAGGATTAACGATCTGGGGTCGAAATTTTTGTATACCCTGTGGCCAAAACCCATCAGCCTGAAAGGATCGTCTTTGTCTTTTGCCTTTTCGAGGTAATATGTCAGTGGCCGGCCAGACTCTTTAATGTCTTCAAGCATGTTAATCACTGCTGCATTGGCCCCGCCATGCAAAGGACCCCAGAGGGCACATACTCCAGCCGCGACCGAGCTGAAAAGATTGGCGCGGGAACTGCCAACCACGCGGACGGTTGAGGTCGAACAGTTTTGCTCATGATCGGCATGCAGGATGAGAAAGAGGTTCAGTGCTTTGTCAATAAGTGGAGTAACCTTATATTCCTGGAATGGGTCGGAAAACATCATATGCAGAAAATTCCCGCAGTAGGTGAGGTTGGGATTGGGGTGATTGATTGGCCTGCCGCTGGCCATTCGATAGGCAAAGGCAGCGATGGTGCGTACATTTGATAGCAGTAGAGCGGCAGTGCGGTCGAACTCTGCCCCTGTGGTTGGTACCTCAAGAACTTCCGGATGAAAACAGGCGATAAGATTTAACATGGCTGAAAGAATTGCCATGGGCGGTGCCGATTTTGGGAAACCGGAAAAGTGATGCTCAAGATTGGTATGAATTGGCGCATGCTCTTTAATTCTGTCCGAAAAGGCTTGAAGCTGGTCCTTGGTGGGGAGTTCTCCGTAGAGAATAAGGTACGCGGTTTCTATAAAAATTGCTTTTTCGGCAAGTTCTTCGATGGGATAACCTCTGTATCGGAGGATACCTTTGGCTCCATCGACATAGGTTATAGAAGAGTAACAGGAGCCGGTGTTGCCAAAGCCTGGGTCCATGGTGATGTAACCCGTTTCTGCGCGGAGATTTTGCATATCAATGCATTTTTCGTTCTCTGAACCTGTAATAACATCAAATTCATAACTCTTTCCGCCAACCTTCAGTGTTGCTTTGTCACTCATAGTGCTCTCTCCTGGGCAAAGTTATTAAAGTGTCATAATTGATGGTGATATTGTCAAAGGTATTTGTAAACACCCTCAAGGGTGTGGAGCAGAATGCCAGTTCCTCTTTTTAAAGGGAGTAAGGCAGGTAATTCTGACTTAAACATCTCTGCTCGGTAAATAATAGTAATCATTCGCATTGACTGCAATAATTTTTCATCTCACTCTTTTCCTGCTGCTCATAGCAATAGGTTGCGCTTATTTTGATTATATAAACTACAGGCACTACTGCTTTGGTGGAATTTTCGATCTAAGGTGAGGTCAGGAACTTGTCAGAGAATCTGTTTCGGAGAAGTGTATTTATCTAAAACACCCTGTTTATGCCAATCTCCGGTTGGAGAGTGATGATAAATAGGGTGCTCCTTATAGATGATGCCTGTGGTTTTACCGATTGTTGGAAAATAAAATATTTCGGTTAACCGAAGAGGCGGCCATGGTTCCGGTGAGGACCATGGCCTGCTTCAATTCTGACATAAGTGTGTCGATATAGGTTTCAACGCCTGGTTGCAGGCCACCGACAGCGGCAACAGAGAAAGGTCGGCCTATCATCACTGCATCTGCTCCGAGGGCCAGCATTTTCAACACGTCGCCTCCTGTACGGATTCCGCCATCGGCCAAAATGGTAATCTTGCCTTTTACCTTGTCGGCAATATCGGCCAGAACATCAGCAGAACCGGAGGCATAATCCAGCACTCTCCCGCCATGGTTAGAGACCACTATTGCATCTGCACCTGCCGTAACGGCAAGTTCTGCTTCATCGGCGGTCATAACTCCCTTGAGGATAAACTTCATGCCGATTTTGCCGATTATCTCTGTCAGTTTTTCAAGTGATTTTGGCGATACGGGGCGTCCCATTTTGCGCAGCGTGATGAGGCCCGCAGCATCTATATCCATACCGATGATATCCGTGCCAGTTGCCTTGGCAGCTTCAAGCTTGGTATAAAATTCCTCATCTTCCCATGGCTTTATAAAGGGAATTCCATGACCGGACACAGCTTTTATGGCCTTAAATCCTGCCTGATTAATGAAATCCGGCACGCCATCACCGCTACAACCGATGGTGCCTTTAGCTTTACAGCCGTTCATAATGGCCTGGATATAGTCATCTTCGGAAACAGCGCCGCCCATGTTGAATGAGACTCCTCCGATGGGTGCTGCCAGGATGGGGAGGGCAAGCTTTTTACCCAACACCGTCACTGATGTCTCCGGTTCGATGACGTCATGGATCAGGCGCATATTGAATTTAATTTTAGCCAGAGCCTCAATGTTGTTGGTAAAAGAAGAACCACTGCCAAGTCCGCCCATGCCGGGAACTTGCCCTGCACATACCTTGCCGTTGCATATCGGGCAAACTTTACAGAAGGTTGTCATCATTTTTCTTGCATTGTCACGAACATCTTTCATCCCAGTCTCCGTTAATAAATGGTGTCATATCAAGGTTGCGCCATGCTGAATACTGTCAACCTGCTAGTCAGTTTCCATCCTGAAATGGCTTTTTTCCCTAACTCGTCGTTGGTCTCAAAGTTTAATCCTCGGAATATCAAACATATGCCTGCGGTTAAATTTATCGAGTACCTAGATTTAAGAAAAACTCCACGTTTCAGGATGAAAACTGGTCAACATAAAAGTTTACTGTCGATTTATAATATAAAGAACGGTCCGGCAAGTGAATTTAGTGTATCCGTGAAACGGTTTTGCAGAAGTGATGCCCCACATTACTGGCTGAGTGACCTATTTCCAGCCATATTCTGCAAGTTGGATAAAGAAAAGATAGGCGGTGATTAATAACACCCCGCCGATACCCAGAGTCGCAATCCCGTTGGGCAGCTGACGCTTGAATAAAGTAATCTGTTTCTTCAGAAAGTTGTTAAACAGATTGGTCTGGTTTCCTCTGGTCTGACTTGATGGAAAATGGCTGTAGATTGGGCCGCGGATTGATTCAGTGTTTTCCTTCATTGCAAATCCTCCTTTGTTGATATTTGAAAGGAGTATAACAGGGGAGGGGTATCACAGAGTGACTACCCTGTGTTTTTTATTAAAGTACCTTGAAAATAATTTCTTTCGTAAAGGTACTTATACGCCGCCTCAAGGCGGTGCTTATTTCAGAATGGGAATGATGTTTGCGAGTAAGTAGCGGTGTTCTATTGCCAACATGATGGAAAATAGGGGCTCAAAGCTTTTCTCTATCTCGGTAAATTCGGCCGAAAAACCTTGACCATCGATGCGGAGGACTTTTGCTTTTAGTTCGAGAGGTCTGTCAGATCCCGCTAATTCTATAACAACCAGAAGCTGGTCATTGACGGCTAGCTTTGTGGTATTTTTGGTAGCACAACAGCCACTTGTGGAGATATCCTGTAGAATAGCTTCTCCCAATTGACCGTTGGCCATATAGATTATTTTTTTATGTGGCAGTTTGAAGCGAAGTGCCGACCTTTTGGTCTGTGCAGATGTAGGGGCCATATAAGGGAATTGTTGAAGTTAATTGTATGCTCTGTCAAATCATATGGTTTTGTTTGATGAGCTAAATAATTAATGAGCAGTCGTTAGTTGGACAATTTGTGGTCTGTTTTCAAGAGCCGTTCAAGATCATCTTTGTCGAACCTGTAACTTTGCCGGCAGAATTCGCAGTGAACATCCGCACCGCCCTCTTTTTCCAGCAGCTGCCGAAGATCATCTTCCCCCAGCGAAAAAAGAGCCCCTTCCATCTTGGCACGACTGCAACTGCAGGTATAGGAGAGTTCTCGCTGACCAATTTTTTTGTGAGGAACTTTCTTGAATAAAAGAGAAAGGATTTCCGCCGGGCTGGTACCGTCCAGCAAAAGTCTGGAGAGGGGCTGCATGACGGTAATTTCATGTTCCAGTTGGGAAAGCACTGTTTCGTCAGCCGGAGGAAGGGATTGGACAAGAAATCCTCCCGCAGCAGCAATAGATCCATCTTTTTCCAAATGAACGGCCAGGGCGATCGCTGATGGTGTCTGCTCGGATTGGGAAAGATAGTAGGCCAGATCTTCGCCGATTTCGCTGGTGTATAATTGGATTGTGCCGGGGTATTTCTGATTATGGCCGATATCTTTGACAACGGTAAGAAAACCAGCTCTGCCGAGGCCGGCAGCGACATCTATTTGCCCGTTGTTGAGCGGTATCTCCGCATGGGGCTCAGCGACGTATCCTCGTACCCAGCCATCATATCCGGCTTCGGTGATGATCTTTCTCAACGGGCCATTGCCTTCGAACTTTAAAAGGATACTCTGGCTATCCTTAAGCAGAGCCGCCAGGAGGGCTGCCCCTGTCAACGCTCTGGCAAGGGCTGCGGCAGCCAGTGGCCCGACATCGTGGCGTCTGCATGCCTCTGTTACAAGTTTGGTGGTATTGCAAGCTACGCCAAAAAAATTGCCGGATTCTGAAATAACTCTTTCTATAGTATCAGTCATTGTTGCCAGTTTATTGAGGGTAATCGGTTGAAAGCTAAAGGAGTCAGGGAGCACATTATAGTATTAAATACCTGGGGGGCAATATAGAATTTTTAGCAAGCCCAATTTAACGTTTACGTACTCGTTAGAAAAAGGTAGAGTAATTCGTGTTTTTTCTCCATGTTGTAACCTCAATTAATCTCAGGCTGGGAGATCACCATGCGAACTTTTATTCTATGCTGTTTGTTATTGTGCAGTTTGCCGGCAAATGCCAAAGAAATTGCCGGGGTTTCGGTTCAGGAAGCTCTCCAGACGGACGATGGGACTACCTTGCATCTGAACGGAGCTGGAATTCGATCAAAGTTTTTTTTCGATATCTACATTGCTGAGCTCTATCTCGAGCATCCTTCAAGTTCGGTCAGTGAGGTGCTGGAAAATCCGGGACGTAAGCGGATGATTATGTATTTTCTCTATAAAGAAGTGGGGAAAGATAAACTGATAGAAGGCTGGGATGAGGGATTTGCCGGAAATAGCAAAGCGGAACAGGTGGTAAAGCTGCAGGAGAGAATAGATCAGTTCAATGCCATGTTTGTCGATGTGAAAAAGGATGATGTCATCGTCCTTGATTACATCCCGGAGAAAGGGACGGTGGTCACTATCGCCAAGCAGGAAAAAGGCGTTATTGCCGGAAAAGATTTTAACGATGCCCTGCTCAGGATCTGGCTGGGTGATGAGCCGGTAAACGAGACACTAAAAGAGGAACTGTTAAGCTATTAGCAATAGGTTGCTTCTATCTTAAGAAGACACCGGCAGACGGCGTTGTTCCTCTGCCGGTGTTAATTGTAATTGCCGTTAATACGGGCCTTAGGCGGCCAGGTGTTTTAAGGGAATATTGTCTAAGACAAAATTCCGTTTTTCAAAATACTCCTGCACATAGAGAATGTGTTTGCGCATTGCATCGTGTGCTTTTTGCGGTTCCCGGTTCTTGATATGCCGAAAGATAGTTCGGTGATGCTCAAGGACGTCTTCATAGGCCATCTCGCTTTCTTTCATGTGGCCTAAATTCTTTTTTATACCGATGAAGAGAAAATCATAAAAATTCCGGGTCAGATGGATAAGGACAGGGTTTTGCGTGGAGAAGGTGACAGCCATATGGAAGGCCGTATCCGCTGCTGTGGAAATCGATTGATTGGCAGCCAGGTCTTCCTCCATCTCTTTGAGGCTTACGCCTATTGCCTGTAGGTCTTTTTCTGTGGCTCTTGAGGCAGCAAGTTTTGCCGCGTTGCATTCGAGCCCCATGCGTACTTCAAGGAGGTCGGAAAAGGTAGCCTCATCTGTAGTCATTACCGCGGAGAGTGGATTGCCCTCGCGTGTATCAGGGGAGCTGACAAAGGTGCCCTGGCCCTGAATCTGTCTCAGCAGGCCAATCTGTACCAGTTTGTCTATGGCATTTCTGACCGATGTTCTGCTCACCTCCATTGAGGCAGCGAGGTCACGCTCGGGTGGAATTTGCTGCTCGGATTTGTAAACGCCTTTATAAATCAATTCCCGGATTTGTTCAAAAACTTGGCTGGAAATTCGTCTTGGTTTGATAGGTCGTATATTCATAATGTTATCCTGTAAATCTTTTTTTGTTAATAAAAAACGATTTATCCCTTGATGTTCAATGACTCGGCCAAAAGCTCAATGGTATGAGCGCAACGAATAGTTTCGTCAGCCTTGCCAACAGCACCCTTCATCATGATCATGCAGCCGGGGCAATCCATGGCCACGGTCTTGACACCTGTGGTTTGGATGGTTTGCACCTTGTCTTTAGTGATTTGTTTAGAGATTTGCGGATGGCTGAGAAAGGAGTAGGTTCCGCCAAAGCCACAGCAACGGTCAGAATTCTTCATTTCTTTTATTTGATTGCCAGAGGCTGCCAGAAGAGCTCGTGGTTCCTGCCAGACATTGGAGCCACGCTTCAGATGACAGGAGTCGTGGTAAGTCACCGTGTTATCGGAATTCGAACACATGGACTTGAGTTTTTCTGAAGCACCCATGACGTTTTCAAGAAATGCGGAAGCATCCATAGTTTTACTAGAAAGAGCCATGGCTTTTGTGGACCATCCAGGCTGGTCGACTAACCGGTCGACAAAATCACGCTTTACTGCCATGGTACAGGTTGGGCAGATGCAAAGAATATAGTCGACATTTGCCTCGGTGAAGGCATCAACATTTTGTTTAGCCAGGTAGACCCCGGTCTCGGTGTCGCCGGCGTAGAGAGCCGGGATACCACAGCAGTTTTGTGCTTTTGGAAAAACCACTTCGACATTCAGAGCATTGAGCACCTTAATCAGGCTGACACCAACTTCCGGGTAGACGAAATCAGCGCCACAGCCAACAAAAAAGCCGACACGGTATTGAGGAGCACTGACATTCTGCGGGATGGTCGGAAAGAGATCCCGGAAGGACTTAGGGGCGATTGATGGCAGATCGCGCCACTCGGTAAAATCTTTTTCCATAAAATGCAGAGGCAGATGACGGATAATCCGTTGGCCCGATTCATTTCTGTCTTGATGGGTAACCGGTCGCTGTAACTTCGAGGCGGCACGGACCAAATTATGAAAGAGGCCGCGGTTTTTCATCACCGCTTTGAAGGCAACATTTTTTACAACTCCCATGCCGTATTCTTTCGTCACCTCGTTGCGCAAATGGAGGATGATTTCTTCCAAATCAATTTTAGAAGGACAGACGGCAACGCAGGACCGACAACCGATACAGGCCCTGGTGATTTCCTTGGCCTTGTCCAGTCCCTCGTAAAAGGCGGTGAGGATTATGCCGATGGCTGAGATATAGATGGAGCCGAAGACATGGCCACCGACAGTCTGGTATACCGGGCAGACGTTCGCACATGCTCCGCACTGGATGCAGCGCAGGGCGTTTTGGCAGGCCTTTGATTCGTAGAGTGCTTCCCTGCCGCCATCGATGAGGATTATATGCTGCTCTTTCTGCTCACCGTCCACCGGTACCGCTCCACGAATCCATGTGATATACGAGGTCAGCAGTTGGCCGGTGGCGTTGCGTGGCAGGAGCCGGGTTATTTTGACAGCATCCTCCATATTGCGCACAAGTTTATGGATGCCGGCAAAGACAACATGTACTTTCGGCAGGGTGGCACAGAGTCTGGCATTGCCTTCGTTGGTAACCAGGCCAATCCCGCCGGTATTAGCCACAAGAAAATTGGCACCGGTCAGGCCGATATCGGCGTTAAAGTATTCTTTTCGAAGGCGCAGGCGGGCATGATCCACCAGGGTTTTGATCTCAGGCGAGATGTTGGTGCCTGATTCTTTGCTGAAGAGTTGTGCCACCTCTTCCTTGAACATATGGATGGCCGGCATGACCATGTGGCTTGGTCGCTGGCCGGCCAACTGGACGATCCACTCGCCAAGATCCGTTTCCGCAGCTCTGATGCCATGTGCTGCAAGTGCCTTGTTAAGGTGCGCTTCCTCAGATACCATTGATTTGGATTTGGCTATGAGTTTGGCCCCTTTCTCTTTGGCGAGGTTGATGACATAGTCGTTGGCCTCTTTGGTATCTTTGGCTAGAAAGACCTTTGAGCCAGCGGCTTCGGCATTTTTAATAAATTCGGCGAGCAGTTGTTTTCTGTTGAGTCGAACTTCATCCTTTATTGCGGCGAGGTCGGTCCGCATCGCTTCAAAATCTAAACCTCTGTAGGCATTCTCCCGGGCAATGAGATAGGCATCGCCAAAAAGATGAAGTGCCTCACTGAGTTTGGGGTTTGCGATAGCGGTTTCAATACTCTTTTTATATGTTTCATTGGTGGCCATGGCTGTTCTTCCCCTTGCTCAGTTTTCTGTTAGATCGCTGGAGATGCCTTCCACCAGCAGAATATGTACTTCACGCGGGCCATGACAGCCAATGGTCAAAACCCTTTCTATATCTGCGGTACGGCTGGGGCCGGTTATATAGGCGATGAATTTTGGGTCATTTCCCTGGTGGAAAGCAGTCATCGGCTCGACTGCCGCCAGATTGTCATGGAGGATTGTCGCAGGATCAACAAGAATAAAATGAATTTCGGGCAAGGTGGTTGCCAGTCGCATCTCCTCGTCGGTGCTTTCTAAAACCACAGTACCGCTGTCGGCCAGGCAAAAATTACTAAATGTTATACCAGCGCCAGGGAGTTGGCCGGCATTTCTGAATTTCCCGGTAAAAACGTCAACACCGGCCTCCGACAGGAGTGCTCGCAGATGATGGCGCTTGACAAGTGTTGTCTCAGGTACCAGAGCGGCACCCTCTGCTTTGCTTTTGATGTAGGTGACGGCATTTTGCAGTGTGTCCATTCGCAGGACCTCAGCCCCTACACGTTTGGCAGACTCGATAAAACGCTCGGTGTTTTTGTCTGTCATGGAGTAAATCCTCTTGTATTTGGTGTTTTATAAGCCGGGAAGTAATAAAAAGCCGGCGGTCATGGACCCGACACAACGAGTAAGGCATATGTGAGAAGCCTTATGCAAGTTGCCTTTAAGTCAGGTTCGAGTGATTTGTTATGGATTTATTCTAGCAACAGCTGTGCCAAAAACTATGTCTCTGCTATAAAGCTTTATGTTTCGGCATGTTGTTGATTAGCTGAGGGTGGGGGAGAAGGTATTGGTGTGAGTCTTGTCTTAAAAAAAAGACAGATTGTCGCGTGGGATCATAGCTGTGCAAGCGACTTTTTAATAAAACGCTGAGTTGAAAACGGTTAATGTTTTGAAAATATGGATAAAATACAAAGATAAGGTTGTTGTCTTAAAAAACGGAATGACAGGCAGGTGTGGCAGCAGGGGTATATTGTATCGCTCATCATTTGTGCTGTAACATTCCGTAAATATGACTAATAAAACATTCCTAAAAAAAGGACAGTTGGTTGCCTTGATTGTTAGATATTTAACTCGGAAGTCAGCGCGGTGATGGCAGGAAATGCATTTTACAAAGCCAAATTGTACTTTTTCAAAAGTGCATAGAAGTGGGATCGAGAAAGCCCTGAAATAAGCATCATTTTTTGAATATCGCCATCGCATTGCCGGATGAGTTCGCTGAGGTAGGTTTTTTCAGCTGTATTCTTAAACTCTTTGAGGGGGAGTAAGGGGCTGTCAAAGATATCCTCAAAAATCTTTTGACCAATCGTCAATGCAAGGGGATTGGTTCTGTCATTTGTTTCCTGGCTGATTTCTGCTACGGTGAGTAGTGAGATTTGGGCCTTGGCAACCTGTATTCGCAGATTCCTTGGCAGATGCATGGCATATAAAGTGTTTTCTTCCCCGGCATCTATTACCGATCGTTCCAGAATGTTGAAGAGTTCCCGCACATTGCCAGGCCAGTTGTGTTCAATCAGGGTGGGAATGAAATCATCGCCAAACTGTTTGGCTTCCAGGCCTAAGTTCTTGCAAAGTTGGTCAACCCTGGCGGTTGCCAGTTCCTGGATGTCGCCGGTGCGCTGCCTTAAAGGAGGCAGATGAATACGCATTGTATTGATACGGAAAAGCAAATCATTACGAAATTGACCGTTGCTTACCATCTCGTCAAGATCACGGTTGGTTGCAGCAATAAGGCGGAAGTTACTGGACTGTTCTTTTATTGCTCCTACTGGTCTGAACTGTTTTTCCTGCAATACACGAAGAAAAACCTTTTGGATAGAGAGTGGCATTTCGCCCACCTCGTCGAGAAAGAGCGTGCCGCCATCAGCTGCTTTTATGAGCCCCTGTTGGTCAAATTGGGCGCCGGTAAATGAGCCTTTTGTGTGGCCAAATAACGTTGACTCTACCAGGGATTCGGTCAGCGAAGTACAGTCAACGACAACGAAATTTCCTGAGGCGCAACTGCTGTTTTTATGGATGGTGCGAGCAAATAATTCCTTTCCTGTGCCGGTCTCTCCGCTGAGCAGCACGTTGGAGTCTGAACGTGCTGCCTTGGCGGTCATGTTCAGACATTCCCGAATTTCCGGGCAATTGCCGATAATTTCTTTCATGATCGGTGCTTCTTGCGTGGTGTTGCCTTTTTTCTCCCTGCGGTACTTGAGTGCCCTGTTGAGAGTGAGGGTGATATCCCTGATGGAGGTGGGCTTCAGGAGATAATCCCAGACTCCCCCCTGAATTGCCAGTTCTGCACCATCTGGGTTACCTTTACCAGTCAGAATGATCACCTCGGGAGGGTCATTGTGGTCAAGGAGCGAGGGGAGGATGTCGAGTCCGTTGCCGTCGGGAAGATGTACGTCAAGGAATACCACATCGTAATTATTACTTTGGCCGAGACGCAGCCCATCTCTCAGGCTATGGGCCATGTCGGCCTGGTAGGAAAGTCGGGTAACCAGACTGACCATGGTTTCGCAGGCTTCAATATCATCGTCAATTATAAGAATCTTAGGCATGCTTTTTCACGTTTTGAATAACCTCACGGATACCATCCATGAGATCTTTTTTATGATACGGCTTGATTATCACGCTATGGATATTGGGGTATTCCCTGGCGGCGATTCGTGCATCATCCCGACCTGATATGAGTATTACCGGCAGCTCGGGGAGCAGCCCGGCCAACGTGACACCACTCATTGTTGGCATATCGTAATCGGTGATCAAAATATCAAAATTATTAGTTCCAACAGAAACCAGGCGCACAGCCGCTTTTGGTTCGCGAAGGGCTGTGACATTGAAACCCATTTCTTCAAGCAGTCTGGGGGTTGTTTGCAACTGATCTTCATCATCTTCTACAAAAAGAATATGTCCGCCAATTTCCTGATCGCCGCCCAGACTGCTTGAGACGATATCTTCACACCCTTCAGATTCCGGCAGGAGAATTTCAAAGGTTGTGCCACCTTCAGCGCCAGAGAAGACTTCTATTGTTCCCAGATGACTTTTGATGATACCATGGACCACTGCCAGGCCAAGACCCGTCCCTTCTGTTTTACTCTTTGTCGAGAAAAACGGATCAAAAATCTTATCGATTATTTCCGACTTAATGCCCGGACCGTTGTCTGACACCGAGATTTTTATCAAGCTGTTGGTTGCTGCATGGGTGGCCTCAGGCAAATTTTCTTCATGCACGACATGAGAAAGTGTGATGTCTATTTCGCCGCCGGTCGTTCGCAGAGCATGGAAGGCATTGGTACAGAGGTTGAGAATTGCCTGATGCATCTGTGTGGGGTCAGCATGGACAAAGAAACTTTTGCCCGGCTCGACATGGCTGGAAACGACAATATTGGCAGGCATGGAAGCCTCCATCAGGTGGATGACTTCCTGCACGACCTGGGACATATCCGTCGGTCGAAACCCTTCCCGGGAAGGGCGGCTGAAGGAGAGTATCTGCTGGACAACCCGGCCGCCTCTTCTTGCTGCCTTGAGCACTCTGTTTAAGTCTGTTTCTGTTTGGCTGCCGGGGATCAAATCACCGATGGCAAGCTCGGTTGAGTTAATGATCGAGGTGAGGATGTTGTTGAAATCATGGGCAATACCTCCGGCAAGTGTGCCAATGGCCTCCATTTTTTGCGACTGAAGGAGCTGTTTTTCCAGGTTTTGTTCCTTGGTTATATTTTCAGCGGTGGTGAGGATACCAACTATGCGGCCTCCCTGTCCCCTGAGTGGCACCTTGTTGACCTCTATCCAGGCATCAACTCCATTCGGGTCTGTAACCTTTTTTCGTATTTTTCGAAATGCTTCATTTTTGTCGACGACGGAATTGTCAGCCTTTATCGACCAGCCACTATAGCTAGAGTCGATGATGACTTCCTCGGTTTCCCTGCCGACGATCTGGAGTGCGTTTTGAATGCCGAAGAAATCCATAAAGGCCTGGTTGACGCCAAGATACTTTCCTTCCACGTCTTTCCACGACACAAGTTGCGGAATGGTATCCATTAGTGTTTCCTGAAAGGCCAGCTGGTCAGTTATCTTCCGCTCAACCTTGCGCCGCTCAAGCATCGCGCCAACCATGGATACCAGGGCGACAAACAAGACGACAAAACTGACCATCATTATCCAGAAAAGTTCTTTAGAAAGAGAGTAAAAGGCTTTAGGCTCGTTGATTATCCTGCTGCCTTCCGGGAGGAGGCTCTGGGCAATGCCCAGTTTCTTCATCACATTGTAATCAAAGAGATAAAGACCATCTTTGGGCTCACGGATGATAGGAATATCATCGGCCCTGGTTCCGTTGAGTATCTGTATCGCCATTTTTCCGGCTATCTTGCCGTGCTCAAAGCTAGACAGAACTTTGCCACCGACGGTACCAAAGCCGACCATAAATTCCCAGGAGGAATAAATGGGCACAGAACTGTGCTGGTAGATTGCTTCTGTTACTTCCTCCGAGGTGTAAAACCGACCATCAATTGTCTGATAATACGGGGCAATAAACAGGAAGGTGTCATCCGGGAGAGCGGCAACTCTTTTTTGGGTTTCTTCAAGACTGAGCTGAATCCAGAACTCGCAGCGGAGATTCAGATTATTTTGCTGGATTAATTTTTCAGCTTGGTGCCGAATAGCGGTACCGGTGGTGGAGTTATCAATGAGAAAAACGAGGCGGTCTTTTTCCGGGTGGAGTTTTTTCGCCACTTTGAGGGTGCCAAGAAAATCATATATCTCGGCAATTCCGGTGATATTACCTTTGGCAATATCGGCATCCTTGAGGTCGTTTACACCGCAAAAAACAACTGGAATGTTTTTAAAAAGGTCATGCCTGTGTTGGTTGACAAAATTTAAGGCATCGTTGTCGGATAGGACTATGACATCAAAGACCTCGTTCTTGAATTTTTCTTTGTATAGTCGATAAAGATTGCTGGAAATCGTTTCGTAGTTGTATTTCTTGGCATCCATATACTCAATCTGCAAATCCACTTTATAGCGACTTTGGTTCAAGACGGTACGTATTCCTTCAAGCAGACCGTCTGACCAGTGGTAGCCATTGTGGTAAGAGTTGAGATAGAGAACGGTTTTCTTTTCGCCATCGGCAAGAGTGAGTGGTGGCCGTATAAAAAGGCAGGAAGCGATAATACCAAGCAGCAAGAAGATGTGCCAGCCACTGCTGGTTTTTTGGCCTTGATTCTTTGTCATAATACTCATAATGCGCATAATTGGTGGTTCTGGTTGATGTTGATCGATCATGGAGTTGTTCAATTATATACTTATAAAATAGGCTAAAAGCAAAAAACATCCCCCCTCTCGTGAGGTCGTTTTCTGTGAAAGAGGCTTCGGCTTCGGGATTTGTTTTGGGAAAAAGGTAAGACATTTGACTTCTTACGAATGGTTTTGCTACTATTAGACATGTCTCTGGCCAGCGTGTAGTCCTGTCTGTTGATTCAGCAACGGTATGCCGTGAAGGTGCTTATCCCGGCAAAGCACGAGGACTGAAAATAGTACCTTTCAAGGGGGTACCGGGGTCAGTGTCTTAAATATATCATAGAACGCACGATAAGAATTTATAATAAAGGTTTCACCGTGATGCATCTCGACCTGAAGCATAATTATTCCCGCCTGAAAATGTTTCTGGTTGTTTCAGTGCTTGTTGCATTGACGCTCTGTTTAATGCAATATGTTGATATATTTTTTGGTGTTGACTCACTGTTACTGCAGCTGGATCCAGAGAAACAATACACTCTGCTACCGACCACTGTTATGATGCTGATAGTCATGTTTCACGCCATATTCCCAGGTATCGTGATTCTCGAAGAAGGCACGGTTAAGGGAATTATCTATACCGTTGTTTCATGGTTTTTCTACGGTGTGCTCATTCATTCCTACACAACAAGTTATTCTCTGTATATGCCTCTGGCGGCGCCCCTGCTCGGCTGTCTGGTGTCTATTATCAGGGTGCTTGCCTGGGAACAGAGTTTTCTCACAGAGGAAAAAGATGAAATTCGAAAAACTCTCGGCTCTCTCGTTGAACCATCCGTTGCCGAATACCTCCTCAAGAACCCGGATCTGCTCAAGCAGGAAGGGGTTCGGAAAACTGTGACTGTCATGTTCGCAGATCTTCGGGGGTTCACTCATCTCTGTGAAGTGATTGCCCCGGAACAGCTGTTTGTCATGTTGCGTGATTGTTTTGGCAAGCTCATACCTATCGTCAGAGCAAATGGTGGAACTATAGATAAGCTCGTTGGTGATTCAATGATGGTGGTGTGGGGAAACCCTGTTCCCATGGACAATCATGCAGAAAAAGCGGTAGAGGCCGCAATAGATATGCAGGCAATGATGCAAAGCTTAAATAAAAAATGGCGGCAAAAGCTCGGCGTGGATATTATGCTGGGCATCGGTATCAATACTGACGAGGTGGTTGCTGGAACCATCGGCTCAGAAGAATTCTATGACTATACTGTACTTGGCAGTGGTGTTAATCTTGCTTCCAGGCTGGAATCCTGCTGTCCCGGCGGCTTGATTTATGTCTCTCGGGAAACCTGCTTGATACTTAAGGACATTTTCAAGTTTCAGGAAATTGATGTTCAGAAAAACAAAAGAAATACTGATGTGTCAAAGGCATATATGGTTGTCGACTAACAAAAACTGTTGGCAGAATTCTCGTCACCCAAGAGTAATAACCAGTAATATCAATCTTCAGGCAAAATGGGCCCGATGATTGTCTCGTAGAATGATCTTTTTCCCCGAAACAGAGTGCCTGGTGCACAGTATATAATTTTTGTGAAATTGATTTATGGAACTGCTTACAATTGCCCTGCCTTTTCTGAAAGTCTTAGCTGCCTTTTGTCTCATGTTGGTTGGCATTAGAAATAGACTGGGCCTTGCTTTGTCTATTTTAGCGGGCGGCTTGTTTATGGGGTTGATTTTTGGCCTTTCTGTTCCAGCATTATTTAAAAGCAGTTGTTTGGCCGTGGTTCAGGAAAAATTCCTTTTTTGGGCCAGCATTGTTGGTTCGATACTCATTCTCTCTGATGCTTTGGAGAGGTCAGGTCAGTCGGTTCGGCTCATGGAGGCCTTGTCGGGTTATCTTGTCCATCCCCGCTTGCGGTTGATATTTTTTCCGGCCCTGATAGGGCTGCTGCCAATGCCTGGTGGTGCAATCTTTTCTGCGCCCATGGTTAAGGCGGTAAGTGCTGATATGAGCCTTGATAATGGAGATCGGGCGGTAATCAACTACTGGTTCAGGCATGTCTGGGAAATGGCCTGGCCGTTGTATCCCGGCATAATATTAACTGTGGCACTGGCTGATATTCCGGTCACTTCTCTTATTGCCCGATCCTGGCCGGGGGTTGTTGCCATGTTTGGCATCGGCTGGTTCTTTTTTCTGAGGACCGATGTGTTGGGTGCGGTTGCGTTAGAGGAAGAGGTTCGCCCTCGGGGAAGTCTCCTCCAAATACTCGGGGAAGGGCTTCCCTTGATTATTGCTATAGTCGGTGCAATAGGACTGGAGACTTTACTTGCCAGATTTGCGCCTACAATCTCTTTTGAGTGGGGCGTGATCACTGCCCTTATTTGTGCCATTATCTGCATTATGGTTCAAAATCAATTGGGGATTGGTTTTCTGGCCGCTGTCCTGAAGAAAAAGAGCCTTTGGACCATGCTCATGGTTATTGCGGCGATCTTTATTTTTAAGGATGTGATGCAGGCGGCTGGAATAGTGGAGGCAATGGCGGCAAGTGCCGGGGGTGGAGTTGCTCTGTTTGCCGCAGCGGTATTTTTGCCGTTTTTGGTGGGATTGGTGGCTGGAATTAATGTGGCTTTTGTCGGAGCGACTTTTCCGTTGTTGATCGGTCTGCTGCATACTCTTGGCATGGAAGACCAGATAGTACCATATCTGATTCTCGGATCATTTTCCGGTTTTACCGGAGTTATGATTTCGCCGATTCACATCTGTTTTGTCCTCACGTGCAATTACTTCGAAACTGATCTTGCCCGGGCCTGGCGCAGAATGGTCGCACCTTCGATCAGTTTTGGCATCTCCGGTGCGTTGCTCTATTGGTTTTTGCTGGGATGAGATGCGGTGGCGCGGGAGTCGTTACTGCTGGATGATAGGTCCAGCCCCATTTTGCAAGTCCGCCTGACATTGACCGGACAGATGGGGCTGGTTAATCGTTATATTTCAGAAACACCCGAAGGGATGAGGCAAATAAAGACGAAATCTTCACCACCGCCGTTCATCAACTGATGTTCTTCGTTGCCGGGGATGAAGACTACTGTGCCGCTCTTGACTTCTTTCCATTCTCCATTTTGATACACCTGTCCTTTTCCGGAATGGACAAAAATCTCGTGCTCCCATTCATGTGAATGCCTGGGGGTGAAGCCACCGGGTGCAATGGTAAAAACCCGCATGCAAAAGTTATCGGCTGCATCTTCCTTGCCGATGACCACTCTGCCGGTGACACCTTTTGCGGTCTCATTATCGAATTTATGGGACGGTGAATCTTGGTAGTTTGCAATTTTCATAATAGTCTGGTCACTCTCATTTTTGGGAAAAAGGGGACTGCATTGTCTCCATAAATAATAGAGCCAATTTTTAAGAATGCAACTGTTTACGCTCTCGGGGAGCGGCTTTGCCGGTGAGGCCCATATAAATAGCAGTGAGGGTCAGAAGAACTCCAGTCCAGTTGAGGAGGTCTGTTGGTCTGTTGAAAAAGGTGACATCCCAGATAAATGCCAGCGATGGTTGGAGAAGCAAAATCAGGCCGGTAAACGATGCACGAATTTTGGGCATGGCATTAGCGATTAAAACCCAGCCGACAGTCTGACTGAACAAGCCAAGGCCGAGCAGAGCCAGGAGGCTCTTGGTGTCTGGAATGACAAAAGAATCGCCGGTGTGCAGCATTTTGCTGCCAAGAAAGATGGCGCAGCTTATTGAGACTATCATAAGGGAAGAAAACTGGGAATGGTTTTCCCGTGATTGGACTCGTCTCAGGCTGAGAAGAAAGGCGGTATAGCATACAGCAGTAAGTAAACCGAAATAAATACCTGTTTTGTAATCATTTTCAAGGTTGCTCCAGTGCACGCCCACAATCAACAAAAGGCCGGTTATGGCTAGAGGAATGGCGGCAAAAAACCTGGGACGGACGCTTTCCTTTAAAAATATTATTCCGGTGGCGGCGAGTAGAAAGACCTGGAAGTTGCCAAGAAGTGTGGCCAGCCCCGGGCCAATATACATGATACTTTCGTGCCAGAAAAAGAGATCAAGAGCGAAGGCAAAGCCACAAAAGGAGATAAGAAATAATTCGGTGGACGTGAGTTTCTTGAAATCCTTAAACCAGATAGTCGCGCAGAGTAAAAATATCGAGCCAAAAAATACACGATAGAAACCGGAAGCCGTTGGTGAGACATTCGCCAGTTTGACAAAAATACCTGAAAAACTAATCAGAAAAGCGCCACAGAGCACTTGAGCTATCGGCATATGGCGGAGTTGAGAAATGGACATGATTTCGACAGTAGAAAAGGATGAAGGAGAGGTTTGTTATTGCTCATTATTGAGAGTCGCAGCTGGGAGGCGAAGTCGTGAACCTCCAATTGAGAGCGATTTGGTTTATATAATGCGCATTTTAGAATTCTGCATCGGATATTCTTCGGTTCGACATAGCTGGTCTGATTAGAAAACCAATAGAAAACAAGGCTAAGCATTAATTTATATAATATTTTGACAGGTGGTATTTTTCACATATATAATACGAGAAACTTGTAGTATAGGGTACTGCCGTTAGTAATCAACGAGATTGTATTCGTCGTGGAATTGTTTTTTGATGGCAAAATAGTGAAGAGCGATGGGGCTTTGTTTTTTACTGTTACTTCCAGTTTGCACAACACGTTGAAGGAAATGTTGTGTCGCGTTATCCTGCATAATCGGAAGTAATTAAAGTTATCTTTAAAATTTATACAACATAATAACAATAGGATAGCGATGTTTCTTTGTGGCTGTGACGAAAAAATTGTTGAATTTCTGTAAAAATTTAGTATTCCTCTAGCCGAAGCATGACATGAAAGCGAACTGATTTGTGGTTTTTTAGTGCACAACAAGCACAGTAGCTGTTTTTGAAAGCAAGTTGTTGCGTGGATTATCAGGCAGAACATAAATTTCAATGGAGAACACCTCAGACAATATGATTGATCTATCAACGAAACATCTTGGATTGGATTTGAAAAATCCGTTGATAGTCGGCAGTTGTGGTTTAACCAACTCAGTTGATCAGATAAAGAATCTGGCTGACAACAATGCCGGCGCGGTGGTTTTGAAATCTCTTTTCGAGGAACAAATTCAAGGGCAGCTGGCAGCAAATCTTGAAAGCTACAATGCTGATTATCCGGGGGCTATAGATTATATCCGTGATTATACCCGTGGCACTGAGGTGGATACCTATTTGAAGCTTATCGCCGGAGCAAAGAAAGCCGTCGATATCCCGGTAATCGCCAGCATTAACTGCGTATCTGCCAATGAATGGACTTCTTTTGCCAAATCTGTTGAGCAGGAAGGTGCGGATGCAATAGAACTGAATATAGCCTTGCTTCCTTCAAATCCGCAAACCACCAGTGACGAGAGCGAAAAAAGGTATGTCGAGATCATCAATGCGGTCACTGAGTTGGTATCCATCCCTGTTTCTTTGAAAATGAGCCATTATTCCGCTTCTCTTGCCAATCTCATTGTGAAACTGAGTTGGATCAACAATCTTTCCGGGTTTGTCTTGTTTAACCGCTTCTATACCCCTGACATTGATATCGACAAGATGGTCCTCACATCAGCTGATATCTTGAGCAGCCCTTCTGAAGGCGGTGAATCTCTGCGCTGGATTGCTCTGATGTATGGCCAGATCGAAAAGGACTTGGTGTCTTCAACCGGGGTTCATGACAGTGCGGGGCTTATAAAACAGATTTTGGCCGGTGCCACTGCGGTCCAGGTCGTCTCAACTCTCTATAAAAATAAAGCTGGACATATTGCAATCATGCTCAAGGGGCTTGAAGAGTGGATGGAGCAACATTCATTTTCCAGCATCGACGAGTTTAGAGGACTTTTAAGTTATAAGCAGGCCGGTAATTCTGCAGGTTTTGAACGTACTCAGTTTATGAAGTATTTTGGCGGATTGTCCTGATCGGGTAATCTTGACGGCGGACTGCAGAGTGTACAGTCTTGGATGGCATGATTGAATGTGCCAAATTAACTGAATTATTAATTGGTTATGAAATCGTTTTTGACATTCCCTAAAGGTGGCGTTCATCCGCCACACTTCAAAGCGCAGACACAGGGCTTAGCTATAGAAGTAATGCCTGTACCCGCCGAACTCGAAATTATTCTTGGCCAGCACATTGGTGCTCCATGCACCCCGACTGTGGCTAAACGTGATGTGGTCACTGAAGGTGCTGTGATCGGTGAGGTGACGAAGGGACTTGGCGTTCCTCTTCATGCTCCGGTTGCGGGTAAAATCAAAAATCTGGCAACCTCTGTTCATCCGATGCGGGTAAGCACCCCCTCCATTATCTTAGAGGTGGATAAGGAAGCTGAGCCTGTAGAGTACCAGGCCGTTGATTGGCAGCAACTTTCAAGTTCTGAGCTGCTGGCCAAAATACACGATGCCGGGATCGTTGGTATCGGTGGTGCCGGATTTCCCACCCATGTAAAGCTAAATCCGCCGGCGAATTCACCGGTTGATACCTTGATACTGAATGGTGCGGAATGTGAGCCCTATATCACCGCTGATCATCGGCAAATGCTCGAGAACGCAACCGAGATTGTAGAAGGTGCAAAAATCATCCTCAAAGTTCTTGGCATAACTGAGTGTCATATTGGTATTGAAAGTAATAAACCCGATGCTATCCTGGGTATGGAAAAAGCCGCACTTGAGGGTGGCAATACCGACTACACCATCAAAGTGCAGACCCTGCAGGTGAAGTATCCCCAAGGTTCTGAAAAGCAGCTTATCCAGGCTGTTACTGGTCGGAAAGTACCGGCCATGGCCCTTCCGGCTTCGGTGGGGGTTGTGGTCCAAAACGTCACCACGGCAAAGGCAATCTACGACGCGGTAGTGTACAGCAAGCCACTCTATGAAAAGGTGGTCACCATTGCCGGCAAAGGCATTAGCAGACCTGCCAATCTGCTGGTGAAGATAGGCACTAAAATAAGCGATATTGTTGATTACCTGGGTGGTGTGAAGCCAGATCTGGCTAAAGTCATAATGGGCGGACCGATGATGGGTTTTGCCCTCTCAAGCCTTGATGCTCCGGTAACGAAAACCACCTCGGCCATCTTGTTTTTATCAGAAGATGAGACTGATACAAAGCCACATTCCCAGTGTATCCGTTGTGGCTGGTGTCTTGATGCCTGTCCAATGGGACTGGAGCCAAAAGAGATTGGTATTTATGTAGAAGCAAACAGGGCTGAAGATACTGCGCAGTTTGGTGTCTTCGACTGTTTCGAATGTGGTTCCTGTGCCTATGTCTGTCCAGCTAAACGACCGCTTGTTCAATTTGTCCGTTTAGCAAAGATGAAGGCAAAGAGGCCGTAATAGGTTGTAACAGATCGCATTAAGTATTGAATTTTTGGTAGTGGTTTAACAAATGAGTTGGCCCTGCAGAAGGGGACATGCACTAAGCCCGGTCAACGTGAAGAACGTCGGGACTTCGTTTAGTCCCCCTCAAAGCATGGGGATTAAAAAGAATACCCCCTTGAGGGGTGTAAGAATCTTGAAACAGGATATTTTTTTACAAAAAAATCAAGAAAATATTCTGTAAGGTACTAACCAGGATGTTTTGAGGAGAGTCGTGAGCATACAGCAAGCTTCAGATGATCAGACAACTGCACCAGCAGGCGGATGGAAGGTTTCCATTTCCCCGCATCTGAAAAGCAGTGAGTCGGTCGAGAAAATTATGTGGACGGTGGTGGCCTGCCTTGTGCCGCCACTGATTCTGTCTGTTTTCGTATTTGGAATCCAAGTTTTGTTTATTACCGCTGTGTCAGTAATAAGCTGTGTCGTCGTTGAAGCCTTGAGTCAGAAGGCTCTGGGGAGAACGGTGACTATAAAAGATGGGAGTGCTGTACTGACCGGCTTGCTGCTGGCCTTTGTTATCCCGCCGGGTGTTTCGCCGCTGCTGCCTATTTTGGCTGCGGTTTTTGCCATCTATATTGGTAAGCATCTCCTGGGTGGAATAGGTTATAACTTCTTTAATCCTGCTCTACTTGGCCGGGCGTTTTTGTTGGCATCTTTTCCGGTGGCCATGACTTCTGCCTGGTTATCCCCCATTCATGGCTTTGATATCTTTTCCTACCTGGGAAGTTCAGTCGATGCAGTTTCAACCGCCACGCCTCTGGCCGTGATGAAAGAACACGGCATGGCTGCTTTCACCGAGGCCTTCGGCAGTGGGTTTAGTTTGTATACTGATTTTTTCCTTGGTTTGCGTCCAGGCTGTATCGGAGAGACATCCGGCTTCCTGCTGGTTCTTGGTGGCTTGTATCTCATTTACCGAGGCTATATCAGCTGGCATATCCCTGTTGCACTTCTTGGTACAATTGCTGTCTTGACCTGGATCTTTGGTGGAGAAGGTTATTTTAGTGGTGACCCTCTCCTTGCGGTTCTCTCCGGTGGAGCCATACTCGGGGCTTTTTATATGGCAACTGATTATGTCACCAGCCCAACGACAAAAACAGCAAAGATAGTTTTTGGTATCGGTATAGGTGCTCTTACTGTTCTTATCAGGCTCAAAGGTGGATATCCAGAAGGTATCTGCTACGCAATACTTCTTATGAATCCTATTAGTACTGTTCTTGATGGCTGGTTCAAACCTAAGCGTTTTGCTCCACCGGCAGGAGGGGCGAAATGAAAGATATAATAACAATTATCGTTCGTCTGACTGTTACCTGTCTGCTGGCCGCATCGGTCATGGGTTTGTGTTTCATCTTTACCAGCAACGCCAAGAAACATAATGAACATGTCAAAGAACAGCAGGTGATGTACGCACTGCTTGGTTATACGGATGGTGCCAAGATACCTGAATCGATAGCCATGCATGAGATCTATCGATACGTCATCAGCAGTAGTGAAAAGCAGTCTATCGGTTATATTGTCCCCACAAAGCATGGTGAGGCTGGCGATTTCGTTTTTGTTAACATTGACCTCAGTGGCAGCTTGATTGAAGTTAAACCGATATCACTGAGTGAAACTGAAGCCCTGGAAGCGGACATTCGTAACAAGGCAGTGATAGCAGTGGTCGGACCTGGATATGAGGTGAGTTTTGCCGATCAGACCATTGTGGTTACCAATAATGGCAGTCGAATGGCCTATCTGCTCAAGGGCAAGTTTCAGGGCTTTAAGACCTTTGTCCATGTAATGCTGGCCGTTGATCCAGCTTTTACTCTCATTGGCATGGAAATTCTGGAACACGAGGAAGATCCTGGACTCGGAGCGGAAATCGAGCAGGATTATTTCAAAAACCAGTTTATAGGCAAGCCCTTTGAGGCACTGAAGACAATCAATGTGGTCAAAGCACCTATTCCTGCTGATTATCTCCAGGCCTTGAATGGTAAGGTCAGCGAAGAGGATATCCTGAAGTTTCGTGAACAGTATAAGGACAAGGATATCTATGCGCTTACCGGTGCAACCATTTCATCCCGGGCAGTCTGCAACGGTGTGAAAGGGATTGTCACCAAATTTGCCTATCGGGTAAATGTTTTGGATAAGGTTCTGAAAGAACAAAATCTCCCTGTAGCGTTTTAATTTTTGTAAGAGGAACTCGACGTGGCAAATGACAAATCTAGCATGCAGCTGATAAGCAGAGGCATCTTGAGTGAAAACCCGATCTTCAAGCTGGCACTGTCCATGTGTCCTGCCGTTGGTATTTCCACCACGGTAATGAATGGTTTAATGCTTGGAATCGCGGTGCTTTTCGTGCAGGTTTTTTCCAGTGTGACGATAGCTCTCTTTAAAAATTTAATCCATCCCAGGATTCGTATACCGACCTACACCTTGACCATTGCTACCTGGGTGACGGTCATTGATCTGGTTCTGGCTGCCTATCTGCCAGAAGCCTACGCAAAGATGGGTATCTTTGTAAAACTGATCGTCGCGTTTGCTATCATCACCATGCGTCTTGAAATGTTTGCCAGTAAAGAGTCGGTAAATGATTCATTCTGGGACGGATTAGGTATGGGGCTTGGCTTTATGATAGGCATGATGTGTATCGGATTTATCCGTGAGCTTCTCGGCTCCGGTGCCATCTTTGGCTATGATGTTCTGGGTTTTAAGCCGCTGCTTTTCTTTATCCTGCCCAGCGCTGGTTTCTTTGTAGTTGGTTTAATGATGGCTTTTTTCAATTGGACTGAAATTTTTTATAAACGCTCAAAAGGGTTAAAATGATGACTCTTGCAAAAACTAAAATATTCCTACTGGCGACCCTGTTTTTTTGTATAGCGCCACTTGTCTCCCAGGCAGAGGGGCTAATAGCTGGTCACAGCTTTAAGGGAGACAATGAGATTGTTGTAAATTTCTCGGGTCCTGTCGATAAGGCAGTGGCAGAAAATATTCACAACTATACAGTTTATGAGGAGCCGGATCCAGATATCCAACTGGTGCTCAAATCCGCAACGCTTAATGCTGGTGGAAAAGAGCTGACTCTTGTCTTTGCCGAGCCACTCAATACAGCCATGACCCATGTGGTCACGATCAAGGGACTTGCCGGGATAGACAAAACTACTTTTAAGGTCAGTAAATCCTATCTTGGCTACCTGTTTGGCATTCTCATATCGGCCCTGCTGATTAACAACTTTGTTTTCACCAAGTATCTCGGGCTCTGTGTATTTTTTGGGACTTCGAAGAAAAAAGCTACAGCCAAGGGAATGGGTGTCGTTTTTACCCTGGTCATGGTTGTGTCAGCACTGATGAGTTGGTTCTTCTACAATTTTATCCTTATTCCGTATGATCTGAACTTTTTGCAGATTGTCGTTTTTATTGGTTTGGTTTCTCTGACGGTTCAGGCGGTTGATACGATCCTCAGAAAAGTGAATCCAATTCTCTTTAACTCCTTTGGAGTGTATCTTGTTCTGGTTATTGCCAACTGTGTCATTATTGCAGTTCCTCTGATCCTGGCAAATAACAATTACAATATATTTGAAACCTTCATGCTGGCTCTTGGTGCAGGTGGCGGTTTTCTGCTTGCACTGTACCTGATGAGTTCGGTGAGTGAGAGGATGCAGTTGGCAAATATTCCACAAACTTTCAAGGGCTTGCCAATTGCCTTTATTGTAGCCGGGCAGTTTGCCATGGCATTTCTTGGGTTTTCAGGACTGCAGATATTTTAGTACCTTAAAACGTTGAATTAATTTGAGAGTAAAAAAGATATGGATCCGGCATTAATTAAATTAGCATTAGGTGGTCTGGTTCTTCTCGGCTGCATTGGCTTATTCTTCGGTATTGGGTTGGCTATCGCTGCCCATAAATTTGCTGTAGAGGTCAATCCGCTTATTGAAGAGGTTGTCGAATCGCTGCCTCTTGCCCAGTGTGGCGGGTGTGGTTATCCCGGTTGTGAAGGATATGCCATTGCCGTTGTCAATGATCCGGATGTGCCCCCAAACCTCTGTTTTCCTGGAAAAGAGAAGGTTGCTAACAGGGTGGCAGAATTGACAGGCAAAAAAATGACGGCACTTGAGGATCAAATTGCCTTGGTACGCTGCTCAAGAGTTGAAGGCCGGGTCAGTCACAAACATGAATATTACGGTTTCGCCTCCTGTACGGCGGCTAATCTTGCCTTCGGCGGACCTTCAGCTTGTCAGTATGCCTGTATTGGTCTTGGCGAGTGTGCAGAAGCTTGCCCCTTTGACGCCATCGAAATGGTTGAAAACTTTCCAGTTGTCAACCCGGATAAATGTGTCAGCTGCGGGGTTTGTGTGAAGACCTGCCCCAAAAATATCATAGAGATTCAAACCCTGAAGGCGAGGGTTTATGTACCATGCTCGACCCAGGAGCTTGGCAAGAATGTGAAGGCCGTCTGCGGTGTTGGATGTATCGGCTGTAAAATGTGCGTTAAAGCCTGCCCGGCAGACGCTGTTAAATATGAAGGTAATGTGGTGAAGATTGATCACAAAGCATGTATCGCCTACGGTCCGAGTTGCGAAACCGCTTGTGTGACGAAATGCCCCCGTGATATATTCAGACACTATGAAGGTCGTCAGGCAATCTCCAGAAGTGCTGCTGATGGCTTGAAAATGGCTAGTTAATTCAAGATGGAAAAAGATATGAAAAATCCAGAAACTCCCTTTGATCAGAAAAGAAGATCGTTTTTAAAACTCTCAGGCCTTTTGGGACTTGGTGCCGCTTCAGCCGCTCTTTTGCCCACAGAAAAGGCAGAGGCATTTTTCTTTGGCCCAAAGGAATATAAAGTGACTGAAACCCGGTTGGCCATGGGGACATTTGTGGCAATGACCGCGATCCATCCTTCACGCGATGAGGCTGAGCAGGCAATTGGCCTGGCATTTGAGGAAATTAATCGTCTTAATGCTATGCTCACCAACTATGAAGATCGATCCGCTGTCGGATCCTTCAATGTTGCCGGAAAGATCGAGCATGCTCCACAGGAAATGCTTGAGCTGGTGGCGCGCTCGCTTTACTACAACCGCGAGACAAGAGGGGCTTTTGATATTACCGTCAAGCCACTCATCGATCTGTATAAAAAGAGTTTTGCCGGGAGTCACACCCCGACGGATGGTGAAATTGACCGCACCCTAAAGCTCATTGGCAGTGACAAACTACACTTTCAGAGTGGTTCTTTGCAGTTTGCCGGCAGTGATATGGCTATTACCCTCGACGGTATCGCTAAAGGGTATATTGTCGATAAGGCCTCAGAGGTTCTCAGGGTTAACGGGGTGGCAAATCATCTCATCAATGCCGGTGGTGATATCAGGACCAGTGGCCTTGCTGCAAAAGGCAAGGCTTGGACAGTGGCGGTTCAGGATCCGGCAAAAACAAAAGAATATCCGGACATCATTACCATGAAGGACGGGGCCATTGCGACTTCGGGTAATTACGAAATTTATTATGACAACGAGAAGTTATTCCACCATATAATCAACAGCAAAACCGGGCATTCTCCCCATCTGTCCAGCAGCGTGACGGTGATCGCCCCTACAGTTATGGATGCCGATGCCCTGGCAACCAGTGTTTTCGTCATGGAACCTGTTGAAGGCGTTCAGTTTATCAACTCGCAGCCTGATTGTGAATGTTTTGTTATAGGTAAAGACGGCGACATCAGCCATTCAAAGGGTTGGCAGGTATAAGAGAAAAGCATTTCTGCATATTGTTTTTCGACGGGGGAGTAGACCTTTTAACGGGTTTATCTCCCCCTTTCTTTTTGAGACAGCTCAGTTTTTAAAATCTGCGGTGTCAAGGCCATACTTTTTGCTTTTATACTGGATGGCCCGGCGGCTGATTCCCAAGAGTTCTGCGGCATCCTTTTTTACACCTTTAGTCTGTTTTAGTGCCCGGATAATTGCTTCTTTTTCGCTTTGTTCGATTGAAAAATCTGATTCAGAATTTTTGCTCATTGGGATAGGTTGATCATCTAATTGCAAATCTTCCGGCAGAATCTGGTCGTTTTTGCAGAGGATGATCCCTGTTTCAATCGCGTTTTTCAACTCCCGCACGTTACCCGGCCAGGAGAGTGTCTGCAGCCAATCCGTGGTCTTCTTCGGAAGTTTCATGCTGGGAAGATTGTTGCTTTTGGTGTAGGTGTCGACTAAAAATTGCGCTAATTCAGGAATGTCTTCACGTCTTTCCCGTAGTGGAGGAACCAGAAGGGTGACAACCTTGAGGCGGTAATAGAGATCAAGTCGGAATTTACCTTCGTCGGCATCTGCCTTTAGGTCCGAATTGGTGGCAGAGATGACCCGGCAATCGATTTCTATCTCCTTGATAGCTCCAACCTGCCGTATGGTCCTTTCCTCAAGAAAACGGAGGAGCCTGCTCTGCATTTCCTGAGAAATATTGCCCACCTCATCAAGAAACAGTGTGCCGCCATTGGCCGCTTCTATCAGGCCCTTTTTGTCACTGATTGCATGAGTGAAGGATCCCTTCACATGGCCAAAGAGTTCACTTTCTAAAATTCCTGCCGGGGTTGAGCCGCAATCGACAACAATATATGGTTTATTTTTTCTGTTGCTGGATTTATGCAGCATCCTGGCAATACATTCCTTGCCCACCCCGCTTTCGCCAAGAATCAGCACGTTCGCATTGCTTGCGGCGACTTTAAGCAACATCTCCTTCAGCTCGGTCATGGCGGGACTCTTGCCCCAGATCATGCCTTCTTCACCCTTAGGATGAACCTCTGATGCTTGCGCTGGAATGGTTTGAACAATATTCTTTATCTTTTCGACAAGCTCTTTGCCATCAAAAGGTTTGGTAAGATAGTCAACGGCACCTGCCTTAACAGCATTAACGGCATCGGGAATTGTCCCATAAGCTGTGAGAAAAATAACCGGCAGCTGAGGAAAGATGGCTCTGGTTTCATTGAGCAGTTGTAGACCACTCATTTCCGGCATTTTTATATCAGAAACCAGCACATCTGTCCGTTTCTTTTTAAGCAGCGTCAACGCTTCCGGTCCGCTGGCTGCTTTTTGAGTTATGAAACCGGCCGCTGTCAGCCGGGCATCCAAAACTTCTAGAATAGATGGGTCGTCATCTACTATCAGGACGTGAATTGCTTTGCTCATAAAGGGTTTCGTTTTTCCTGGACATTTGCGTCTATTGCTTCGAGTTCTGCAATTTGGTTTTGCAGTTTTTCAATCTTCTTTTGCAGTATTTCGGAGGTGGATGTCATTTGAGAAATCTTCAGTTGCTGCGTGGCAATTAAAGCATTTTGTTGATTCTCGTGTACAGCCCGTGCCTTGCTTTTCTCTTCGATGAGCACGCTTTGTCGTTTAAGAGCCAGCACGAAAAGATGCCGGTTTTCCCAAAAAGGTTCAGAGCCTTTATTGGCATCCCATTTTTGCAGGTTGCTGATGGCCTCGATCAATTGATCGTCGTTGCGCGCCAACATCATTTGGGTACAGGCAAGTCCATAGAGTGCCTGATTTTTATCCTCTGGCGAGAGAGCCGTCTCATATATCTGCTCATATTCCAGGAGGGCATTTTCGAAATCACCGTTGATAAAGAGTTGCTCTGCAAACGCCTGGGTATGCCCGGCAGCTACAGGAAAAGCCGGTAACTGCAGCACGGTACAGGAACTGCACAGAAATAAGAGTGACAAAAGCGACAGTATATATGGCAGTCGAACTATGGACAGTTGGCAATTATGCATAATGTTGATAGTTCTCCGAATGAATTTCTGCGGACCTCCCCATGAGTAGTTGGGTAAATATAAACATACTCTCCTTATGGTCGAGTCGGTAGTGTAAATGAAAAGGTACAACCGCGTTCTTTATTATTAGTAACTTGTATCTTGCCCCCATAGCTGGTGATAATTTTTCTGGTGATAGCCAGTCCCAAGCCCACACCATCAAGGTGACCTCTCACCGTTTTGGTACGATAGTATTTGGTGAAGACCAGAGAGAGTTCATCGCTGGCGATACCGGGGCCGGTGTCAGACACTTGGAAGAGAAGAAACTTCTTTGATTTATCCTTCGTCCAGGAGATCATCACAGAACCTCCCTCTTCTGAATATTTAATGGCGTTGCCTATTATATTGACGAAGACCTGCTGTAACTCCTCCCTAATTCCATAAATATCGGGACACTTACTGATCTCACTGATTGCTAATGTTACTTTTTTCTTTTCGGCAAAGGAAGCAAAAATTTCTGTAGTACTCAGCACCAGTTGTTTGGTGTCAAGTCGGGCGGATTTCTTTTTGCGCACATCGGATTCAAGAACAGAAACGTTGAGGAGATAGTTGAGTAATTTATTGATTCGCTGGATTTCAACACTGGCAATTTGTAGAAATTTACGCTGCCTGTCATTAATTGGTCCAAATACCTCCTCAATAATCATATTGACAGATTCGCGGATGGATGAAAGCGGCGTTCGGATTTCGTGGCTCAGGGTGGCGATAAATTCGTTGCGGATATTCTCTTCTTCATTCAGTTGACGGCTCATGTCATTATAGGATGTCGCCAGTTCGTTGAATTCCTCACCTCCCTTGAGGCTGATCGATTGATGCGCTTTATCAATGGAGATGCGTTTGAGAGCCTTGGCAAGAGTTTTAAGCGGCGCAAAAATAGACCTGGAAATGAACCAGACGCCGACAAAGCCGACCATGATGCTCAGACAGAAACCATAAAGTCCGTTTCTGGCACTGATTGCGCTACTGGCGTTGAGCCCTCGCAAAGCCTGTTCGATCTCCCATTGATTTTGCTTTTTGGCTCTGCTGATAACTTGAATCCAGTGGGAAACGACCTGTTCCGTGACCCAGTTGGTGCCAATTTTAGGTGGCTTTCCTGTATCCCATACACCAGCTTTGTGACGATTGTAACTATATTCAAACTCACGCCAAATTTTGCCTTCGTTGCCAGCGGAAGCAGTGAGCTGAACAGCCTGATCGAGAGCCTCTTCGAAATGTTCTTTAGCTTGCTCAAAATACTCTGAGTAACGATCCTTTTTGAGAATATTGAGCTTTTTATGGTTGGCATCCATGTCAAGCAGAGCAACCTTTAAGACCTCGGTTATCTCGTCTAACTTGGTATTTGTATTAACTATATCTTGGGTGGATTCCACCATTCTTTGTACATTAAACAAGAGAACCGCGACTGTTCCGGAAAATATGAGAAAGAACAGGAAGAAAATCAGAGAAAGTTTCTGTTTTATATCGAATTTAAAACCCATCGTTCTCCATGCATATTGAATCACTTCAAGCTGTCGATTCGTAGATTCTAGCAAAGGATATGCCAGCTGTCACCTATTGACTGCCATCTTTGGATGAATAAATACCAGGCTGTGAGGCTGATTCTCCATGCTTGCCTCTTCAGGTATGAGCCGTGTTTCGGCTGCAAATGAAAATGTTATGGTGTGGTGCGCAAAATTTGCGCAGTTTTTTTTCGAGGGGGAATAATTTGCCTGTACAGACCGTTTGACTTTTAGCTATACTTTGGGTATCAAGCAGGAAATAAAAGTAATTGCCGGATGGCATAACCCTTGCTTAACTTCTGAAAATCTCATTAAAGACACTGCGAAAGCAGAAAAAGTCCTCTAGTTTTTAAATTACATTTCCCTATGAAATACATTGTTACAGTTCTTTTTGTTGCAAGCCTCTGTGCCTTTGGCATGATAGCTGTGGCTGAAAAAAGCGATTCTGCTGACTCCCGCGAATATGGTGATACAATGAGTCACCTAATTTTTCATGAACAAAGCGTGTTTTCAGGACTTATCATTGAGACAAAACGTGGGCTTGCCATCACCACCAATCGGGGAACCTTCCTCCTGAAAGGGGTAAAAGTTGCTGAATTTGTGGGGCAAAATGTGCGGGTGACGGGGGTGATCAAGGATGAGTCAATTTTCGCTGTGAAAATCACTAATTGACTGCACCCAGCAGGGGAAGGAAAAAAGAGCAGAAGATCGTGAGTCAAGGGGAGTGCTTTCTCCTTTCTTTATTCCTGTGCTAAGGCAAAACAAACGGCATGTTCGGCGTGGAGAACAGTCGTCTCGAACAAGGGTACTGTCGTGTCCTTTTGATCTATCAGCATGCCGATTTCTGTACAACCTTCAATTACCGCATCTGCTCCTTGTCGGTTCATTTTCTCTATGATGTTAAGGTACTTCTCTCGCGATTTGGTTCTGATTTGCCCGCGGCAGAGTTCTTCGAAGATAACATCATGGACAATTTTCCGATCCTCCAGGCAGGGGGTGATTACCGTGAGGCCGTATTTTTCTGAAAGTCTGCCTTGGTAAAACTCGTCCTCCATGGTAAATTTTGTCCCGAGCAGTCCGACGGTTTGGATATTCTCTTTTATGATTCGTTCTGCCGTGCTATCGGCTATATGCAGAAGCGGGATGTCGACAGCTTCGGTTATCATATCCGCGACTTTGTGCATGGTATTGGTACAGAGAAGGAGAAAGTCGGCCCCGGCTGCCTCAACTTGTCTCGCCGATTTGGCCAGGAGCGTGCCACATTCAGTCCACTTTCCCTGCTGCATGAGAATCTCCAGCGGCTGAAAATCAACACTTACCATAACGATTTTCGCTGAATGGAGTCCTCCCAGCTTCTGGTTGACTCCCTGGTTCAAAAGTCGGTAGTAATGCGCAGTGCTCTCCCAACTCATACCCCCCAACAGGCCGATAGTTTTCATGGCTTCTCCAGAGTATTTGGAATGAGACCGTTTGCTGATGGTGAAGTTTCTTTCACCATGGCATTATTTTGATGAGTCATTTGGTCGTTCGATTGTTGATGTCTTTTTCGCTTGAGCATCAGCAGATTACCGCAAAGAATAAAACCTACCCCGAAGAGAGCAGAGCCCGTCCATTGATAGCCCTCCCAGATTGTCGAAATTGCCAGGGCGACAAGAGGAAAGAGTAAAGTAGCATAGGCAGCCCGGTCGGCACCAATGTTGCCAATCAGAGTAAGGTAACAGCCAAAAGCAATGATGGAACCAAAGATAGAGAGGTAGACAAGAGAGCCAAGATATTCGAAGCTCACTATCAATTGAAAATGCTTTCCGGTGAAAAAAGCCATGGCCAGCATTATAGCAGCCCCATATGCCATGCCAAAAGCGTTGGTTTGAACTATCGGCAGATGGTGTTTCTGGTTTCTTGCGGAAAGAATATTGCCAAGCGATGCGAGATAGGTGGCGAGAACACCGAGCAATATAGCTTGCATGTTTTCTGAGTTGAGGGAAAAGGAGGATACTTCAGGCAAAAAGACTAAAATAATACCCAACATCCCCAGTATGCCACCGACAATTACCCGGATATCCAGCGGTGATTTGAGAAAGATCGCGCCGTTGATCATGTTCATGAGCAGGATTGTCGAGAAGATTACCGCAGTCAGTCCGCTGGCCATATGCAATTCTGCCAGGTAAAAAAGCAGGTAATTAAGGCAGAATAGAAATGTTCCCAGTAAAGCGATAAAGAGGTGGTCTTGGCGGGAAAATCGCATTGGCAGCTTGCGCAGGCGGCACCAGAAGAGCAGAAGCAGAGAAGCCAGTGCAAATCTGTATCCGACCGAGACCATAGGGTCTATGGTACCGAGCTGAAATTTGATACCGATCCAGGTGGAGCCCCAGATCAAAACAGTTATGATGTAAAAAAACAGATTTTTCATTGTTACCCCGGGAAGGTGGAAAGCCAGTCTCAGCAGCACAGGTTCATTACTCTGCATAGACTACTTTGGTCGGAGATAAAAGAACAGATGCAGTTTCTGGGAAATCGCATCGGTACAGAATCAGGGGCAATCTTTTTATCGGGCCAGTGTCAACTAATGATGCTTTTGAGCTGCACACTCAGCTTTTCAGCATTGGTGGTTGTCAGTGCACCCAGCATCGAGCGGAAGATCTCACGGAGTACGGCTGTTTTAGGTTTTGGAGAGAGCATATGGACTTCAATGGTTTTCAGATCCAGAATAATCTCCTCAAGCTGCTCATAGTCGAGCGCCAGGCCGGAAATGCCATCTTTAATCTCTTTGGTGAGGAGATGGACTGCCTGGCGATCGGCTTCATCAACAACTGGACAAGCACCAAGCCGGAAATTATCTTCGGTTGAATGGGGAGATGGGGCAGCAATACCAAGAGCAGCCAGTCCTTTGGCAGTGATGCTGATACCTCCGGCGAGGGTTCGCAGTTCTGCCTGTCCCTGTACCATAAACTGCTCGGCAAGACTGCCAGCCTCTGCCTTATCAAGGCCTATTGCAGCCCCAACATCATACATGGACACCTGTTGTTCGGTGTCTCCGTCAGTTTGTCGGTGGAGTTCTTCCAGGAAAGCTTTGATATTCTGATCGTCGATATCCATATGCGGATTCCTTTTTTAAGCTATGGAGCTAAGTTAATATGGAAAATAATCAGGCTAATCTGTCATGCAAGGTATATAAGCGTCGAGTTGGATGTGTTGACCGAAAAATGATCTTTGTTCATCTTTTCGGTGGCTGACAAAGATGATGGTGGAAATTTTTTTGTCCGCCACATCCTCGAGCAGATCGAGAAGGCTGTTTCGGTGAACGTCATCCAGCCCCTGAGTCGCTTCATCGAGGATGAGCAACTTCGGCCGCTTGATGAGCGCGCGGCCAATGAGGACCAGGCGCTGTTCAGCAAAAGTCAGTCTCCTAAAAGGGATGTTGCTTTTTTCTTCCAGGGATAACCAAGCCAGCCACCGCGTTGCAATTTTTATTTCGGTGCTGGAAACTTTTGAGTAGAGGCCGATTGAGTCAAAAAGTCCGGAAAGTACCACCTGGAGAGCGCTCCCTGGAATTCTATGCTCCCTGTGCAGCGCCGGGGAGATAATTCCCATATTTTGCTTGATCTCCCAAATCGATTCACCGGAGCCTCGTTTTTTGCCAAAAATTCGCAGGTTATTGGCGTAGCATTTTGGGCTGTCGCCGGTGATAATATCAAGAAGAGTCGATTTACCGCAGCCGTTGGGCCCGGTGATGAGGGTGTGGTCACCGGTAAAAATCTTCAGGTCGAGGCCTGAAAAGAGCTTCTTGTCACCATAGCTTGCAAAGCCGTCTTTAAGGTAAATAAGTTCATTTTTTTGACTGTGTCTGGTTGTTGCACTCTCGGTGGAGTCTTCGGTGATGGGGGCAGAAGCGGGATGGCCTGCATCCTTATGTACCTTTGGCAGAAGTTTCATTTGATCTCTATTTTCGACCAGTGTCATTCGTCCCGATGTGACCAGAGCCAGGTTCGTACACCAGGCGGGGATGTCGCCAGCGCTGTTTACCAGCAAAATCAATGCGATATTTCGGTCTGATAATTGTTGCATGGCCAGATTAAGCTCATTACAACTCCGCTCGTCGAGTCCGTCGTAGGGGTTTTGGATAACCAGGGTAGTTGCTCCGCTGGCCAATTTTTGCAGGAAAAGGACTTTTCTGCTTTGTCCGGAACTGAGCTGGCGGTATCCCACCTGAAGACAATGGCTCATTCCGAAGGCTTCTAGCAAGGGCAGTTGGTTCTGGTAATCGGGCAGAAACTCGCAAACCAGGGTTCCCGGATCCATTTTATCCATGAAATCGGTGTCATCATTGCGAAGTTCTTCTTCAAAGACATCTTGTTGAACCTGAAAAGAGAGAATTTCGAGTGCCTTGGGCAATTGAAGGATATCCGCAGAAAAATCGATCAATTTGCCGGACAGGAGGCTGGCCAGCCCGTCAATACCGGAGTCGTTTGCGCCTAAGATACACCACGATTCTCCAGGTGCCGTTTGCCATTCGTCTATTTGTAGCTCATTATGATGGAAATTTTTTATATGCATTTTGCGTTAGGATCATGTTGGAGGAGTTGGCTAAAACATATCAGTTTCAAGGAATGAGCTGGACAATAGCATATATAATTGTTTTTTGTAATACTGCGGCATGGACAATTTTGTCGATCAAATGAGATTCTATCCTGACCTGTAAGAGCAAGATCGGGTATCATAGAGCACTCTTTTTACGTGCGTTGCCTGAATCAGTTGGCCCATGGCAGCAGTTGCAAAAAAATGTTTTGTTGAAAGCAATGTGAGCAGGAGAAAATGAAGATGTCGCTCTTAATACAGATGCTGTTCTATTTGTTGATTGGTTACCTGTTTCTTGTGCTTTTTATGTACCTGAGACAGGAATCGTTCCTCTTTTTTCCACCAGCAGCCCGGCATGATCAGCACGGTTTTGTCAATGTAGTTGATTACCATCTCGAACAGGGGGCCGCTATCTTGCGGGGCTGGTTGGTCAACCCTGGACTGGTGCGGGAAAAGCTGCTCATCTACTATGGCGGCAATGGGGAAGATATCTTTCAAAATATCGACGAGTTCAGGGATATTAAAGCAGCCTCACTGTTTGTTGCCTATCGGGGATACGGGCCGAGTTATGGTAAGCCCGGTGAACCAGAGTTCTTTGCCGATTCCCTGGCGGTCATTGATGATGTGGTCAAAAGATATGCTCCAAAGGAAATCTTTCTGATCGGCAGAAGTCTTGGTTCCGGGGTGGCATGTTATGCTGCATCACGAAGAGATGTCCAGGGAACCGTTCTGATTACGCCCTATGACAGTATTGAAAATGTTGCCCGCTCAAATTATCCCTGGTTGCCGGTTTCGCTGCTCCTGAAACACCGATTCGCTTCAATACAATATCTGGCTCAGATTGTTTGTCCGTTGCTGGTTCTGTACGGTGGTCAGGATAGTGTGGTTCCCCCCGAACGAACGAAAAATCTTATTGATCACATTGTGGGTAAGAGGCAAATTGTTTTTATCGAGCGAGCAGATCACGGCACGATTGACATGTTTCCTGAATACTGGGCGGCTCTTCTTTCCTTTATCAACAGACAGGAAAATGAAGAGGAGTAGGTGAGAAATGCAGGTTAACTGCGAAATACTCCCTTTGGCACCTTGCTGGGGGCTTATGCCTCAGCAGCTACAATTACGGTTAATCACCTTCTTTTTCCCTTGACTGTCAACGGCCACGTAGGTGAAGGCGGCCTTGGTCACCCGGGATTTCAAAATCTCATCCCCGGGGCAATCCATTGCCGGTTTCACCCAGACTTCGAGATCGATGGTGATTGAGGTTGTTCCAATTTTGACTACCTCGCCATAGCAACAGACCACGTCCCCAACATGGACAGGTTTAATAAAAGAGATGGACTCAACGGCCACAGTTACGGTCCGTGAACAGGTTCTTTCCCGTGCTAAAATACCGCCGGCGATATCCATTTGGGACATGATCCAGCCACCAAAAATATCTCCGTAAGGGTTGGTGTCAGCCGGCATGGCCAGAGTTCGTAGGATAAGACTGCCATTGGGCTGGTTGTTTTCTTCCATTAAATTTGTTCCTCGTGGAATAGTCATTTACATCAAAAAAAGTGACGCCTTGACGATCACTTTCTGTTCTTGTCTGCTCGTTTTTTGCTAAGGAGACAGCCATTGTGAAAAAAGGCCACTGGTACCATATCATTGCAAATGTATGCAGTCTTTCTCTATTTTCAATCTTATCTGTGTCGATGGGGTCGTTTTTACGTTTTATTAGAAAGTATATTTTTGCGCAAAAGATGATGCCTTGAATTTTGTGGAGAGGTCGATATAGTTTAAAGAAGGTATCAATGACCATTGCAGGAAATGAAGAATTGACCGTGGAAAACACTGTGAGGCAATATGATGAACGAGAAAAGGCGATTTAGCAGGATTTATTTTAATGTCATGGCAAAATTAACGGTGGAGGAAACCGTCTACACGGTTGATCGCATAGTTAATCTCAGTGTTGGTGGTTGCCTTTTGGAAATTGCAGAGGACTTGCCTTTGGGGAGCAACTGTAAATTCACCATTCTTTTAGAGCGGATGGCTCCAGGTGTCGATGTCCTCGGTGAAATTGTCCGTTCTGGGAACGGAGAAGTCAGCCTGAAATTTACAACTATAGAACTGGACAGTCTGTTTCATCTGCAGAATATTATTCGGTACAATGCTGAAAATCCTGACGTGATTGAAGAAGAAATTAATGCCCATCCTGGTATTAAATAGTTTTCCGCCTGAGACGGCTTTTGGGGATTTTGAGCATCATTTTCAGAGAAAGAAAAATATGAATAAAAAATATGAATAAACAGTAATGGTTATGACGAAAAATATAACTTCACCTGTCAAAATAAATCCGTTAAAGGTGAAGCTTTATCGTGGTTTAGTTATTTGCTTTCTGCTTCTTGTTACGAGCGGGGCCCTGTCTATACCGTTTATCTATGAATCCATGACCCTCTGGTATAAAATTGGAATAGATAAAATTATGTTACTGGGAGGGCAGATGGCAGGCCTGCTTGCGGTAATCCTGGTATTTGTCCAGATACTGCTTGCCACGAAAGCTGCTTTTTTACGGGAGCTCTTTGGCATTGCGGCCTTGATGCGCTGGCACCGGATGAATGGCATCATCATCTTACTATTGGCTTTTTGCCACGTGCTGTTAGTTTTAGCTCCGGAGGGGATGGCCAATCTGCCGATTGGTATAAAATACTGGCCGGAAATGGTTGGCGGCGTTCTGTTTTTCATTATTTTTTCAATGGTAGTTTCCTCGCAGTTCAGACAGAAATTAGGGCTGGATTATAAAAAATGGAGAATAATCCATAAACCACTCGGCTATCTGGTCATCATATTTATGGTAGTTCATGTGTCGTCTGTCAGTGATACGTTTGAGCAGCTCGTTCCAAGAGTAGCTCTTTTTACCACTTTTGCTGGGGTGGTGGTTTCTGTCTTTTTGAGCAAAAAAACATCTGGCCAGCGCAAATTGTAGCCTGCCAAGGAAGGATGAGAGATAGTTTAACGTTAAATCTTGATTATTCTTTTGGCTTCATTATTGTCTCACTATCTTTAGCAGGACTCTTGGCTGCTTTTATTTTTCATAGAATCAATATAATGATGAGTGCAATAATTACTTTATACAGAGGAGAATATAATGAAAAGATTTAAGATAGTTACAGTTTTGTTTGTTTTTTTGCTCCTGGCCGGGCAGACAGCGTTGGCAGCTGGCCGTGATTGGCAGCTGGATAATGCCCATTCCAATTTTTATTTTAGCGTTAACCATATATTTTCAAAAATTCACGGCCATTTTAATGAGTTTTCCGGTGAGGTGAAATTCGATCCGAAAAATTTGGCAGACAGCAGCTTTTATTTTGAGATTAAAACGGATTCTATTGACACAAATATCGCCAAACGCGATAAGCACCTGCAATCCGCTGATTTCTTTGATTCGGAAGAGTACCCTGTTATGACATTCAAGTCGGTGAAAATTACTGATGTTGGCAACAACGTCTACCAGGTTCTCGGAAAATTCACGGTCAAGGGTGAAACCTACGACCTGACCTTGCCCCTTACCTTGGCTGGAATCAAGGACCATCCTGCTGCAAAAGGTAAAGAAGTTATCGGCTTTAATGGTGGCTTGACCATTGACCGTCTCGCCTATAAAATTGGTACGGGGAAATTTGCTACAATGGGCATTGTCGGCAAAGATGTTGACATTTTGGTAAGCCTGGAAGCCCTCAGCGACAAGCAGTAGCCAAACAGTAATTCCGACCTGATACGTAAGAAGCTCTGGAACTGCCTGACCTTTTATCGGTTCCAGGGCATATTGACAACCATCATAGTTTGCTTAAATTGTTTGGCAGACGACGCCATTACGTTGCTGAAAAGAGCGTAATCTTTCTTCGTTTGATTTGTCCCTCGGTAACAATTGATATTGAGTCTTCCGAGGGGGATGAGGCGAGTCTTGAGAATTTGTTAAGTTTTCTTTTGTTGTTAGACTTATAATAGGAGGTTTGTTATGGCTCATACCTGTAAAAGTTGTGGGGCTGTGGCAGATGACCCTGGTCATCTCTGCAATCCTACCATTGAAGTTCTTTCCTGCTCGTATTGTGGAGCAACCGATGTCAGCGCAAGTCATGTGTGTAAACAAAAACTTGCAGCGATGAAATTCTCCTGTCAATCCTGTGGCAGAGTTGCTGCAGAAGACACTGAACTCTGTAAACCATCTAAAATTGCCTGACGGATTCAGGGTAGAAACGTTTTGATGGAGTGTTAACAAAGAACAAAGGGTCAGTTCGCTTGTGCGAACCGGCCCTTTGTTGTATCTCTGGAAAAATTAAAAGTCGATTCCCGGCTGGGGCTCGATCTCTTTGCGGTAGGCGTGTTTAATTTCCCGAACTTCACTGACAGTATCGGCAAGCTCGATGAGTTCGGGATGGGCGTCTCGGCCGGTCAAAATAATGTGCATATTTTTAGGCCGGAGCTCAAGAATCTTTTTCACCTGATCTAAGTCGATTAATTTAAGCTGTAGTGCATTGTTGATCTCGTCGAGGATCAGGGTGTCGCACTGGTTGGCTTTGAGGATATCGGTTATGAGTTGAATGGCATCCTGAGCATTTTTTCGATGCTCGGAATGGGGGTAAGGGTTGCCTTCGATTCCGCAAAAACCTTTGCCGGTATGGTAAAGTTTTACCAGCGGTTCAAGTCTTTTTACTCCATCCCATTCCCCTGAATAGAGATCCCCCTTCATGAATTGAACAATAGTTGTTTTCAAGCCGTGTCCACAGCCTCTCAAGGCCATGCCCATGGCAGAGGTTGTTTTGCCTTTGCCGTTTCCGGTGATGATGACAATGAGACCTTGTTTTACTTTGGGCTCAAATGTAGTGATGGTAATAGGGGCGTCCATTGCTTCTCCTTTCGTCCATGGTCAGGTCGCAACTCATGAACATTGTTATGATATAGATGAATGGGAAGGCGGAAAGAACACATTGCAGTCGGGATTGGAAGGGTTCTGCTAGCGGTGAGATGCCGGGCGTTGGTAGACGACAACTGTAAAGGGTTCTGAGCTGTCGGGATAATGTTGCCTGCTTACTTCAACAAAATCATCATCGGAAAAATGAGGCAAGGTGACATCCCCTTCAACTTCTCTCTCAAGAAGGGTGAGGAGTATCGAGGTTGCCATTCTGAAACCTTGCTCAAAGATCTGAGCACCGCCAATAAGGAAGACTTTTTCTTCATGCCCACAGAGTTTCAACGCATCGGCCAGGGTGGCAGCATATTCGCCGCCTTGGGGCCGGTAATTTTTATTACGACTAAGAACAATATGTCGCCGCCCAGGAAGAAGGCCAGGTAAGGATTCGAATGTTTTACGACCCATGATCATTGGATGCCCCATGGTGGTTTTTTTAAACAAGCGAAGTTCTTCAGGGATGTGCCAAGGCATTTTTCCATTTTTACCTATGACTCGGTTTTGGGCCATTGCGACTATGATAATAATTTCCATTATAAGTAAATTCGGTAGAATAACTGAAAAAGATATTGTATTTGCATCAGCTTCTATTGAATAATACGAAGAATATACGTATTATTCAATCTCATTTTATGAGATACTCCTTTCAGGAGTGTTAATAGCAGATCAAGAAAAAACATTCTTGTATTCAAAGAACGTAGCCCCTCATTCGGCGAGTTGATGGGGTGTTAGGAGTATATGTATGTCGCTTGTGATTAATAAACGTCCGGGACGAGATTGGCAAATAGAAAAGATTAAGAGCGTTGGAGGAGTTTGATGAAATTACATTGTCCCCACTGCGGAGTGAAAGGTTCTGCAGAAGACTCATACAGCGGACGAACAGTCAAGTGTCCAAAATGTCTTGGTATGTTTGAGGTTAAGCCCGAGATGGCTTCTCAACTCCATGACGACCCTTCACTCTCAGCGCTTTCAGCCCCCCCCACTGAATCACCGGCACCTTTAGACGAAGTTGAAACACCATCGACCGATGAGAGGGGTGTCGAGGCGACCGAAGGGGATGAGATCTTACCCGCGACCGAGCTTGAGGAATTGGCTGAAGCCGGTGGGGAACGTGCTGATGCGGCAATAGAAAATCCGCCTCTTGCAGAGGAAGAAGAGCTGAATTGGGAGGATATCGCTTCGGAGATTGATCTTCACTCGGCCGAACATGATTTGGAGGAAGATCTTGAGGGTGACCCCGCAGGTTTAAGCTCCTTACAGGATGATTTTGAAAAACCCGCTGGCGATTTTGGTTCCACGACAGAAGATGAAGACACTGACAGCGATGACATAGAAGAGGAATTCGGCGAAGATATATGGGCTGAAGCGGGGGACGAGCCAGCAGAGAAAATCGAGGCGACTGAACCTGCGGAAGAAGCTCCGTTTCCTGATCCAGCCGATTCTGTGACTGCTGAACAAGAGATCGCAGATGAGCTGATAGAGACTTTTGAGAATGATGAAGAGCAGCTTGTAGATGATGAGATTGAAGAACTTGAAGAGGTAGAAGACGTTGATGGTATAGAAATAGAGCCCTATGGCATAGACAAAGAACAATGCTGGCAATGTGGTAAAGAAAACAGTGAAGGGGAAGAACCTTTTATTGCAAAGGATGATCGTTTGTATTGTGCTGAATGTCTTCTGATTGAGCAAATGAAGGAGGTTGACGCTCCTCCTCATCAGGAACTTGACAAGGATCTTGATGCGCCGGGACTCGATGACGATGGTCTGGCTGCGAGTGCCGTCGCTGGCTCCTCTGCGGCCTTTTCAATAGGGGACACGCTTCGGCAGGCATGGGCCAAGATCAAGGGTGCAAAAGGTTCCATTTGGGCTGGCAGTGCAATTATGTATCTCGTTCTCCTGGTACTAGTTGTTGGAGGAGCGCTTTTGTTGCCATCAGCTAATAGTGATGCCGTCGATATGTCAAGCTTACTGATCAGTTCACTGTTGCAAGTGCTTACCAATGTGTTCTCTGTTATTTTCGGTGCTGGTTTGCTCTATATGGGGATCAGGAAAGCGGCCGGAGATCCAATTTCCTGGACAATGATTTTCCGGGGATTCTCCTGTGCCGGAAAAATCATTGTTGCCACTATTCTGCAATCGATATTTATTGCCCTTGGCTTTTTACTCCTGGTTTTGCCGGGTATTTATCTTCTGGTTGGCTATGCCATGACTATCCCACTTATTATTGATAAAGGCATGAAACCTTGGCAGGCGATGGAGATGTCCAGAAAAGCTATTCATAAGGTTTGGTGGAAAGTGACTGGCTTGTTTATCGTTATGGGTATAATTTTTGGTGTTACTGCTTTTCCTCCGCTTCTCGGGGTTAGTTTGGCTTTGCCGATATTTTTCACCATGTCCTGGCAAATGCTTTTAGGTTTGGGCGCCTTTGCTCTGCTGGGCATAGGGCTTATCTGGACCTGGCCGATGTTTTTACTGCTCGGCGGGGTTATCTATGGGTATCTGTTTGGCGGTGAAAAAGAAGTAAGCTAGGAATCGTGGAATTTTGATTATGAAAGGAGGGCAGAGGTGCGCCCTCCTTTTTTCGTTTTTAATTAAGAGAGTAGTCGCAAAGGGAGTCGCCATGGGAATGATTGATCCTGCACTGTACTGGCTGATGATTGGGGTTATGCTGTTCTTTCTGGAACTCGCGGTACCAGGCTTTGTCCTGTTCTTTTTTGCATTTGGGGCTATGGTCACCGCCCTTGTTGCCTGGCTGACCTCTATTAGTATTGCCTTGCAGCTGGCCCTTTTTATTTCGGTGTCCCTTGGTTCTCTGTTTAGTTTAAGAAATATTATTCAAAGTAAATTGATTACTCCGAATTCGACAGCAGAAGAGGAGGAGGGCGAAGAGAAAGGCGAGGATGTCATGCAGGCCATTCCTGGCGAGAAAGGTGTGGTCAGTGTGACCATCGCCCCTCCTGCCGAGGGCCGGATTAAATATTCAGGGGCTTTCTGGCGGGCGACCGCGGACGAAAAAATTGAAGAGGGGGAATTTGTGACTATTGTCGGTCAGAAAGATCTCGTCATTCAGGTGGAAAAAGTCTGATTTTGCACTGACTCACTGCTTTATAGCCCATTTGTCTGACCGTGCCCTTCAACCCTTGGAAAAAGAAAAACATGGAACAAAAACTCACAGCTCTTGGCTTAATTCTTTTTTTCATGGCAGCAAGGTGAATTGTCAGACTCGTCAAAAGGGAAAAGAACACTCCCTGCCGTTTATTCATCTGCTGATGGTGATCGCGGCAACGCTGGTTTCCACATCGTTTACGGTTGGTGCGGCAATAACTGCAGAACTCGACCCGGCCGTTCTGACCCTTGTACGCTTTAGCCTTGCTGCCTGTATTTTCGGGCCTTGGGTCTATTGTAAATACGGATTGAAATGCTCTCTTTCTTTTTTTCTCCGCTGCTCTTTGATCAGTGGTTGTTTGGTGGTTTTTTTCTGTAGTATGTTTTGGTCTCTGCGCTACACCAGCGCCCTCAATATCAGCGTGATATTTGCTCTTGTCCCCTCCATTTCAGGTGTTTATGCTCTCGTCATTCTCGGCGAACGTTTGCGCAAAGAGCAACTGCTGGCCCTTGGCTGCGGCCTTGTTGGTGTTATCTGGGTAATTTTTCGGGGAGACCTGTCGCAGCTTTTAGCCATGGAGTGGAACCGGGGGGATGTGATATTTCTTGGCGGCTGTTTTACCATGGGGCTTTACACTCCCCTGGTGAGGCTTCTTCATCGGGGCGAGTCGATGGCGATCATGACCTTCTGGGTTTTGGTTACGGGAAGTCTCTGGCTTCTGCTTATCACCGGCAGTAAACTACCCACTGTGGACTGGGCCGCTGTGCCGACTTTTGCCTGGCTGGGGATTATCTATTTAGTGGTTTTCACAACCATTATAACTTTTTTTCTTACCCAATATTCTGTCGACTATTTGGGGCCTACCAGGGTAGCAGCTTATTCCTATCTGTATCCTGGACTGGTGCTGGTGATCGACCTGCTTTTGGGACATGGCCTGCCGCCACTGCAAGTTCTCCCTGGGGTCTTTATTGTGCTGGTGGCAATGTTTATCCTGCAAAGGGGCAAGGACCTTTGAAGAGTGGTTCGAAAGATTGCCAATGATCAGGGCAATTTTTTAACTCGTTTTTTTGACCAATTGCAGGTAGAGGTCGCCTCTTCCGCCAGCGCTGGGCCTGCCTTTACCGCGGATGCGCAGTTTCTGGCCACTTTTGCTGCCGGGCGGGATGTTGACCTTGAGGGTTTGTTCACCGTCTTCTCCATAAACGAGGATCTTGATGGTTGTGCCCCGTTGGAGTTCGCTGTCGGTAAGGGGGGTATGATAGGTGGTGTCATTGCCTATGGCATGAGGGCGGGCTGTGCCATTCTGTTGTGGGCTCTGCCTTTTCATCGTTTTGCCCACGCCAAGAATACCGCCCACCGCATTGCCAATTGACTTGAGTACCGAAGATTTTCCTGAAAGACTTTTTCGGGCGGCGCCTGTCAATAAAGGTCCGGCCATAGAGCCGATGAGAAAAATACCACCGACAAAAGCACCTCCTTTGCCGCCGAAAAAACTCTTTTTGATAAACTGGGAGCTGTGTCGTAAGCCGGAACGTTGGAACTCGCGCAGAATTCCGCTGAACATCTGTTGAAACCGGGGATCTTTAAAGAGATCCTTGAGAATGTCCTCCTGGCTGTAGGTAAAGCCTTCACCACCACCGGCCTGTCCACTGCTAAAGGTCTTGCCGCTCGCCCGGCAGGCGTCATATTCACGTTTTTTGACCGGATCAGACAATACGCCGTATGCCTCCGCGACCTCTTTGAAGTGCTCTTCTGCGGCAGGATTATCAGGATTACGGTCGGGATGATACTGCATAGCCAGCTTCCGGTAGCTTTTGCGAAGCTCCTCATCGCTGGTTGTTTTGGTGACCCCTAGTATTTTGTAATAGTCTTTCATCGGTTAGTTGTTATAAACGCGGCAGAAAGGAGCGCGCAGGATGGGGTTCATATGGTTATCTTCAGCAGTCATAAGCAAAACGAGTCACTCTTTTTTTTGCCACCACTAACTATAGTAAAACTGGTACCACCCCGCCATAAATGTTTTTTGGGTCAGCAATCTTACAGACTATTCTCGGACAAGCTCCTGGATCTGCCTGTATTCAAGATCTGAGACAACGCGAAGCGGCATAACATCGCTTGCACCTCTTATCACCAAAGAAGGATCCACGCGTACGCAGGCACCGGCAAACGAACCGGCAACGGCAAAAGAACAAACTTGAACATTCATTCGATCTATGTGCGGAAGACGGTGGAGGCTCTGATAAATCCGTTGACGACTGCCAAAACGCCCCTCTGTCTGGCCAATAATATCCTTTGTATCAGATATCACGATATTTTCTCCGCTACGGCCAACAATCGGTTTTTCCACGTAGCCACTTTTCAGTAAATCGTCAGTCAGTTCGAATTGCGAATTGAGCAAATACGGGTGATCGGGGAAGAGCATCCACATTACTGGTAAAATAGCTTTGTTGCTGGGAATAAGAGTCCAGAGGGGCTCGTGGACCATAACGTCAGGTCGCAATAAGACATCCACAAGTCGAGGCGGTGAAGAAGAGTCAGGCTCGATAATGGCGACATCGTGATCTTCCATCTCTTTTCTCACTTGATCCAGCACTGTTTCCCACGCCCATGTCTTCCATACCCGTTTTATCGGAAGACCTTCTGAATCAACAATATGGCCTTTATGCCAATGAAGATTGGTAACCCCCTGTAAGATTTTAACGCTCAGCCCAGCCTCTTCCATGGCCGATTTCATGAATAGGGCATGGTATGTTTCCTCGTCGTCTAAATCCTGCATTATGTGGAGATTGTCAGTAATGCTTCTCGATTTCCAGGCTCGTACCAAATAGCCATAGAGTTTTTCTCCGGGACTGCGGCCAATGGTGCATCCGTAATGCGTGGCCCATTCTGCTTGCAACCGAGCCGCCTCAAGGTAGCAGGAGGCCGAATCCGCATTGTATTCATATGCCTTCAGGCCGTTTTCGGAGATACTGAAATCAAAACGACCGGTGATCATTGAGTTTCTTCGATTGTCCCATGAGCTGCGGATTCTCGGCCAAAGAGTCGAAGGGATGCAAAAATGTTGTAATAATTTGTCATCTTGCAGGACATAATCCGTTGCCCGCATGAAAAGATGGTGCAGTTCATTTGTTGCCCGTTTGAGCTCCGAATACGCCGTTTCGGACAGACAAAAATATTTGTGCGTGTCACCGGCGTCACTGGTAAGGGTATGGCCGGAGCTTGCAACATAGGCCGCCCCTGCCGGATGGCTGGTATCAACCCAGGGAGAGTTGGCTTGTCCGGTATCGTAGACTGTATCCATAAGCGGACGAAAAAGCCCCATGTCGATATCGGCAATCTCTTCAGCGAAGGTGTCATCATCGGTTTGGATGACCCAACCCAAAAGAACATTTCCAGGACATGATTCAATCCAATAGCCTCCTTCTTCTGTTGTCTTGGCTGTCAGTTGCCTTGAAAATGTCTGCCCTTCGGGCCAAATTTTGTTGTCGGCATTCTGTTCAGCAAAACGGATATAATCGTCATGGACCTCAGTCACTATGGCAACATGACCGGTGATTTCAAATTCGCCTGAAGCATCCCAAATTAACAGACAGCCGGGTTCAGGCAGCCTTCGTGCCCCATTTTTAAAAGAACGAAGCGGAAGTTGGCTTTCATCGCCCAGCGTTTTAACATTACGAAGGCGGAAAATATCATAGGCCATGGAGACATCATCAAAGATATACTGCCTGTTAATATAGAGCCAGCGTCTGACGAACTCAACACATTGCCATTTATAGCCCATAAAGATGCCATTTAAAAATGATCGATATGCATGGCGATTTGGATATTCTTTAAGGTCGGCGGAGTCATAATCAGAAGAATACACAGGGACATCCCCCGGCGCTCTTCCGAGTACAGTTCCAAATTTTTCTTGATTCATAGTAAGTTGTTGATAAGTGGTCCTTTTGTGTGGCTCGTTCGGAGAGTTTCGTAATGTTTATTTACTGCATGAGAATTTGTCGCAAGCTATCTTTTTTGCGGTTTTTTCACTATGTCTTTGTTTTGTGCTTATTTATTTTTGTTATTAAAGAAAAAGATTGTAAGGAATCCCGCCTTCGACTGAAATAACAAACAGTTCATTGCATATATAATTATGTTGCCATGGACATACAACTGTAATCGGCAATTACTCAGAAGATAACAATATGAAAAGACTCATCATCGTTCTTGTGATTATTGGTGCTGTCATAGGCTTTTTTGCCTTTGATCTCAACCAGCTCCTTACTCTGGAAAATATTAAATTCCATCAGGCAGAATTTCAGCACTGGCGGGACAGTGCTCCTCTGCTGGTGAGCCTGTCGTTCTTTGCGCTTTATGTACTGGTTACCGCCCTCTCTCTACCGGGCGCGACGATCATGACCCTGGCCGGGGGCGGTCTTTTCGGCTTGGTTTGGGGCTTTGTTATCATTTCGTTTGCCTCGACAATAGGTGCCACTCTTGCCTTCCTTGTCTCCCGCTATCTGCTAAGAGACACTGTGCAGAAACGCTTTGGTGACCGACTCGAACCGCTCAATAAAGGTATTGAGCGTGAGGGTGCGTTCTATCTCTTTACCCTGCGGCTCGTGCCCATTTTCCCGTTTTTTCTGATTAATATCCTGATGGGTTTAACCCCTATCAAGACCTTTACCTATTATTGGGTCAGTCAGCTGGGCATGCTGGCCGGAACGGTGGTGTATGTCAATGCCGGAACTCAGCTGGCAAAAATTGAGGGACTTGGCGGGATCTTGTCACCGGGCCTGCTTTTTTCCTTTGCTTTGCTGGGAGTTTTCCCCCTTCTGGCCAAAAAGATCACCCAAGGGCTGCAAAAGCGCAAAGTGTACGCCAATTGGTCAAAACCGGCAAAGTTTGACCGCAATCTTGTTGTCATCGGTGCTGGCGCGGCAGGCCTTGTCAGTTCCTATATAGCCGCGGCGGTCAAGGCGAAAGTGACGTTGGTCGAAGCTCATAAGATGGGTGGGGACTGCCTCAACTATGGTTGCGTGCCAAGTAAGGCGCTGATTAAGAGCGCGAAAGTGGTTCATCAGATGAAAAACGGTGATCACTACGGCCTGGAAAGAGTTACCCCTGAATTTAATTTTAAAAAGGTTATGCAGCGGGTACACCAGGTGATTCGTACTGTAGAGCCCCATGACAGTGTCGAGCGCTACACCCAGCTCGGAGTGGATGTCCTGCAGGGCTATGGCAAAGTTGTTGATCCATGGACTGTTGAAGTGCAGTTGGCAGATGGGGAAACAAAACGAATCACCACTAGATCGATTATTGTCGCTGCTGGCGCCCGGCCATTTGTACCACCTCTGCCCGGCATTGAAGAGTCGGCTTATCTGACCAGTGACACCCTTTGGAATGCATTGGCAGAGCGCGAGACGGTGCCGGAGCGACTTGTTATGCTCGGCGGTGGCCCCATCGGCTGCGAGTTGGCCCAGTGTTTTGCCCGACTTGGTTCGCAGGTGATTCAGGTGCAAAGAGGCGATAGAATCCTGGTCCGGGAGGATCCTGAAGTCTCGGCGCTTGCCAGAAAATCCCTGGAAAAAGATGGGGTGACGGTGCTTACCGGTCACAGCGCTGTTCGTTGCGTGCAGGACGGCGAGGGCAAGGCTCTCATTGTCAACGCGGGCGGGAGTGAAAAACGCATTGATTATGATGTGTTGATTTGTGCCGTGGGCAGATCAGCTCGACTGAGTGGTTACGGTCTGGAGGAAATTGGTATTTCAACCGACCGGACCGTGGTGACCAACGAATATCTGGAAACCCTGTATCCCAATATCTTTGCGGCAGGTGATGTGGCAGGGCCCTACCAGTTCACCCATACCGCCGGACACCAGGCCTGGTATGCTTCGGTCAACGCTCTTTTTGGCGAATGGAAAAAGTTCAAAGTTGACTATTCTGTCATTCCCTGGACGACCTTTATCGACCCGGAGGTGGCCCGGGTAGGTTTGAACGAGCAGGAGGCCCGGGAGAAAAACATTGATTACGAGGTAACACGTTTTGGTTTCGATGATCTTGACCGGGCCATAGCCGACGGTGCCGTTCAGGGCTTTGTCAAGGCTCTCACCGTTCCCGGAAAAGACAAGATTCTCGGTGTGACCATTGTCGGAGAACATGGCGGCGATCTGCTGGCTGAATTTGTCTTGGCCATGAAACATGGCTTGGGGCTGAACAAGATACTCAGCACAATCCATACCTATCCAACTTTGTCTGAAGCCAATAAATATGTTGCTGGAGAGTGGAAAAAAGCCCATGCACCAGAGAAAGTTCTCGGCTGGATGAAATGGTATCATAACTGGAAAAGGGGATGAGCATGTACCGGATTATTGTATTGTTTTGTACACTCTGTTTTGCTCTGCCTGTTCAGGCCGCAGAGTTTGATAATAGTGACTGGGCTGCTCTTTTAAAAGAGCATGTTCGTGTCCTGGACAATGGCGCAGTAACTCAGGTCGACTACGCTGGTTTGTCCAAAAAACGAGATGCGCTGGACCAATATTTAACCAAGCTGTCAGCTGTGACGAGAGAAGAATTCGATTCATGGTCACTCGATGCTCAGCTTGCTTTTCTCCTCAATGCCTATAACGGTTGGACCGTGGCACTTGTCCTGACCAAATATCCCGATCTTGAATCAATAAAAGATCTGGGTTCTCTCTTTCAGTCTCCGTGGAAGAAAAGGTTTATTCCCCTGCTTGGCGAGAAACGATCCCTTGATGATATTGAGCACGGCCTGATCCGGGGTTCGGGACGATACAATGATCCGCGGATTCATTTTGCGGTCAATTGTGCCAGTATCGGCTGCCCGGCGCTCCGTGCAGAACCTTATAGTGGAGCTAATCTACAGCAGCAACTGGAGGACGCAACGAGGCTTTTTCTAGGGGATCGGAGTCGGAATCGTTTGGTCGGTGGTGTACTGGAGGTTTCTTCAATATTTAAATGGTATCGGCAGGATTTTGAGAAAGGATGGCGGTCGATTGAATCCCTTGAACAGTTTTTTGCCGACCACGCAGAAGATTTAAAACTGACTGAAGAGGAGAAGGAAAAAGTTGCCTCTGGCAAAATAAAAATCGAGTTTCTCGATTATAACTGGAAGCTCAACTCTATTCCGTAGGCCGTTTTATGAAAACAAACAATTAATTCCAAGGAGGAATTTTGCAATGAGTATGACAGTGAAAAACAATATCCGCTGGGTAGGAAAGATTGACTGGGAACTACGAAAATTTCACGGTGATGAATATTCCACCCACAAGGGTTCATCTTATAACTCTTACCTGATCAAAGAAGAAAAGGTTGCCCTGATAGACACGGTCTGGGCCCCTTTTACCAAAGAATATGTCGAAAATCTGAAAAAAGAGATCGATTTAGACAAGATTGATTACATTATTGCCTGCCATTCTGAAAATGATCACAGCGGCGCTTTACCGGAGCTTATGCGTCACATCCCCGATGTGCCGATTTATTGTACTAAGAATGGTGCAAAGATCCTCAAAGGTTTCTATCACCAGGACTGGAACTTTCAGCTTGTAAAAACTGGTGAGAAACTCAGCCTTGGCACCAAAGAGCTCGTCTTTATTGAAGCTCCTATGCTTCATTGGCCAGACAGTATGTTCACCTACCTGACCGGAGATGAAGTTTTGTTCAGTAACGATGGCTTTGGCCAGCACCTTGCCTCCGAATTTATGTTCAATGACCGGGTTGACCAAGCTGAGCTTTTTCAGGAGGCTATAAAATACTATGCAAATATTCTGACCCCTTTCAGTCCCATGGTCATCAGAAAGATCAAAGAGGTGTTGAGCTTCAACCTGCCGCTTGACATGATCTGTACCAGCCATGGCATTATCTGGCGTGACAATCCGGTTCAGATTGTTGAAAAATATCTTCTGTGGGCAGATAATTATCAGGAAAACCAAATAACTATTCTCTATGACACCATGTGGGACAGCACACGGGTAATGGCCGAAGAGATAGCAGCAGGCATCCGGGAGGTGGATGATCAGGTAACCGTGAAACTGTACAACCTGGCCAAGACGGACAAGAACGACGCCATTACTGAGGTGTTTAAATCAAAGGCCATCCTGCTGGGATCGTCCACTATCAATAACGGTATTCTGGTGGCTGTTGCAGCTCTGCTGGAAGAAATGAAAGGGCTGAAGTTCAAAAACAAAAAAGCAGGTGCCTTTGGCAGTTATGGTTGGAGTGGAGAGGCTGTAAAACTCCTTTCGGCCAAGCTTGCAGACGCAGGTTTTGAGGTCATGGATGAAGGACTGCGGGTAATTTGGGCACCGGATGAAGAGGGTGCCAAATCGTGTCGGGAATACGGCAAGACATTCGCCGGAAGTCTGTTGAAGTAGAAATTTAGCTATCTCTGACAAGATTGATTTGTTTGTTTTGAGGAAATTCACCGTTAGTGAGCGATGGATTCGGACCCTGTTTGCGGCCTATTGTGCTACCTGCCGTTCAGGCAGAGTGTTAATTCCTGCAGGGAATCAATCGCCCAGGTGGGAGCTACCGGCAGGGAGGAAACTTCCGCGTGGCTCCAATTGACAAAGACAGTGTCTATGCCCGCGCTGGCTCCGCTACAGATGTCGTAGAGGGCGTCACCGGTAAAGACGGTACTGGATTTGTCTGCACCAAGGAGGGACATGGCTTTGAGGGCTGGCTCGGCGTCAGGTTTATGTCTGACTGTGTCTTCGGGGGTCACCAGAACGTCAAAATATTTGGCGGTGTCTGTGGATTGCAGGATTTTCTCCAGGCTGAATCGTCTTCTTGAAGTGACAACAGCCAGTTTCTTGCCTGCATCCTTTAATATTTCTAAGGTCTCGCTAACGTGGGGGAAGGGGTTTATTTTGTCGGCCATTATGCTGAGCTGGTACTGGAGGTAATCGTCTAGAATCTGGTCGAGATCGATTTCCTGACCGAGATGAGTGATGAGCTGGCTTTTCAGTGGCGAACCAATGCCGTTGATGATGGTGGTTCTATCCACAGTCTTGCCTGTGTATTTTTCTGTAACATATTGAAAACAAGCACAGATAAGATCCACTGTGTCAAAGAGGGTGCCGTCGGCATCGAAAAGGTAGCTGTCATACACTTTCATAGTACGTCTCCAGGTGATGAAATTTGATTTTTGAGGATACACCATTGGTCGCTGTCCGACAATTTTAACACCTCCGGCATGAAAAGAGGTACCATAATACAGCAGTAGCATAGCGGCAATTCCTGCGACAGGTCATTTCATCAATTCCGGCCTTATGGACATCGAATATCTCTCAACAAAAGGACCGAAAAACAATGACAACGCAGCCAAAGAATCTTTCTGAAGAAGAGCTAAACAATCTTTTCGCCAAGGCATGTGAGGCCCAGGTAGAAGAGCGTTTTGCTGAAGCCATGAAAAATTATTTGCTGTTGCTGGACTATTTTCCGCAAGCACCCATGCTCCGCTACAACCTTGGCCTGGTGTATTATAGTCTGGAAAATTTCCCCGGTGCCCTGCAAGAATTTTCACTGGCCCTGGCTTCTCAACCCGGAGAGAGTGATACTCTTTTTAATCTGGCTCTCTGTCAGAAAAAAACCGGTGATACTCAGGCGGCAATTGTGACAAATCGCCAACTTCTGGAGGGTATGCCGGATAATATCGACTGCTGGTACAATCTTGCAGGCTGTTATCGGGATATCTATGCTGATGGGCAGGCGATTTCCTGTTACCAGAAAGTACTGCAGCTCGACTCTGGATACCTGCCTGCACTCAATAATCTGGCCTATCTCTACCATCGCAGTGGTGATAGCGAACAGGCAGAAATCTGTTATCGGCAGGTGTTGATTTTGCGGCCGGAAGATGAGTCGGCAAACTATATGCTCGCATCTCTTCTTGGTACGTCGCTTGATCATGCCCCTGATTCCTATGTTGAGACTTTTTTCGACGCCTATGCCGATGGTTTTGAAAAAAGTCTGGTGGACGGGCTGGGATATGACAATCCACGGCAGTTGTATGAGTGTTTTAAGAGTTGTGCCGGCCTGGATGGTGTTAAAGATGTTTACGATTATGGCCTGGACCTCGGCTGTGGTACAGGGCTCAGTGGTATTGCTATCAAGGATAGAGTCACCGTTCTTGATGGAGTAGATCTTTCAGCAAAGATGCTTTTACAGGCAGCGGCAAAGGATTGTTACTCCGGGCTGTATCAGGACAGTATTGGCCATTATTTACAGACAACTGCCAAAACCTATGATTTTTTCCTCGCCACCGATGTGTTCATCTATGTCGGTGATTTGGTTGATGTGTTCACTGCCCTGCGTACCGTGGCCCGGCCAGGTGCACTCTTCTGCTTTTCTACGGAAACTCTCGGCTCGGCAGGCTATCAGCTGCAAACGACCGGCCGATTTGCCCATTCCCACGATTATATACTCGATATTGCCGATGCCACAGGATGGCTTGTCCTGACAAGTAAAAAGACTGAATTGCGTAAAGAAAAGAAGCAATGGGTTGTCGGTGATCTCTGGATTTTTCAGTTGAAAGTATATTAAAATAAACCAGGAAACAGGAGCCTACAACCATGCAGACCATGGTATTAAGTATGTAAAGATTTCTTGCAAAAAAAACAACTAAAGAATATCATAAAATACTTACAGAGATTGCCCGGGGCAATACCAATTTGTAGTATGTGTGGAATTTACATTTTTTCCGGTATCCCCGGTCTTAATCTCTTACAAAGAAATGAAGAGGAGGTTTGACAATGAATCACTCTTCGGGTAATCGATATATTAACAGAAAATCCCACAGAAAAAGGGAGTTCACGGCGGCCGGTATCACTCTTTTAGAGACTCTATCAATCGAATGCGGAGAAACCCACTATGTCCATCATCACCATATCGCGAGGTTCTTACAGTCGAGGCAAGGAAGTTGCTGAAAAACTGGCCAAGGCGCTTAATTATGAATGTATCTCACGGGAGATCATCCTTGAAGCATCTGAACACTTTAATATTCCCGAGTTGAAACTGATCAGAGCCATTCATGATGCTCCAACCATTCTCGACCGGTTTACCTCAGGTAAAGAAAGATTCATCGCCTTTTTTCGGGCGACCCTTCTCACCCATCTTCAGAGGGATAATATTGTTTTTCATGGCTTGGGCAGCCATTTTTTCCTGCAACAATTTCCCCACGTTCTGAAGATCCGAATAATGGCCAACATCGAAGACCGTGTCCGGGAGGAGATGATCCGCGAGAACATTCCGGCTGATGAGGCCCGTATGATACTGGTGAACGATGATTTGGAAAGGCGGAAATGGGGGCGGCAGATTTTTGGCCAGGATTCCTGGAATATTCAGCTCTATGATATGATCCTCCATATCGGCAACATGAACGTCGATCAGGCGGTTTCTATCATCCTTCATGCCGTCGCGCAGCCCTGTTTCAAGAGTACCCCGGAAAGCCTACGTATGCTTGCCGATGAGGCTTTATCAGCGCAGGTTGAGGCCTCTCTTGTTAAAGCGTATCCTAAGGTGATAGTCGATTCCAGTGACGGAGAAGTCTTTATCAATGTTCGCGGATCCCGGGCAGATGAAAAAAATATCACGCAAAAGGTCAAGAATCTGGCAGAAAAAGTTGATGGGGTAAAAAACATTCAAGTTAACATCGTTCCCTTTATTGTTGAAGACTGAGAAGAGTGAACACAAAGAACTGACGGGGGAATAAAGCATGACAAACAGGTTTAATTTGACACCGCAGCGCATCGGAAACAGAGCCTGGTGGCGCAGGCTGTTGCCGTTTCTTCGTTGGTGGAACTTTATTGGTTTGGACACCTTAAAGGCTGACCTTCTTGCCGGACTCACCGGCGCGGTCATTGTCCTTCCGCAAGGCGTGGCCTTTGCCATGATTGCTGGCCTCCCTCCGGAATACGGTCTTTATACTGCAATTGTTACCCCGGTTGTGGCAGCTCTCTTTGGTTCTTCCCTGCATCTGATATCCGGCCCGACAACGGCTATTTCCATAGTTGTGTTCAGTTCGATAAGTTCCCTGGCCGAACCGGGGTCTGCAGAATATATCCGCCTCGTTTTGACCTTGACCATCATGGCTGGGGTGTACCAGTTGGCCTTTGGCTTGGCCAGATTGGGTACTTTGGTCAATTTTGTATCACATTCAGTTGTTATCGGTTTTACATCGGGTGCGGCGATCCTCATTGCCACAAGTCAGTTGAAGCATGTTTTAGGCCTTAATTTGCCTAGCAGCCATGATTTTCTTGAGGTCTGGTTAGATATTTTTGGCATGCTGGACAAGATCAATCTCTATGTTTTTGGTGTGGCCATTGTCACTCTTGCCTCGGCAATTTTTTTTCGGGCCAAGATGCCGCGATGGCCGGGAATGCTCTTTGCCATGATCATCGGTAGTGTGCTTTGCCTTCTTATTAATGGCAGTCAGCATGGCATTAGTCTTGTCGGGCAGATGCCGGCGAAGTTACCGCCCTTGTCAATGCCGGATTTTTCTTTTGAAACCATCCGTGAGCTGGCGCCAAAATCCTTGGCGGTGGCACTTCTCGGCCTGATTGAGGCCTTGTCCATTGGCCGGTCAATTGCTGCCAAATCTCATCAGCCAATTGATGGCAATCAGGAATTTATTGGTCAGGGGCTCTCTAATATTGTCGGCAGTTTCTTCTCCAGTTACGCCGGTTCAGGATCTTTTACAAGGTCTGGAATTAACTATCAGTCAGGTGCCATTACTCCTCTTTCCGCCGTTTTTTCAGCGATGCTGCTGGCCCTGATCCTGTTGCTGGTTGCACCACTGACGGCCTATTTGCCCATTGCCGCCATGGGCGGAATCATCTTGATGGTGGCCTATCATCTGATTGATGTTCATCATATTTATACAATATTAAGAACTAGCAAGGAAGAGACGGCGGTGCTGCTGGTGACCTTCCTGGCCACCCTTTTTCTGGACCTCGAGTTTGCCATCTATGCCGGGGTCTTGCTGTCTCTCCTGCTCTATCTGAATCGTACCGCGCATCCGCGTATTGCCAACCTGGTACCGAATACCGATGCGGTTGGCCCCTTGCTTATTGAAACAGAATCTGAATGTCATTATCTGAAAATCATCCGCATTGACGGTCCTCTGTTTTTTGGGGCGATCAACCATGTCAGCGACTATCTGTATAGTATCGACAAAAATCTGATGCGAAAACGTAACGTTCTGATTGTTGGCTGCGGTATCAACTTTATCGATGTGGCTGGTGCGGAACTGCTGGCTCAGGAAGCACGGCGTCGCCGCGGTCAACGGGGAGGACTCTATCTCTGTGAATTTCAGCATCAGGCATATAGCATTTTAGAGCGAGGTGGATATGTCGATATTATCGGCAAGGAACATATCTTTGCCAGTCAGAAGGAAGCAATAACCAAGATTATTTCTGAAGTGGACGAGATCATTTGCCGGAGCTGCAAGAAACATGTCTTTAAAGAGTGCCCCAATCTTCCTGTTTTGTAACCAGAGTTTTTCTCAGGAATTTACACTTGTGGCCAAAAAGGTTCTGTGGCACGATAAGCCATGCTTCACCGCCGTACGGCTGTTCTTGAACAAAGGCTAACCAAAAAAAATGATTGTCAGGAGAGAGTGTGCCCCAGAAAAAAATCTTTGCCATAGGCGATATTCATGGCTGCTCCCAGCAGCTTACCAATCTCCTTGGTCGACTTCCCTATGATGGGGAGCGCGATACGCTGGTCTTTCTTGGCGACTATGTCAACCGTGGGCCGGATGTAAAAGGTGTGCTCGATGTTCTGCTTGAGTTGAAAGAGAGCTGTGCCGACATTCATTTTCTGCGGGGGAATCACGAACAGGAACTCCTTGAATACAGTGCCACCGGCAATGTGGACTCGCTGCGGGCGCTTCGGGGGATGGGGGTCGATGCAACGGTTGAGAGCTATGGCTCCAGGGCTCATTCTCTCACTGGGCTTGGTTGTTTTCCGCTGGAGCATCGAGAGTTTCTGCATTCTCTCAAGTTTTTTCATCTTCAAGATGATTATCTCTTTATTCACGCCGATATTAATGATGAATTGCTTCGCTGCCCAATGAAGGAGTCGGAGGGGAGAATGGAGCGCTATGTTATGGAGACTGGGCTCCTTTCCAGTAGGCGGCTTGCCCAGGAACAGACGACGGATATCGATACCATCATCGTTTTTGGCCATATTCCCTTTGCCTCACCTTTGGTTTTGCCCGATCGAATTGGTATCGATACGGGTGCTGTGTATGGCAATATGCTGACCGCAGTGGAACTACCCTCGCTCCGTTTCTTTCATGGCTGAGGAATTCTTACTTTCTCTTGTGCCATAATTGCCTGCCAGAAATTCTTCTGCCAGGCGAACGGGAGCGGCATCTTCGCTCATTATCCCGTCAAGGAATCTGCTGAAACCCAATAACCGTCCGATCATAATGAGTCGTTCATGGACTATTTCCTTCGAAGCCCCCGTCAGGGTGGCGGTTATAAGGTCTTCTATTACCGTTGTATAAAATCCGTTTTGTTCGAGAACGTGCTGGAGAAAAAGAGCCCGACGGTGGCCTCGCTCCCGGCCTGCGCCTCCTCCCTTGAAACGGAATCGGATGTAGTTGGCATGGGTATCCCGACCGCAGATCGCATCCAGCATGGCGAAATGAAATTCAACCCGGGCGTTGAGATTGATATAATCCCGCGCCGCCAGGGCGTAATTACAGGAGCCGATGGGGCGGCGTCCTCCACCGCTTAAAATGGATTGAGACATGATATTGCCCATTGCTGCATTATCGGGTGAAGAGTGCCAGCTCAGTCCAGGAGTCATCAAGCCATCACAGAGTGCTGCAAGAGGGATGGAGAGAACATCTTCCCGGCCCAGGGGTTTTGGGAATGCAAGTTGTTTTCGGAGAAAACTCTCTTCTGTCCTGCGCAGTCCGCCACCGAGGTCGATGACCAGAAAAGAAAACGGGACGCCAATGTCAAGGGGACGGAGCAGGCTACCTGCGAAATCCATAACCATGTCACCGGTATCAAACATCGCCATCACGGCCATTTCATGGGAATAGCGTATGATATCATGCAGCGACCGGCATTCGAGGAGCGAGAAGGTCGAACCGTAGGCATCTGTCAGATTGAGCGGGACTATCAGCTTGCGCAAGGCCTCCCGCTCAGGGGAGATGGTTTCGGCCCGCAGGCTGGTCAGCAGGTCAGTGGTATTGCCTTTGGCCCGCTCTTTTCGTTTTTTGAAGGCCTCGATTGCCGCCTCGCGCACTGATTCCGGGGCCTCACGCACGGTTCCATCGTCAGCATCGAGGATGATCCACTGGTTATTGGTAAGGGTTGTCGAGGCATGCCGGGTGCCGGTGAGCATGGGGATTCCCAGTTCTCTGGCGACGCAGGAGAGGTGATCCGTTGGATTACCTATGTCGACCACAGCGCCGCTACACTGGGCAAAGAGATGGGAGGCATCGACGATGCTCTGGGAGAGAACGAGGATGGTCGGTTGTTGATTCAGTTCATTATCTTTATCGTTATCGAGAGCCGTAAGATCTGCCAGTGAGAGGGCGATGCGTACGCAGCCGATGACCTTGCCAGAAGATGCACAGGTACCGGAGAGCAGCCGCTTGGCCGTGTCGTGGGATGGATTGCGGCGTCCTTTGGCGGCCAGCCTGAGTGGCCTTGACTGGAGAAGGGATAAGCCGGAGGTGCTTGAATATGCCCATTCAATATCCTGGGCCACACCCCAGATGTTCTCCAGCAGTTGTCCATAACGCATCAGCTCATAGATGGTCGTCACGTCCAGCAGCGGTTGACTGGCTTCAGCGTCGGAAAGATGCTCCATCTTGACGCCGCCCTCTTTTATCGCCACCTCGCGGACGGTTTTTTTCTCAATCTCGGCCTGATCCATGATATCCGCTGCAATGCTGGTAATATCAAGGGTTTTCGCATTGTCTGTATTCTCTGCATTCATCGCATTTGCCGCGTCAGGAAGTGTTTCGAGTTCGCTGGGCAAAACCGAGCGCAGAGGTCGGTAGAGATCGGCGGGCGATGAGCCGCCCACTGCCTGGGTGCCAAGCCCCGGCACACAGCTGATCAGCATCCTGCCGTTTTCCGGTTCCGAGGGATCAACGGTGAAAAGGACGCCGGCACAGTCGACATCGGCCATAACCTGACAGAGAACGGCGAGGTCAAAATCCAGCGGCGGGAGACCTGCATTCAGGCTATAGGAGATGGCTCTGGCACTGAAGCCGCTGGCGATAACCTCCTTGTAGGCAACGAGCAGTGATTGACTGCCAATGACGTTTAATACCGAAGTGTACTGTCCCGCAAAAGAGCGTTCCGCCCCATCCTCGGACACTCCGCTGCTGCGTACGGAGATGGCCAGTGAAGATGGTTCACCTTGCTGCTGCCTTACCCTTTTTTCAAGGAGTCGGTAATTATTTTCCAGATCCCGGGCCAGATCGTCGGGTAGCGGTGCATCGAGGATTTTTCTGGTGATGCGGTCGGCGGCGAGGTTGAGATCGCTTTGGCCACGTTCGAGGTTGCGCACCAGTCTGCGGATATCCGCGGCCAGTGTTTCCATCGAGAGAAAACGCCTGGTTCCTGCGGTTGTGCAGACAAAGCCATCGGGAACCGGCAGGGTCAGCCGCCGCAGCCGGGCCAGGTTGGCGGCCTTTGTGCCAGCGGTTCCCGCTGCATCCCGACGCAGGGTGTCCAGCGGAATACAGTACCCCTCCCGCCTGGTATTCTGCAGACTGTCCAGCTGTGCGAGGATCTTTTCTCCCAGCCGACCATGAAATCGGTAGAGGGAAGAATGTGCATCGTTTGACAGGAGGTTGAGGCCATCGACCAGTTCGGCGGTGGTACTGATCAGCTCTGCCGTCAGCCGCCGCACTTCATCGGTCTCTCCCCGGATCAGCAGGGTGTCAATCTGGGCAATATGTTCCAGTGCGACCCCATTATTTTCGAGAAAGATACGGAAGGCATGATAACGGGCCTTGAGGTTATGAATGGCGATTGCTTCCTTCTGGTGGGTCCGGTTCTGGAAGATTTCGATAATTTTTTTGATAGGATTCACGACTTTCATAAATCGTCTCCCAGTTGCAGACCTGCTGGCATGGCCATTGGCGATTTTCTCAATCTGCCGGCTGGATTTGATTCCGATGCGGTGCGCAGGCTGCGGTGGGTAGCTGATTTCTTGCTAAAAGACAGAAGAAAGGTGTCGGCAAATCGATCAAAGAGTTCCCGGCCCAGATCATCGCTCGAGAGGCTGGTATCCCGTTGCCGGGAGTAGGTCGTCAGGGCTCCGAGGACAAAAAGAGCCGAGCGCAGGACATCCTTCTCTTCAAATTTCATCCGGCCGACAACGAGATCACCTTTCCAGGAAACCTTGAAATCCATGGCGCCCAGCACGTCGCTGATAAAGAGTGCGCGTCTTGCCCGTCTGGTCTGGTCGGCGAGGCCGCCGATAAACCGGAAATAGATATAGTTGCGGTGCCTATCATCGGCGAGATGGGCATCAATGACACTGAAATGGTAGCCCAGCCGCAGACTCAGATTCATATATTCCTGGCTGATGATGGCCAGGTGGTCAACGATCATATCGGGAGAGACGCTGCTGAGTCTTGAGGTCCTGGGAATGGCGGAGATGATATCCCGTATACCGAGGGTTGGTAACTCTTCACCAGCCGCCTGGGGATGGAGCAATCCATCCAGGAAAATGGCGAACGGTTCCGAAAGAATGTCGGCAGGGCCGGGTTTTTCCACTGAGCCATCCGGCAGACCACCACCGATATCCAGCAGATTAATATCCATCTGTGTCGGCAGATGCAGCCGTGTGGTGCGGATACCCTTCAGGCCTGGCCGTCGCTCCTGGAAGTGCGCTAATTCGTCCACAGCCATTTCATGGCAAAAATGAATAATGTCATGAAATGAACGGCAGTTGTTGGCCGAAAAATTAGGATCATCCGGGTTAACAAGTCTCAGTGGCGAAATGAATCGTAACAGCCGGCGCAGGACCCGATACTCAGGATCGCTAGGAGAAAAACTGCTCTCACTGTTGCCTTTTTGCAGGAGATGATTGAGCACTCCTTTGTAGACAACCCGTTGCCCTGCATCCACCGTGACCTCTGTTCCATTGGGCAGTTGTTCTAAAATTCCGGGGATGCCGAACAGTGCCGGCAGATTGAGTTCTCTCGCCACCGTGGCCAGGTGGCCAATGGGGTTGCCATGTTCGGTGAGAATGGCTGAAGCCCGGTGCAAAATGGGGGTGAGCTGCGGCGTGGCAATTGGTGCCACGGCGACGCCACCTATGGGGAAATCGTTGAGGTTGGTGTCCTGGGTCACATGGAAAATGGTGCCGGCAGCAATACCAGACTGGACCACCTGGCCGCCTTTGCCAAGGACTATGGCGTTCTGTTGTTCTTGCTCCAAGGCACTTACAGTTGGCACCACAGGTTTTTCCAGGAAGGGGAAAAGCCGGGTCACTACGAACTTATCATTTTCAAGGTATTCCCAGTGCATGATCACCGGAACCCCCATGATCCTTTCCAGAGTCATGGCTGTTTCGGCAAGGGCCTGGATTTCCTGGGGGAGGATGGTGGCGGAACCACGGCGGAAATGTGCGTCCTGCGGGGTATGGCGTGTGGCCAGCAATCCATCAGGAAAGGTCTGATTCATGCTTTTCGGCGTCACGGTGGAAGAGACGAAATCAAAGGGGAAAATCCGCCGTAAATGGTGAATATCCATCTCCTGTCGCTGGCCGGCAAGCCAGGAAGTGACAGTCAGTTGTGGCGTGGCTGTTCTTATGGTGGCTCTGGTTATGATGGTGCCCCGGGCAAGGGCGTTGGATGCCGTTCTTAAAAAGATAGCCAGATTAGGCTTGGTGTCAGGGTAAAGAGTGCGGCATCGCTCGGCGACGATCTCGATGATACGAATAACCCCTTTAAGAAAGTGTTGTTCACGGGAGGTTTTATCTGTATCTCTTGTAATGCTTTCCAGCGCTGAAGGTGAGCTGTGATGGGGACTGCCGGTTGCCTGCTCGTGGGGCAGGCTGTCTTCTGTCAACACGACCAGGCAGTCATTGTTGTCTTCTTTGAGTAAAAATTCACCAAGATCCCGGGCTTCCCCTGGCCGGTTATCCAGCCGGGTGGCAGAGATGGATAGCAGTGGTCTGTTGTGCTCCTGCAGCATTGGTTGCAAAGAATTGCTCAGGCTCTCTGTGACCAGCTCAAAAGATAGTTCTGTATCAGCTGGCGTCTCGGTGCCTGTTTTGCTCAATATGGCCCGGATGGCATCACTGGAAATCACCAGCCCGTCTCGTGGCTTGATTCCGGGGTGATGGCGAAGCTCAGCAAGGCAGACAAGATCAATGCCTACCAGAGGTTCAAGCTCCCAACTGAGGGCATCTAAGGGGAGAACTGGCGGGCAGGCGAGGGCCTTGGTATTGCCGGCCAGGATATCGTCGAGAATAACCCTGATTTCCTGGTAGCGGTCATAAAGCGGGATATAATTATTGTTGGTCAGAGCATTGAGATTATAGGTGACATGGTGCACATGACTGGCAATGGTACGGACCGACTCTTCGAGAAAATTTCGGTCGAAGATATATTCTCCGCCGAGGGCCCGGTCCATGGCGGCGATCTGTTCAAATACCAGGGTGTTGAGCTGGAGGATCTTTCTGAAATTGTTGAAAAGAGCCTTGACCCGCCAGATATCAATTTCCTGTGGTCCGCTCGCGGGCTGCTTCATGCTGTTAAGAAAGAGGTGGCGCCACATGCTTGCTTCTCCTACCTGATACTGTCTGTTAGCCGGGCTGCCTTCCCGTCATTCTGGCGGTGGGGAGTCTTAAGAACCGGAGGGATTGCAATAAAGAGCACATTCTATACGGTTTTATTCATTTTTCCAATGACCTGTTCTCTTTTTTGAAGATCGGCTGTAAAAGTGAAGGAATGCCCGAAGGAAAGTCTTAGAATTTAAAAAATCAAAAGTTAGGATTTTAAATTTATTGCATCTGTTGTATAGATGTTAACTAGCTGTGATGGCCTGATTATTTTAGATTGAGATCGTTGATTAGCTGGGATGACTTCGCGTTTGGACGACTCGTAAAATAAAATCTTACGTTAAGGAGCAAATTATGAGTGATCTCGTAGTAGTTGGCTTTGACAATGAACATACAGCTTTTGAAATGCGTGCAGAACTGATCAAAATGCAGAAAGAGTACCTGATTGAAATGGAAGATGTGGTGGTGGTTACCAAGGACGATAAGGACAAGGTCAAGCTCCATCAGGCCGTTAATCTCACTGCTGCAGGCGCTGTAGGGGGGACATTTTGGGGCATGTTGATTGGCTTGATATTTCTTAATCCACTGGTCGGAGCGGCTGTCGGGGCTGGAGCCGGAGCATTGTCCGGTAAATTTTCCGATATTGGCATTGACGACAACTTTATGAAAGAACTCGGGGAATCCTTTAATGCTGGCTCCTCTGCACTTTGTGTCCTTTTTCGTAAAGTCACTCCGGATAAAGTGATGGAAGGATTAAAGAGTAAAGGGTTCAAAGGAAAAGTGCTTAAAACATCACTCAACGTTGATAAAGAGGACGCGTTGAAGAAAATTCTGGAGCAAGAGTAATTTTGATATCTTAATCGCTCATTTGGCTCAGGGGTTAACAATAATTGATTGTCTCGGTTGCGGTGCAACTAGGAAATCGTTTCTGCAAAGGTGCTCAAATGTCATTGATCACAAAAATAAAAATATCTGCTGCAATATTGTCGGCAGCAGCCATGCTGGCGGCGGTACCTGTGTGGGCCGAATTGAGCTCTGAAGAACTGGCAAAGCTGGCGCAGAATCCGGTCGGCAACCTGATCAGCGTGCCGTTCCAGAACAACACCAATATAAACGTCGGGCCTAAAGAGCGGACGCAGAATATCCTCAATATTCAGCCGGTGATACCGATCTCGGTAAACGACGACTGGATCGTTATCACCCGCACCATCCTGCCGGTGATATCGCAACCTGCCCCCTTAAATGAACGGACCAATGGTATAGGAGATACGGTTTTTACAGCCTTTCTTTCTCCCGCCAAACCGGGAAAGTGGATATGGGGTGCTGGTCCGGTTATTCAGCTTCCCACTAATAACGACGAAGTTCTTGGAAACAACAATTGGGGAGGGGGTGCCTCGGCGGTTGTTTTGCGTCTTGAAAAAGGCAGTCCATGGGTCTATGGCGTTCTGGCCAACAATGTCTGGTCGCTCTCCGATGATAAACGAGGCGGCTCCTATAGCAATGGCTTGATTCAGCCTTTTCTTAATTACAACTTCAAAGGCGGACTCTATCTCACCAGTTCCCCCATCGCTACCGTTGACTGGCAGGCCGATAGCGGCGATAAGTGGACAGTCCCTTTAGGTGGCGGTGTTGGCAAGATATTTCACCTCGGCAAGTTGCCGATAAATACATCCCTGCAGGCTTATTACAACGTCGTTACGCCTGATTACGGACCGGACTGGCAGATTCGCGCCCAGATTCAGTTTATGTTTCCGAAGTAAGTCGGTGAAATAATTTTTTTACATCTGCAAACAGATCATTTATAAAAAGCATGAGAGGTGGACGAAAGCGCGAAACCGAATTGAAATTTGTATATAAGGAACGAATGAAGGTTAAACAGATAGGTATTGTTTTATTGTTTTGTGTGGGGTTGAGGGGGATAGCATACGCCGATCAAGAAATATGGAAGGCATCTTTTCCTTCCAGTCCTATAGAGATAGACTACGTTATCACCAAGGCATTTGCTCAAAAGTTCAATGCAATTCTGTCCGGTGATAAAGTTCCTTTTGCCCGGCGCCTGCTGCAGTTAAAGATTGGTGAAATTGACCTTATGTGCGGTCTTCTCAAAAATGATGACAGGGAAAAGTATGTCTATTTTTTAGATCCCCCATATAAACTCAAAACGAACAAGTATTTCTTTATGCGAAAAGGTGAGGGAAAACGTTTACAAAAGTACGAGGATTTATACCAACTCAGTGTGGGGGTGCAAATCGGCTCGAAATACTTTTCTCGTTTCGACGAAGATACCAAGCTGAAAAAATACGCTTCCACCAAGGATGAATGTCGATTCCAGATGCTTATCTTACATAGATTTGACGCGTTGATTCACACGGATATATATGGATTCGAAGCTATGTATAAACTTGGCCTGCAAGATAAGGTGGAAGTCGCACCATATAAATATACAGAATACAATCCTGTTTATATGGCTGTTTCGAAAAAGTCCAGACTCAGTGAGCGTATAGATCAATTACAGGCAGTTTTTCAGAATATGGTGGATTCTGGCGAAATTGACCAGATTATTCATCAGTATTTTGCCAGCAACGGACTGCCATTACCGGAATATAAATAGTGTGCTTTTCCGGAAAATTCTAGTGAGCGGGAAGGTTTGATTCAGCCGACTGTGTGCAATAAGGCATGTTGGCCAAATTTTTTATTCGGGATGTGCTTACTGTCCCTAAAGGAATTGTGTAGTGTAGAATGATATCTGTTTGGGATATCAACTATTAATCAATATCAAGAGGAGATGTAGTATGAAAATTACGAGCAGCCTGGCTATAACCATGATGTCTTGTTTTGTGTTCGCGTTGACCGCTATTCCGCAATACGCTAATGCCGAACAGACCTTTGTCACAATCGGTACCGGTGGCGTAACTGGCGTCTACTATCCGACTGGTGGCGCTATTTGTCGTTTGGTGAATAAGGGAAAAAAAGAGCACGGCATCCGGTGTTCGGTGGAGAGCACCGGGGGGTCTGTCTATAACCTGAACGCCGTAGCCGGCGGGGAACTGGACATGGGTGTTGCCCAGTCCGATATGCAGTATGAGGCAGTAAAAGGAGTGGGGAAATTTGCTGATGCTGGCCCGGACAAAGATCTGCGGGCGGTTTTCTCGATACACCCCGAACCTTTCACCGTGGTCGCCAGAACCGACTCGGGGGTTAAAACATTTAAAGATTTAAAAGGTAAGCGCGTTAATATTACTGATCCTGGTACCGGTACTCGTGCGACGATGGAAGTGGTCATGGGCAAATACGGCATGACCATGGATGATTTCAAACTTGCCTCCGAGTTGAAGGCTTCTGAGCAGGCTTCAGCAATGTGTGACAACAAAGTTGATGCCATTGTTTATGTGGTGGGTCATCCAAACGGGTCCATCAAGGAAGCAACCACTGCCTGTGATGCTGTTGTCGTCGATGTTTCAGGGAAAGAAATCGACGAACTGATTGCCGATAATCCTTATTATCGGAGCGCAACCATCCCCGCAGGCATGTACCGTGGCAGTGATGCGGATGTGAAAACCTTTGGCGTGGGTGCCACCTTCGTCTCATCTTCAAAAGTACCTGCAGACATTATTTATCAGGTAGTTAAGGCAGTATTTGAAAATTTTGATGATTTCAAAAAACTGCATCCGGCTTTTGCCAACCTGAAAAAAGAAGAGATGATCAAAGATGGACTCTCCGCCCCATTACATGAGGGTGCAATCAGGTATTATAAAGAAGCAGGCCTGATGTAATATCTCGTTGTTAACGACATGTCAGCCAACTACTGGCATGTCGTTGGATTATAAGTGCCTTACAGATTGTTTTCTTGTTTACCAGGGTTAGTTTTTCTCTATTGACCCCGCCAAAAAGATGTTTTTCAGTTCGTCCTTTCGGAGCAGGTCTTTCCTGAGATTAAAAGTTTCGAGTGTTATGAAATGAGGAGTGAGAAGAGTGACGGATGAAATGCGGAAATCCGCAACGTGCAAGGGTGAGAAAATTGGCCGCATAGGGTATCGGCCTTATTGGGTCCTGAACCTGTCGATCCTTGTAAGGGCTGCCCACCAGGTGGGAGCGGCTGTCTTCCTGGCATCTTTTCTTCTGGGTGAAAAAGCGCATCCACCTTCCTTTTATTTGGTCCTTGCTAGTGTTAGTGGGGTGGTATTATTTTTTTGCGAATGGATGAGACACCGGCAAATTTGCAGGGAATTGTCGGGAGTCTTTACTATGGTCAAGCTTTTGTTGCTCGGTGCGGCCTTTCATGGTTTTCTCCCACCACAAATTGCGATTTTGTTGGCGTTTGTACTGGCCTCAATTGGTGCCCATACTCCGAAGATAGTGCGGCATAAATTGCTTTTTTGATGATGAATGTTGCAACTCTTATTGAGCAATCTCTTAAATATCTAATAGGCTGCAGCAGGGCTTACAGAAAAGCCTGTCCATAGATGGTCTTGATGTTGGTCTTCTGACGTTTTGTCGTTTAGAAATCAAGAGAAGTTCTCTGTAGTCGAGACCTTTTCGGGTCATTTTGTCCCGCTAGTGTTGGGCCGTGAGGCATTTTGTCTGGGCAGCTCATTATCAATTGTAAGCAGGCATAGCTCCCCCCATTGTTCTGGATATTATCTGTGGTGTGTCGTTTCTGCGTGTCATATTGACCCGCGACTCATGTCCGATTTCGCTTTGAAAGTCGCATTGGTGGACGATTAACAGGCAGGTGTAAAAATTGCATAGTTAATATTTACGAGAATATTCATTGCAGACTGCCTATACTTTAGAAATAGCGTTCCTCACTTTTTAATAGTAACCGAGAGCGTACATAGAGCTTTTCAACTTGTGGAGAGAGATATATGGACATAACCAAATTCGCCATTCCCGAAATAATTTTTGGTCGGGGAAGTTTGGATTACGCCGGTCAATGTGCTTTGCGGCTCGGGGCAAAGAAGGTGCTGCTCGTCAGTGATACGGGCATAGAGAATGCTGGCTGGGTACAGCGGTTGATGGATATTCTCAAAAAAGAGGGGATTGAGTGGGTGTATTATTCGGGTGTTACTTCTAACCCCCGGGATATTGAGGTGGAGCAGGGGGCAGAGTTTTACCTGGAAAATGGCGCCGATGTGATCATTGCCATTGGTGGCGGTAGTCCTATGGACACAGCTAAAGGGATTGCGATCATTGCCAGCAATGGCGGCAAGATCAGGGATTACGAAGGGGCTAACCGGGTAATGCGGCCACTGCCGCCGATGATGTTGATCACGACCACCGCCGGCAGCGGCTCGGATATTTCTCAATTTTGTATCATTACTGATGTCGAACGGGCGGTGAAGATGTCGATCATCACCCGCACTTTAGTCCCCAATATTTCCATTGTTGATCCCCTTATCCTGCAGACAAAAAGCGAAACGCTGATTATTCAATCGGCTGTTGATGCACTTGCCCATGCGATTGAAGCGTATCTCTCGACCATTGCTTCTCCCTTCACGGAGATCCAGTCCTTAAAGGCCATTGATCTTATCTTCAGGCATCTCCCCGAGGCCGTTGAGACAAAATCTCTGGATTGCCTGGAGCAGCTGAGTGTCGCCTCGGTTGCTGCGTCTATGGCCTTTAGTAATGCCAGCCTTGGTGCTGAACATGCTCTGGCCCATTCTCTTGGTGGGCACTTTGACATGCGTCATGGGGTTATTCATCCGATACTTCTTACTGCGGTAATGCGTTTTAATCTGCAAGGTGCTGAAGCAAAACTTGGTGATATAGGACGGGTCATCCTCAATAAAAAATCTGCTTCTAATCGTGATACAGCCCTTGCCGGGATAGAGAAGTTGGATGAATTCTTTGGTACCTTTAATGTCTCGCAAAGGTTGAGAGATGAGATCAGCGAGGAGGAAAAACACTTCCTGAAACCGATCTGTCAGATGGCAGTCAACGATGCCTGCGTTCTCACCAATCCTCGCCCACCATCCTGGCAGGAACTGTTGACCATCTGTGAGGAGGTCTGGTAATGAAAATCACTACTCTGGAGGATTTGGTAGGTATTGAGCATAGCAAGCTTGGTTTTTATCAGGAACTCCAGCAAAAAGTGGAACAGCTGAAAACATCCAATCAGGAACTGGAGAAAAAGCGTAAGGAGATTCAGGCGATACTGGATGGCATCACTGATCTGATGCTGGTGCTTTCTGAGGATTTGAAGATTCAGAGGGTCAATCATGTTTTTTCTGAATGGTTCCCTGGTATCGATCCAATCGGCAGGTATTGTTATGAGATATTTCGTGGCAATAACAGCAAATGTGAAAACTGCCCCGCCGAACGGTCGCTGGAACTTGAGGAGGTCATCAAAGACCTCTGTATCTACAAAGTTGAAGACCAATTCCGGCATTTCGAAATCATCGCTTCGCCGCTTAAACTGGATCCTATGGGTGAGCGTAATGTGCTGCTTTTTAAACGTGATGTCACTCTTGAAAAAGAATTTCAGGCACAATTCTATCAAGCGGAGAAGATGGCTACCGTCGGTGCTTTGGCGGCCGGAGTTGCCCATGAAATAAACAATCCTTTGGCTGCCATTAGTGGCTTTGCCGAGGGGTTGCAAAGGAGAATCGGTCGATTACAGGATAAGGTGGAACCTGAAATGCTTGAAGATTTCACTGAATATACCGATACAATCCTCAAAGAATGTCTTCGTTGCCGCGATATTGTCCAGACCCTCTTGACCTTCAGCCGTCCGGTTGCCTCAAGCCTTGGTCCTGTGGATATGAACCAGTGTATCCGGGACACCCTTTTCATTCTTAAACATCATATAAAAGGGCAGCACAATATCAGTGTTCAAACCGAACTGGAGGCAAATCTGCCGGTTGTTATGGGTGATGAATCACAATTAAAGCAGGTGATTATTAATCTGTTTACCAATGCCTTTGATGCAACCGGAGAAGGCGATGTCATACGGATAATTACCAGCGCCGGACCAAATGGCGGCGTTGAGTTTATTGTTGAAGACTCGGGCTGTGGTATTCCAGCGGAGTTGCATGATAAACTTTTTGAACCATTTTTTACAACCAAGCCGGTGGGTAAGGGGATCGGTATCGGTCTTTCCACCTGTTATTCAATCGTTAAAAATCATGGCGGCGAGATCACTGTGACAAGTAAGGAGGGGCGCGGTACCTTCTTCAAGGTCTCTCTGCCGGGAATAGTTTTATAATGGAAAGAGAAAAATACGTCATTTTAGCAATCGATGATGAAGAACCGATCAGAAGGCTACTGCAAAAAGAACTGGCCGCAGACCATAGAGAAGTCATGACGGCGGGTGACGCTTTTGAGGCCAGGGAAATGTTACGATCCAATTGGTTTGATGTCATTGTCATGGATCTGCGACTGCCGGATATCCATGACCTGGACCTCTTAATTGAGATTAAGGAGTCAGTTCCCCATGTTGAGGTGGTTGTGATCACGGGCCATGGCGATATAGACAGCGCGGTAAAGGCCATGAAACTCGGTGCCTGTGATTTTATCCGCAAACCGTTTAACCTCGATCAGTTGGAACTGGTTGTGGAAAAGGCCCATCAGCGAGTACTGCTTTCCCGCGAAAATACCATCCTTCGCCATAATAGTAGTATTGATCAAGAACCGGTTCAATTTATTGGTAACTCTCAAATTGTGCGTGATATCAAGTTTTTGGTTAATAAGGTTGCTCCGGCCAAAATACCGGTTCTGCTCACTGGTGAATCAGGGGTAGGAAAGGATGTTGTCGCCAGATTGATCCATCAGCGCTCGGCCTGTGCCGCGCATACAATGATAATCAAAAATTGTGCGTCCTTGCAGAAAGATTTGGCCCGCAGTGAATTATTCGGTCACATGAAAGGTTCCTTTACCGGAGCCGATGAGTCCCGTGAAGGATTGATGTCCTATGCCCACGACAGCACCCTGTTTCTTGACGAAATTGGCGAACTTCCCTTGGGCGTTCAGGCGTCACTGCTTAGAATTCTCGAAACCCAGACCTACAGAAGGGTCGGAGAAAAGGAGGAACGAAATGTTAACATCCGATTCCTTTTTGCCACTAACCGCAACCTCGCTGATGAAGTGGAACAGGGGCGTTTCAATGAGGCATTTTTCCACAGAATAAATGCATTTAACATCGAAATTCCATCGGTCAGAGAGCGAAAGGAGGATCTGCCCCTGCTGGTAAATTTCTTTCTGATGCGACTCAGTCCAGACAACACTGTCTACCGGATTGTCGATAGTGCCATGGATTGCCTTCTTCGTTACAACTGGCCGGGAAACGTCCGGGAGCTGCGCAATGTCCTTGAACGGTCGATTATTCTGGCCGAGAACAATATCATAACTGAGCGTTGTTTACCCCGAGAACTGGTTTCTCTCTCTGAAGATCACCAGGGAGCGTTGACTCTTGAGTCGGTGGAAAAGAATCATATCCTGAAAATGCTACATTTTTTCGATGATAATCGACAAAAGACCTCGGAAGTTCTCGGTATCAGCAGAAAAACGTTATATAGAAAACTGGAAAAATATAGCGGCCATTAATTCTCCCTCCCGTCATTAGGTCATTTTGACCACTTCATATCTTCGACTGTTTCCTTTTGACCCATCGCCCTTGAGCTGTTGTTATTGGTCAGTTTTAGGGCGATTTTTTCCAAAAAACGATAACTCTGGTGCCGATGTCTCTCCTGTCCAGGGGCATTGTGTCATACTTTCTTGTTCTCTGAAATGGATTAACAATTGGATATTATAGCAAATAATAATATGGCACGTTGTTTGCTTTAAGTGTACTGCGCATGACATGGATCCAGACGGAGCAGTAGGCCGGCCATGAAGTAAAGGACGGGACTATTAAAAGTTACTCATCAGAACAACTTCAGCTTAAAAGGAAGGTATCATTATGGCAGTTCGCGAGGAAGTATACGGTTATTTTATCCCCAGTGTTACTCTGATAGGAATTGGCGCAGCAAAACAAATCCCAGCCAAGATTAGAGACCTCGGTGGTTCCAAACCCCTCATCGTTACCGATAAGGGCATCACCGGAGCTGGTATTACCAAGCAGATCACCGATCTCATGGAAAAAGCTGAGATGCAGTTTGTTGTCTATGACGAAACAATCCCCAATCCAACTGATAAAAATGTCGAAGCCGGAGTTGAGGCTTACAAGAAAAACAAATGTGACAGCTTGATCACCCTGGGTGGTGGTAGTTCTCATGATTGCGGTAAAGGCGTTGGCCTGGTTATAGCCAACGGCGGCAAAATTCAAGATTTCGAGGGCGTGGATAAATCAACCAAGCCTATGCCTCCTTATCTGGCGGTTAACACCACCGCAGGCACCGCATCTGAGATGACCCGCTTCTGTATCATCACCGACACCGCCCGCCACGTGAAAATGGCTATCGTTGATTGGCGCGTAACTCCCGGTATCGCATTAGATGATCCGCTCCTGATGATGGGAATGCCACCAGCACTTACCGCCGCCACTGGAATGGACGCTCTCACTCATGCCGTTGAGGCTTATGTTTCCACTATTGCTACCCCGATGACCGACTCCGCTGCTGAAAAGGCCATTGAGTTGATTGCCCAGCACCTTCGTCCGGCTGTTGCCAATGGCCAGGACATTGTCGCTCGTGAAGGTATGTGTTACGCACAATATCTCGCCGGAATGGCCTTTAACAATGCCAGCCTTGGTCACGTTCATGCCATGGCTCATCAGCTTGGTGGTTTTTATGACCTGCCCCATGGTGAATGTAATGCTATTCTGCTTCCTCATGTCTGCACATTCAACCTGATTGCCAAAATGGAACGGTTTGTCAAAATCGCTCAATTGATGGGTGAAAATGTTGATGGTCTTTCCCCTCGTGCTGCTGCAGAACTGGCAGTATCTGCGATCCAGAAACTTTCCACGGATGTGGGTATTCCATCAGGTTTGATCGCACTCGGCAAACGCTATGGTAAAGATGTCAAGGCTGAGGATATCGACGTCATGACCGGCAACGCTCAGAAAGATGCCTGTGGGATGACCAATCCTCGTACTCCTAATGACAATGACGTCAAGGCCATTTATAAGGCGGCATTATAATTTTCTAGAATATCACTTTATTCGGGGTACGGATTCGTCCGTACCCCTTTTTCTTTTTTCGTTTTTGCTTGAGGAGTAAGTACATGGCTGACAAAATATTTCGTGTGAATATGTCTGATTTAACCACCAGAGTTGAGGATGTTCCGCCTCAGTGGGCGGGGCTTGGCGGCCGGGGATTGACTTCTAATGTGGTTGCCGCCGAGGTGGAGCCAACCTGTCATCCGCTAGGTAAAAATAACAAACTCGTCATTGCGCCGGGACTGCTTTCCGGTACCCAGGCTGCAAACTCTGGCCGGCTTTCCTGCGGTGCCAAAAGTCCGTTGACCGGGACTATCAAGGAGGCTAACGCCGGTGGCACGTCGGCTCAAATGCTGGCCAAACTTGGGGTCAAAGCACTGATCATCGAAGGCCAGCCGCAGGAGGACAAATGGTACAGTCTGCAAGTGGCTGAAACCGGCGTCACTATCAATGAGGAAACAGAGCTTATTACCAAGGGCAACTATGAGGTCGTCAAGATTCTCAATGCACGTCTAGGTGAGAAATTTGGGGTAATCTCCATCGGCCCGGCGGGTGAGATGAAGATGGCTGCGGCCAACATTTCTATCAAAGACCCCGGCTCAAGGATTCGTTCCAGTGGGCGTGGAGGTTTAGGCGCAGTGATGGGCTCAAAAGGGATTAAATTCATTGCGGTGGAACCAACAGAAAACAAAGTTGCTATCGCTAAACCAGAGGAATTTAAAGCCGCCAACCGTGCTTTTGCCAAAGCGCTGGTAGATCATCCGGTTAGTCAGGCTCTCGGTCAGTATGGTACCAACGTTCTAGTCAATATTATCAACGAGGCTGGGGCTCTCCCCACCCGAAATTTCACAGCAGGTCAGTTCGACGGTCATGAGGAAATTTCTGGTGAAACCATGCACGACACTATCGTTGCCCGTGGAGGTAAGCCCAAACACAACTGTCATCCGGGTTGCGTGATTAATTGCTCTCAGATCTACCATGACAAAGATAAGCAATACAAAACCTCAGGCTTTGAGTATGAATCAATTTGGGCGCTGGGTGCGGATTGCTGTGTCGATAACCTCGATCATATTGCTGAAGCCGATTATCTCATGGACGATCTTGGTCTCGACTCTATCGAAACCTCAGTGGCCTTTGGTGTTGCCATGGAAGGCGGATTGCTTGATTTTGGCGATGGTGCTGGTGTTCTTCGTATCCTGAAGGAGGACCTTGCGAAGGGAACGCCTCTGGGACGAATTATGGGTGGCGGCGCAGGTAATGTCGGCAGGGCATTCGGAGTTACCAGGGTGCCGGTGGTTAAAAATCAAGCCATTCCAGCCTATGATCCTCGCGCCATTAAAGGCATTGGTATCACCTACGCCACCTCGACACAAGGGGCGGATCATACCATGGGTTATACTATTGCCACTAATATCCTTGGTGTAGGTGGTGCTGTTGATCCACTGAGTCTGGAAGGACAAGTGGAGCTGTCGCGTAATCTGCAAATCGCCACTGCTGCCATTGACTCTACCGGCATGTGCCTGTTTATTGCGTTTGCCGCTCTTGATAACGAAACCTGTTTGCCGGCACTGATTGATATGATCAACGCCCGGTTTGGCATTGCCCTCACCGGTGACGATGTCAATAATCTCGGCATGAGCATTCTCAAGACAGAACGGGCCTTTAACATGGCTGCCGGGTTTACCAACCTGGATGATCGACTGCCTGAGTTCTTCAGAGAAGAACCGATTGCCCCGCATAATGTTGTCTGGGATATTGACGACAAGACTATTGATTCCTTTTGGAACTTCTAATTGAAGGTTTTTACTTAGCCATATCGAATTAGGGCTTTTTACGTTCACATATTTCAGAGACCACTTCTCTCAACCGACATCATCGTTTTTTAACACATGTTACGGTGATGGTGTCGGTTGAGAAAATTCTTGTTTTTTCTTCTCTTTCCTTCTATCTATCGTCCTCAATATATCTATAAAAGAGGACATTTATGCCATTTGTCGGAGAAGCAATTGCTCTTGGTACCGTGCTGTGCTGGACCTGCAGCGTTCAATTTTTTGCCTCGGCTTCCAGGAAGGTTGGAGCGATTCCAGTTAATATCATTCGAATCGCTGTTGCCCTGCTGCTCTTTAGTCTGCTGATGTTATTTCGAGAAGGAACCTTAATTCCTCTCAGTTTTCCGTTTCGTGCCTGGATTTTTCTCAGCCTTTCCGGTGTCGTCGGATTTTTTATCGGCGATATTTTTCTTTTTAAGGCCTTTGTTGAGCTGGGGCCACGGATTACCATGTTGATTCAGAGTCTGGCTGCGCCCACCGCTGCACTGTTCGGTTGGTCGTTTCTCCATGAGAGCTATGCTCTAAATCAATGGCTCGGCATGTTCATTACCCTTGCTGGTGTCTGCACCGTTATTTTTGAAAAAAGCAGGGATGCATCTCCTGCACAAAAATTGCGGATAACAAGGATATCCTCAACAGGTGTTGTCTTTGCCTTGCTGGCAATGCTTGGCCAGGCTGGTGGGTTGTTGCTCAGTAAAACAGGGATGCAGACAGATTCAGGCTATCTCGATGCATTTTCAGCCACCCAGATAAGGGCAATAGCCGCATTTTGCTGTTTTGTCATTTTTTTTACAGTGACCGGGAAATGGCCAAATGTGGTAACGGCATTAACCAACAGAAAAGCTGTGGCTTTTACCGCCATTGGTGCTGCCATCGGACCCTTTCTGGGCGTTTCCTTGTCGCTTATGGTCCTGCACTATCTGGCAACAGGTGTCGCCTCTACCTTCTTTTCCCTTATTCCGATCTGTATTATTCCTTTTTCCATTTATCTGCACAAAGAGCATGTCTCTCTTCGGGCTATTGGCGGGGCTGTCACAGCGGTTTTTGGCGTCTATCTTCTTATGGTTTAATTGGCTGATGAAAGAGGGGATGTCATGCTAAAGCTGGTACTCACAGGAACTCTTGCGGCGCTGTTTTTCAGCTCTACCTTTGTGCTGAATCGTGCCATGAGCCTTGACGGTGGCCATTGGCTCTGGACGGCGTCACTCAGATATGGCTGGATGCTGCTTCTGCTTTGTATTTGGCTGGCTGTCACCGGTAGGGCAAGGCTGGGCCTGAAGGCGCTGCAACTTTACGGTAAGCATTGGTTGTTCTGGACCATTGCCGGCAGTGTCGGGTTCGGTGTCTTTTACGCACTTATCAGCTTTAGTGCCTCCTACGCCCCTGGTTGGGTTGTTGCAGCAACGTGGCAGATGACTATTTTGGCGACCCCGGTCGTGCTGAGGTTTTTTGGCCGCAGAGTTTCTTTGCGGGCCTTGCTGTTTACCCTCATTGTTTTTGTCGGGGTAATGCTCATCAATATTGAGCAGGCGACCGCTGTGCCGATGCGTGATGTATTATTGGGTGCTTTGCCTGTTCTGGGTGCGGCCTTCGCCTATCCCCTTGGCAACCAGATGGTCTGGGAGGCGAAAATCGCTGGCCGTGAGAGTAATGTTTCGCTGCTCAGGCGTCTTATCCCCACCATAGATCATCCGGCAATGGATGATGCCATCTGCCGGGTGCTGCTGCTTACCCTTGGATCTTTGCCTCTCTGGCTGGTGCTTTTGTTGTGGGTGTCGCCACCCATGCCGAGTGAGGGACAGCTTCTGATGACCTTGCTTGTCGCACTTTTTTCAGGAGTTGCCGCAACCAGCCTGTTTCTCAGTGCCCGACATATGGCGAAAAGCCCATCGGAACTGGCCGCTGTCGATTGCACACAGTCGATGGAAGTGGTTTTTACTTTGGCCGGAGAGGCGCTCTTGCTGGGTGGGGTTCTCCCCGGCTTGATGGGCTGGGTGGGCATTGCCCTAACCCTCCTTGGTCTGGTGCTCTATCTTCAAATGCAGAGGGTGTGACCGGTGTCATGATGTTTGCAGCTCAGCTCAAGAGAGTTCGAATAGTTCGATCAAAAAATGAAAGATTGCTGTTCTAATTGATTGGATATTGCTATTATTTATTCAGAACTAAAATGAAAAACAGCAGGCGATCGTAGCTTGTCATCGAACGGGACTGGATTGTGCAGGGTATTGTCACAAATAATGGAATAAGTGCAAGAGGTTGTTTCTCATTGCCGCTCAGTTTAAAGAGGAGGAAATTGTTTGACGGCTTCTGAGCACCTTTGTGATGGAGAGTACCTGATGCAGAATTCATTCAAGAGCATGGGACGCTGGCTACTCGCAATCGGCGTGTTACTGCTTCTGTGCACGGGTTGCGATAACACCGATACGGTAAAAACAGCTCCTCCCACCTTGGCCAAAGAATTGGTGTTTTATGATTGGGTCGAGGACATGCCCCAATCGGTACTCGATGCCTTCACCAGAGAGTATGGGGTCAAGGTTACCTATGTCACCTTCGAATCCCAGGAAGAAGCTGTTCAAAGTATTCTAAAAGGCAATGTGTATGATGTGGCGATACTTGAAAATCCCTTCATCCCCGCCCTTACCACCGCCAGACGGCTGACTGAGATCGATGTTGTCTCTCTGCCAAATTTTAAAAATATCTCGGCTAATTTTCGAGATCTGGCGATTGATCCGGGCAACCGCTACACCGTTCCTTACCATTATGGCACAACCGGTCTGTTGGTACGCACCGATCTTATCAGCCATGAGGTGACCAGCTGGTCTGATCTTTGGGATCCTCGCGTCTACGGAAAGGTGGCTTTACGTCTTCAGGAAAGGGAACTTATCGGTATTGCCCTCCTGTCTCTTGGATACCAATTGAATTCGGTGCAACCCGAAGAAGTCAATGCCGCTGTCGATCGTCTTATTGCCCTAAAAAATGGAGTTTTGTGGGTTGATGTTGATACCCCTAAAGCTGTGGAGAAGCTTCTTTCCGGCGAGGTTGTTATGCTTTTGGGCTGGCCCCTCGACTATCAGCTGGCCCATGGGCTTAATCCGGCCATCTCTTATGTCCTTCCCAAAGAGGGAACCGCTTTATGGAGCGATAACTATGTGATTCCGGCAAGTAGCCCCAACTCTTACACCGCGACTGTCTTTATCGATTTTCTCTTGCGGCCGGAGATAAGCGCTCAGATTGTTAATGAAAAAAATTATCCCACCGCCAATGAGGCAGCCCTTCCTTTCATTGAACCTGAGGTCCGGAATGATCCGGTGATTTTCCCTTCGGCTGAAGAACTGCGGCGGGCTCATTTTTTCATCCCAATTAGGATAGCTGAAAAGTCATTGTACCAACAGGCCTGGGATCGTTTTTGTGCTGCTCCTCTTGTTCTGCGGGGCGACCCATGACTGTCGGACAATCACCGAGGGTATCCGGCAGCATACGCCGGAATTTACTGACGGTATTCGGCGTGGCGATGCTCATTCTGATACTGTCAGGAGTAACAGGGCTGTACTTTTTGGTGCGGCAAACCGAATATCAGGGATGGATGGGCCGTCAGCGAGAGGCAACGCAGCGGGTTACCCAATCGGTTACAAATTTCATTGACCGACAGCAGAATATTTTGCATCTCTTGCGTCTCTTCGGTTTTGATAAATTGACAGATATTTCAGCAGAATTCGAATTTTTGTTAAAAAATGAGCCGATTTTGCAGGAGTTAGTCCATGTCAATGGTAATGGCCAGATTATTGCCCATGCCCCGAAAAACCAAAATATCTTAGCCAACCTGTTCACCATCCCTCAGTCGAACTGGTTTGTAATCGCCCATGGGGGCACAAATTATATCAGCGACAGACAGCTGTCAGCCACTGAAGAACCCTATCTGATTTTTTCCGTCCCTACGAAAGATGGTGGCGTGATCGCAAGCCGACTGCGAATGCATATAGTAAACGAGGTGGTCGCAAATCTTAAGTTCGGCAAGACCGGTATTGCCTATCTGGTTAACAGGGATGGTAGAGTTGTCGCCCATTCGTCTCCGCAGGTGGCGCGAGCTAACCTTAAAATGAAGGAACAGTCGGAAGTCATCAAACTGATTCGTGCCAACAGGGAAATGTGGTCCGGAACATATCGGAATTTCAATGGACAGCCAGTGATTGGCACGATGCTCCCGGTCCCCAGAACGCCCTGGATCGCGGTAACCGAATTATCTCTTGCTGAAGCGCATACCGCAAGTTTGAGAGCCCTCTGGGTTATACTCGCCGGGGCATTTGTCATCAGCGGCTTACTGGCTGTCATCATCACTCGATTTCTCAATCAACAGTTCCTGCAACCCATTGAACAGCTGCAGCAAGGGGTGCAAAAAATCAGTCAGGGAGAGTTGGATCACCGTCTCGCCTTGACCGGCCCAGAGGAAATCCGCAATGTGGCCGCAACCTTCAATGATATGACCGTGTGGTTGCAACAGCGCCGGCGGAAAATTTTCCGGCAGAATGAGGCGTTGCAAAAAGCTAAAGATGTAGCGGAAAATGCCAACAAAACAAAATCGTTGTTTCTTGCCAATATGAGCCACGAAATACGGACACCGATGAATGCCATCATCGGCATGACCTATCTGGCCAGACAGGCGCACACCGACGAAAAACGGCTGCACTTTCTGCAAACGGTCCAGCTCTCCGCGGAAAGTCTGCTGGTAATCCTCAATGATATTCTTGATTTTTCTAAAATGGAAGCGGGAGAGCTGCAGTTGAATAGCACCTCTTTTGACCTGCATCAGCTTCTTGATGGTATTGTGCTCACTCTAAATGGAGCCGCCAGCGACAAGGGATTGCAGCTGCGCATCATCCTTCCGGATGATTGTCCTGCACTTCTTGTCGGTGATGACCTGCGTTTGCGGCAGATCTTGCTTAATCTGGTGGGCAACGCCATCAAATTCACTCCTGCTGGCTCCATCACAATCGGCGTGGCCCTTGAAAATATAGATGGTGACGATGGGAAAGTGTCTTTGCATTTCACTGTTGAAGATACCGGTATTGGTATTCCAGCAGAAAAATTGTCGCTGATATTTAATATTTTCGAACAGGCTGATAATTCGTATGTCAGGAAATATGGCGGAACCGGTTTGGGACTGGCTATCTGCAAGCAGCTTACCGCGTTGATGGAAGGTAATATCTGGGTGGAAAGCCAGTTAAACGTCGGCAGTACCTTTCATTTTACTGTTTGTCTGCATTCCTCCTCAGAACAGGTTGCATCAGACACGACGAAGAGAGACTTCGGTCCGGCCACTCTGACTAAAAATTTACATATATTAATTGTTGATGATAACAAGATGAATTGTGATCTGGCCAGTATGCTACTCGCGCCGGAGCATCGGATTGTTACTGCTAACAATGGACTGGATGCTCTCATGGTTCTTGCAAAAGAATCCTTTGATGTCGTACTTATGGATGTGCAAATGCCAGTGATGGACGGCCTTTCGGCTACTGCCTTCATCCGGTCCGCGGAGCAGGGAGCGCTTCTTGACATCGAATTACCGGACAATGCCAGTGCACTCCTCGCCGAAAGGCTGCGTGGCAAACATTTGCCAATTATTGCCATGACTGCCAATGCAATGAGTGAGGATAAAGAAAGATGCTTGCTTGTAGGGATGGATGATTATATTACCAAGCCATTTCAACCTGATAAATTTATGACCATTATTCACTCACTGTTTGCCGCTGCGTCTTGTGAGGTGCCTGAGACAGACCCGCTCTGTTGAGTGAGATTTCTTTCGTTTTCTGGGGCGAACATCAGTTCATGCTCGGTTAATCCATGGCAACGAAACCGTATCCCTGGGACTGGTAACCGATCATGGAAACATAACCGTTGGCGACAAGTTCTACCTGCGGCAGAAAATCTGCAAGCTCAATTCCCTCAAAACCTGCGGCTATAAGGCACTGTTCCATGTCAATGTTCAGGGTCTTGAGTCTTTTTACCAGCGCTGCGATCTGTTTCTTTTCCGGCAGATCACTCTCCAGGACATAATCAGGACCCTTGGTAAAGAAGCTGCTCGCCTTGCCCCGTATGCCAATGATAAAATCGGGCCTGACTCCAGCTGCGACAAGTTGATTATGGGTCTTTTCGATAAGCTGCAGCCGGATGAGAAGAATCTTAGGGTTGCCGACAGTAACATCAAAATATGCTTTGGCTTCTTTTACTCCTTTGAGTGCCTTGTCATTATTGTAGACAGGCTTTTCTGCCTCAGCATGTGAGAGTGTCGTGAAAAACAGGATTGACGTCAAGATGAGAATTAATTTTTTCATATCTTTTTACCTTTAAGTATGGCCGAAAAGATCGTTTTGCTCAGCACCCCAGCTCCAATGGCTTGAGGATCTTCAACGCCTTATTGTTATCTTTTTCTGGCTTATACCAAACCTTGATCTTTTGCCGACGTTTAAGCTCCGTTAGCTTATAGAATCCTTCGAAAACAGTGTTCTCATCAATGATAACGGAAATGGTTGGGCCTTTCTTTTGTTTGATTGTCATCGTCTGCTCGTCAGGAGATACTGAACGTATTATGCCTTGCATGAACAGATAGTCCTGGCTTGAAACTCCTTCTTCGAATTGGGCCCCATAGAGGGGGGCTGCAAAGAAGAGCAAACAAAGAAGAAATAAAAAATAACAAAATGACGGTTTATTGGAGGTGAGTGCTTTCATAGGTGGGTATCCCGCAGTGTTGAATCTTTTGCCTTGGTCGTTTGAAAAGAGTGGAACTCTACTATTATACCCTTTAAGCATCGCAAGAGTGCTTTGCAATCACCTGCAAGTGTGATCACTGCCTACTGCAACGAACCGGTCAGGGCAGATGTGGTAACAAGCAGTGAGATGCCGTGATATTTTCAGTGATTAAAATTCTTTTGCAATTGCTGGAAAAGTTCTTTTTGATTACGCAGAAAGCGTATACCGATTTTGAAGGCAGGTTTGTCCTGATATTCGCAGGCATCCATCCATATCGACTCGGCAATGATCATTCGTTCATCGTCGTCGCCCGCCTGCTTTTCGGAATAAAGAACGAGCCGATGGCTGTCGCTATTGAGGGTAGAAAAGAAAAGGTGCTTGCCGTTGATAGCCAAATTGGGAAGGATCAAGCAGGCTCCTTCGGGCGAAAAATTAATGACGGTAGTGGTCAGCTGGCCCGGAAGAGGCATGTGGGTTTGGATATCCTGTAGCCCGACAGTCATTGTCAGGTCATGCTCAAGCCTCTGAGGTCTGAAGAAAAAATGAGCCATGGTCATGGGTTAGGCAGCTTCATCGTTTATCCAAAAAGTGTACCCGCAGCACGACGGATCTGCGAATGTATAGATTTTTATCGGTAACAGTTTATTTTATTCGGATAACTTTCTGTTTGATTGTAAGCAATTCAGTGAAATTTGTCAAATTTCACTGAACTAACAAATAGATAGATTATGTGGGGAACGAAAAAATGGTCCTTGATTTCTGACTTTCAATTTGGTCAACAGGCTTTATTGTGTCTGTAGTTGTTAAAAATAACTTTATAGCGAGAGCCAAGGGAACAAAAATATATGGATGAGCAGGTAGTTACAGAATTAGTAGACATCGTTGGTAAGGAGAATGTTTCAATTGCAGAATCGGATAAAATCACCCATTCTTATGATGCCACTCAGGAGCGGTATCTTCCGGATGTGGTTGTTTATGCCGGGACAACAGAGGAAGTCAGCCAAGTGGTGAGACTTGCCAACCGGTGGAAAATTCCGGTGTTGCCACGTGGAGCGGGCAGTGGGTTTACCGGCGGAACCCTTCCTGTCCAGGGTGGCATTGTCCTGGTGCTGACGAAAATGGATAGAATTATTGATATCGATAGCGAAAATCTCATTGCCGAGGTTGAGCCCGGCGTGGTCACGGCAGAACTGCAGCGTCAGGTGGAAAAACTGGGGCTTTTTTATCCACCCGATCCGGCGTCTAAAGAATTTAGTACCCTGGGCGGTAATGTCGCAGAATGTGCCGGTGGACCGCGCTGCGTGAAATACGGGGTAACGAAAGATTATGTCTTGGGTCTGGAGTTGGTTACGCCCACTGGTGATATCATCCAAACCGGTGGCAGGACATTAAAAAATGTCGTTGGTTATGATCTGACCAAACTGTTTGTCGGCTCGGAAGGCACTCTGGGGATTGCCACCAAAATTATCCTGAAACTGTTGCCCAAACCGGCGGCGAAAAAAACCATGCTTGTTCAGTTTGAGACCATCGATGGGGCGGCTAAATCGGTTTCGGCCATCATCAGGGCAAAAATCATCCCCACCACTCTGGAATTTATGGATGCTGCCACCATCAATTGCATTCGTGGTGTAAGTTCCATTCCCCTGCCGGAAGAGTGCCGGGCCATTTTGATTATTGAGGTGGATGGGGACGCCGAGGTGCTTGATAAGCAGGTGCAACATATTCTTACCATTATCAAGCCCTTTGGCATTCTCCATACCAGGATTGCCGAAACCGACGAGGAATCAGAAGAAATCTGGCAGGTTCGCCGGATCGTCAGTCCTAGTCTGCGTAAGGTTAATCCCGATAAGTTCAATGAGGATATTGTTGTCCCCCGTTCCAAGGTGCCTGATATGATTCGTGCACTGGAAAAAATTTCCACGGATTACGATGTCCCCATCGTCAATTTCGGCCATGCCGGGGATGGTAATATCCATGTTAATGTGATGGTCGATTTAAAAGAACATGGTATGCCTGAAAAAATCGACAAGGTGATGGATGAAGTCTTCCGTGCCGCCATCAAGCTTCGTGGCGCCATCTCTGGAGAACATGGAATTGGTACGTCCAAAGCAAAATATATGAATATGAATCTGGATATTGCCACTATCCTTTGTATGCAGAAGATCAAGGCGGCCTTGGATCCGAATAATATTATGAATCCCGGCAAGATATTTTTAGACAATTATCCCCAACTCCCTGTAGCAACGGCAACCAAATAACAATACTATTATGAACAAGAATAAGAGTCTGCAAGATTTTGATAAGGTGATTCGCGAGTGTGTCAAATGTGGGGTCTGCCAGGCCCATTGCCCGACCTATAATGTGAGTAAAAGAGAAGGTGATGTGGCCAGGGGGAAAATTGCCCTGGCTGCTGCCCTGCTGGACGGTGAAGCAGGGCTTGAAGAGCGTTTGCAGCAGGATATCAGCATGTGTCTGATGTGTGGTTCCTGTGTCAATAAGTGTCCTAACAAGGTGCCGACCAATGAAATAGTTGGCGCCATCCGCCGGCAGATCACCGATAATCAGGGCCTCTCTTTCGTCGGTAAAGGGGTGTCGACTTTGCTTGGCTCGAAGGTCCTGATGAAGACACTCAGTAAGAGTGGGGCGATGTTCTCGCCCCTGCTGCTGAAAAAAGTGCCGGAAACAAGTGGTTTGCGCCTGCGTTTTCCAATACCCTTCATGAAGAATCGGACTGTACCGAAGATTGCTTTTCGCAATCTCTTTGACCGGGTACCTGAGTTCATCGAAGGCCGACCGGATAAACCGGTGATCGGCTTTTTTGCAGGCTGTTCCATTACCTACGCCTATCCTGAAATAGGTGAGATGATGATCTCCATTTTGCAGCGGATGGGCTATTCTGTCCATATCCCCCGGTCGCAACAGTGCTGCGGCATTCCGGCCCTCAGTTCGGGCAATGGCAAGCTGGTTGAAGAACTGGCCGAAACGAATGTCAGCGCCTTTAAAAACAGAGAGGTGAAGTATATCATCACCGCCTGTGCTTCATGTAACGGCGGGATTGGCGAATACTACCGGACCATGAAGGCCGATTTTGATGATTTTACCGAAAAAGTTATCGATTTCAGCGTCTTTTTGAAACAAGAGGGCCTTTTTGAAGAGCTGGCTGCAATGGAAAAATGGCCGGAAAGAATGAAAGTCACCTATCACGATCCCTGTCATCTGAAAACCCAGGGAATAACCAAGGAGCCCCGACAACTTCTGCGGTCTCTGCCCAATGTCGATTTTGTCGAAATGGAAAATGCGTCAACCTGTTGCGGACTGGGTGGTACGTTTTCCGTGTACCATTACGAAGCCAGCAAGGCCATCGGTCGCAGGAAGGTCGCGGGGTTGGTTGAGAGCGGGGCTGAACGGATAGCCACCGCCTGTCCTGGCTGTATTATGCAATTACAGGATGTGATTAATCATGCCGGTTTAAAGGTGCGGGCAGTTCATCTTCTGGAGCTGATGGTAGAGGCGTTGAAATAATTTTACAAAACATCAAGCAGTTGACTTGTTTTTTTGTTAAATTGCCGTGTGGCAGACAGGTTTGCCACTTTCAACTATCCAACTAACCTTTATCGTTATTTTAAAACAGAGGAGATGAGAATGGACGTGATATCATATCTGAAGCAGATGGTGGTTGCAGCTTTGACGGTGGGTTTTTTCTGTGTCGGTAACCTTCAGGCAGCCGATGACCAAAATTATCTGCTGGCCACCGCCAGTACCGGCGGTACCTATTATCCGGTGGGTGTTGCCCTTTCTACCCTAACCAAGGTAAAATTACAGCCGAGCCATAACATCAGCATGTCGGCCATTAGCTCTGCTGGTTCCGGCGAGAATATCAAGCTGCTGCGGGACAATGAAGTCCAGTTTGCGATTTTACAGGGGCTTTATGGCTTCTATGCCTGGAATGGCAAAGGACCTCTCGCCGAGGACGGCCCACAGAAGGATTTACGCTCAATCTCCATGCTCTGGCAGAATGTCGAGCACTTCACTATTCTGAGCGATAAAGCCAAGACCGGTACCATTTCTGATATGCTCGGCCTGAAAGGCGATCGGGTTTCTCTTGGTAAAAAGAATTCGGGAACCCTCGGTTCCAACGAGGTCATTCTCAGTAATCTCGGAGTGAACGTCGATAAAGACTACGAACTGGTCTACGTTGGTTACGGACCAAGCGCCGATGCCCTGCAGAATGGGCAGATCTCCGCTATGTCGACGCCTGCTGGTGTTCCTGCCAGTGCGGTTACCCGGGCGCTGGCTTCCATGGGCGATAAGGCAACCCTTTTGAGCTTTACTGAAGAGCAGGCCAAACAGGCAGATGGCGGCCTTAATCTATGGACTCCTTATCTTATTCCGGCCACCGCCTATCCCGGTTTGGAAAAAGATGTCATGACCATCGCTCAGCCCAATTTTCTTGCCGTTCGTGCCGATATCAGCGACGAAACCGTCTATCTCATTACCAAAACAATCTATGAGAACCTCCCCTTCCTTAATGCGATTCATAAGGCGACCACTGCCATGAGTACCGATAAGGCACTCGCCGGATTGCCAATGCCGCTGCATCCTGGCGCTGCCCGTTATTTCAAGGAAATTGGTCTCACGATTCCTGACAATCTTATTGCTAAATAAATACCGGTTGCTTTTTGGCACCACTCCGGCGTCTGCCCTGATTTTTCAGGGTAGACGCCGGAGTGGTGTATGGCACAACAGTATTAACAATGATCATTGGGGTTTACATTGCAGGAGAGTGATTTTGGAAACAACCGATATTTTTCAGACGTACAAGGCAGTAGGCAAGGAAAAAGTTATCTTTGTGCTTGGGGTTGCAGTCTCTTTGATGCATATCTATTTCAATATTCTGACGGTTTTGCCAAGCCTTTGGCAAAATGCCTTGCATTACTCGGGTTTTGCCCTGCTCTGTTGTCTGACCTATCCCTTAGGTGGCCCCAACCGCAAGAAAAAATGGCTGCTGGCTGTTGACCTCATCCTGGGTCTAGCGGCAGCAGTATCTGCCATCTATATGATATCTATGGAGGATGCCATTTATGCCCGGGGCGTCCATCTGTCTCCTGTGGAATGGGTTGCCGGTACGGTGCTGATCCTCACTGCTCTGGAGTTCACCAGGCGGACCACCGGCTGGGTCATTCCCATTCTGATTGTCGTTGCGCTCTCGTATGTCGCTTGGTGGGGAAGTCTGCTGGATAATGTCTTCAAATTCACCGGACTCACCACAGAAACCCTCCTCTTTCGTTCCGTTTATGGTGATGATGGCCTGTTTGGTAATATCGCTTTGATCTCATCCACCTTTGTCTTCATGTTTATTCTTTTTGGAGCCTTTTTGCTCCGTTCAGGGGCGGGGGAATTCGTTATCAATCTGGCCAGGGCAGTTGCCGGAAAAACTATCGGTGGGCCAGGCCTGGTTGCGGTATTTGCCTCCGGCCTGACCGGTACCATTTCGGGCTCGGCCGTTGCCAACACCGCTTCAACCGGGGTTATAACCATTCCCCTGATGAAACGAGCCGGTTTTGACGCAAAATTCGCCGCCGGGGTCGAAGCCGCGTCGTCCACTGGTGGACAGCTTATGCCCCCGATCATGGGTGCCGGTGCCTTTGTCATGGCAAGCTATACGCAGATCCCTTACACCACCATCATTGCCGCCTCTGCATTGCCTGCCATCCTCTACTTTGCCAGCGTGGCCTTTTATGTGCGAATAGAGGCAAAAAAATGCAATGTCACCATGATTGACGATGAGGATGTGCGATTGCTCGATGTCCTGAAAGAGGGTGGTTTGCCCTTCCTTCTGCCCATCGGTGCTTTGATCGGTATGCTGGTCTATGGTTTTACCCCGACCTATGCCGCGGGGATTTCTATCCTGGCGGTCATTGTCGCCTCCTGGCTTACCCCAAACAAGATGGGATTCAATGCCATTATGGAGGCGCTCGCCCTTGGGGCAAGGAATATGGTCATGACCGGTATCCTGCTGTGCAGTGTCGGCTTGATGGTTAACGTCATCGCTACTACCGGTATCGGTAATACCTTCTCCCTGATGATAACTGAGTGGGCCAGTGGCAGTCTGCTGATTGCCATTATTTTGATTGCTCTTGCCTCTTTGGTCCTTGGTATGGGACTGCCGGTAACCGCCGCCTATATCGTCCTGGGTACTCTTTCGGCCCCGGCACTTTATAACCTGATCGTTGATTCCCAGATAACGGAAATTATTGCCAAGGGGCTTCTCTCTGAGGAGGCCAAGACCATTTTCCTGCTGGCGCTGCCGGAAAAAGCCGCATTACTCGGTCAGGCCATGCCTCTGGAAGAGGCGAGGGCCCTGCTGCAATCGGTGCCCATTGATCTGGCAGGAACAGTACGCGATATGGCTATTTCGCCCCATGCCGCAACTTTTGCCCTGCTTTCTGCCCATATGATCATCTTCTGGCTCAGTCAGGATAGCAATGTTACTCCTCCGGTCTGTCTTGCAGCCTTTACCGCAGCGGCCATTGCCAAGACCCCGCCGATGCAGACGGGTCTCTATTCCTGGAAACTTGCCAAAGGTCTGTACATCGTGCCAATCCTTTTTGCCTACACGCCGATGCTTGGCGGCAGTTGGGCAGATGATTGCACTATCTTCTTTTTTGCCTTCATCGGCCTCTACGCCTTTGCTGGGGGATTTCAAGGGTTCCTGGAAAACCGCCTTAACCCGATTTTGCGCATAGTCTCGCTCGTGCTGGCCTTTTTCCTGATTGCACCCTGGCCGACTCTGGTTCATGCCGCCTCGGCTGTGCTTTTTGTAGTCCTTTTCATTTTTAATTTCAGACAGGGGACTGTTTCGTTAAAACCATCACCGATCTGACCCCAAAAGGTGCGTTGCATTAAATGAGGAACCTAGAGCGATACCATGTTGCCCCCGGCACCTATTATGTCAGTACATCGAAGCCTTTGATACTCAAGGCTTCGCTGGGCTCTTGTGTGGGATTGGCTCTCTATGATGCGGAAAATCGAATAGGTGGGCTGATTCATTTATTGCTGGAAAAACCAACATTGCATGGTGGTAGTTTTTTTCAGCCGGAGAAATACGCCACAACCGGATTAACTCTTTTTTTTGATGCATTGTTAGCCGCCGGAGCCTCAGCAAAGAATCTGAGGGCCTGGATTGCCGGTGGCGCACTTGTCGGTCCTTTGGCAAAACACGATCTGGACCTCGATATCGGTGGGCGGACGGCCGGACGTGTAGTCGATTTTCTCGCCGAGAAAGGTATAACCGTTAGTCATTCCGAAACCGGCGGCTTTTTTACCTGCGTTTTGTCTCTCAATATGCAAACCTGGGAATGCTTCATCGAACCATCTGGCTTTGAAAAATTTACCACAAAAGAATGTAAGCCTGTCGCTACGATGGATGAAATTTATCGCTCAATAGAAAACTTGCAACCTATTCCGCAGGTCGCCTTGAAAATTCTGCGACTGATTAATGAAGATGATTATGACATAAGGCTGCTGACTGCGGAAATACGCAAGGACCAGATTCTCAGCGCTCAGGCAATAAAGCTCTGTAATTCGGTTTTCCTGGGAGGCCCAAATAAGATTGAATCCCTGGACCACGCCCTTGCCTATCTGGGACAAAAGATATTGATTAAATTTGTCATCTCGGCCGCAATAAACACATTTTTTAGTCAAGTCGGGATGGGATATTCCCTTTGTAAAGGTGGTCTTTATCATCACGCAGTTGGCACGGCCATCATCGCCGAAAAAATTGCTGAAGTGACGGGCAAAGCAATTCCAGCCCTGGCTTATACCGCGGGGTTACTTCATGATATCGGCAAGGTTGTTCTCGATCAATATATCCAAAATGCACTGCCACTTTTTTACAGAGATGTGCACGAACGGGGAAACAATTCATCAGATGCTGAAAGAGCCATTTTGGGCATGGATCATAATGACGCCGGCTACAGCCTGGCAGAAAGGTGGTCTTTTCCTGAATCGCTGACCGAGAGCATAAAGTATCATCATAATCCTGAGACTGCGGTACTACATAAAGACCTCGTCCACCTCGTTTATCTGGCAGATCTTCTCATGTCCAGATTTCATGTTGGTTTAGAAGTCGAACGAATAAGCACTGATACCTTGGCTGAAAGACTGGAGAGACTGGGACTGTCCATCAAAGTATTTCCTGAGATCGTCGAGATGATTCCCATGCAAGCATTAGCCTCTGCACCGCAAATGGTCTTGATGAACACATAATCTCTGTTCGATACATTCGAAGGATGAACTTTATGATGCACCGAGGATTTTATCATACTACGAGCAGTCAATCGCTGTCCCTTGGTGTTTTACTCCTTACTCTTTCGTTATTTTCCACCAGTTTTGCCGATCCTGTCCGGTTTTCACCTGAGAGAATAATTCTTGTCGGGGTCAATAAAGATTTTGCACCTCTTGAGTTTGAAAATTCAGAAGGAAAACCTGATGGCTATACCGTTGATTTAATGAAGGCGATCGCCAGGCAGGAGGGACTGAACATAAAATTTGTGTTCGAGACCTGGAGCAATACCCGCCGGGATCTGCAGGACAAAAAGATCGATATGGTCACAGGTATGCTCTACTCAAAAGAAAGAGACAAAATGTTTGATTTTTCTCTTCCCAATTCAGTCATTGCCTATACTCTTTTTATTCGAAAAGAGACGCCTATCAAAACTCTTAATGATCTTAAAGAGAAAGAAATAATAGTCGTTGAAGATGTCTATGCCCACGACTGGTTGATTAAAAGCAGGATCACCAGTTCAATCATCTCTGTGAAAGACCCCATCGAAGCCCTGCAATTATTGGCATCAGGGAAGCATGATTGTATCATCATGCCTCGCCTGCATGGGCTTGATCTTTTAGACAAACTGAAAATAACCAATGTTGAGACAACAGGCCCTCCGATCCTGGCCCGGGAATTTTGTTTTGCGGTGGCTGAAGGTAATTCAGATCTTTTAGCAGAGCTGAACGAAGGCCTGTTTGCTTTACAGCAATCAGGAGAGTATGACGAAATTTATCGTAAGTGGATGTCTGTTTACACGTCTACCAGGCAATTTCAAACAATTATAAAATACGGCGTATTTGCTTTTGCGTTGGTCTTTTTTTTGTTGCTAACGGCAGTGTTGTGCAATTTGTGGCTCAAGCGAATAGTTCGTCGTAAAACGAAAGAAATTCATCAAAATCATGAGCGGTTGAGTCAAATATTAGAAGGAATTCCAATCCCGACCTATGTTATTGATGAGAATCGCCGAGTGACCCATTGGAATAAAGCCTGCGAGTTTTTGACAGGCGAGTCTGCTGACAAGATAGTTGGCACAAACAATTATACCAAGGCCCTGCGCTGCCAAAGAACATACTCCATCGTAGACCTCTTGCTGGACAATGTTCTGAAGAGACGAGTTCAACAATACGAGACTGTAACTTACCGAGAATCATCAGTACTGTCCGGTGCCTATGAGGCGGAAATCTATTGCCCTGATTTGGGCATTGACGGCAAATGGCTATATGGGGCGGCGGTACTGCTGAAAGACGAAACCGGAAAAATTACCGGTGCAATTGAAAGCTGGCAAGACTTGACAGAATCCAAGCAATTGGAAAAGCAGCTTATTCAATCACAGAAGATGGAGGCTATCGGTACACTTGCCAGCGGAGTGGCCCATGACTTCAACAATATATTATTGGCATTGATGGGCCATGCGGAGTTGGCGCGAATGCAGGTGCCGAAAGAATCAAATCTCAATGAAAGCCTCGAACAAATTCTCTCGGCTGGCATGCGCGGCAAACACATAGTGCGGCAAATTCTTACCTTTACCCGTCAAGCTGACAATATAGCTGAACCTGTTCAGGTCAGAGCAATAGTAGAAGAAACACTTCAATTAATTGATTCTTCATTACCGCTGAATATTAACGTTCAACAAGACTTGCAGTCTGATGCCTTGGCTCTGGCTGATGCGACTCATATTCACCAGATAGTCATGAATCTTTGTACCAATGCAAGCCAGGCGATGGTGGACGCTGGTGGTGTTCTCGGAGTCCAACTGTCTGAGGTGGTGATAGACGAGGATCAACCGGCACTGAGTGGTGAGCTGATACCTGGAAAGTATATCAAATTGACGGTGAGTGATACAGGTCACGGCATCCCGGCGGATATCCGCGATAAAATATTTGATCCTTTTTTTACCACAAAAGAAAAAGGGGAAGGCACCGGCATGGGGCTCTCCGTTACCCTCGGAATTGTCAAACAATATGGCGGGACAGTTAAATTTACCAGCGAAACTGGAAACGGTTCAACATTTCAGGTATACTTACCCATCAGCCTATCTCATTGATCTGCATTGTTGCGAAAAGATGGTGTCACATTAGCCAACCTTGGTTCATGTAGCGGTGGCAGTGCTCTTCATCCTTTTGTTTTCAGACAACAGCCTCTCTCCAAAAAAACAACATTGTCATGAACCAAAATTCTATTTTTCAAATCCCTTACGGAAATGATAACCTTGTTCTCTCTCTGCCAATATCTGCCAGCCATTTGCGCGTGCAGGAGCCCGCGAGGCTGATCAGTCCACCCCTTTTTCAAGAAAAGTTAACTGTTTTTTTTCGTCAAACCTCTCTTGATCTGACCAGTCCTGTTCTGGTTCTCGCCGATAAAACCAGGCTTTGCGGTTATCCCGAGTATCTGCCTCTTCTCATCAGCGGTCTTGAGCAACATGGCATGGATCCTGCCAGTTTGAAAATTATAATCAGCTACGGCACCCATGCTCGGCAAAGTGACGAGGAATGTCGGCAGGCCTATGGCGGGGTATACGACGACTATACTTTTATCCACCATGATTGCCAAATGAGCGATGGGTTTAAAGAAGTCGGTCGCACCACCAGGAATACCCCCATCCGCTTTCGGCACGACCTGCTGGAAGCCAGTGCGATAATGACCATGGGGGCGGTCTCTCACCACTATTTTGCCGGCTACGGTGGTGGTCGAAAACTGATTTTTCCCGGCTGTGGCGAGCGTGATTCTATCTATACAAACCACGGTCTTTTTCTTGACAGTACCACCGGATCTATTGCCGAAGGCTGCCAGCCGGGGATTCTTGACGGCAACCCTCTGGCTGAGGATTTGTTTGAAATCGAAGATAAATTGCCCGCCGATCTGGCAATTCACGGCATCCTTGACTCCCATGGCAGTCTTTGTGATATCATTTTTGGCCAGGGACGAAATGTCTTTCTCGACGCCTGTAAATTGCATGGACAAAACTGCGAGATCACCTCACCTCAGTTTGATACCGTCATTGCCTCCTGTGGAGGGTTTCCAAAAGACATTAATTTTATCCAGAGCCATAAGGCAATTCACAATGCTTCGATGTTTGTTCGTGATGGAGGGCAGTTGCTGATATATGGGGAATGCCGGGATGGGGTGGGCTCAAAGACTTTTTTACCTTGGTTCAAAATGGCTTCTTTTGATGCAGCCTTCAAGGAGTTGGCCCACCATTATCAAGGCAATGGGGGGACGGCTCTGGCCATGATGACCAAAGCGCACCGGATTCGGATCGGTATGGTCACGACTCTTGACGATGAAACCTGCAGGCTGATTGGCCTGGAACGCCGGTCCCATGGCAGCATCGTGGACTATCTGAGTGAGCTGAAGAAAGAGGAAACTATTGCCTTTATACCCAATGCAAGTCTTACTGTGAAGAAGACCCCTGTGCCGTTAACACCGTAAATACTGTCAACACTGCCATTACCTTGTCCGGGCGGTTTTTACCTGATTTCGTAGACGATTTTGATTTTATTGCGCAAGGATTCATTTATGCGAGAATGCAGTTGTATTAATTTCCCAAAACAATCTGGCGTGAATCATTCGGCATTACATCCTTTGTCATGTTTTGTCCTGCTGTTGGGGCTCGCTGTGTTTGTAACAGGGTTTGTATGTATACCGGCAAGCATTGCCAGAGAGCTGGAGAACAGCCCCTTACAAAAAGTTCGGTTGCAGTTAAAGTGGCACCATCAATTTCAATTTGCCGGATATTATGCCGCCATCGAAAAAGGATATTTTCGTAACGAGGGCTTGGAAGTTGAGCTCATAGAAGGGCATCCTGGAATAAACCCGGTTGATGAAATCCTTGCCGGAAGAGCTGATTTTGTAATTGACTCTCCTGCTGTACTCATACAGCGTCAGCAAGGCAAGCCTATTGTTGCCATAGCCGCCATCTTTCAACATTCTCCCACCGTAATAATAACTCGCGCGGACCGGCATTTGGATACACCCCAGAGCTTGAAAGGAAAAAAAGTCATGCTGACCCCAGAAGCTGATCCCGAAAGCGTGGCTATGCTGGTTGGCGAGGGCGTTCAATTGCAGGATCTGCATATAATGCCGGCTCAGTGGGGAGTCGATGATCTTATCGCAGGTCGGGTGGACGCCCAGACCGCCTATCTTACCAATGAGCCTTATCTTCTTAAAAAGGCTGGAATTGAAACAAACGTCATTAAACCTCTCACGTATGGTATCGATTTTTATGGTGATTGCCTTATTGTCACAGAGCATAAAGTGCAATCCGACTTTGGACAGGTGGAGTCGTTTGTCAAAGCAATGCAGTTGGGGTGGTTGTATGCCATGGCGCATCAGCAGGAAATGGCAGAACTTATTCGGTCAAAATATTCCGAGGAAAAGAGTCTTGAACAGCTTCTCTTTGAAGCGGCGGCCATGCGTGATCTGATTCAATCCGAATTTGTCCAGTTAGGTCATATGAATCCCACACGATGGCAACACATCGCCAACACCTTTGTCCAGCTGGGCATGATGGAGGCCAGCTATAGCCTTAATGGGTTTCTCTTGGACGATTACCGTGACCGGATGGAAAGCGAACAGCATCGTAACGCGAATGCTCTTTTAATCGCCTTTATTCTCGTCAGTTCGGTCAGCTGTATTACATGGCTGGGCCTGATAATATTTAATCGCAGACTGGCCAGCAAGGTACGACAACGGACTGCTTCGCTTGCCGCCAGCGAGCAGAATTTTCGAGCCATATTTGAAATGGCAGGCGTCGGTGTGGCCCAGGTTGATCTACAGGCGGTCTGTTATAAAAAAGTTAACAAAAAATACTCTGAAATAGTTGGCTACAGTATTGATGAGTTGGATGGTCTCACTCCTGCGGATATTACTCATCCCGAAGATATTGATTATCAGAAGGAGCAACTACAGTCACTCATTGAGGGGCAGATATCTGAGTTCTCAATGGAAAAACGTTATAGGCAAAAGGATGGGACGATGGTCTGGGCCCAGCTGACGATGACGCCTTTATGGACTGCGGGGCAAGATCCTGTCCATGCTCTTGTTGTAATAAGAGATATCACCCAACGAAAAAATGCAGAGAAACGGCTCGCTTTCGCAGCCAAGGTTTTCGAAAACTCAATCGAGGGAATAGTTGTTACCGACGCCAGCGGCACAATTATGCAGGTTAATGCAGCTTTCACGACAATTACTGGCTATACCCCGGATGAAGCAATTGGTCGGAATCCTCGCATTCTCAAATCAGATAAGCATCCTCCGGATTTTTATGAGCGAATGTGGCGGAAGATAGCAACTGAAGGTCAATGGTCCGGGGAAATCTGGAATCGTAGGAAAAGCGGTGAAGCCTATCCAGAGTGGCTGACAATTAGTGCTGTTAAAAACGACAAGGGGAAGTTGACCAATTTTGTTTCAATTTTTCATGATATTTCGCAGCATGTTCAACAACAAGAGGAACTCAAGCATCAAGCCCATCACGATGCGCTCACCGGATTGCCAAACCGGGTGCTCATGAATGACCGACTGAGAAATGCGTTAAAAAAACTGGAAAGATCTGATGGAAAACTGGCACTGTTCTATCTGGATCTGGACAATTTTAAGAATATTAATGATGCCTTTGGTCACACGGTTGGCGATCACCTTTTGGTGGAGTTCTCAAAACGGCTGATAAACGTGATGCGCTCTGGTGATACGGCAGCGAGGCTGGGTGGCGATGAGTTTATCATCCTGATTCCCGAGATTAAAGATATCAATTTGGTGAGCATCATTGCCGTCAGGTTGATTGACTCGCTCAAGGAACCTTTTCTTCATGGAGACCTCGAGCTCTTTGTCTCTGCCAGTCTTGGGGTAACCATTGCTCCTGATGATGGCATGGATGCGGTTACCCTTGTCAAAAATGCGGATGTGGCAATGTACCGGGCTAAAAACCTTGGCAAAAACAATTATCAGTTCTTTGCGGCGGAATTGGATGTGCAGGCTCACCGCCGTATCGCTCTGGAGATGAAACTCCGGAAAGCTATCGAGCGAGAGGAATTCGAACTGTATTATCAACCGCTGGTGCACAGCGCCACCGGAAAAATTGTCGGTGCCGAGGCTCTGATCAGGTGGAGGAGTGATGGCAAAATAATATCTCCGGGCGAGTTTATTCCACTTGCTGAGGATACCGGTCTCATTCTTCCTCTTGGCGAATGGGTCCTGAATGAAGGAGCAAGGCAGGCAATGATCTGGCAGGACGCTGGCTATAACCTTACCGTCTCTGTTAATATTTCCTCACGGCAATTTGTCGGACAGGATCTCTTCTCTATCCTCAAAAATATCCTCAATGAAACTGGACTTGAGTCTGGTCGTCTTTATCTGGAAGTTACGGAGTCCATGATCATGGGGGATTTGACCGAGGCTCAACGAGTTATGGGAGCCCTGCGTCAGTTGGGGATTAAATTTTATCTTGATGACTTTGGTACGGGCTATTCTTCTCTCGCCTACCTCAAAAAATTACCTATCGATGGTTTGAAGATTGATCGATCATTTATTCGGGACATCGTTGAAGACCCCGATAGTGAGACAATTGCAACCGTAATTACCTCACTTGCCAATACTCTCAAGCTGGCTATTGTTGCCGAAGGGGTGGAAACGGTGGAGCAATGGCGAATTCTGCATGAAATGAGCGATATGCTGATTCAGGGATTTCTGGTGAGCAGACCTGTTCCCGCCGAAGAATTTGAAAAGCTGGTTCAACAGGGAGATATCGTCTGGAACGAGATGTCGCTGTAGAATAATCCAAAATAATGGCTAAGCACAGGTGCCTGTTAGGTGAAGTCGACTGATATTTTGTTTAATGTGTCGATGTCGCTTGCAAAATAAATTGTAAAATCGATTATGGTAGGGTAATTTCCAAACTGATCTGGAGGTTAGGTTTTTATTATAAGGGGGGTGGAAACATGAAGTGCAATGTAACAAAGAGCAAAGTGATCATAGCCATAGTACTGCTGGTAACACTGATATCGTTCTATAAAGAGTTGCCGGCGCAACAATCAATAGCTTCTTCTCTTGGGATGGTTGCCTATCCACAGAAAGGACAGTCTGTGCAGCAGCAGAATAGCGATGAAGGCCAATGCTACAGTTGGGCCAAGGAATATACAGGAATTGATCCATTTGCCACAGCGAGTCAGCAGCCGGTGCCAGGTGGTCCTGCAGTGGGTGGCGGTGAAAGGGTGGCCGGTGCTGCGCGGGGCGGGCTGGGAGGTTTGGCCATTGGTGCTATCGTTGGAAAACCTTGGCAAGGTGCCGGCATCGGGGCCGTTTCCGGTACCTTGCTTGGCGGGAGACAGGCAAGGCTGAACCAGGCTGCTCAATCCAAGCAGGCGCAACAAAATAAGAATGCAACGCTGCAGCATTTTAATAAAGCCTTCGGTGCATGTATTGAAGGTCGTGGGTATGTCGTCAAGTAACCGATATTATATAATATACGCGAGGATCTGAATATGAGAGTGTGTCAATATATTGTACTGCTGGTTTTACTCTCCGTGCCTTTTGTTGCCGCTGCGGAGGATTTTGACGGTTCTGTCACTTTAATCTGTTCCAGTATCGAGGCGATTGACTGTGTGCCAGGTAAGCCCTGTGTCAAGGACCTACCCGAAACCATAGGAGCACCACAGTTTTTAAGAATAAATTTTGACAGGCAGGAGATCATTGGCACCAAACGAATATCTCCTATTCTTCGTATGGATAAAGATGATGAGCAAATCTATCTCTATGGTACCGAGCTCAATATGGGCTGGGTTGTCACCCTTGAACGTCTCAACGGTCATTTCTCGGCATCGCTTGTCAATAAGGACGGTGCCTTTGTTATCTTTGGTGCCTGTACTCCTCTGACCCCCTAGCTATATCAACAGCTTTGGCCTTAGTACCCTGGTGATCGGTTGAGACGCTTAAGGTAAGCGGCTTAATAGCAGGGAGTCCTCTTCTCCCGTTTACTTCTGTCGCAACAGCCGTATCCCTCGCAACAAGGTTGATTAGAAGAAAAGCCTGATCCAGACAGTGACAGATGATCCGGCTTCGCTGGCCTGTAGACTGCGAGAGCGGCAATTGCGGCGGCACAACAGGTAGTCTGTCCACCAAAGGTCGAGGTCTGGACCGGGCAGTCATGGAGATTGCTGTAAGCGGTTTCAAAGACCTTGGTGGTGGCAATTGTTGCACCAATGGTAGCCATGCCACCTCCTAAAGATTTGGCAATAACCAGGAGGTCGGAAATCACCTCCTCGTACTGGCAGGCAAAACAGGAACCGATGCGGCACATTCCTGTCTGTATCTCATCTAAAAGAAGTAATACACCGTATTTATTGTAGAGTTCTCGGATTTTTTCAATGGCGTCGGCATCGCCGTAGGGGACGCGTGTTTCCGGCAGCAGCGGGAGATATTGTCGCAGTTTTTCTCCGCCGGTGACGGAGAGAGCTCCAAGGGTTTGCCGTGGAGCGAATTCTCTGCATAGATAAAACGTGGACGCTTGCCTAAAAAAACGGGCCGCCAGTTTCATAGCCGTTTTCACCGCACCAGTGCCGGAGTTACAGAAATAAAAGCGGTCAAGGGTGCCAGGCGTAAGCAGAATGAGATTGTGAGTCAGGCCGGTGACATAGGGAGAGAAGAGTTCCTTTGACAAATCAACCTTCTGATTGTCAATCACCTCACAAATGGCAGCTTTGACCTTTGGATGGTTATGACCGAGGTTGAGTGCAGCATAGGACGAGACAAAATCAAGGATACATCAGTCGTTACTGTCAATAATAGTTGCTCCGAGGGCCGACTGGGGTTTGATGCTGCTATATTTACCCATATCCAGCAGAGCGACCAGGCCAGGGGTGATATATCTTTTAAAGTGGGCGACACACTCTTCAGAGGGTGTGTTGATGACTTCTTTAACCGATATCCATTTTTGGGGCTGAGCTGCATACGAAATACCGCGTCGAGAAAGACAAAGGGACCAAAGCTAGTGACTGAAGCCTCTGTGGGACGTCGCTCCAGGATAATTGTCGGACGATAGACTGTCAACGCAGCGAAGTATTTCAAGGTCTCGTGCCCTAGATAATGCTCGGCCATGATTTTGGTGACTCGTCCATGCATACCACAGGGTGGAGTGGATCATATGGTCGCTTGTAGACATCCAGCACCTTTTCCATATTGGCAACAAAACCGCCATTTTGTTCCGGTGGAATCAACCACCCTTTTTGTTGCCAGGGCTTGATTTCGTTTTTTTTAAAATACGTCTAATTGCTTCATGGGAAATACTGTCTATGTATTCAAGTTCAACCGCCTTATCGGCCAGTAATCTCAGAGACCATCGGGAAAATCCCTCTGGTGGATCTCCGCAACTCAATGCAATGATATGAGCTTCGAAATCTCCATCGGCTTTCTTTTTATAAATTCGATCGGCTTTTCTTTTATCGAGAGCTATATCAATACCCTCCTCAACAAACCGCTTCTTTACTCGGTCAATTTTCTTCATGCTGATATTCAGAACCTTCGCAATCTCTTCATTCTTTGAACGATTGACCTGATAATCACCAGCATCGCAACCAAGCAATATCAATGCGTTGAGAATTCTCTGTGATTTGTGCTCCCCTTTTGATACAAGGTCACCAAGAAGTTCCCGCTCTTCTTTGCTGAGTGTCACAATGTATTTGTTCATAATCGAACCTCCTAGGTTGAGTATGAACAAATTATAGCATTTATTTACGACATTTCAATGTTGACGTGACGCTAGCTTATGGATATTGGCAACGCCGGTTATATTGACCGATTTATAATAGGTGACACTCATTCCTTTGAAGTCGGTGGGGGTGGGCCAGATGAAATTTTTTTTACCGAGAGGCAGAGACGGCGGTAATCCCGATCGGCCAGTCGTAATTGATCAAAGGAGACATCGCCCAGCAGATGGTCAATGTTCTTGTGTGCTGTCTCCCCTACGTTCTTTTTGCCACGGCTGAGAATAGTGACATGCTCACCCGAGGCAATGAGTCCTTTAACCAGAGGGCATCCGTCCACACCGGTTCCACCGGTGACCAAACAGATTGTTGTATTCGTCAAGGTCCTGCTCAGAAGTTTGTTCCTGCCACTGGCGACCAGCCCGTTCGCTTCCTTGTGGCAGCGTGGCAAGTAAGGCAGGTTGGCCAGCTCTGGCCCTTTGTCGTCTTTTTATATTCCGTGGCTGTTTCGCCATGGCACTCAGCACAGAGAAATATCTGAAGATAAAACTCATCTTTTTCTTCCATAGGATGGGGTTGAAAAAGAGCCGACGATCTGTGCGGGCCATGCATTTTCCCATCTGAAAGATGGCAACTGATACAATCAACACCTGAACTAAGATTAAAGGATCTGCCAACAATCTCCTTTTGACGAACATTGGTGGGTGCGTGGCAGGTGAGGCAATCGTTATTTCCAGCCTCCTGGTATTCCTCCTGGAAAACTTTATCGGTAAATGCCACAGAATACCGGGATTATGACCATTCTGCAAATTGGGATTTATGGCAGGAGCCACAATCTAAAGGGATGGGGCCTTGCGGATGATCCTCACTCGTTTCGGTCAGATAAGCAAAGGGTGAGCAGCCAGCACTTAAAGACAGGAAAAATATCAGGAACAGGAAGAGTCTTTTATTACTGTTGTGCAAAATCGGGCTCCCAGGAATGTAAAAAACAAGCAATGAGAGAAAAGTGCAATTTCAGGAGTCTGCTGTAAAACTGAATCCTAAAAGAAAGGAATAATTCTTCTCAGAAAAAATAGCAAACATCAGGGATAGTTCAAAGAGTTGCCTGGGGTGGGGAAGTGGTCAGATGATTTTTTTGTCGGTGATGTTGCTTTAATTTTTAGAAAAAATGCGATCAATGCCAATTTTATTCGAGACTGGAATTTCCTGTCGGGTATATTCCCTGCAAGGTGTTTGAAAATATATCTTTTGCAAAGGAAACCGCCATATGAAACATTATCTCTATGCCATCGGGGCAATCCTCTGTTGGGCAAGTCTGCCGGCTGCTACCGGCTCAGGCTTGACTGATCTCAGTTCAGAGGAATTGATGTTTTTCAGTTTTACCAGTGCGGCCATTTATCTGTATCTTCAGGACCTGGTTTTGACCCGGTCTTTTTGCGTTTTCGTCCCTGACCTTAAAGTAACACTTTTAGGAGTATGGGGGATTTTCCTCTATCATTATATTTACTACCTGGCGCTCAGCCGTGCACCTCTTGCCGAGGGGGCAATCCTGGCCACCACCTGGTCTTTCTGGATCGTGGTTTTCTCCTCGTTGCTTGTTTTTAGGAGATTAAAAATGGCCATTATCATTACCGCCTTTGTGGGCATGGTTGGTGCCGCTTTGGTCATTTCTTCCGGCAAAGATTTATCCTTTAATATGGACTATATGAAGGGTTACCTGTTGGCCTTGTTGTGTGGTGTGATTTGGTCGAGTTTTTCGGTGGCCCTTGGTCAGGTGAAAATAGAACGGGAACCCATGACTATCTTTACCATCTATGCCGCCGTTCTCTCGACTGTTCTCTATCTGATAACCATGCCCCACGGAATGCCATCTCTGCCGTCTCTTTTGTCGGCCATCTATCTTGGTAGCGTTCCGTTGGGCTTGTCTTTTTTTCTATGGAACCGGGCTGTTACCGGAGGAAATATGGTCATTATTGGTTTTCTCAGTTATTTTACTCCACCTCTTGCGGTGTTGATGGTGGCTGTAATCCACGGGGAAAAAGTCTCATCCCAGGTACTTTTGGGAATGTTCGTTATAATCGCCGCAGCTATTGGCGGCAAAATGAGTTTGACCGTCAGTGCTAAACATAAGAGTTTGTAAATAATATGGGAGATGTGATGAAAGAAATGGAAACGATTACCTGGCAGGATTTTGAAAAAGTCGAACTGCGCGTCGGGAAAATTATCGCCGCAGAGATTTTCAAAGAAGCACGAAAACCCGCCTATATTCTCCAGGTAGATTTTGGCGAGGAGATTGGCGTGAAAAAATCAAGTGCCCAAATCACCGAGCTTTACACGACGGAGGAACTGGTCGGCAGGCTTGTCGTCGGTGTCATCAATTTTCCTAAGAAACAAATTGGCCCTGTCAGGTCGGAATGCTTAATCACCGGGTTTCATAATGAGGCAGGGGCGGTCACGCTTTGCGTTCCCGATATGGATGTTCCATTGGGGGCAAAATTATGTTGAAGGTGTTGCTGTTTGACGATTTAATTTTTTACATATACCTTTAGCGGCCCACATTAAGTGAGTATAAGGTTCAGGAGGGACAGCTTGGATGAAAAAGCTCCATGGTAGTCACGTTAAATCTCAGTTAGTACCAACCTCCTTGCCTAAAGCTTCTGTCGAAGTGGCCAGCAAATATCTTCTGGAAGTATTTATTTTTCTGTATACACATGAAACTTAATAAAGAATAAGGATGAAAAAAAACTCCCTTTATTTCAAAAGGTTTCATCTACGGTTCTACAAACATCAACGTTACAGTTCAATTCACTGAAAGTTGCTTTGCATTCTGTCCCATCCATTATATAACTGCCAGCGTAACCAGGTGCATAAAACTCAGGAAACGAAAAGCTGACACTTGGCACCGATGGATAGACTTCACTCGCTTTTTGTTTACATCTTGCTATCGCTTCGCTTACCCATTCGCTCTCATTTGTGCATCGTTCAACACCGCTGAATGAATGAGGTAATGCACTAAAATGTTTAACATTACATATAGTTTCTGCGTTGACACTCATCGGAAACAAAAAACAACAAAGTATTACTAATGGTTTCATATCTTATCTCCTCTTTTCCATAGGCGGTGTTTACTAGAATTTTTCCTAGCCAGAAATCATTGTTGACTGTCCTTTTTAATTAACAATAGTGCAACCAGGAAGATAATCAATAAGTGTAATGAAATTTTCGCAAGCATAAGGTGCTATCTGAAAAATTAAAGTTAATTCCAGATTATTAACGCCAACAGTTGCTCCATTTCTGACCATCGTCGACGTTGATAGTACTTTCAACTCTGCCTTCCGGGTAAAGTAACAATCGGCGCTGGGGTGTATGTCAAGAAACCTTATGCATTTGTTGAACGTGGTCTTGCGGTGAAGGCAGAACTTTCAAGCTAGCAATTATTTTTCAGGTTCGAACCTTTATTGGAAAAAAAATAGACCACTGTACCAACTGTTTCCAGTACCACAAAGCATTCCAGGACAATGAGCAGATACGCATAAACGTTGAGCTGTCTCATTGAGGGCGAAAAATAAACTGCCAGGAAGAGCAGGCACACGACAATACCACGGATCATGTGCCTGCTTCTGTTTGAACTCCATCTATTCTGATTCACAGCCCCGATAAACACCATGCAACCAGATAAACCGATTGCATGGAAAAGCAGATTGCTGCGCTGGTAGAGGGTCGCCAGGTAGTGAACTTTGTGATAATAAAGATGTTGCATGATACCGGCCCGGTACTCAGAGAGAATCTCAAGTACGACCAGTGCCAGTATCATGACTATTTGCAGAGAGTTTATAGCAATGGTGGTAATGCGAACTTTTTCCTGCATATTATTTTGGTGGAATGCCTGTTATTGTCGGATTCGCTGGGGCGTTGCTCCAGCCGATCCAGCCATCACTGTAGATGGCGATATCATCCAGGCCGCAGACATCTGCGTAATAGAAAATCTCAGCCGCCCGCCAGCCGCTGCCACACATAAATGACAGGTGTTTTTTTGTGTCGATCCCTTGCTCCCGCCAGAGTGCAAGAAACTCCTGGGCGTTTCTCATGGTCTTGTCAGGGTTCCTGAAATAGTCCAGGGCATAGGAGTCTGTCTTGCCAGCATAGCCGAAAACCGAGCCGGGAATTCGTCCTTTTTTCTTGTGGTAGCTATAACCGGAACTTTCGCCGATATGTTCCTGCCAGGTACGGTTATCCACCAAGGTAAAGGATTCGGGGGTGCGGAGTCCCGCTTTTGTTTCATCCATGGTGTCGATAATATCAGGATTTCCGGGAATGGGTACGCCAAAATCGGAGTTGGCAACGGGATCATGCCGATCTGTTTCAAGCTGGTAGCTGGCCATTGTCCAAGCCAGTGTGCCGCCATTCAGAACCCTGACATCGTTCACTCCAATATATCGCAGAACCGTGGCGACTCGATAGGCGGCCAGTGGTTCTTCGCTGGTGACAATGATAGTGTCGTCTTTGGTAAAGCCAAAGTCATGAGCAAATATGGTCAGAGTCTTTGGGGTAGCCAGCATCCACATAACAGGTTCAGTGGTGGTTGGTGGCTCGATGCGATCTGTATTGATATGAAACGAGCCGGGAATATGGCCTTTGGCATAGGACGTTTTTTCTTCTCCCCAACTGGCTTCGATAATTTTTATCTGGGCGCTGTCTGCAAAAGTCTCCGGCCGTTTACCATCAAGAATTTCTTTGACAATGACGGCAGGGACAATCAAATGATAGTTTTTGTATTTTTCCATGGGCAGACTGGAATCTTCGGCCCATGCTTTGACATCATACAGGTACAGTTTTGAGAAACCCTGAGTCTGCAGAAATTCAGCAACTTTTTCTGCATCCTGCCCATTGGCGTCATAGAGAATAATCTGTTTGTCCGGCGTTATTTTTTTGATGGTCAATATTTCTTGCAGTTCAGACGTCAGATTTTTATTCTCTGTTTTAAGCCAGTTTGCCGAGAAATCTACAGCTCCTTGGATGTGGCCACCACGAGCGACACCATCCAGCTTCCAGCCGTTAAAGGCATCGTTGAGTCGGGTGTCGACAATGATCCACTCTGGATTTTCCCTGCTCGCCACCACCTGCGCGGTGTCAATTCTTTGGACAGAATCTTTGGCCCAACTGAGCCCCGTTGTGCATAATAGAATCAGGATAAAAAATATTGATACTCTGGAGGTCTTTTTCATCGATATGTATATCTCCGTAAAATAGGGTTGTTCTGATTGGCGGTAAAATGGATGCATGATGCTCGAAAGTACCGTATAAAAAGAATCTGCAATGTCAGCAGAATATAGTCTTGCGGTGAATGGCCAGTCAAATAGGAAATACAGATAAACGATCCTCTTGACATCGGCTGCGGTCATATCAGACGGGTCAGGTCGAGCAATGTGAACTTAATCTTCACTGTTTGGTGAATATGGTGCAAAAGAAACAAGAGATACCGTGGGCGAGCGAGGAGCTTTGGACTCAGGTTGTCTTGTCGATGAGTAAGACAATTTCTGCTTTGGGGTCTGAAGCGACAAACCTAAAGAGCATGGCAAAGCAAATCGTCTTGGCGTATGCAGAAATTGATTCGACTCTGGAGTGGGCCTGCCTTACATCCTGTCCCACCTGTGCCGATGTCTGTTGCGGGCGGGCAACGGTTTGGTATGATTTGAAAGATCTGCTGACTATCTTTCTGAGTACCGAAATGTTGCCTAATAATCAGATATACAGACGACCTGATACTTCCTGTTGCAATCTGACACCGTCGGGCTGTCGCTTACAACGCTATGAGCGGCCATTTATCTGTACCTGGTACATTTGTCCTGATCAGAAGGTTGTCATAGAAGGACTTCCTGACTGTACTGATAAAACAAGTCTTTTTCGTGCTTTAGATGAGATAAAACAGCCCGCAATGTCTTGGAGCGGGAATATGTCAAAGCCGCCTGCGGCTGACCCTTCTCCATCTTTTGATGTAACGGAAAAGATACAGCAGATTTAATTTTCTGCGGCGAATTCGACTTCCATATCGATCATTTCCCGGGCTCTTTCCAGAGCACGCTGTTCATTGTCGCCACCCAGCGAGACATTTTGGGTGTGGCCGGATGGATCGGTGATCTCAAAGCTGAAATTTGCACACATATTCCGCTCAGCCTTAACTCTGATGTTCCAACCTCGGTACGTATCCTGCACTACTTCTTTCATGAGACACCTCCGTATATTTTTGATTTTGGATAGTTTCCATCCCATAAAACAATAAAACAGATTACTGTACTTGGAAAGCGGACCCTTGGCCTGATTGACATTTTGTTGAAATAGCTACTATACCGATGACCAGGTGGTGTTTATAATGTTTCTGACAAATATTTGTAACAATGGCCTGCTCTGGAGAAAATGTGCATAGGAAGAGGTAATTGATTGAAACGCAAAGGAAAATAAACCGGGTGGACCGGCAATAGATATGGATTACAAGGACTACTACAAGATTCTGGGTATTTCCAAAGAGGCATCCCAGGAGGAGATAAAAAGGGCCTATCGAAAACTGGCGCGTAAATATCATCCCGATGTGAATAAAGCAGGAGATGCTGAACTTCGCTTTAAGGAGATAAGTGAGGCACACGACGTCTTGAAAGATGCCGAAAAGCGCAAGGCCTATGATGCCCTCGGCAGCGATTGGCAGGCAGGGCAAGGGTTCAGACCGCCGCCAGGGGCGGACAGAGGATTTGGCAGGGCCGGTTATAGATCGCAAAACACATCATCCGAGCAATACAGCGATTTTTTCGAGTCGCTTTTTGGCGGAGGCCGTGGTCATTTTTCCAGCGAAAACTTTTCTTCTTTTCAAGGGGGCCACCACAGTAGAGGTGAAGACCTCCATGCGAAGGTTTCCATTAGCCTTGAAGACAGTTATCATGGGGCCAAAAGGACCATCACTCTCAATAGAACGGTGGATGACGGCAAGGGCCGATTGGTCATCCAGCCACAGTCGCTCCAGGTCTCTATCCCTAAAGGAGTAATCGAAGGACAACAGATTCGTCTGGAAGGCCAGGGGGATGTGGGCTATGGTCAGGGTGAGCGGGGCAATCTCTTTCTTGAAATTGTTTTTGAGCCCCACCCAATCTTTACCGTCAGTAAACGCGATATTTATCTTGTCCTGCCGGTGACTCCGTGGGAGGCGGCTCTCGGTGCGACTATTGCCGTGCCTACCCTGGGGGGCAATGTTGATTTAAAACTTCCAGCCAACTCTCAGGCCGGTAAGAAATTACGCCTGAAAAACCGGGGCCTTTCGTCGAAAAAACAGGCTGGTGATCAATATGTGACCCTTGCTATTCATACGCCGGCAGCCACAACAGCTGAACAGCGGGAATTGTATGAAAAGATGGCAAAGCTCATGCCCTTTAACCCCCGGTCAGGGTTCGGAGGATAAAAAATGAATGACGAATATCGCTACACTGTCCTGGACGATAGTATATTTTTGGGAATGGCAGAGATTTGTACCCTTTGCCGTGTGGAGTTTTCAGTCATCCGTGAGATGGTCAATGAAGGAGTGGTGATCCCGGAGGGAAATTCGCCGGAGACCTGGCGATTTAATGGTGTGGCTATTAAAAGGATCCAGGTCACACTCAGGTTACAAAATGATCTGCGGGTCAATTTGCCGGGCGCCGCCCTGGCTCTTGATTTGCTGGAAGAACTCGATGAATTGCGTTCCAGACTGAGACAGATCTCTTGAAAGCTGAATTGCTTTATTTTTATATGTTGGAAATGATAGAAAAATCATGAAGAAAATAAGCCTGATAACGGCTATTACTATATTCAGTTGGCTTGGTTGGAAACTGGGTGAATCCTTTGGTCTGATGACGGCATATTGGTTGAGTTTTGCCGGGAGCCTGGCAGGCGTTTTTGTCGGATGTTTTGTCAATCGGAGGTATTTGGACTGATTGGCATGTTTGCAGGGGTAATGTTTGGCTTGCGGTTACCTTGTCAGTAATAGGTACAATGTAGTTTAACGATGTGAAACGGCAGTACAGCCCCTCTCGTGGGGCGGCGAGCCTTGATAGTGTTGTTTTGTTACAAAAAACAATAATTTCAAAGGCATTTCAAAGGTGGTGTAAATGAAGATCTATATTGGCAATATGTCCTACGAAGTGCAAGAAGACGATTTGCGGCAGGCTTTCAGTGAATTCGGCGAAGTTGACTCGGCCAGTATTATTATGGATAAAGTTACTCGCCGGTCTAAAGGATTCGGCTTTGTTGAAATGTCCAGCAAAGAGGCCGGAGAGGCGGCAATTGCCGGCTTGAATGGCAAAGATTTAAAGGGCAGGACGCTCACCGTTAATGAAGCAAAGCCCAAGACGGAGAATCGTGAAGCCCGGCGAGGTGGTCATGGCGGAGGCAAAGGCAGTTTTGGTGGCGGCTTTGGTGGGCAGGGTAATAAAGGCAATAGTGGCGGTGGCCGGGGCGGCTCCGGTGGTGGCAGAGGTGGCTTTGGCGGCGGAGGTGGCGGCGGTCGTGGTGGCGACAGGTAACACAAGGAGCTTGTCCGAGAATAGGTATTTTGTTCAAAATTGAGGCATTTTTATAAAAATTAGCGGAGCTATATGATTAATATTGCGAGCATTATATTTATGAAAATAACGAAAAGTTTGGGTAAAAGGGCATTCTCGGACAGGCTCCTAATAAAAGGTTCAGATCTTTCCTGGCGTGTTGCTTTCAGGCATGCTTCTGTAAATTTTCTTTTTTCTGATTTGTTCGAGCAACAAAACTAACTGCGGCGATTCTCGTTGCGAAATTAAGAATCCAGGAGGTTATATGCGCGATAAATCCCATCGATTGACTTGTAGACGTTTCGTGAGCCTGATGGCTACGGTGATATTGCTGGTTTCCACTACGGCCTATTCGGCAGTGATCCTTGAAGGTGAGCGGATGAGCCCGGTGCAGGGCAGGGAGGGCATGGTTGTCACCAGTCATTTCCTTGCCACCCGGTCAGCGCAGGAAGTGTTGATAAAAGGTGGCAATGCCATTGATGCGGCTGTCACTGCTGCCTTTTCCCTGGCTGTCACCCAGCCCCGCTCGGGCAATATCGGTGGGGGTGGATTTATGCTGATTTCATCGGAGCAAAAGGATGAGGTCGTGGCCATTGATTATCGCGAGAAGGCGCCGAACAAGGCGAGCACTGACATGTTCCTCGATAAAGAAGGCAATGCGGATAGCCAGCTTTCAAGATATTCCCATCTCGCTGCCGGTGTGCCTGGAACAGTGGCTGGTTTGGCGCTGGCCCTGCAAAAGTACGGTACAATCAGTCTGCAAGAGGCGATGGCCCCGGCGATCAAACTGGCTGAGGAAGGGTTTGTTGTCACGCCGCGTTTTGCCGATGGGCTGAAGGAAAAGGCAGAGATGCTAAAAAAATGGGATTCTTCCGCCAAAATTTTCTATAAGCCGGATGGCAGTTTCTATGAACCGGGGGATATCTTTATACAGAAGGATCTTGCCGCAACGTTGAGGCGTATTTCAGACAAAGGCGAAAAAGAGTTCTATGAAGGGAAAACCGCCGAACTGTTAGTGGCGGAAATGGCCAAACATGGTGGCCTGATCAGCATGGAGGATATGAAAAATTATTCACCCACCATCAGGAAACCGGTACATGGAACTTATCGTGGCTATGATATTTACTCCATGTCTCCACCGAGTTCGGGTGGTGTGCATGTGGTGCAGATCCTCAATATTCTGGAAGGCTACCCCATCGGCGAATATGGTCATAACTCGGCTCTGACTATTCACCTGATGGCTGAGGCAATGAAGCGCGCCTATGCCGATCGCTCTCTCTATCTGGGCGATGAAGATTTTGTCAAGGTGCCCTTAAAAGGCCTTATTTCCAAAGATTATGCCGCTAAAATCCGCGAGAGTATCAGCACGGAAAAGGCGACCGCAAGCAGTACCATTGCACCGGGCAAGCCACAACCATACGAGAGCAACGAGACGACCCATTTTTCCATAGTCGATAAATTCGGCAACGCCGTTTCCAACACCTATACCATCAATTTCAGCTATGGTTCCGGTATAGTGGTGGAGGGAGCAGGGTTTCTCTTGAACAATGAAATGGATGATTTCTCTGCCAAGCCTGGCGTTCCAAACGCCTATGGGCTGATAGGCGGCGAAGCTAACAAGGTTGAGCCCAACAAGCGGATGCTCAGTTCCATGTCGCCGACCATCGTTAAAGATCATGGGAAGAATTTCCTGGTTACCGGCAGCCCTGGTGGCTCCCGGATAATCACCACCACTCTCCAGGTAATTATGAATGTCATAGACCACGATCTTAATATCCAAAGTGCCGTGACCGCCCCACGTATTCACCACCAGTGGCTGCCTGATGAGTTGCGGATCGAAGAAGGAATCAGTCCTGACACTATCAAGATTTTGGAAGAAAAAGGGCACAAGGTGGTACAGAAATCAGCAATGGGTGCGATCCAGTCTGTCATGGTCAAAGATGGAATGATGTATGGCGGTGCTGATCCGCGCAGATCGACGGCACTTGCCGCCGGACTTTAATTTTAACCAATAGAGAACTTGGGGGACGGGAAGTTTGATGGCTGCTACTGTGAAAATCGAACAGGCAAATGAGAAAGACATAGACCTTCTTGCCGGGATGGTCAGCGATAGCAATAAAGACGTTGCTGAGTTGTTTCATTTAAACATAAACAATGCACCAAAACACCCTTCTTTCTGCAGGCCAGAATGGATTCTTGCAGAGATAGAAAGAGGCCAAAGGTACTTTATCTATACTGATAAAGGTGTTGCTATGGGCTGTGTTGCGTTTGAGCAACCAAATGAAAACACAGCCTATTTAAACCGCCTGTCAGTTTTACCCCAATATAGAAAAAACGGTGTCGGTGCAAAACTCGTCAACCATATCATAGGCTTATCAAAAGAAAAAAGAGTTGCTGAAGTAAGCATTGGCATTATTGCTGAACATACACAACTGATTACCTGGTATCAAAAATTAGGCTTCAAGAAAGGAGCTATTCAGAAATTTGCTCATCTGCCTTTTGATGTTCTCTATATGCAATACAACATAGAAAAAAGTGATCAGGACGCTTAATGTGATGAGGCAAAATTAGCTCCATCAGTAATTCAACCAAGGAGAACCAAAATGCCAAAATTTGTAATCGAACGTGAAATCCCTGGCGCAGGTAAGCTCTCTTCAGAAGAATTGCAGGGCATAGCGAAGAAATCCTGTGGTGTTTTAAGAGAGTTGGGGCCTCAGGTGCAGTGGGTGCAGAGCTATGTGACGGATAATAAAATTTATTGTATCTATATTGCTCCTGATGAAGCTTCAGTGCGAAAGCACGCCGAATTGGGTGGTTTTCCGGCAAATTCGGTCTCAGAAATTCGGACAGTCATCGACCCAACCACTGCTGAGTAATATACCTTTTGTCGAACTATTGAATAATTAACAAGAGACAGTTCTTGAAACAATCCTTCTATGATCTCAATCATTCTGACTTAGAAATGGTCCTAAGTCAGAATGATTTCAACCTCTCCGCAGCCGCAATTCTTTTTAACTGGCATTATAAGAAAAAAGAAGAAGCTCAGTGCTATGAGAAAATTGCAAAAAGCTCACTGGTCTTTTTTCAAGATAATTTCGATTTTTCTCTGCCCGAAATTGATAAGGTTCATGAGTCAAAAGATCGAACCGTAAAATTTCTCTTTAGGCTGAAAGACAATCATACAATTGAAACGGTCCTTCTTCCGTTTCATAATAAATATTCTATTTGTATTTCGTCACAGGTTGGCTGTGCAATGAATTGTTCTTTCTGTTCCACGGGAAAACAAGGGCTTAAAAGAAATTTAACGACAGGTGAAATTGTAGGGCAGTTTCTCCAGGCTTGGCGTTGGCTCGCTAAAAACAGGCCAGGAGAAGAGAGAATTTTAAATATTGTTTTTATGGGCCAAGGCGAGCCGTTACATAATTTTGATGCCGTCAAAAAGGCCTGTGAAATATTTTTATCAAAATACGGGACTTCAATTGGTGTTCAAAAAATCACCGTTTCGACGGCTGGATATATTCCTGGACTGACAAGATGGCGCCAGGAAATGCCGGGGGTCAACCTTGCGTTATCTCTTCATTCCGTCTTTGCAGAAAAGAGAGATGCACTTATTCCTCTTAATAAAAAATATCCGCTCGCAGAGGTGTTGACCTGCATTGATCAGATCCCCCTAAGTAAAAAACAATTTATTACGTATGAATATCTCCTGATAAAAAATTTCAATGATTCTCCAGATGATGCTAAAGAATTGGGATCGATACTGGCGGGTAAAAGTGCCTATATAAATCTCATTCCCTTTAACGCATTCCCCGGATCGCATTACAAACGGCCGAGTTCGGATATCATTGAAAAATTTAAAGAAGTTCTGGATACGTTTAAAATCCCGACCTTAATACGAAGTGCCAAAGGAGATGATGTCCTGGCGGCATGTGGACAACTCAATTCTAAAAATTAAATAGTTTTCAGACTGCCGTTCCTTCTCCTTTTTTAAACCCATTTTTGCGAATTACGGTAAAATATGGGGTCTGGTCTGCTTTTGGCTCTTTTAATCCAAAATTCTGATGCTGTTTTTATCTCACGTTATTAAACATATTCATATACATTAATAGGGGGATAGGTGGGATGAGCACAGAGTTTTTGTTAAGGTCATTGGTTGCTCGGCTGGAACTCTTTCTCATTTAACGGCAAGCATCCTTGCTCTATCTCGCATGGGCAATGTGGCGTGAAACTGGCAATGACAGAGAGGTAGTTGGCATAACAGTAAAAAACACCTGATTGATACCCTGATGATACAAGACATAACCTCCAAGCTGTATTCGCATATTCCCGAAGAACGGTTATATCACTACACCAGTTTCACCGGTCTTATAGGAATCGTTGAGAGCCGGTCTCTCTGGGCAAGTGATATTAGATATATGAATGATTCAGCCGAGCTGAAACATACGGCTGACCTCATCCGTACGGAAATTAACCGCAGGATTGCGGCTGGCCACGGAAGACCTGATCTGCTCAATCAATTTCTCGACTGGGTCACCCATCGTATCACCAATGGCCATATGCTCTTTGCTGCTTCTTTCCGTTCCAATGGCAACCTGCTCAGTCAGTGGCGTGGATATAGCCGCCTTGGAAAAGGGGTCAGTCTGGGTTTTGATCCCAAATATATCCTGCGATGTGCTGATCAACAATCATTCCAGATCGGCAAATGTATCTACAACTGTAAAAGCCAGGCGCGCTTGATTAGTCAGGTTGTTGATGCCGTGGAGACTCTTGCCAAAGGACATGATCCCGAACGGGACCATCAGGGCAAGGCTGAAGGTCATTCGTATCATTCCATTTTTCAACTGATAGAAAGTGACCTGTTGCGTATCGCCGCCATTTTGAAACACCCGTCATTTAGGGAAGAGGAGGAGTGGCGTATAGTTTCTCCGGTGATTACCGACTACGTCGAGGCGCCGGTGCTGTTCCGGGAAAGCACTTCCATGCTGGTGCCCTATATCAAATTTGACCTTATGGTCCAGCAGCACTGTCCTGTGGGGCTGGAACATATCTTCTTGGGTCCGACGCCCAACATCACTATTTCAATGAACTCATTGACGATGTTTCTCTCAAAAAACGGCATTCGACCAGACAAGGGAATCTCTTATTGCCAGATTCCGTTCCGCGGCAGGTAATACCCCTGATTTCTTAAAGATTTATCCCTTGATAAACAACCTTGGTGGTTTTGGCGTCAAAGATATGGAGTTGTTCAAGATTGAAAGCAACCTCGATTGCAGCTCCCGCCTTTATGATTCTGCGGCCTTCACACCGTGCAACAACTCTTTCACCTTTTATGTCCACGTACAGGTGGTTCTCGTTGCCAAGAGGTTCGACGACCTGCACAACGCCGGGAAAAATCCATTCTTTTGGAAATGGGCTCTCTTCGCTGGCAAGAGTAATTTCTTCGGTTCGAATACCCATGATAACCTCTTGTCTGTCCTCAAGCTGGGCGTCCTGCCTTGGTGGTACCGGAATACGAAGGCCACCTGGAAAAACCATCCAGGTCTGCCCGTTTTCGTTTTCTATCCGGCATGGCACAAGATTCATGGGCGGCGTGCCAATAAACCCGGCAACAAAGACATTGGAAGGTTTTAGAAACAGCTCAAGTGGCGTTCCCACCTGTTCAATGTACCCATCTTTGAGGACAACAATCCTGTCGGCAAGGGTCATTGCTTCGACCTGATCATGGGTGACATAAACCATGGTCGAGTTAACTCGCTGGTGCAGTAATTTGATTTCTGCCCTCATCTGGATGCGCAGCTTAGCATCGAGATTGGATAAAGGTTCATCAAAGAGAAAAACATCAGGCTTTCTGACCATGGCACGGCCCATAGCCACGCGCTGGCGCTGGCCGCCGGAAAGTTCGTGTGGTTTTCTCTGCAGAAGAGCTTCTAGACCAAGAATCTCCGCCACACTTTGCACCCTCTCCTGAATCTCTGGCTTAGGAGTTTTCCTCTGCTTCAGGCCAAAGGCCATATTCTCATAGACGTTCATATGGGGATAGAGGGCATAGTTCTGAAAAACCATAGCCAGTCCGCGGTCTTTTGGGGCGATATCGTTTATGACCTTGTCACCCATTGAGATAGTGCCCTCTGAGATCTCCTCAAGTCCGGCAATCATTCGCAGGAGGGTGGATTTTCCGCAACCGGATGGACCGACGAGGACGAGAAACTCTTTGTCCTCAACATTAAGATTAATTCCATGGACGACTTCAACCTTACCGTATCTTTTTATTACATTATTAAATCGTAGTTCTGTCATTTTTGAAGTCACCGTTTTCTGGAAAATTGAAATCTATTAAGAAGCCCTAATACTAAAAAAACATCAATTAAATAAAGAGTACAGCACTTTTAAGCAACAATAATTTTATCTTGACTCTCTCGTCATTACCTACTATTTCCAGTGGAAAGGAAAATGTACATTTTTATTACGCTCTTTGGCTATCCTTTTTCAAGGATAAGTTGTTCTTAATTCTTAAATGGGGGGAACACCATGAAGTTGAACCGATTGGCCGTAGTCGTTGTGCTGGGAATGTGTCTTGCTTTTCCTGCGACAGTATTTGCTAAGCCTGTGACCATTAATTGGTGGCATGCCATGAGAGGTGCCAGAGGCGATGTTGTCGATAATATGATTAAAAAATTCAATGAATCACAGTCTGAGTATGTGGTGGTGGGGACAAACAAAGGCAATTATGACGAAGTCATGAATGCCGGTGTCGCTGCCTTCAGAGCCAAAAAACAGCCTCATATTCTCCAGGTTTTTGAGGTGGGAACACAGACCATGATGCAATCCGGTGCAATTTACCCGGTATATAAGCTCATGGCGGACACTGGATACAAAATAGATTGGTCGAATTACCTGCAACCGGTTATTTCCTATTATATGGACGCTGATGGCAATTTGATGTCCATGCCATTTAACTCTTCCACGCCAATCATGTATTACAACCTCAGTATGTTTGAAAAGGCGGGTATCCCACCACTTTCAAAAACGAAACCTGTCACCTGGGATGAAATGGGTGAGATCACCAAAAAACTCGTTGATAGTGGGACCGCTCCATACGGAATGGTTACAGCCTGGCAGTCCTGGACACAAATTGAGAACTACAGCGCTATTCAGAATATACCTTTTGCCAGTAACGCAAATGGCTATGAAGGCCTCGACACCGAATTACTGATTAACAATCCTATGGTTATAAATCATATCACCAGACTCAAGAATTGGGCTGATGATAAACGATTCTTGTATGGTGGCCAGAAATATCAGGGACCAAGTGCTGAATTCATGGCTCAGAATGTGGCCATATATATTGATTCTGTCAGTGCCATAGCCAATCTCAAAAAGAATATTAAGGATTTTAAATGGGATGCGGCTCCGCTACCGGTTGAAGCTTCAATGAAAAATCCACAGAACAGCATCATCGGTGGTGCGTCTCTGTGGGTTCTTAATGGACACAGCAAACAAGAGTATAAAGGTGTTGCCGCATTTTTAGAATTTCTTGCCGGAAATGACATGCAGATTTACTGGCATAAAGAAACGGGATACTTCCCTGCAACAATTAATGCCTATACTCAGTTAAAAAATGAAGATTATTATAAAGAAAATCCTCTTCAGGAAGTTGGCATTACACAGCTTAACAGAGAGCAACCTACTAAAATATCCAGAGGCTTGCGTTTAGGTTACTTTGTCCAGATTCGAAATATTATCAACGAAGAGCTTGAGCTCGTCTGGAATGGCAAAAAAACGCCCAAAGAGGCCATGGATAGTGCGGTTGAAAGAAGCAATATCCAGTTGAAGACCTTCGCCAAGACCTATAAATAACACATTTGATTTAGCCCAAGTCCCTTCATAAAAGAATGGGCTTGGGCAAAGTGTTGTGACATGATTAAACAATCAACGTATAAATCATCATACCTGCCGTATCTGCTTATCCTGCCGCAGGTTATTGTAACGCTGACCTTTTTTTACTGGCCTGCGGTGCAAGGGTTGATTCAATCTTTTCTGCTCAGTGATCCCTTCGGTCAGAGCAGTAAGTTTGTCTGGTTTTATAACTATAAAGAAATATTTACAGATCCCCTGTACCTCAAGTCGATACTGACGACCTGTGTATTTAGCCTCGCTGTGGCAACTGTTTCTATTACCATGGGCCTGTTTATTGCCACCATGGCGAACAGGGCCCTGAGGGCCACGGCGCTTGTTCGAACCTTACTTATCTGGCCTTATGCTGTTGCCCCTGCCATTTCGGGGATTTTATGGCTTTTTCTGCTGCACCCTTCCTATGGCGTAGTTGCTCTTGCAATCAATTCATGGTTGGGGCTCGATTGGAATCCCGTTCTTAACGGAACGGATGCCATGGTCATGATCACCATGGCAAGTGCCTGGAAGCAGATTAGTTATAACTTTGTCTTTTTTATGGCAGGACTGCAGGCGATTCCAAAGTCCCTTATTGAGGCGGCGGCGATTGATGGCGCAAGTCCTTTCACCCGGTTCTGGACGATTACCTTCCCTCTTCTGTCGCCGACCTTCTTCTTTTTGTCGGTGATGAATATTATCTATTCATTTTTTGAAACCTTTGGCGTGATTCACACCGTTACCCAGGGTGGACCTGGAGGATCAACAAACATCCTTGTTTACAAGGTATATCAGGATGGCTTTGTCGGTTTGAATCTCGGTTCCTCGTCCGCTCAATCAGTGGTTCTTATGACACTGATAATTGTTATAACCGTTTTGCAGTTTAAATATGTTGAAAAGAAAGTCCAATATACAGGTTAGGCTTCATGGTTGAAAAAACACCAATCTTAGATTCATTTACCTACATTTTTTTGATGGTGGGAATTCTTATTGTCGGATTCCCTATCATCTACAGTCTGATTGCCGCGACTCTTCCATTAGAAGAGGTTGCACAAGTTCCCATGCCAATCATTCCCGGTGATCAGTTTATGGTCAATATGACTGAGGCATGGACCAGGGGAAACCTCGGCCATCAGATATTGAATTCTTTTATCATGGCGGCAGGCATAACTATTGGCAAAATACTGGTTTCCATTATTGCCGCATTTTCTATAGTTTATTTTGACTATCGCCTGCGGGTTGTGGCCTTTGCCTCGGTTTTTTGCACCTTGATGCTGCCCGTGGAAGTACGAATTATGCCCACCTATGAGGTCGCGGCTAATGTTCTTGGGCCTCTGCAGGCTCTTTGGGATGTGCTGCATCTGAACGGCCTTGTCTCGTGGTTTACCGGTAATGACTTTGAGATGCATCTTAACTGGTCATTGCTCGATAGCTATACCGGTCTGATTTTGCCTCTTATCGCCTCGGCCACCTGTACCTTTCTCTTCAGGCAATTTTTTCTCACAGTCCCTGAAGAGTTGTGTGAGGCGGCCAAGATGGATGGGGCCAGTCCCATGACGTTTTTTTGGAAGATCCTGCTGCCTCTCTCTAAGACAAATATTGCCGCGCTGATAGTGATTGAGTTTGTCTATGGTTACAACCAGTATTTATGGCCTTTGCTTATCACCACAAGTCCAGACATGACCACTGCCGTTATTGGTTTGAAAGACCTTATCCCGCAAGCCGACGACCTTCCCGAGTGGAATGTGGCGCTTGGCGGGGCACTTCTGGTTATGCTTCCGCCGGTTATGGTAGTGCTATCAATGCAACGCTGGTTTGTTAAGGGACTTATCGAGAAAGAGAAATAGCTTGTAACAGGTGGTTTGCCAATTGGGCAAAGCCCCAGCCGCCTTCTGCCTCGGTTATCCATGATGGTTTATGGGTGAGCAGGTCAGCAAATTGGCGCACATTGGCCACTCCCACGGCATGGGGAAAGTACGCAAACATCGGCTCGTCATTTGGCGAGTCGCCTGCATAAATGACACGTTCCCGCATCTCGTCCAGGTTAAGGCCATATCGCTCGGCAAAAAGTATTTTGGTCATTGAAAGCTTGTCGTAATTGCCGAACCAGCCATTGACATGGATGGAACTTATTTTGGCACTTGCCCCATGTTTCTCAAATATTTCAACGATTTTTTGAATATTGTTGTTTGAGAGCGCAGGCACATCTTCACAGAAATCAATGGCCAGATCGGCCTCTCGGTAATGTTGATCCGCAGAAAGAGCGCAGCCTGGGATAGCCTTTAAAATCTCGTCTCGGATCTCTGAGAGCTTTCTCCGGTCATCAGTCCTTTCGTCTGGTGTTTTTGCATAACGACGAATCATTTTTTTGTTTATTTCGTCGTAGGCAAAGTAAAAAGCGCCATTTTCGCCAACCACCCCGTCAACAGGCCACATCCGGGCGATGAGGTCGCACCAGCCCGCCGGTCTGCCAGTTATGGGGATGATTTTTATGCCAATGTTTTGCAGATTTTCCAGTGCCTGATAGGCAGATCCGGGAATTTTGCCGGAATTGGTCAATGTGTCATCGATATCGGTGAGAATGTATTGAATATCGCATGCCTGTTGTTGTGGTAAAAGACCAATATTTTTCATGAAATGCCTGATTCTTCTTCAATTTCCAGAGCTTTTAGTGGTCGGCTAGCAAGCATTTTTTTTGCAGGATGAATGCGATGGGCAGCTGTCCGACTTCATCCCGCGAATATCACTCTGATGTTTGGCAATGGAGATAATGGTCTTGAGCCCAGCCTGCTGTTCTTTGTTGCCTTCGGTCATAAGCTTTTCTGCCTCTTCAACGATTGCGGTAAATGCGGTGGCGATTTTATCTGATGCTAACATAACTGTCTCCCTTTATTTTGTTTTGGTATTCTACCCATTGCATAACCAAAAAATGATTACGGTAGGAAAAACTTGGTGAAAATCGTAAAAAGTCCTAATTTGAGATGGCTAAGTAAAAAACTTCAGATGCGAGGCGTAAGGTTTTTATAGTATTTCGGCGTACTAGGGTACGTCGTAATGATATAAAAATCGCAACAACGAAGCAGCTGAAGAGTTTTTACGACGCCATCAAGCTTGTGAACTTACTATAAACACAAAGGAGCCGTCGATCGATATGTTTCATGCAAATTGTCGCCCAATTTTAATTGGGAGCCTGCCGATTTTTGATCACGAGGAAGCTTTACAGCTTATCGTGCGCCATACTCCCAAAATCCCCCTGTGGCCACAATTACCTAAAAACCCCCGAGAGGGAATGGTTCGTCAGTTCCTCACTGGTTTCCCAGGCCTCGTCGAAGATGGCAGTCGATACTGGATCAATACTGACGGTGAGGGGTTTGCAGAGGAGATGGCCGCCTTTTATGAAGACTATATGCAGGTGGAGGAAGATCCTGAGTCTTTGCATGATTCCAGATTTGCCTTGGCAATGGATTCGGCAGCAGGTTTTTTTACCTTGCAGCACTTTCTTGCCAAAGAGAAGCCTGCTCTCATAACAGCCAAGGGGCAGGTGACAGGGCCGGTAACTGTGGGGATTGGCGTCAAGGATCAGCACGGCAACTCCATAATTTATGATGACAACTTGCGGGACATGCTCGTCAAACTCCTGTCAATGAAGGGCCGGTGGCAGGTTGCCGAATTGCAGAAATTGACAAAGGGGTCGCCACCGATCATCTTTGTTGACGAGCCGGGCATGGTCAGCTTTGGCTCCAGCAGCTTTGGTGGGGTTTCACGGGAAATGGTTGCTGAAGCGGTGGCCGAGGTGATCGCAGATATAAAAAGGGCAGGAGGGCTCGCCGGGGTGCATATCTGTGCCAATGGTGATTGGGGCCCGGCGCTGTCTTCAGCGGCTGATATAATCAGCTTTGACGCTTATTTTTACTTTGATAACTTTATCCTATATAAAGATCAGCTGATCAATTTCATAAACCGTGGGGGAATTCTGGCCTGGGGCATAATTCCTACCGGCGATCCACTGGTGGTGGCCAAAGAGTCTGCCAACTCGCTTTTCGCGAAATGGAAGGAACAGCTGAAACAACTGGCGACTTTTGGCTTTAGTGAAAAACTGCTCATGAAACAGACCCTTATCGCACCCTCTTGTGGCACCGGATCACTGACTACTGAGTTAGCTGAGAAGGTGTTAGCTATGACGTCTGAAGTGTCACAGTTGGCGCGGAAGTATTATAAGGAAATCTGATCATTTTAGTTTGGGAGCTATTAAGGCTCGTTAAATGTCTGAAACATTTCAACTACAGAGAAGTGCATCTCTGTAGTTGAAATACTGGCAATGTATCAATCAATCAGAGCAAATATTTTCTTGTTGGCACCACAAACAGGACATTTCTCAGGTGCGCTTCCCAGCTCGATATAGCCACAAACCATACAGAGATGAAACTCCGTTACATCCAGATCAACCCCGGCTTTTACTGCTGCCAGGGCTTTGGTGTAAATTTGGGCATGGACTTCTTCGGCGTCGACGGCAAATTTAAACATGGTTTTTGCCTTATGGCCGTCTGCTTGGGCGAGTTCTACCATTGGCGGGTACATTTCGGTAAATTCATAGGTCTCGCCATCAATGGCCGCCTGCAGATTTTCCGCGGTTGAAGCAATCAAATCCAGTGCCTTGAGATGTCCTTCTGCATGGATTCGCTCTGCCTCGGCGGTGGTGCGAAAGAGTTTTGCGATGTTGGTAAAGCCTTCTTTTTCTGCTTTTTTGGCAAAGGCTTTGTATTTCTGGTTGGCCTGGCTCTCACCGGCAAAAGCATCTTTCAAGTTTTCTGTTGTTGTCGCCATGTTTTCCTCCTTGGGATGTTTGGACAATTAACGGCAGTTGTGCCGTCAGACTGCGCTATTTGACCCGATCACATTATCATTAATTTGCAAAATCTGCTTAAAAGAATCAAGTAATAATCGTGGTGCAGACCAGTTCTGCCCTTTAATTGGCAACAGCTAATTGACATCTCCGCCAGGTGATGGGATAGTGACGAACCACATGTTTACTCTCTTCCTGCATAGAAATTCAGGCCTCGTTATCAGTTTGCAGGGATTTTTTATGACGGTATCTCTTTAATATTTCCAGCAAAATTAGCCAGCGACATCATAATGGAACAAAAAAAATTACGCCTCAACCGTCACGAAGAAAAACGGCTCCAGGGCGGTCATCTGTGGATATACAGCAATGAAGTCAACACTCATGAAACACCTTTGAAGCAATTCCTGCCCGGCGAACAGGTGCGTGTGGAGACGCACAGTGGCAAATTTTTAGGAATGGCCTATGTCAATCCCCATTCCCTGATCTGTGGTCGAATCTTCAGCCACGAGGCCCGAGTGCTTGATCATGCCCTTTTGCTGCACCGGTTGAAGCAGGCCTTGAGCTTGCGGCAGCGGTTGTTTGACGAGCCGTTTTATCGGCTGGTTTACGGAGAAAGTGACCTGCTGCCGGGGCTGGTAATCGATCGCTTTGGGGCGCATCTCAGTGTTCAGTTGAATAGTGCCGGAATGGAGGTGCTGAAATCAGAAATCGTTGATGCCATGAAAACGCTGCTCACCCCTCAGTCTATTCTCCTGCGTAACGACAGTAGTATGCGGCAGCTGGAAGGCTTGGCAAAGGAAGTCGAAGTGGTCTATGGCAGCTGCCCCAAAGAGGTCGAACTGGTGGAAAACGGAGTGAGGATGCTGGCTCCACTGCTCGATGGTCAGAAAACCGGCTGGTTCTTTGATCAGCGGCCAAACCGGGCCATTTTGCAACCTTATGTGCAGGGTAAACGCGTTCTTGATGTCTTTAGCTATGTTGGCAGTTTTGCCGTTCAGGCCGCGGTTTTTGGCGCAAAAGAAGTTATGGCGGTGGATGCCTCCCACTTTGCCTTGGAGATGGCCGAGAAGAACGCCGCCTTGAATGGTGTGGGTAAAATTTTCAGTGGTGCAGAAGGTGATGCCTTTGATGTTTTAAGAGCGCTCAAACAGGAAGGTGAACAGTTTGATGTTATTGTGGTTGCCCCACCTGCATTTATAAAACGTAAAAAGGACCACAAAGAGGGACTGAGAGCCTATCATCGCATCAACGAGTTGGCGATGCGGTTACTAAAAGATGATGGCCTGTTGCTTTCGGCATCGTGCTCCATGCATTTGCAACGGGACGAGTTGATGGACGTTTTGCGTAATAGCGGTCGCCGACTGGACCGTCATGTCCAGGTGCTTTATGAAGGCAGGCAGGGCCCTGATCATCCTATTCATCCGGCAATACCGGAAACCTGCTATCTTAAAGCCTTTCTGACCCGAGTCGTGAAAGAATAATGACAGCAAAAAAACTTCATCTGCTTCGTGGCCGAAAAAATGCATCATTACGACGTATTCTCGTACGCCGTAATGGTATCAAGTTTGTGCGTCTTGCCGGTGAAGCTTCATTATTTGCTTAACTGAAATGTGCCGGCGGCAACCTCTTCATCGATTTCCTTCAGTGCCCGCCGCATCTGTTTGAGGGCCTGGCTTACTCTGTTCTCGTTTTCCACCAGTGCGAGGCGCAGATAGTCGTCACCTTCAATGCCAAAACCTGCTCCCGGCGCGAGAGCGACGTTTGCGCGGTTCATCATCTCGATGGAAAATTTTATCGAGCCCATCTGGATGTAAGGTTCAGGGATCTTTACCCAGAGAAACATACCCGCTTTGGGGATTTCAACGTCCCAGCCCATTTTAGTCAGACCATCACAGAGGAAATCCCTTCGCTTTTGATAAATTTCAACCTGTTCGGTGATCTGATCATCGCAATCGCGCATAGCGACGATGCCTGCCACCTGGATAGCTGAGAAAATTCCGTAATCATAGTAGCCTTTGATTTTGGCCAAGCCGCCGATCATTTCGGTGTTACCAACACAATAACCAAGGCGCCAACCCGCCATATTGTAAGACTTGGAAAAGGAACCAAACTCCACCCCGACATCCATTGCTCCTGGTACCTCGAGCAGGCTCGGTGCGACATTGTCATCAAAGATTATCTTTGAGTAGGCAAAGTCGTTGATAACCATGAATTTGTACTTTTTGGCAAGTTTGACCACTTCAGCAAAAAAATCTTTGGAAGCGAGGACGCCGGTTGGGTTATGCGGATAGTTGAGCATAAGCAGTTTCGGTGCAGGATAGAGCGACTTACACATGCCAACGATTTGGGCAAGCATGGTATCTTCCGAGCTGAGCTGGATACGCAGAACATTCGCTCCGGCGATCACTGCGGCATAGACATGGATTGGGAAGGCGGGTGCGGGGGTCAACACCGTATCTCCAGGACCGAGCAGGGCGAGACAGAGATGTGAAATACCTTCTTTTGAGCCGATGGTGCAGATAACGTCATCTTCGCCGGTCAAGTTTACGTCATAATTGCGCTTGTAATAAAGGGCAATTTCCCGCTTGAGGTTCTTCATGCCACCCGCTACGGGATAGCGGTGACTCTTCGGATCAATAGCGACTTCGCAGAGTTTCTCGGTGACCGGGCCGGGCGTTGGATCCATGGGGTTGCCCATGCCCAGATCGATGACATCGTCACCCTTCCAGCGCTTTTCCATTTTCATCTTGTTGATCATGCCAAACAGATAAGGTGGCAGCTGATTCATGCGCTCGGCATATCGTATCTTGAATTTCTCTTCCATGCTTGTCCTCTCGGCTATATACAGTGTGTTGTTTTTTGGTTAATAGTTGAGTGAAAGAACTTCTGCCCCCACCGATGAAGAATGAACTCCGAAAAGGTTCTGAAGTGAATATCCCATATGAGAGTGCACGTCATAAAGAGGAATACTAAAGAGTCCTGTCCGTCGGGTTAGTAGGTTTAACTATCGTACCATTTTCGAATTCCCTTGCCAATCAGGACGTATTGAATTTATTGATATTATTTTGAACTGCCAAAAGGTGATTGTGTAAGTGTAAGATTTAGTAAGGAAAAGAATGAATGAAAGAGTGATCGTCGGAGGTATTGAATATCAACAAAAATTCAACACCTCCGGCAAATTTTGGTTTGTGCACCGAGGCAGGGGGGGTGGGGGCTGTGGGGTTGTTCTTGCCGAGCTTGCGTTAACAGAATGGCTTGCATTGACGGATTTATTTTTTTGGGCATTTGCTGCAACGTTTGCTGTTGTCTTTTTTGCCTTTGCCGCAACATTTTTGTTTCTTTTTGGCCATGATGTTCTCCCATTTTATTGAACCCATTAAGTTTCACCAACAAATTAATTTTCTAGAAAGATAGAGTAATCTTCCGAACAATGTTTGGTGTTCCTAAGAATATAAGCGCTGGTGTGTGATCAGTCTAGCAAAAAACAATAATCTAAGAAAACTCATTGAAATCCCGCTATTTGACCCTGGTAAATCCCAATATTCTCCATCTTTTCCTGTAATTTTCTGCTGAGATTGCTGGCGAGGACATTCCAGCGAGGGGCAATAAGTAATTCCGGGTGAGACGTTGCCCAGAGTCTATGCAGAGTGACCTCTGCGGGAATAATCGGCAGGGCTTTCAATAAAAAAAGGATGTAGTTTTCAAGTGAAAACAGAGGGACTTGGCCCTGTTCATAGAGTTCCTGCAAAGGGGTTTCGCGGATAACCTGTAAATGATGCAATTTCAGCGCATTGACTCCGAGGTCACAAACGGTCTTGATCGAAAAAAGCATATCCTCTTCGCTTTCTCCGGGAATGCCAAAGATTAAATGCGCTCCCAGTTCAAAACAACCGGCGCCGTTAATGCGTCGAACAGCGTTCTGGAAGTCGGCAAAGCTATGATTTCGATTGAGTAATTTCAGACTGCGTTCGTGGACACTCTGCAAACCAAGTTCAAATAAGCACTCTTTGTTCGTGGCCTTGATCAATTCAGCAAGCTGTTCAAGCAGTTGTTCCCTGATATAATCCGGCCTGGTGGAGAGTATCAACCCGACACAATCAGCATCGGTGAGGAGCAATTCGAAGGCCGGCAGCAATTGCTCGACAGGAAGAGCTGTACAGGTTTCCTGCTGGAAATAAGCAAAATATTTTTTAAACCGCCCTTTTAAGAGGTGTTTTTTGCCGGCCTCAACCTGTTTTAAAAGGCCATCTGTGTTTTGAATGTAGGAAGGGGTAAAGCTGGCAGGTCGGCAAAAGATGCAGCCACCTCTTGCCCGATTTGGGCATGGGCGGCCCATATCAATTGGGATCTTGCCCACGCCATGACCATACTTATTCCGGTAATGATAGCTGAAGGTTCGAACAAGAGGGCTTGGCATAGAAAACACTAAGAGACGAACACCAGCAGCTCGCTGTCATGAATAGACAGCTCATCGATTATTAAAGGAAAGTGGACTACGTCCTCAGGCTAGTTTTGTGTCAAACAGGCAACTTTCCAGTGATCGTTTTGGAACATGATGCACACCATGTTCGTCACGCCAGTATTTTATATCATCTTCATCTTTACAGTCTTCAACGATGACAACCTCTCGCGGCTTGCCGAGTGCTATAACGAGCGAGAGCTGCAGGTGGTCAGGTAATTCGAAAAGAGAGGCGAGCTTTGGGTTAAATGCACCGATTCGGCAACCGCCGATTCTTTTTTCCATGGCCCCGAGAAGCAGGTTCTGGGTCGCCACCCCAAGATCAAATTGAGCCTCACTCTCCGGTCCCTTCAATCTGTTTTTGTTCAACAGGCAAAGGATATAGGCAGAGGGGCGTTCGCCTTCAACCGGACCTTTCCAGTCAGTCAGATAGCCTGCCCAACCAAGATAGGGGAAAATCTTCTCACAGAGTTCCGGAGTGTTGGCAATCATATATTGCCATGGCTGGCCGTTACGGGCTGATCCCCCCATTCGGGCCAGATCAATAAGATCAAGAAGCGTGGATTTGCTTATCGGATCCTTCTCTATAAATCGCCTAAAAGTTCGGGTTCTGGCAATAATTTCTTGCATAGGGCACCATGTTTTGGGGTAATCTGCTTGTGTTTACATGAAAGTAGCACAGAGTACCACGCATAGAATATACGTTTCAAGCAGAAAGAGACTCATCCCGGTAAACGGGGAATAAACCGAGGTCAGCCTCTTCGCGAAATTCAATTATAAAACAAGAAATCAATTCCTGGGATATTAATTGTATTGCTCCATGGCAACGCTATTTAACCCAGACTGGCTTTTCCTTCTGCAGTAATTCCGTACTTACAGCGAACCGGGCTATCAACAAGGCCCTGTTTTTTAAGCGCGGTTATCTGAGTGCTTACAACTTTTTTGTCAAGGCCGGTAGCCTCGGCGATATCTTTGGCACCGCAGGGATCAACAGATTTAGCCACCGCCTGCAGTACTTTTTGGGATTCACTACCTGGCTCTTTCGTTGTGCAGCCACATCCACTCATTTTTTATTCTCCAATTTTTTTTTGTTTTTTCTGACACTTTGGGCAGATACCTATAATTTCAACTCGATAACCCGTTATTGAGTATCCTGCTTCATCGGCAAGCTGCTCAGATTTGACACTTTCCCGCTCAATGTTGAGATTGTCAACCCGATGGCAGATGATGCAATAAATGTGATCGTGATCCGAAACCTCATAGTCAAAGCGTTTTTGTCTGCCACTTATTTCCAGTTTGCCAATCAACCCTGCTTCTGAAAGGATCTCAAGATTACGATAGACCGTTGCAAGACTAATGCGCGGCATAATCTTTTTAACGATATCGTAAAGTTCATCTGCTGACAGATGTTGTTTACTTCGTTTCAATTCGCGCAGAATAATTTCCCGCTGATTGGTCATTCGGAGCTGCATGGCGGTCCTTTGTTATTGATAATTAATCCTAAACGTAATTAGTTATCGTTTGGTAGTCAAGATAAATTTGTGTTCCCGGGGCCGAATGAAAGTGGCGCTCAAGACACTGCTTTTTAACTATATATTAGCAATAGGTTCTCTTTAGCGAGTGGCGATGAGGCAGGTAGCATTATGGAAATAAATAGATTACCTTACTGATATATGCATCAACGTATTTTCAACGATGTTCTGTCGTGGTATTATTTCTGTTGAATGGCGAAACTCGTACAGTGAGATTGCTCTTGGAGGAGAAAAATGAATTTAAAAGTTCGATGTTGGGGGGCAAAATTCATTCGCCTTGGCGTAGTTGTTGGTGTTCTCGCTTTAGGGGCTTGTTCAACCCATTTCTACGGGTTCGATGAGGACAAAGTGACTCTTTATCTCAGAAATTCACAAACAGAAAGCATGGTTTTTGCTTGCTCGCTGGATGGCTATGAGAGTCGGCAACTCAAACAGCATAATGGCTTATGGGAGATTAGCTTGCCAAGCGATAGCTCGTTTAGGTATTTTTATATAGTTGATGGCGAAATCTTTCTACCACCGTGTCCGCTGAAAGAAAAAGACGATTTTGGTGCTGAAAACTGCATTTTTGAACCCAAACTGTAACTTTTCCAGTCGGTCAGACGTTATATGAATAAGCTCATAGTAAAAAATGGGCTCCTAAAGCGATCTACCCAGGAGGAAAAAATGAAAACTGTACGTCTGTTAGCTATAGCCCTTGTTCTTTTGGTGTCAGCACTGGCTCATGGTGCGGAGAACCAGAGCATCTCACAGCAGGATCAAAATAACGTCCGGCAAATGACACAGGAAATGAAGGCAATTGGCATACCTGAAGCCCAGGCCGAAAAAGTGCTGACGCTTATGTATCGAAACCGCTTTCAACAGCAAAACATTGTCCGTGCTCAGCAGGTCGCTATGGCTGCCGCTAAAGAGGGTTTGCCAACCGAACCAATAATGAATAAGGCCTTGGAAGGAATGGTTAAGCATGCCCCGGAGCAGCAAGTAATTAATGCCATGGAGGCGGTGCGCAGTCGTCACGAAGAAGCGTTCCGAATGGCGAGGTCGCTGGCCAAGGATAAGAAATCTGTTGATATAATGGCCGATACCATAGCTGACAGCCTGGCTGCGGGGATGTCCGTTCAGGAGATGAACCGGATTGCGTCTCAATTGAAAACAGAGACCCGTCAGCGGGAAAAAATACAGGCAGAAGATCTTTCTTTTCAGACCATGCAGACCGTTCGCGCTATGGCCAGGTTAGGTGCAAAGAGCACGGATGTGTCAGATACTGTTGGTCTGGCCTTGCAACATCAATATACCTCACAGCAGATGGAGCAGATGCGCCATACTTTTACCCGCGATACCCAGCAAAAATCTGCTCAACAGCTAGCTCGCCAATATGCCGGTTCTATCAAGAACGGCGACAATCCTGGACAGTCCGGTGGAGGAGGCGCTGGTGGAGGAGGCAGCAGTAATGGAGGAGGCGGAAATGCTGGAGGGTCAGGCGGATCCGGTGGCGGAAGTGGTAGTGGCGGTGGCAACGGCGGCGGTGGTGGTAACGGCGGTGGCGGCGGTGGCAATGGTGGTGGCGGTAATGGCGGTGGCTCCAAATAAATGACAAATCAAGATTTACCACCGACTAAGCAGGATAAATAGTTTAATAGTGCTTTAAGAGATTAAAAGAGAGAGGTGGCGCAGGTCGCCTCTCTCTTTTTTATCTATCGACCTATCTCAGTTCGGGGATCTGGTAGGTGTGGATGAACTCAATGACACTTAGATCATCATCTGCCTGTTGGGTAAAACCGAGGATGTTGTCAATTCCAGGTGTATTTACAACTTTTCCATCCACTCCCACGTCCCACCCGACATATTTCCAGGGTATTCTTCTGTCTAGGATGGGCATTACTGTTTCGAGCCAATTTGGCGACTTACCCTGGAGGACGGTTATGTTGCCATCGTAGATAGATGGGGCGCCGTTACCGCCTGGTTTAACCACTTGGCCTCGATGACTAAAAATGGAATTTCGGTTGTAACCGCTGACTGCGTTGAAGTTAAAATACACCGGGTTTGTCTCATAATTTATATCACCATTTTCGCTGGTACCAAGGACTTTATTGATCCCAAAAATAGAGTTGAGATAGACTACCATGTCGACGCTGAGATCACCTGTCTTGTCGGAAGCTGCTGCAAGATGGCTTGCAGCAAAAATTAGATCGGCTGCGTCAGGTGCACCGTCATCATTTGTCATGATACCACTGAAGGGGCCCTCGCAAGTGTACGGGTTGTCATCATCACCTGAATCTGGACATCCCGCAGAAGCTAAGACGGTAATCAACTTTCTGCTGACTACAGCGGAGTTCCCAACCAAAACTTTCTCGAGCTCAGGCTGGACGGGATCTGTGTCCCAGACGAGGCAGGGGACTTCAGTTTCTCCTTTATTAAGGCACACGTAGTAGGTCAGGTAGTCGACTTCATTCACATTCACCATGCTGTTGAACCCAAAGTTGCGCATTTTATTTATATCAATTGTTGGCCGTAGGGCCGCGTTGGCGGGGCCATCGCTTAACTCGAGCAGCTTCCAAAGAGGGATTCCACCATTTTGGGACTGATCGATGGGCATACGTTCATCACCGGGAGTAACCAAGTGGCCGTCCCGCATGAGCTTGACATAGAGGGCAATGTTCTCAAGGGGTGAGTCGATAGCCTTTTTTATGGTGCCAATCAGTTTGGGTAGTCCTGTAGCACTATCAACGAGCAGTTCGTCATAGACGTTTTTGGTCAGGAGCAGCCGTCCGGATGCATCAATTTCGATAGCAATAGTGTCCGGGCTGTTGATGTTGTTGATGGCCTCATCTAAAGAAGATTGCAGCACTGCTTCCGGCGACCGGCTGATATCTAAACGGCCGAAGCTTACTTCGTCGATTAGAGCAGTCCAGAGTACACCATCAGGATATGTAACTAACCCATTTTGGGGATCAGTCCATTGACATTTACCCGATACATCCAAATTACCATTTTCGTCCTTATCGCAGGGTTCGATGAACCATTCGTTAACAGGAATAATCAGGACTCCTTTTTCTACCGTCACCTCGCCATCCAATTGACCTACTTCACATTCGGAACGCCCCCAAGTTGGGTCGTAGGTTATTGTCATCGGTAAACGATTCTTAGCAAGGCCTGTTTTGGAAGAAATATCGCCCCAGCGCTCATAGCTTGCCACCGGCTGAACGCATTGGGCTGGGAATGGCGATTGAACCGCAGTGTCGCCTATGCCGTCATCATCAGTGTCAGCAGCGAACCAGCCGTAATCTAGAGGTAAAGAATCTGTAACTCCTGGATCAATCACTGTAAGAACTGGTTCTCCCCCAACAATTGCATTGGGGAGTTCCTCAGTGTTTTCGACGATGTCAAATAGCTGGATGCCATTAGTAAGCTCTGGCTTACCGGCAGTGTTAACCCTCGGTATTAGTTTTTGATCACCCGGCCCACCCTGCTGGCGGAGAATCTTGTACAGGTCGCCGAGAAGTTTGCCGGAATCTGACATTTTGTCATTGATGGGGCCTTCAACAGTATCGGGAACACCACCACTGACACTAGCTTCTGTCAATGGTTCCTCTGCGGTAACTGTTGTCTCGGTACCGCCCCCTTTAGCCATTGCCTCCATAGGATTGATCAGGTACAAAATGAAAAACATGACCATGAGCCATTTTGTTGTTTTCATAGATTTCCTCCTTTGCATATAAGATTCTTCCCCTCAGTGCCGGACAGGCAACGATCTGGGTTGGAATCCTGTACCAACCCTCTCTACCTGTACCCCAGTAATTCGCCATGCAGTCCAAGGTCAAATGGTGTACTTGCAACACCTGCTTTTGGCCAAACTGCTATGAAAATCGAAATTCTGCTTTTAGAGGGAGTTCAAAAACCATTCCGGAAAAACAAATAGATGCATAATTGTTGGGAAATTGTATAGGACCTTTTAAATCAGCTAGATATGGAGATGTGCAGGCGCTTAAGTCGCAATTGTTTAGAAATCTGTCACTGCGGTGGGTGTGTCATGGCGCACCAATGGCTTGTCACACTATGTGCCATGACGCGTTTGGCTACGTCTTTATGGAAATCCCGTATTGATCAATCTTACGGTAGATGGACCGGCGGCTCATACCAAGAAGTTTAGCAGCCCGGGTTTTATTCCAGTTTGTTTTGATCAGAGCTCGCCGGATACGGTGGAGCTCCTGTTGCTCACCACCAGCTTTTTGGGTGGAATTGTTTTGGAGCGCAATTTCACCAAATTCCGAGGGCAGGTGGTTGATGGTGATAGCCCCCTGTTGGCAGCGAACGAATGCATGTTCAAGAGTGTTTTCAAGCTCACGAACATTGCCCGGCCAGGTATGTTGCATGAGAATATTGAATGCATCTGTTGATATGGCTTTAATGTTCTTCTCGAAGGATCTATTAAATTTTTTCAGGAAATGATCCAAAAGTAACGGAATATCGTTGGGGCGATCTCTGAGGCTTGGTAGATGGATCTCGACCACTTTAAGCCGGTAGTACAGATCTTCACGGAATTCTCCTGCCGCGATTTTTTGTTTCAGGTCCTGGTTAGTGGCCGCCACTACTCTGATGTTAGCCTTCACTGGCTGGGAATCACCAACACGCTCGAATTCTCCGGTTTCAATGACTCGCAATAACCGCAATTGCATCCGCGGCGAGATGTCGCCGATTTCGTCCAAAAAAATGGTACCACCATGGGCTCGCTCGAAGCGGCCAATTTTGTTCCTGATAGCACCTGTGAAAGCACCTCGTACATGGCCGAACAGTTCACTTTCCAATAAGGTCTCAGAAAGTGCGGCGCAGTTGACCTTGACAAGCGGACTATCCAACCGGTTACCAATACGGTGCATGGCCTCGACCACCAGTTCTTTGCCGGTGCCGCTTTCGCCGGTTATGAGCACAGTTGTCTGAACATCGGCCAGTTCCTGAATCAGGATTTTAACTTTACCCATAGCATCGCTTCTGCCGATGATATGGTCAAATTCCCGAAATTCATCGAGACTCCTTTCCAACTCGTGCAGGCGGGTTTCATTCCGGATAACCATCACCGCGCCGGTGAGCTCGCTCCCCGGCCCTAGCAGCGGTGAAGCGGTCAGACTGATTATCTGCCGTGGACTGTCGGTGAAATGGCATTCTATGAAGGGAACTTCCACCTGTTTTTTCTTCTCAAGAACTTGCAGGATTGCATTAACGCATCGACCATCACAACGGTTGGTCAGTATCGGTATTAATTTGTTAACTACGTGCTCGCGTTGAACGCCGCAGATTTCCGTTGCTGCATCGTTGATCTCGGTGATTGTCATAGTCTCATCAACTGTGATAATGCCATCTTTTACACTTCTGAAGATAGCCTCAAAGTTGAGGCGGCAGTTTTCTTTTTCTGTAGCAACGGCTCTATGTTTGAGGGCTACTGTTGTCACTCGCAACAGAGTATCCTGACGAATCGGCTTGATAATGTAGTCAAGAGCGCCAATGCGCAACGATTCGGTGGCTGACTCGATGCTGGGGACCCCGGTTATCATGACCACCGGAGTGGAGGGTTGCAGACGTCTGGCGACCTTGAGCAGGTCAATTCCAGTGTTGTGGTCCAGGACGATATCTACAAAAATAAGGTCGTATGCTGTTGTTTCGATAAAATTGATCGCTTCATCATAGGTGGCAGCAGTGTTGACCTGATAACCTTCTTCCGAAAGAAAGATGTTGAATGAGAAGCGAATGCCCTCTTCATCATCAACGACCAATATTTTTGTTTTCATACTACTTCTCCCGGTGGCTGCTTATCCAACCAGGCAGGCAAATCAACGTCGATCCGGGTAAAGATCCCTTCCTGACTGTTAATGGTCAATTTACCGCCATGATTATCTACTATGCCATGACTGATGCTCAGACCGAGTCCTGTTCGCTTGCCTTCTACTTTGGTGGAAAAAAATGGGTTTTTGACCTTATCAATGATGACCTCCGGAATACCAGTTCCATGGTCAAGAAATGAAATTCGCACATAGCGGCAATCATCAGCAAAGATCTGTTCGGTAGTGATCTCAAGTAATTTATCGTTGTGCGGTTGTGGGTATTTCTGCTTCAGAGCATAGCATGCATTGCTGATAATATTGATAAACACCTGTTCAATCTCATGGGATTGAACAAGGACATTCGGTAAATCTTCGGCCTGTTTTACAGTTAAAATAATGCTATCTTGACGCATCTGGGCAGTGGTCAGAGTCAGGGTCTCGGATAAAATATCCTTGACACCAACGATCATTTTTCCTTCGTGTTGCCGTCTTGAAAAGGTCAACAAACTTTCGACAATACGAGCAATGCGGTTACCTTCTTTGATGACGCGTTCGGCGACATCATTTACGATAGCTCCTTTATCGCTTTTGTTGCTGATAATTTGAGCATAGTTAATAATACCGTTAATGGGATTATTAATTTCATGAGCCACCCCAGCTGCAAGTTCACCGACCGCAACCAGTCGGTCGGCATGCATGGCAGCAGCCAGACTGTTCTTTTTAGCCGTAATATCCCTTAATATTGCTATGGCTTTGTCCTTGCCATCAATGTCGCTGATTCGTGTGTAAGTCTGTTCAAAAGTGCGGCCATCTCTTGTCTCGTACTCAATATGCTGACTTTTGCCGGATTGAATAGCTGTCCGCATGAGGCAGGGGCTGCATGGTGAACTTTTCCCTCTGAAAATTAAAAAGCAGGTTCTCCCTTTGCAATCGCCGAAGTCTTTAATCAGGATATCGTTTTGATATTCGATGGAATAGTCGGTGCCGACAATGCTGACGCCTTCCTGTAAGTGAGAGAGTATGCTGTGTAACTTGTCCCGTTCAGAATGAATAATTTGGTGGGCATCTTGCAGTTGAGTGATGTCACGAAACGACTCAACGATTCCTGCAACTTCGCCATCTGGACCGATGAATGGCGTTGCGGTCAGGATACACGGGATGATTTTCCCATCTGTTCTTGTTTTATTCACGTTAGTTTCACAATGGGATTCACCGCCGAGAATTTGTACAATGGGGCAGTCAGAGGTGTGGCACATCGACCCACTAAAGATTTCATAACACTTTCTGTTGACCGCATCGGCTTCTTTGACATTCGCCATCACGGCAAAGGTTTTGTTGATTTTGGCAACGTCAAAGTTTCTGTCAATCACCCGCATGCCGACAGAGGCGGTTTGGAAAATTTGATCCAGCTCGATGTAGGCCTGTTTGAGGGCATTTTCCGAACGTCGGCGCAGGATAAAATACTGTTCGGCAAAAATGCCAAACATAATGAGCAGACTGACCACAAGAATCCGTTTCCATATTTCATGAATATCCGGAGTGAGAAGTTCTGCCGTAAACCGGTTGCCGTCAAAAAATAACACATGAATAAAAGACTCTAGAACCCAATAGAGAAGTGCTGTTCCGATGCCAAGCCAGATAAAATTTCCAGGGGGGAATAAAGTATTAATGCGGCGAGAGAAGAGCATGTTATGCCTCCCATGACACAAGTTAACTCAAAGGTGCCTGCATTGTGAGGTGATAGTGATAAAAAAGATCACATTATTTGTGAGATGGTAATCTCATTATCTTGAATGACCCTTGCTGGTAAATGTAGCATTTATGTTTGGTTAAAACAAGACATTAAGAATTGTAAGGCCGATAAATTCAGTAACCATCGTTTGCAATTATTGTTTCAGCTTACTGGTATTTTGGGCAAGGGGATAAGGCAGAGTATCCCGTTATCTCTCACAAAGGCATCTTTACGAGAGATAACGGGAGTTGAGATAGATTGATAATGACGGTATTGCAGGGTGGCAAGATTGTTGTTTAACTCACTGTTATTCTAGCGGGGATGTAACTTTCGTTGCACCTGCTACTAAAGGAAATAATTATTTAGCGATTTCAAACAGCGCTTCAATCTTGGTGCGGATTTGGCCTTGATCGTTATTAGAGTAATCCGTCTCAATCTTTAAATAGGGCAGATCGTGCACGTCATTGACATGTTTACCGATCTTATTCGATTCAACATTGTATGAATGGCAGGCTGTCAGGACAAAGTCAATAACCACGTCAGGCTTGAAACGTTCAATCATCGTGGAGAGAGCAGTGAGGCGGCCAGTATTTGGCGTCATGCAGGCACAAGGTACTTTGAGATAACGTTTGGCAAGAGCCTGGATGGGATCGCCGCTATTTTCCTCTATCTCCCCTTCAAAGACCTTCATGCCAGTGCACGAATCCGGCACAACGACCAAACCGCCACATTCTTCGATGATTTTAAAGATTTTTAGCGCGTCTCCGCTCACAGGACAACCGGTCACCAGCACGCGTGGGGAGTCAGCCTTGCCGAAATGAACGCCATCTGCCACCCGTTTTTCGAGTTTTGCCACTAATTCTTCTAGTTTTTGCATTACGTCGGCTGCAGTTGAGGGGAGCGCCAACCAGCCAATGTCGTACATCTCCTGCCAGCTGATTACCGGTGGATGAATGGCGGCAAAATCAAAAACTTTTCGGACCATACGGTTGCGTCGATTGGTCTCTTGAATGGTTGTTTCGATTTCAAGGTCTGTGGCTTTGCGGTCAAAGGTTTTCTCAAGAAAGGTCTGGAGTTTACGAATCATCGTCGTCCAGTTAGGCAAGGCCTCAGGTTCATCGGGGAGCTGGGGCAGGTCCATCACATGCATCGGTTTTATTTCTGCAATCATCTCGAACATTTTCTTTTTGCCATCACAGGTCGTTTCGGCAATAACTGCTTCAGCCATTGAGAAAAACGGGCAGGTGCCTTCAAGTATAAAGCCGTAACTTGATTTAATCAGGGGGCAGAGGTTGGCCGGAAGCGCAGTTTCACCACTTGCAATCGGCGCATCAGCAAAAGCACACAGTACCGCCGGGGTAAGGCCCATGGCGATAATCAGCTCGAGTGGTGCATAGCCGCAGTAAATACCAACAATAGGACGGCCATTGCTTTTGCATTTTTCCATGTAATTGAGGACTCTTTTTCCATACATGCCGTCAAGTCCATCATCCATTAGGGGGGTAATATTTGCACTCATGTTTTGTTATTTCCTGATAATTGGTTAAAAGGATGAAAAACTCACGCAGCTTCCCGGGCAAGCAAGGCGGCGCCTAGGGCACCAACGAGTTGAGGCTGGTCGGGTGTATGAATTTTTCGCTTCAAGTTGTCAGACAGCAGGGCCACCATGCACGGATTATTGGCTACCCCGCCGCTAAAAACAATATCACCTGTTGGTGAGACTCGATTGATCATCGCACTCACTCGCCGAACCACACTGTTGTGCAGGCCAAGGGCTATCTCACGACAATCTTGTCCCTTGGCAATAAGCGAGGTTACTTCAGATTCGGCAAACACCGTGCACATACTGGATATGGTGATATCTTTTTCGGCTTGGAGGGCTTCGCTACCAAACTCTTCAATGCTATAACCAAGGGTCCTGGCCATGACCTCCATGAATTTTCCGGTACCGGCTGCGCAGCGGTCATTCATCTCAAACTTTTTCACCCTCCCTGTCTCGGAAAGGGCAATGACCTTGCTGTCCTGGCCGCCAATATCGAGAACGGTATGGACACCAGGGAAATAAGCCTGAGCGCCGCGGCCATGTGCCTTTATCTCGGTTACAGTGGTTGTATCAAAGGAAATTTCGAACAGGTTTCTGCCATATCCTGTTGCCATTATCGAGTCGTAGGATATTTGTCGAAGCAGCTTATCTGCTTCTTTCATGGGATCAAACCCGGTATCAGTTTGCAGACTATGGATCATTTCACCTGCTTCATTGACGACCACCAGCTCGATACTGCGAGAGCCAATATCTATCCCCGCAAATTGTCTACTCATATACAACCCTCAAACTCAAGATATAGATTAGAAAATACCATAAAGTGTCATGCGGAATTTGTTGAAAATATAATCGATGAAATTGGAATTAGAACAGATCTATGTATTATGTCAAATCGGAATAACAGATCTACGGTGAATGGCTTCCCAGGGATTTCCGATAGAGATGTTCTGTTGACTATCAACGCTGACTCTCTTTTCTGTAAGTGACCGGATAATGTTCTTGTAAGTTGCTGGAAGATTATTGTATTTTTATCCAGTTGAAACTGAATCGATAATTTTAGACTCCCCAAACCTGATTGACATCCATGCGGTTGCCATTATTTTTGCCTTGACTGATTCTTGACTTAATTCCTGGGTTAAAGAACGGATGCCATTTTTAAAGAAGAGATGACGCGCCAATGAAAAAAACTGTTATTTTCACCATAATCGGCATAATTGTAGTTGTTGGGATTTTGGCAGGTATTAAAGCCCTGCAAATCCGTGCAATGATAGCTCAGGGCGAGCAATTTATACCATCACCGGAAGTCGTTACCTCGGCTCCGGTAAATTCTGATTCCTGGGAATCGTTGCTGACTGCTGTTGGCTCGCTGGACGCGGTGCAGGGGGTGACGATAACCGCCGAGATGACCGGCAAGGTTATGGAGATTGCCTTTGAGGCGGGCGACCATGTTGAGGCGGGCGATCTGCTGGTGCAGCAGGATATTGCCGTCGAAAAGGCTGAGCTCCGGTCGGCCGAATCGGTCGCGGAGCTTGCTCGCATAGAATTTGAACGATCCAAAAAGCTGCTGGCCACAAATGTCGTTTCCAGGGCCGATTACGATCGATCTCTCGCAGAACTTACCCAGGCTCTGGCCCAGGCAGACAATATTCGGGCCGTGATCGCCAAAAAGACCATTCGCGCACCTTTTGCAGGTCGTCTGGGGATTCGTCATATCAATCTTGGCCAAGTCATCAATGATGGCCAAGCCATTGTCACCTTACAGTCTCTGAGTCCCATTTTCGTCAATTTTCTTCTTCCCCAGCAGTTGTTGGCCCAAATTCACACGGGCCTTTTGGTCCGGGTAAATTCCGATGCCCTGCCTGACCAGGTTTTCACCTGTAAAATCACCGCAATCAGTCCAGAGGTGGATGCCGCAACCCGCAATGTTCGGGTACAGGCCACGCTGGATAATTCCGATGAATTATTGCGCGCAGGGATGTATGTCAACGTCGCCGTGGTTTTGCCCAAAAAAGAAGACGTGCTGGTTATTCCCGCCACCTCCGTGCTCTATGCTCCGTACAGCAATTCGGTCTTTGTCATTGAAGAAAAGAAAGGGGAAGATGGCACGCCAGCCGGCAAAACAGTCCGGCAACAGTTCGTCCGTCTTGGCGAAAAGCGGGGCGATTTTATTGCAGTGATCTCGGGACTGAAGGCTGACGATATCGTGGTGAGCACCGGTGCCTTTAAACTTCGTAACGGTCAGGGAGTGGTGGTGGATAATAAACTGGCCCCTGAATTCAAGTTGGCTCCCAAACCAACTGAGAGCTAATCTATGCAATTCACCGATATATTTATTCGCCGCCCCGTACTGGCACTGGTGATTAGTCTATTGATCGTTATTGCCGGACTCCAGGCTGTTCGCTCCCTGAATGTGCGTCAATTTCCCCGCAGTGATAACGCTGTCGTCACTGTTACCACCGCCTATGTCGGTGCCAGCGCCGAACTGGTGCGGGGGTTTATCACCACCCCCATGGAACGGGCCATTGCCGCTGCCGACGGTATTGACTACCTTGAGTCGCAAAGCGTTCAGGGACTTTCCACCATTAATGCCCGCTTGAAAATCAATTACGACCCGATCAAGGCCCTGTCGGAGATCAGCTCCAAGGTCGATCAGGTGCGCGGAGACCTCCCGCCGGAAGCGGAGGTTCCTATCATCAACGTCGAATCGGCCGACAGCGAATTCGCTTCCGCTTATCTGAGTTTTACTTCGGATGTCCTGAAGCAAAATGAAATCACCGATTATCTGGTGCGCATCGTTCAGCCGCGGCTCTCAGCTCTTGAAGGCGTTCAGCGGGCGGATATCCTGGGCGGGCGCACCTTTGCCATGCGCATCTGGCTCGACCCTGACCGTATGGCTGCTTTTCATATCAGCCCGACGCAGGTGCGTGAGGCCCTGGCCGCCAATAATTTTCTGGCGGCGGTGGGCCAAACCAAGGGATCTCTTATCCAGGTCAACCTGATTGCCAACACTGACCTTCGTTCGGTGGAAGAGTTTAAACGGCTGGTGATCCGGGAGGAAAATGGTGCTGTCGTTAGAATTGAGGATATCGGCGATGTCGCCCTTGGTGCCGAAAATTATGATACTGAGGTTCGTTTTTCGGGACAAACTGCAGTTTTTATGGGGATTTGGCCCCTGCCCAATGCCAACTCCCTGGATGTTATAAAACGCGTCCGGGTGGAAATGGATGCAATTACGAAGCAACTCCCCAATGGCATTGAGGGCCGCATCGCTTACGATGGTACTGCCTATATTGATAATGCCATCAATGAGGTCATCAAGACCCTGAGTGAAACCCTGCTCATCGTCATTCTGATAATTTATCTTTTTCTCGGCTCACTGCGAGCTGCAATCATTCCGGTGGTGGTTATTCCCTTGTCGCTCATCGGGGCCGTTTTCCTGATGCAGGTCTTCGGTTTCACTATTAACCTGCTGACGTTGCTGGCGGTGGTGCTCTCGGTGGGGCTGGTGGTGGACGATGCCATCGTGGTGGTGGAAAACGTTGAACGTCATTTGGGCGAAGGGCAAACGCCAATGCAGGCAGCCATACTTGGTGCCCGTGAATTGGTAAGTCCGTTGATCTCCATGACCATTACTCTGGCTGCGGTTTATGCGCCCATTGGTCTGCAAGGTGGCCTGACCGGCTCACTCTTCCGGGAATTTGCCTTTACTCTGGCCGGTGCGGTGGTCATTTCCGGTATCGTGGCCGTAACCCTCTCGCCCATGATGGCCTCACGGCTCTTACGGGCTGGTATGACCGAACGTGGTCTCGCCGGTAAGATAGAACGGGATTTTAAAAAAATTAGAAATCTTTACGGGAGATTACTAAACGGTACTCTTAATGCCCGGCCGGCCGCTTACATGGTCTGGTGCATCTTGAGTCTGCTGGCCATTCCCATGTTCACCATGTCCGCCAAGGAACTGGCACCGGCTGAGGATCAGGGGGTAATTTTTGGTATCCTTGATGCTGCAGCCAATTCCACCCTTGACCAAACCAGCCTCTATGCCGCTGCGGTGAACGAGGCTTTTTTGAGTGTGCCGGAAACCGAGTTTGTCTTTCAGATAACCATGCCTTCTTCGGGTTTTGGCGGTATGGTGGTTAAGCCGTGGCAGGAGCGAAAGCGCAACATTTTTCAAATAATGCCTGAAGTACAGCAGAAGCTGCATGGCATTACCGGCATTCAAATGTTTCCGGTAACACCGCCAGCGCTGCCCGGCGGTGGGCAATTCCCAGTGGAGTTCATTCTCGCTTCCACCGCCGAGCCCGAGCAGATTCTCAGTCTTGCCAACCAGATTCAGCAGGCTGCCACGAAGAGCGGCATGTTTGCCTTTCCACCTTTAATAGATGTCAAGATCGATCAACCTCAATCCGAGCTGGTCATTGATCGGGACAAGGTGGCCGATCTGGGCCTTAACCTGAAACAGGTTGGTGCCGACCTGGCGGCCATGGTGGGTGGAAATTTTGTCAATCGCTTCAACATTGGCGGGCGCAGTTATAAAGTCATTCCACAGATCAGGCGGATGGATCGCCTCAATCCTGATCAGCTGAACGATATCTATGTCACCGGTGGCGACGGCACGCTCGTTCCTCTCAGCACCATCGCCACCATCCAGAACAGCACCGTGCCGCGGTCTCTGAACCGCTTTCAGCAACTCAATGCAGTGAAAATTAGCGGCGTGGCTATCCGGCCACTGGATGAGGCGCTGCGATTTCTGGAGGGCGAGGCAGGAAAGATTTTGCCGCAAGGCTATGTGCTGGATTATACCGGCGAGTCGCGCCAGTTACGTACCGAGGGAAATAAATTCGTTCAGGCTTTTGGCTTGGCGGTGATTTTGATTTTTCTGGTCTTGGCCGCCCAGTTCAACAGCTTTCGTGATCCGTTGGTGATCCTGGCCGGCTCCGTGCCCCTGGCCATGTTTGGCGCCATGATCTTCACTTTTCTAAAAATGCCTGACCCCAATGTGCCTTTCTGGACCAAGGGCTGGACAACGACCATGAATATCTACTCTCAGGTGGGCTTGGTTACACTGGTGGGGTTAGTTTCTAAAAACGGCATTCTTATCGTGGAGTTCGCCAATAAACTCCAGGGCAAAGGTTTGGCCAAGCGGGAAGCTATTCACCAGGCGGCTATAACACGGCTACGCCCCATTTTGATGACCACCGGTGCCACCATTGCCGGTCATTTTCCCTTAACCCTGGTCTCCGGTGCAGGTGCCGCTGCTCGAAACTCAATTGGTCTGGTGCTGGTAGGCGGCATGGCCATTGGAACGCTGTTTACCCTTTTTATTATTCCGTCGATCTATATGCTGATAGCCAAAGATCACTCCAAGGATTTCGACGTCAAGGACGCTTCCTGAGAACACAGGGATAAGGAAAACCAGATCCCGCCTGTGTTCTCAGGAAGCTAAAGAGTCGCCGAATCAATTTCCATGCTGTTTCAAACAGTTTTTACAGATGCCATCCACCCGGACTTCAACTTTTTGAATCTCGCCGGGGAAGGATTTTTTTAAACGATCGGCGTTGATATTAATTGATTCCGAGTTCAAGCAGTCCATCTGGCCGCACTCGGTGCAATAAAAATGAGGGTGCGGGGCGTGGTTTTCATTCGGTGCCAGGCCGTAATAGGCAGCTTTACTACCGACATTCAATCGTTCGAGGATTTTTTTCTCCACCAGGAGGTCAAGAATGCGATAGACCGTCACCCGATTCATTGACTGCGTTCGATCTACAATATTAAAAATATCCACTGCTGTGAGGGGACAATTATTATTGCCGATGGTTTCCAGAATATGGATGCGGTTGACAGTTGCCTCAAGACCCGAAGCAGTCAGGAGAGTAGTATAGTCGCAATGTATACACATAATTTTAATCTATTTCTGAAGTTGACAAATTATACAGTAATTGGCCCCTTTTTTCCTCTGAACCGCAAATGGTCAAAGCCCAAAGAGATGAAGAAAACGATCCCGGCCAGAAAGATGATTGCCGCCCCGGAGGTCATGTCAAAGGTGTACGATAGCCACAGACCACCTGTTGTGAAAAACATGCCGAGAATGCTGGCTAAAAACATCATACCGATAAGCGATTTGGTATATTTTTCGGCGATAAAGGGCGGTATCGTCAGCAGGGCGATGACCAGAATCAGGCCGACCACCTGAACCACCATGACAACGGTGACCGCAACTATGCCAATCAACATGAAATAGAGCCGTTTCACCGGCACACCCCGTATCTGGGCAAATTCCTCATCATAGGACATGGCCAGGAGATCCTGGAAGAAAAAGACAACGAGTCCCAGGACTAAAATGCCGATAAAAAACATGGCTATCAGGTCTGATCGCGGCACACTGAGAATAGAGCCAAAGAGATAGCTCATCAGGTCGACATTGTAGCCAGGGGTCATATCAAGTAGCAGGATGCCGCAGGCCATCCCCATGGCCCACATCACACCGATTATGGTATCTGCGCGATGTTTTGATTTGAGCGAAACTGCAGCCATAACCATTGCTGAAAAAAGAGCGAAGCCAATCGCCCCGACCATAAAGGGCCAGCCGAAAAAAAACGCCAGGCCAATCCCGCCATAGGCGCTGTGGGCTATCCCGCCGGAGAGGAAAACAAGTCTGTTGACCACGATCAAAGTGCCGATAATGCCGCAGGCGATACTCGTCAAAATGCCGGCAGCCAGGGCATTTTGCATAAATTCGAAATGGAGGGCTTCAATCATTGTTGTTTCGTCTCTTCTATAGGTTTGATCTGTACCGCTCTGATAACATGTTCAACCGGGCAGACCTCTTCCACCGAACAAGAGTAATAGGCGTTCATCAGGTCTCCGGTTGTACCGACAGTTTCGTGATAATGCAGTCGTTTATTGACACAGGCAATCGATTTGGCATAGGAGGCAACAATGAGCAGGTCGTGACTGACCACGAGAATTGTCAATTCCCGGTTGAGCTCCTTGAGTAGGCTGAAAAAATCGGTCTGCCCCTTGGTGTCAAGGCTGGCGGTGGGTTCGTCAAGTACCAGCAGTTCTGGTTTGGTCACCAGGGCTCTGGCGATCAGAACACGCTGGCGCTGGCCTCCGGACAGATCGGTGATTTTTCGCCTCGCATGAATTGCCATACCGAGTTGTTCCAGCGCTTCAAGGGCCTCCTGGCGATCCTTTTGTTTGTTGCGAAACATGAATCGTTTGGCTGGATTGTATTTGCCCATCATGACGACATCCATGACACTGGCGGGAAAGTTGAGATTATGGTTGATATACTGCGGGACATAGCCGATGACTGTACCGTTTTGCGCCGAGGTTTTACCGTTTATTTGCACAGTACCTCTGGAGGGTTTGAGTAGGCCAAGGATCAGTTTTACCAGAGTCGTTTTGCCGCCTCCGTTTGGTCCGATGATTGAGACAAAATCACCTTTATTGACCGTGAGGTTAATGTTTTGCAGGACTTCCTGACCATTGTAATGAAAGTAGAGATCCTCAATTTGGACGATGGGTTTAGTCATTTTTGTGGATCCTCACTTTACCGCCAATTTAAATTTTTCGGCAACATCTGTTAAATTGGTTATCCAGTTTTCGGCAAGAGGATCAACGAATACTACTTCACCTTCAATTTCTTTGGCCACAACCTTGGCGCTTTTCTGCGAAAACTGCGGTTGTGCAAAAATAACGTGGATGTTGTTTTCCCTGGCAAGATGAATGAGTTCTACGAGCTGAGCGGGTTTCGGGGATTTTCCCTCTATTTCAATTGGGACCTGCTCAAGACCGTAGTCTTTGGCAAAATAACCCCACGATGGATGGAAAACCATAAATCGCAACCCCTTGCTCGTTTGCAGGATAGAATGCAACTGCGTATCAAGCTTGTTTATCTTGTCTATAAAAACATTAAAATTTGTATCAAAATCGGTCGCATGTTCGGGGATAAGGAGTTTCAGGCTCTCAACGATGACCGCCGCCTGCTTTTTCACCAGGGTCGGTGACAACCAGATATGTGGATCGAGGATGATGTCTTCCGAATGGTCATTGCTTTCGTGGCTTTCGGCATGTAGTTCTTCGTCCGTCTCATCGTGATGGTGTGAGGCCATGGCCATTTTTTCTATGTTTTTATCGGTCTCTATGATTTTCATCGAAGGATTAACTGCGCTGATTTTGCCGAGCCATGCTTTTTCAAAAGGAACACCTATGGCAAAATAGGCCACGGCAGATGATAATTTGGCCATTTGTGAAGCTTTTGGTTCGTATGTTGCCGGGCTTGCGCCGGGTTGTACCATCACTTCGACATCAACCAAGTCCTTGCTAATCTGTTGCACGAAAAATCTCTGTGGAACAATACTGACAAAGACAGATGGTTTGTCGGCCGCATTGCTTGAAAGTGGATGGAGCATAAAACATAAGATACTGAATTTTAATATGAATAGTTTGAGTTTCATTGACATTTCCGTTTGTAATAAAATATTTAAGTGAATTTCCTTTCATCTGGTCTTAATGTTTTGCTCATGCAACTATATTGCATCTTGTCGTTTTTGCAATCAGCTATTTTCTTCTTGTGCCGGTCCTACACAACAGTAACAGTTTTTGATATACTGCTGAGTAGTATAGTATGGTGGTTTCGTTGGTCGCTTTCCTGAGAAGTTTGAGTTTTTTCACAAAATTGAGGTTGCATTGTACAAACGTAATAAGTTGTTAATGTGAAACTGATATTCTTACCAAGCGTTTAAATCATTAGATGGAGCTATTGATGGTCTCAACTCAAAAGGTGGCGACTGAAAATAATGAAAGGAACCTTCCCGAACAACAATTGAAACTGTTTGCCAAGGTCTTTGAAAATGCCCTGGAAGGCATAACCATCACCGATGCAGCTGGTAATATTGTCGCCGTGAACCAATCCTTTACCAATATTACCGGTTACCAGGAGAGTGAAGTCCTTGGTAAAAATCCCAGGGTATTGAAATCTGAGAGACATTCGCCCGAATTTTATAAGAAGATGTGGCGCAGTTTGCTGGAAAACGGCAACTGGATGGGAGAAATTTGGAATCGCAGGGCCAATGGCGAGACCTATCCTGAAAATCTTAGCATCAGTTCCATCTGTGATGAAAAGGGCGAAGTGACAAATTATGTAGCCGTGTTTCATGATATAACCGAGATGAAACTGAATGAGGACCTGATCACCTATCAGGCGTACCATGACGCCCTCACTGGTCTGCCTAATCGTTTTTTGGCTTTAGATCGTCTCACGATGAATTTAAACAATGCGAAACGAAAACAAACCCAGGTGGCCGTTTTTTACATGGATCTGGATAATTTTAAACATATTAACGACAGTTTTGGTCACCCGGTTGGTGATGTCCTCCTGCAACAGGTCGCCGATCGATTACTCAAGCTGGTTCGGGAAGAAGATACGGTGGCCCGTCTGGGAGGAGATGAATTTCAGATTATCGGTGCCCATATTTCGTCAGAAGATGAGGTGGTCGATCTGGCCAATCGTCTTCTGCAGGGAATTTCCAAACCATTTCTGATTGAAACACAGAAGCTGTCTGTTACTTTTAGTATTGTTGGAGCCATTTATCCGCAGGATGGTTTAGATGTCGACACTCTCATCAAAAATGCTGACGCTGCCCTGTATCAGGCAAAGCATGAAGGTAAAAATAAATTTTCTCTTTTCACCAGTGAATTGAGTGAAAAAGCCACTCTCCATCTCAGGCGTGAGGCAGAACTCAGGCAGGCACTGGCGCAAAAAGAATTTGTGGTCTCTTACCAGCCAAAGGTAAGTTTGGAAACAGGTGCTGTTGTAGGAGTGGAAGCCTTGGTGCAATGGCAAAAAACGGATGGTACTTTTGTCAGCTCTGAGGATTTTCTTCCATTGGCCGAAAAGACGGGTGTGATAACCGGAATAGGCGATTTTGTCACTCACGAGGTGTGCGCGGCATTGCAGGTTCTCGGTGACATTGGTTGCAAGGATATAAGAGTGTCAGTAAAGCTCACGCCTTCCCAGTTTGAACAGACGAATCTGGTTGAAAACATCCTGTCTGTTCTTGCGGCAAACGCTGTGCCCGCTTCGCAACTGGAGTTGGGGTTGACGGAAACCGCCATGATGGCCAACCTGAAAGACACTACTGCAAAATTGAATCTGCTGGTGGATGCCGGAGTGTCAATAGCCATTGACAGCTTTGGAGTCGGCAATTCTTCGATTTATTACCTCAAGACGCTACCCATCGACACCCTGAACATTGATAGGTCTTTCATCCAAAATCTCACTGCCGATCCCGACTGCCACCAGATTGTCGAGACAATCATTCTCATGGCCCATAGTCTGGGCAAGAATGTGGTGGCACCGGGAGTGGAAACCAAAGAGCAGGCCGATCTCCTCAAGGCTTTTGGCTGTGATTTAACAGCAGGATATTTTCACAGCCCGCCTCTAATGGTCGATGAATTGGTTAACGTTTTGCAGACTAACAGAGCCAGCATTTGCTAGGAGTTGCTAGGAGATCAGTGTTTTAATGATGTCCTTCTTGCCTATAACTCCCACCAGCTCAGTGCCACGCATCACCGGCAGAGTATGAATGTTTTTTTCTGACATGAGTGTTGCGATCTCATCAATGAGGGTTTCTTCATTCACCGTGCGTGGATTCTTGGAGTAGATATCAGCCACCGTCGAACCGGCGATTTTTTTCATTTCCTTTTCCATTCTATCTGGATTTTCGAGGTAAAAAACTGAATCAAGGATCGTGACCACGGTGGGGATATGGATCTTTTTGTTTTGATCAATCAGGTCACTTTCGGTGACAATCCCGAGCAGAGTGCCGGATGAGTCCAGAACGGGGGCTCCGCTGATACTGTTGGCAGACAGAAGCTTGGCCAGCTCTGTGACTGTGGTTTCGGGTGTTACAGTAATAACCTTTTGGGTCATAATATCCTGAGCTTTTTTCATGGATCCCTCTGTTGACTATATTTTTATGAATCTAAGCTGAACAAATCCTCTCATATGACTCGGACAAGCTTTTTACACTATACTACCTTATTTTGATAAAGAATAATCACTTGCTGAAAGACGACCAGCAGCTTTCTTGGGATTTTCATGATTGACTTGTGGTAGTAGGAGCATTTTAATCATCAGAGAGTTTTGTTGTACAGAAGAGTATGTAATGTTGAGGAGATAAAAACGTATGGGGATTGTAGGCGCCTACTCGGTGTTGGCATTGGTATTTTTTTCTTTATCCATTGGTTGGTTCAAGCCGAAACGATGGAATGAGTTGACCGATAAACATGTTAAAGTTCTTAAAATTGGCTGCTTTTTCGGTTTTTTGGTGATTTTGGCAAATATTGTCGCCAAGTTCGTTCAGGTCGTCTAGGGGAAGGGGATAGGGGAACAAAGTAATTGCGAATTAATATTTATTATTATTTCCCACTAGACGACCGGTCTACTACTGCTTACAGTGAGAGACATGGACATCAATACCAACGAAACATACCAGCAGATTTTAGCTGCCGGCTATAAGCTGATCGTCAGCAGAGGTTTTTCCAACGTTGGTTTGTCGGAAATTCTCAAGGCTGCCGGTGTGCCGAAGGGTTCCTTTTATCATTATTTTGCCTCGAAGGAACAGTTTGGCGAGGAGCTTATCAAGAATTATTTTCGAGAGTATCTTGTTGTTCTCGACACGCTTTTTCAGGTGGGAGAACGTTCGGCCTATGAGCGGCTTCTTGATTACTGGCAGCGCTGGATCAACACACAGTCTGATGTCTGTGTCGATCAAAAGTGTCTTGTGGTTAAGCTCAGCGCCGAAGTAGCTGACCTGTCGGAACCGATGCGACTGGCGCTGCTGGCTGGATCCTCAGAGGTTATTGCGCGCATTGCCAAATGTATTGAGGAAGGTATCGGCGATGGTTCCATAATTAAGATGGATGCCCAACTGACAGCAGAGCTGCTTTATGATATGTGGCTTGGCGCGAGCCTGATGAGTAAATTGCATCGTAATATTGATACCTTGCAAAGGGTTATGGAAGCGACCAGGTCTGTCCTGACCAGCAAAACAGTAAAAGTATAAATAGTTTGCAGACAATTAGTCTGCTCAACAATAAGGGTGAAAACATGGTTGAAAATAGTGAGAAAAATCGACGCGTTGTCCTTGCCTCCCGGCCTGATGGCGCACCAACAAAAGAAAACTTTCGTATAGAGACAACGGCAAAACCAGTCCCAAAGGAAGGTGAAATGCTCCTGCGCAGCATCTATCTTTCCCTTGACCCCTATATGCGTGGACGGATGAGCGATGCGCCCTCCTATGCCGAACCAGTCGAGATAGATGAGGTTATGGTCGGGGCAACGGTTTGCCAAGTTGAGACGTCGCGCCATCCTGATTACGTGGAAGGGGAGTGGGTGCTCGCCTATACTGGCTGGCAGGACTATGCGCTGTCCGATGGCACCGGCCTTGCCCGACTTGGCAAGAATCCTCAAAATCCTTCCTATGCCCTGGGAGTAATGGGTATGCCGGGTTTCACCGCCTATGTCGGATTGCTTGATATTGGTCAGCCGGAGCCGGGAGATACTTTAGTGGTCGCAGCGGCCACGGGGCCAGTTGGCGCAACTGTCGGGCAGATCGGCAAACTGAAAGGTTGTCGTGTTGTCGGTGTCGCCGGTGGCAGTGAGAAATGTGCCTACGCCAGAGATGTTCTTGGCTTTGATCTGTGTCTGGATCATAAAGCCGCCGATTTCTACCAACAATTGAAAGAAGCTTGTCCCGACGGGATTGACATCTATTTTGAGAGCGTCGGCGGCAAGGTCTTCGATGCTGTGTTGCCCCGCCTCAATACAGGCGCCAGAATCCCAGTCTGTGGGCTGGTCTCCAGATATAATGCAACGGAACTGCCCGATGGGCCGGACCGACTTTCTCTTTTGATGGCCAATATTTTGATCAAACGCCTGAAGGTGCAGGGATTCATTATTTTTGATTATTACGAACAGCGCTACAGTGAATTTACCAAGGATATGACGGGATGGCTCAGTGCCGGCCAAATTAAATATCGCGAACATCTGGTTGACGGACTGGAAAATGCGCCGGAGGCTTTTATTGGCCTGTTGGAAGGGCAAAATTTCGGAAAATTAGTTATTCAAGTAAACCAAGAGTGCAAGTAGTGCTCTCTTAGTGAAAAAGGACAGAACAATGAAAATATTAATGGTACTCACTTCCCACGATAAACTAGGTGATACAGGTCTGAAAACCGGTTTTTGGCTGGAAGAATTTGTTTCCCCCTATTACGCTTTCAAAGACCAGAATATGGAAATTACCCTGGCTTCACCAAAGGGAGGCCAGCCGCCACTCGACCCGAAAAGCGACGAGCCCGATGCGCAAACGGCAGCGACGGAACGTTTCCGTGGTGATGCGGCATTACAGGATTTACTTGCCAACACCTATCGGCTGGATTCGATCAATGCAGCTGAATTCGATGCTGTCTTTTATCCAGGCGGACACGGGCCCCTTTGGGACCTGGCGGAAGATAAAAACTCCATCGCGCTCATAGAAACATTTTATCGAACAGGTAAGCCTTTGGGCTTTGTCTGTCATGCACCAGGTGTTTTACGCCATGCTAAAACTGGTGAAGGTGTACCTCTGGTGAGGGGTAAAAAAGTCACCGGATTCAGTAATAGTGAGGAAGAGGCTGTGCAACTGACCAAGGTTGTGCCGTTTTTAGTTGAGGATATGCTGAAGCAACGGGAAGGCTTGTATGCCAAGGGATCTGACTGGGGGAGTTATGTTGAGGTTGATGGCAATCTTGTTACTGGTCAGAACCCGGCATCTTCGGAAGCAGCAGCCGTTGAGGTGATCAAGTTTCTCAATAAGTGATGGCGTGTGATAAATAAGTGGTCGAAGAGTTGCATTTCTCAGAGTTTAACTGGTGCAACTCCAAAACATAATACAAATACAGTAGGGAGGGTGTTGGGTGATACATGTCATCGCATCAATACACATCAAGGAAGGTCGAGTGGCCGAATTCTTGGATATTTTTAAAGCAAACATTCCTCATGTCCTTGAAGAGAAGGGCTGTGTTGAATACGAACCGACCATTGACCTTCCAACGGGTTTGGCCCCTCAGCGGTTGAATGGGAATGTTGTTACAATAGTTGAGAAGTGGTAGAGTTTGGATGATTTACGGGCGCATCTGGCGGCACCACATATGCTTGTGTACCATGAAAATGTTAAGAATATTGTTGAACAGGTCACCCTAAAGGTACTTGAAAGAGCGTAAAGTTGGATAAAGTGAAAATATGGGTTGATGCCGATGCCTGTCCGGTGGTGATTAAAGAAATTCTCTTTAAAGCAGCAGAACGTACCGGGGTGCAGTTGACGCTTGTTGCTAATCGGTCGGTACGTATACCGTCTGTACCCTGTATTCGTTTCGTGCAGGTTGCTGCTGGTGCGGATGTCGCTGACAATGAAATTGTTCAGCGACTGGATGTGGGTGATCTGGTTGTCACTGCCGATATTCCACTGGCTGCGAACGTCATTGACAAGGGTGGTGTCGCCCTAAATCCCCGCGGTGAGCTTTATTCGGCTGACAGTATTAAATCTCGTTTAAGTGTGAGGGATTTTATGGATACACTTCGGGCCAGCGGCATAGATACCGGTGGCCCACCGGTGTTAAATAAAAATGACCGGCAGAATTTTGCCAATCAGCTGGATAAATTTCTTACCAGGAATCTGCGAAAGCCCCCCTTGTGACAAGTATGATGACATTCTTACTCTTCCTTGTGGTTATGGGTAAGGAACTCGGTCATGCGTATCCGGTATTCAACTATATCTTTTCGAAGTGAAGAGAGGTTCGCCATCTTCTCGTCGACTTTGGCAATATGGCTGTCGAGGATCTCGATGAGTTTTGGGGTGATTTTGTTGAAGTTTCTCGAGTTAATGTCAAATATGTTAGACAGTTGTTCTATCTCTTTTAGAGAGATTCCCATTGTTTTCAATTTCAAAATGAATTTCAGACGGAGTATATCATCTTTTGTATAGGTGCGTGTGCTGCCGCCCAGTCGTTCATTCTTGCCCATCAAGCCTATCTCTTCGTAATAGCGAATCGTCCGTGTGGTAATACCCAGACTCTTGGCTAATTCGCCAATTTGTACCAGTGTCGACTCATGGTTACTCATTTTTAAATCCCTCATTAAAGACCTCAGATACGGCCATTGGAGCTACGGATGGCCGCCAGCGCGGTCAACGTTGATATTCTTATTATAAATTTGCGCTGTATTCGAAGAGAGAAAACAGTATTCACCTTTACGTAATATGTTATAGATAAAGTATCATGCCTGATATTAGTCTGTCAAATGAAAAAATAATATTACATAGCTGTTTTGTAAGGGTTTGCGGGCTGTTTTTTGATTAGCTTAAAAAAACTTGACCTTTACGTAAGCATTATTTATAAAGGGGGATGAAATAATATTCTGGAAGCGTGATATGTCAATCCTGATCTCTCTTTGGAGGCTGTATTATGATTTTTGAACATACTGAAGAACAGAGTCTGCTTCGCGATATGGTCCGGGAATTTGCAGAAAAAGAAGTCGCCCCATCTGCTAAAGAGCGAGATGAAGAGGAACGGTTTGATCGCGGTTTGATGTTTGACAGACTCGCAGAACTGGGCCTGACGGGAATTGTTTTTCCTGAAGAATATGGCGGTGCCGGGGCCGACTATATCAGTTACGCCATCGCTGTGGAAGAATTGTCCCGGGTCTGCGCTTCAACTGGAGTTACCCTTTCTGCTCATTTATCTCTCGGTTCAAACCCTATCTATCTCTTTGGTAATCAGGCCCAGAAAGAACAGTTTCTCGTGCCCCTGGCCGAAGGTCGTAAGATGGGGGCCTTCGGGCTGACGGAACCTTCCGCTGGCTCCGATGCCGGTGGTACCAAAACCACGGCGGTGAAAGATGGGGATTCCTGGATTCTGAACGGGACGAAGATTTTTATTACCAACGCCGGAGAAGCAGAAGTGTATATCGTTTTTGCCCGGACGGACAGAACTGCCGAGAAACACTACGGCATCAGTGCTTTTATCGTTGAAAAAGATACAGCCGGTTTCTCTTTTGGCAAAAAAGAACAGAAAATGGGCATCCGTTCCTCTCCAACCATGGAACTTGTTTTTCAAGATTGCAGGATTCCTGCGGACAATCTCTTGGGGAAAGAAGGTGAAGGCTTTAAGGTCGCCATGAAAACTCTGGATGGTGGCCGTATCGGCATCGCGTCCCAGGCCCTGGGGATTGCCCAGGGGGCGCTTGATACTGCTGTAAACTATGCCAAAGATCGTAAGCAGTTTGATACCCCGATTGGCCGTTTTCAGGGGGTGCAGTTCCAGCTGGCCGATATGGCAACCCAGATTGAGTGCTCCAGACTGCTCGTCTATAATGCCGCTTACCGGGCAAGTGCCGGGCTCTCTTATTCTCAGCAGTCGGCCATGGCAAAACTTATGGCCAGTGAGACGGCCATGCGGGTCACCACCCAGGCCGTGCAGATTCTCGGAGGCTATGGTTACACCCGGGATTTCCCTGTGGAGCGGATGATGCGGGATGCCAAAATTACTGAGATCTATGAAGGAACCAGTGAAGTCCAGCGCCTGGTCATAGGCAGTGCTCTTACAAGATAATAGGTACAGTTGAATTTATAAAGACGGGATTAGTAATTGTAACTGGAGATAATGATGGAATTTACTCGAGAAATTTACTGGAATGTCGGTCATAGCGCAGAGACTCTTGTTCCCATGTATTTGTTTGCCTTTGCCGCAATAGGCTTGCTGGTCAAAGGTTTCCTGCAAAGAGTTAAAATTTATAAACAGGGATTACCAAAGGACAGGACTGATCAACTGGGAGAACGGATACGGCATATGGTCGAAAACGTTCTGCTGCAAAAAAAGGTAACCAGGGTGCGCTGGCCCGGACTTTTGCACGGCCTCTTCTTCTGGGGCTTTGGACTGCTCTTTATCGGTACGACTCTTATCGTTATTCAGGCCGATTTTACTGATCTTTTGTTTGATGTGAAATTCTTAAAAGGAACGTTTTACCTGCTGTTTTCAATCATTCTTGATGTCGCCGGGCTGGTCTGTATATTTATGCTGGCAGGTCTTTTGGTGCGTCGCTATTTCTTTGCCCCGGAAGGGTTGGAGACAAAGACTGATGACGCCATTATGCATGGCCTGCTCCTGACTATCCTCATTACCGGTTTTCTGATCGAGGGTGCGCGAATCGCGGTTACCGAACTCGGTACGCCTCTCTCTTATTGGTCACCAGTTGGTTTGCTGCTGGCCCATGGTATCTCCGGCATGGGTGAGGGTGGCCTGCGCGCCTTACACAAGGTGCTCTGGTGGTTCCATCTTCTGCTGGTCATGGGCTTTTTTGTCTTGATTCCGCTGACCAAGTTTAGACATATCTTCACCACTAGTATGAATTATCTCTTTGACGACCGTGGCCCCAAGGGAAAACTCGTCAACCTCGATCTGGAAAATGAGGATGCCGAAACCTTTGGCGCAACGAACCTGAAGGAAATGACCTGGAAGGATATCTTTGATGCCGACGCCTGTACACTGTGCAAACGCTGTCAGGACCGCTGTCCGGCCTTTGCCACAGGTAAGCCCCTCTCTCCCATGAAGGTGGTTAATCAACTGGGAGATATTGCTTTCAACGATCCTGAAGCAAACCTCATAGATACCATCGGCAAGGATGTCCTCTGGTCCTGCACCACCTGTCGGGCCTGCCAGGAGATATGCCCTGCGGCCATTGAACATGTCAATAAAATAATAGAAATTCGTCGCGCCATGGTGCTGATGGAGGGAGAATTCCCCGGCGAAGAGGTGATGGCGGCCATGGAAGCAACCGAGGTGAACGGCAATCCTCTTGGTATCGGTTACGCCGAAAGGGGCGACTGGGCCGAGGGCTTGGGGATTCAGCCCCTCTCCGAAGATGCTGAGGTCGATATTCTCTACTTCGTCGGTTGTTACGGTTCCTTTGATAAACGTAATATCGCTGTCGCCAAAAGCTTTGTGAAGCTTTGCCAGGCTGCCGGAGTGAAAGTCGGTATTCTCGGCAAGGAAGAAAAATGTTGCGGCGAGCCGATGCGCAAGATGGGCAACGAATATCTCTACCAGAGTCTGGCCGTGGAGAACATCGAGACGATCAAATCTTATGGCGTGAAAAAAATAGTCACCACCTGTCCGCACTGTTTCAATACCCTGGAAAAAGACTATCGTGACCTGGGACTTGGTCTTGAGGTCGAGGTGGAAACCTACACCGTATTCCTCGAAAAACTGATAGCTTCCGGAAAGTTGCGGATAGACGCGAAAGAGCTTTCCTGCACCTATCATGATTCCTGTTATCTCGGACGTCACAATGACATCTATGATGCACCGAGAGCGCTTATTACAGCCGCAGGCGGCAAGCTGGTGGAGATGGATAAAAACAGGGCCGAGGCCTTTTGTTGCAGTGCCGGCGGTGGCAGGATTTTAGCCGAAGAAAAAATTGGCGAACGGATGAATCTCAAGCGGGTCAGGATGGCCGCCGAGACCGGTGCTGAAACATTGCTGTCGAACTGTCCATTTTGTCTGACCATGTTTGAAGATGGGGTTAAGGGTGCCGAGGTGGAAGAGTCCCTCAGGCCAAAAGATATTGCGGAGATTCTGGCGGAACGAATCGCCTGAAAAAATAATAAACAAAAAAGATCAATGACAACTGGAGGAAAGATATGAAAATTCTGGTTTGCATAAAGCAGGTTCCTGATATGGAATCTAAATTTAAAGTTGATGCCGGAGGAACCTGGTACGCAAAGACTGATCTGGCCTGGCGGATGAATGAATATGATGAATACGCCGTCGAGCAGGCGGTTCAACTGAAGACCCAGGTGGGGGACGCTGATTTGACTGTTCTCTGTATTGGCTCAGACCAGGTCAAAGAGACCATGAAAAAAGCCCTGGCCATGGGCTGTGACCGGGGTGCCCATATTGCCGATGATGATGCCAGCAGCAAAGAGCCCTATCAGATAGCAGGTATTATTGCCGAATATGCCAAAGGTAAAGATTTTGACGTGATCTTCACCGGCATGCAGTCCCAGGATCGGGGCAGCGGTCAGGTAGGTATTTTAGTCGCTGAAATGCTCGGCATGCCGGGTATTACGACTGTGGTTCATTTTGTCTACAAAGATGGTGTGGTTGAAGCTAAACGCGAACTCGAAGGTGGTGTCAAGGCTTGTGTTAAGGTTGCTACCCCTGCTGTTTTTACCTGTCAGCTTGGACTTAATACCCCTCGCTATCCCACCTTGCCAAATATCATGAAGGCAAAGAAAAAAGAGCTTCTGTCAATTCCTGTGGCAGATCTTCTCAAGGTTGAATCCCGTCAGGAAACCGCCAAAATGTACTTTCCGGAAAAGAAAGGCGGTGGACTGGTACTTGAGGGTGACGCAGCTGAGTTGGTTGATAAGCTGATCAAAATCTTGAAAGAGAAAACCGCAGTTCTGGGATAGGGGAGGAGACGACAATGAAAGTATTATTAATTGCTGAAAGTAGAGATGGAAAGCTGCTGGGAAGTTGCTACGAGCTGATGGCGTTTGCCGAGAAACTGGCTGCTGAAAGTGCAATGTTTCTCGTCGGAAGTGACAGTGCACTGCCACAATTTGGCGGCAAACTGTATCTCGCCGATGTTGCCGCTGCCGGTGAATATAATCCGGATGTTCATAAACAGTTGCTCCTCGATGTTATTGCCAAAGAGCAGCCGGACATGATTGCCTTTTCCCATTCCTCCTACGGCTGGGATCTGGCACCGCGTATTGCTTGCGCTTTGCAGGCGGCGCAGATTTCCGAAGTGGTTGATGTGGTTGACGGCACTATGGTTGTTCCTGTCTGTAATGCAAAATTACGCCGTGACGTTACGGTAAAAACCGCCAAAACAGTGGTTACCCTCCAGGCAGGTGCTTTTGGTCTGGCTGAGTTGCCAAGCGCCACGCCAACAGTGGAAGCAATCACCTGTCAAGGGGCTGGTAAGATTGAGTTTACCGGCTATGAGCAGGCGGAGAGTGGTGGCGTTGATTTAGGCAAAGCCAAGATCATTGTCAGTGCCGGTCGGGGAATAGGCAAGCCGGAGAATGTGGCAATGATAGCCGATTTGGCCAAGGCTCTGGGCGGCGAATATGGTGCCAGTCGGCCAGTTGTTGACTCCGAATGGGTCGAACATAACCGTCAGGTTGGTACGACAGGGCAGACTGTTGCGCCAAAATTATATGTCGCCTGTGGTATTTCCGGTGCTATTCAACATCTGGCCGGCATGAAAAAGTCGGAATTTATCGTGGCCATCAATACCGATAAAGATGCACCGATAGGGGATGTTGCCGATGTGCTGGTTGTGGCCGATCTGAAACAGTTTGTCCCTGCTCTTACAGCGAAAATTCAGGCACTTTAGACAAAGGGGGGCATATGCTGGATGCACTGTTTACCAAACTTCCGGAGTCCTTTGTCGCTGGCACGTTCTCAAAGCCGACGAGTTATTATTTTTCTTTAGGTGATATAAAAAAATCCGTTCAATGTACTGCGGACAGTTGCACGGTCAGTGATGGACGGGTGGTTGAAAACGCCGATTGCGTGTGTAAAACCAGCCCTGAATTTTTTCTCAAGATATGGGAGGAAAATTATCGTCCGGGGATGGGAGATTTCCTGAAGGGGACTATTAAGTCAAATAACCCAGGAGCGCTTCAAGAGTTTTTACGCAGCTTTGGAAAAGATGGTTGACGCGTTTTGCGCAGCATTTTGATACGGCTCGCCTCAGATTGAGGGGAGTCGTATCGGGCCATCTTTATAGAAAAAAGTTAGGCGGCAAAACTCCTTTGACAAGACTCAACTTCAGTGGTGAACGCTATGGAAACTTTGACGGAAATTAAGGTGAGAGGTTATCATGCCGATTTTTATGGGCATGTGAATAATGCCAGATACCTTGAGTTTTTTGAGGAAGACAGATGGGCACATCTGGAATCAAAAATCGATCTCCAGAAATGGGCGAAACAGGGTATCATATTTCTTGTGGTGAATATTAATGTCAATTATCGTCGGGCATTACCGGTGGGTGCAACGCTCATCGTTACGACAGATCTCGAAAAAATTGGAACACGAAGTGTTGTTCTTCAGCAGAAAATTCTTCTGAAGGGTTCAAATGAAGTCGCGGCCGACGCCCTTATTACTTTTGTTATAACAGACAAGAGCGGCAGAGCTGTTTCCATGGAAGGTGAAATGCTCCAGGAAATCGAAAAACTGCGCCAGGCTTAACCAGTGTAATTTATGGTTGACATTCATTGCAGTTATATATTACAAGCCATGGTATATGGCAGAAGTTAAACTATGCTTAGGTGGTTGACGTATACGTAAAAGGTAACGTTGTTTGTTAGGAGGAGAGGCTTCTATTCCAGAGTGATTCTGCGGATAGATGGTTATGGAGCGTCTGTCGGGACGGTTGACAGATTCAGGTAATTTCAAGACCGAGGGGAGAGAAGTATGAAGAAAAGGATTTCTGTAATCGCACTAGCGTCGATGTTTGTTGCGGGCTCTGCAATGGCTTCCGGATGGCGTATCCCGGAACAGTCGGTTGATTCAACCGCCAAGGCTGGTGCCAACATTGCGTCTTCCACTAGGGCTGACGCTTCCTATTACAACCCCGCCAATATGGCCTGGCTGGAAGATACTTGGCATGTACAGCTCGATGCTACTTACATTTATCTGTCCAAAATCGATTATGATGATGACCGTAGTAGTACAATGGACGGTGAGTCAGAATCCGAAAATTTCTTCGTACCCACCGGTTTTATGGTTACACCTTCCTATGGAGGGGCACGTTTTGGTCTATCCATAACGGCACCCGCCGGTTTGTCCAAGCAATGGAAAGATCCTTGGCCGAAAACATTTGCCGAAGAATTTACCCTAGAGGTCATTGAGGTTAATCCCACAGTCTCTTACAGCTTTGGCAAAATGGTATCTGTCGCAGCCGGTCCTCGGATGTTGTATGCCAAGGCCAAGGTTAAAAGTGATGGAACTATTCCGACAGCTGGTGGCCCATTTCCGTTATCACGAGATATGGAAGGTGATACGACAGAATGGGGCTGGAATGCTGCACTTGCCATTAAGCCGATTGAGACACTGAACATCTCTGCAACCTACCGTTCCAAAGTCGATCTTGATTTTAGTGACACTGCTGATTTGTCGTTCGGAGCATTTCCTAAAACACAGTTCAATAAAGCTAAAGTATCTGTTCCTGTTCCGGCTGTCTTTGCTCTCTCCGTTGCTTACGATGTGTTGGAGAATTTGAACGTGGAACTTACCTGGGATAGGACTTTCTGGTCGACATATAAGGACCTTGATTTTGATTTTTCTGATCCAGATGTTCCAGGTAATCCATTTGAAACTCCTGTTCCCAAAGACTGGAATGATAGCAATGCCTTTCGTATTGGCGTGACTTATGGGGTGACCGATTACCTGACTCTCATGGGTGGTTTTGCCTATGATGAAACTCCAGTCCCATCAGACAATATTGGATTTGAGTTGCCTGATTCCAATGCCTGGATCTATTCTCTTGGTATGCAGTATAAAGTCAATGAGCAGTTGGATTTAGGTATTGCTGCTCTTTATGACTACAAACAATCCCGCACGGCAAAGAGTGACAATGGTCAAGTTGATGGTGAATTTACTAATGCTTCAGCGTTTCTTATCACCGTTGGTATGAATTACAAGTTTTAAGGTTATTGGGAACTGATACAAAGAACCCCTTGTTGCGTTATCGGAGCAAGGGGTTTTGTTTTTGTAATATCCTAATACCCGCAAAGCACGGGGGCTCTTTTCAGTACCCCCCTTGAGGGGTGCTCTTTTTAGTCCCCGTGCTTTGCGAGGATAAGTTCCTTTACGAAATTCTTTCCCTAAAAGCAGGAAAAGAATTTCTAAGTCACTAAAGCCCACGCAGATGTTCCGGTTTAAGACTGACCTTGCCTTGCAAAGCGCTCTCAATGAGCTTAAGGGTTGCGGCCTTATCTTGGGGCAATTTGGCTTTAATTGGCAGATAATTTGAGGCATGATTGGCATGGAAGTAGCCATTTGACAGTTCGGTGCTGGCGAACATGATACCAAGTTCTTCAAGCATCTCCGTTGGCGATGGCAGTGAGAACTCACCTCTGTTGGCGGTGTCGAAAAGCGGGGTATTAGGGGTGAGCATAAGGCTGAGAGCACCGACATATTCCGGGTCGATTGCCGTGAGTACCCGACCTGTCTCCCGGGCATGGATATGCGAACGTTCTTTGCCGCCAATGCCGAGGAGGACCGTGATGGAAAGCTTGATACCTGCGGCGCGTATCTTTTTGCCCATCTCAATCATCCGCGCGGCATCTGCACCTTTTTTGATATTTTGCAGGGTGACATCATCGCCGGACTCCAGCCCCATATAGGCAATGTTTAGTCCATTCTCCTGAAGTTCCCTTAATTGTTCAGGGCTCTTGCGCTTAATACTTTTGGTATTGGCGTAGGTTCCGATTCTGGTAACCCAGGGGAGTTTTGTGCGGATGGCGGATAAAATTGCCAGGAGACGCTCCTGAGAGATGATGAGGGCATCTCCGTCACAGAGAAAAAGCCGATCCTGTTGCTTGCAGTGGGTGGCGGCAAAATCAATATCCGCCATGATCGTTCGGTCGTCCTTTATCGAAAATCGGCTTCCTTTGTACATTCCACAGAAGGTGCATTTATTGTGGGAACAGCCGGTGGTTATCTGCAATAAAATGGAGTACGCTTCACTCGGAGGCCGGAAAATATTTCCTTGATAATGCATTGTCTTTTTTTATGATTGATTGAATATATGAAAGCATATCCCTACTCAAATCTATAAGATATGCGATGGCAAAAAAGCTTTATGGCTTGAGAATACTCAACTATGGGTTCATTTGACAATGAAAGATTCACATTCGTTATATCCTCACCTGTTGCAACCCCTTGATCTGGGGTTTTTGACTTTAAAAAACCGAGTCCTTATGGGATCCATGCATACCGGACTTGAAGAAGAAAAAGACGGCTTTCGTCGAATGGCTGCCTATTACGAGGCCCGTGCAGCAGGAGGAGTCGGGTTGATCGTAACCGGCGGGGTTGCTCCGAGTAGGGCAGGATGGGTTGGGCCTTTTTCCATCCGTCTGGCCAGTCGTTCTCAGGTGAAAGATCATAGGATTATCACCGATGCAGTACATGGCGCCGGCGGCAGGATCTGCATGCAGATCCTGCATGCCGGGCGATATGGTTATCACCCTCTTTGTGTCGCTCCCAGTCCAATTAAAGCGCCAATAAATAGATTTAAGCCGCGGGAACTGAGTAACCGGGGCATCCGGTCGACGATCAATGACTTTGTCAAATGTGCCGGCCTGGCAAGAGACGCCGGATACGACGGGGTGGAGATCATGGGCTCTGAAGGCTACCTCATCAATCAGTTTATTGCCAGTAAGACCAATCGTCGGCAAGACGAGTGGGGTGGATCTTTTGAAAATCGGATCAGGTTTCCTTTGGAGATTGTAAGTGAAGTTCGAAAGGCGGTGGGTGAGGATTTTATTATCATCTTCCGTCTCTCCATGCTTGATCTGGTTAAAGGTGGCTCGACCTGGGAAGAGATTGTCAAACTCGCTAAAGAAATTGAACGGGTCGGGGCTACCATCATCAACACCGGCATAGGCTGGCATGAGGCGAGGGTGCCGACCATTGCCACTTTGGTGCCAAGGGCCGGCTTTGCCTGGGTGACCAAGCGATTGATGGGCGAGGTGCGGATTCCTCTGGTAACCACTAATCGCATTAATATGCCGCAGGTAGCTGAATCTGTCCTTGCCGAAGGCTGCAGCGATATGGTCAGCATGGCCAGACCTTTTCTTGCCGATCCCGAGTGGGTAAATAAAGCGCAAGAAGGACGCGTCGCGGAGATAAACACCTGTATCGGCTGTAACCAGGCCTGCCTGGATCAGATTTTTGCGCGGCAAACAGCCACCTGTCTGGTCAACCCCAGGGCCTGCCGGGAGACAGTAAAGCCCTTTGTCATGGCGGAGATAAAAAAGAAAGTAGCCGTGATAGGTGGTGGCCCGGCCGGTCTTGCCTGTGCCACGACGGCTGCGGCGAGAGGTCATGCCGTGACTCTTTTTGAGGCAACCGCAGAGATCGGCGGACAGTTTCGACTGGCCAGACAGATTCCGGGTAAGGATGAGTTTGAAGAGACCCTTAGATATTATGACAATCAACTGGGATTGCACGGAGTTGATGTTCAGCTCAACACCAAGCCGAAACCGTCTGACCTCAAAGATTTTGACGAGATTGTCCTCAGTACCGGGGTGGTGCCCAGAAAAATCCAGATCGAAGGCAGTGAAAGCGATAAGGTCTCCTTGTACAATGAAGTTCTCAAAGGCGAGAAAAATATCGGCGCAAGAGTCGCTATCATCGGAGCCGGTGGTATTGGCTTTGATATGGCCGCCTACCTTCTCCACGGACAGTCCGGTCCGGACAGTATCGAAAAATTTATGGCCGAGTGGGGAGTCGATATGAACTATGCTGCCGATGGCGGCCTGGGTGAAGTCCAGCAGGCGGTCCCGGCACGAAAGATCTATCTCCTCCAGCGAAAGAAAACCAAGCCGGGTGCAGGTCTTGGCAAAACAACCGGTTGGATTCATCGGTCAGTATTGAAAAAAAACGGCGTGAAAATGCTGAATGGGGTTGAATATCTTGCGGTAAATGATCAGGGGCTGCTCATCCGTCATAACGGACAGGAGCAGTTGCTGGAGGTGGATGATGTGGTGGTCTGTGCTGGGCAAGTCTCGGAGCTTGAATTGGCGGGTGAACTCGACGCTTTGGGAATCCGCTATCACCTTATCGGCGGAGCCCTGAAGGCGGGCGAACTGGACGCCCAGAGAGCGATTGCGCAAGGGACGAACGTGGCTGACCAGCTATAATCTGACAGATTCTTGGGACAGTCCTATGTAAGCGGATAAGAACTGTCGAGACTATGCAGGGCACCTTTGGGTGTTAGCTGGCTTCTATAGAGATGGAAACCTTCCACCGGAAACTCCGAGCTCTGGAAAAAGGCGTTGCCGGCCAGAAATTGTTGCAGGTGACGGATTGGGCAGTTTTTGAGCCTCGCCAGGGTGAGGTGGGGCGTAAACTTTTTTTTATCTCGTGGGATATCAATTGCGGCGAGCGATCTTTCAATGGAATTACGCAGCGCAGTTGTGCGTTCCGCGACTGCGACTCCGGCCCAGAGAATGCGTGGCTCTCCGCGCGGCGGGAAGGTGCCGACACCCTGTAATGAGAGTGAAAATTTCGGCAAAATAATTTCACTAAGGGCATCCCGAATATCAAGAAGCCTGCTCCCCTCAACTTCTCCAATGAATTTCAGGGTAAGGTGGAGCTGATCGGCAGGGATAGCTCGCGCATTTGGGATTGATCTTCCCAGTCCATCAACCTCCTTTCGGATCATTTCGGGGATGTCTATGGCGACAAACAATCGAATCATTGACACAGCACCTCGGTTTACCTAGAGTTCTTTCAACGTGATGCTAATTGTAACTGTTTTGACGAGTTTGCCAATAATGAAAAACTATGAGGAAGAGACCATGGAGCTGAAAAATAGCCGTACGATCATTCTCAATGAGGGAAATGAAGAAGAAAAGCGACAAGAGATACTCGATTATTTCCATAAAACCTTCGACCTGGACGAACAACTCTATGACCATCTGGTCCGTGACGAAGCTTTTTATCTTCGGGCTGAACCACTCAGGCACCCACTGATTTTTTATTTTGGCCATACGGCAACTTTTTATCTCAACAAGCTCAATATCGCCCGGCTCATTGACCAGAGGATAAACCCTGCCTATGAATCGATGTTCGCCATTGGTGTGGATGAAATGTCCTGGGACGATCTCAATGAGCAGAACTACGATTGGCCAAAAGTTGCTGAGGTCCGGGCTTATCGGCAGGAAGTGCGGGCCTTTGTAGGTAATGTCATAAAGGAATTGCCCCTGTCAATGCCGATAAATTGGGATAATCCCTTCTGGGTAATTATGATGGGCATTGAACATCAACGGATTCATATTGAAACCTCCTCGGTTATTATTCGCCGTTTGCCGATTAAGGAGGTTCGTCCCCTTGCCGGCTGGGATATCTGTCCGATAGAGGCTAAGGCACCGGAAAACCAATTGCTGCCGGTGCCGGGGGGGAAAATTGTTCTCGGCAAGACCAAAGAGCATCCCCTGTACGGCTGGGATAATGAATTCGGCAAGCATCAATTCGAGGTTTGGGATTTCAAGGCGGCCAAGTATCTGGTCTCAAATGAAGAATTCCTGAGGTTTGTCGATGATAACGGCTATGAAAAGGAACAATACTGGACAGAGGAAGGCCGGAAATGGGTTGAGTTTAGCCAGGTGAAACATCCACTGTTTTGGATAAAAGAAGCGGGTGGCTATCGACTCAGAACCCTTTCCTCCATCATTGATATGGAGTGGAGCTGGCCGGTTGAGGTCAACTATCTAGAGGCGAAGGCGTTTTGTAACTGGCTGGCCGAGGAAAAAGGTGCAGCGATCCGCCTGCCCACCGAAGATGAATGGTATCGATTGCACCAACTGCACGATATAGAGGACCAGCCTTTCTGGCAAAAGGCACCGGGAAATATTAATCTTGAGTACTGGGCTTCCTCTTGTCCGGTCAACCATTTTCAGTTTGGCGAATTCTACGATATTATCGGCAATGTCTGGCAGTGGACAGAAACGCCCATCAGCGGTTTTGAAGGTTTTGAGGTGCATCCGTTCTATGATGATTTTTCTACCCCGACCTTCGATACCCAGCATAATCTGATCAAGGGCGGATCATGGATTTCCACCGGTAATGAGGCTACCCGAGATTCCCGCTATGCTTTTCGTCGCCATTTCTTCCAACATGCAGGCTTTCGATATGTTGAGGCAGAGCAACCGCTGGAGATGCCCCAGGCCATGTATGAAACCGATGCGGCAGTTTCTCAGTATTGTGAGGCGCATTTCGGCCGGAGCTTTTTTGGGGTGGCGAATTTTCCGGCAACAATTGCTGATATTTGTTTCGAGCATATGAAAGGTAAACCGAAAAAGAGGGCTCTCGACCTGGGTTGTTCCGTGGGACGTGCCAGCTTTGAGTTGGCCAGGGAATTTGATTTTGTCAACGGGCTTGATTTTTCTGCTAGGTTTATTCGGATCGCATATCAGATGCAGGAGAAGGGAATTCTGCGCTACGAGCTGCCGGAAGAGGGCGAAATTGTTTCCTATCACGAGCGGAGTCTCAGCGAGCTGAATCTTACAGAGACGGTGAGTCGCGTGGAGTTTTATCAGGCCGATGCCCAGAATTTAAAGCCGCAATTCACTGATTATGATCTGATACTTGCAGCGAATCTTCTGGATCGGTTGTCGAATCCGGCAAAATTCCTGGCGACCATTCACGAACGTCTGGTGAGTGGCGGACTGTTGGTCATTGCCTCGCCATATACCTGGTTGGAGGAGTTTACCCGGCGACAAAACTGGATTGGTGGCTACAGAAAGGATGGCGAACCGTACACAACTCTGGATGGTCTGCGGGATCATCTGAAAATGCATTTTACTCTGGTCGCTGACCCGCGAGAAGTCGAATTTGTGACCCGCGAGACCAGTCGAAAATTCCAGCATTCTATCAGTCAGGTGACAGTCTGGCAGAAAATAAGCTCGTAGAAAAAGCAAGTCCGCTGAAACTCACTATGGAAAATGACATCTCATGATCAGTAAAAAAGAACCCCGCCGTTACAAGCTCATCCTCGAGTATGATGGCACCAATTTCAGCGGCTGGCAGAAACAAAATGATGCCCGTACAATCCAGGGGGACCTGCTTAAAGGTGCTGAGCGGGTATTTGGCCCGGTTGCTATGGATGTCCAGGGTTGCGGCCGTACCGATGGCGGGGTCCACGCCCTGGCATATGCGGCCCATCTTGAGGTGGTGAGTGACTTGGCGCCGGAGAAGGTGGCAAAGATGCTCAACGATACTCTGCCAAAAGATATTGCCGTGCTGAGTGCGGAATCGGTTGATCCACGTTTTCACGCCCGGCATAATTGCCTGGCCAGGAGTTATGTTTATCAGCTCATCCAGCGTAAGTCCGCCTTTGCCAAACGCTATAACTGGTGGATTCGCGAAAAGCTTGATGTCGCCGCAATGCAGCGAGCTGCCGACGTGATGGTCGGCATGCACGACTTTGCCTCCTTTGCCGAAAAACAGGAGCTAAAAAAGTCAACCAAGGTGCTGGTCCAGATGGTGCAGCTGATCGACGACAATGATTTGATTACTGTCAGGGTGGTTGGCTCCCATTTCCTCTGGCGGATGGTGCGCCGGATGGTCGGTGTGCTGGTGGAGGTTGGTTGCCACAGGCTGACGGAAGAAGATGTCCGTGGCTTTCTGCTCGCTCCTTCAACTGTGCCTTTTAATCATACGGCACCGCCAGCTGGTCTGTACTTTGAAAGAGCGTTTTATGACGAGAATGAACTAATTACATTTCTCAAAAAATGATTGTTGCTGTGGGGGCAATCAATTTATGTCGGATCTACTCACTGCGAGAAAGTTGCATGATCGCCTGATTGGCGATGGTCAGACCGAAGATGCCGGTAATGGTCGGCAGGCTGCCGAGAACATTTCGCTGACGACCACGGTCGGCATGGGGTGTTTCGCCAATATTCGTCTCTTCTTCTGGCATTTGATAATCAAAATCAATTTTTTCAATCGAATAGACGCAGAAAATACCTTCTCTGACGCCTCTTCTCCTCAGCCGTTTGCGCAGATGTTTGGCTAGTGGACAGTTGGAGCTGGAAAAAAGGTCGCCGGAGCGTATATAGCTTGGGTCGGTACGCAGAGCGGCACCCATCGAACTTATGGTGGGGATCTTGCGCAGATATGCTTCGTGCAAGAGTTGCGTTTTAGGATTAAGAGAGTCAATGGCATCAATCAGCAGATCTGGTTCTGGGGCAAGGATCTGCTCAAGGGTGTCTTCACCGGCAAAGAGCTGCAGGGCCTCGACGTGGCATTCTGAATTGATGGCCAGAACCCTCTCTTTAGCAACTTCAGCTTTGGGTCTGCCAAGTGTCAATTCCAGCGCCAGGATTTGGCGGTTCAGATTGCTCGGCTGAATGGTGTCAAAATCCACCAGTCGCAGATGACTGACCCCGGCACGAACCAGTCCCTCCACCACATAACCACCCACCGCACCAAGGCCTACCACCGTCACCATCTTCGATTGCAGGAGCTGGAAACGCTCCTCGCCGAGCAGCCGCTGTGTTCGTTTGAAGCGATCCATTACTGTTGTGCTCATATGCTTTTTAGACCGGGAAATGAAGAGTTTTATCTAAGCGAAACCGTCAGCAATTAAATACCTGATGGCAGGAGAAGACGCAAGGAGATCATCTCTTGCTCTCTTTGGCTGTATTGTCTCTCCCTTGGTCAATAGTGGAAAGGAATGGTGGTTCGAAAAAGATCGTATTCCCGATTTCTTTGTGGTAGAGAATGGCCTTTTTTCACGCAAAAAGACGGAGCATTCTATCATGATAGCGTTACCCAGAGTCCAGGCAGATATAGACAAGACTGCAACCTGGGCTAAATACAATAAGAGACTTTGTGACCATTGTACTGCTTCCTGTTGCAGTCTACCGGTAGAGGTGAAATCTGCCGATCTTGTACGTATGGAATTAATGGACGAGTTCGAGCTGGAAGAGGACCTCAAGCACATTGCCAGAAGGTTGATGAAACAACATCTGGTGGAGCATTTTCATTCGAAAACAGAAACCTTTACTCTTGCGAGAATGGCCAGTGGTGACTGCATTTTTCTGGATGCGGGGACAAGACGCTGTTCCATTTATCAACAGCGGCCAGCAACCTGTCGGAATCATCCTCAGGTTGGTCCACGTTCAGGTTATTGCGCATTCAGGAAAAAAGAATCGGCTTAAAAAATGGAATGGTGAAAACATTATGTTAGGCGAGAAGATATGGAATACGGGGTGGATGCATTGCCAAGTAATTGCCTGTTAAGCTGCCGCTGAAAATTATTTCCCATGTTGCCGGAATTGGAGTAACATAGAGTAACATTAGAACTCTTTTATAGAGTGCTAAGCAAGCTTAGTTGCCCGTAATATGAGTTGTCTTTCTAACAAACAATTCACATCTTACATCCTTCTAATATATTAATAGTACCTTCATGACAAGAGCAAATATCCTTATCAGTATTGCCATTGCTGCCGTCTCTATCAGCTTATGGGCTTTATTGAACCAACCCGATGTGGAACCACCTTGGCCCAGTCGTATTCAGGGGTTTTCTTTTTCTCCCATGCAGGCCTGGAATGATCCGACAAAGAAGGCTAAGGAACCCACCGAGGAGGAGATTGAAGCTGATCTTAAACTTCTGGCAGATACCACCAACGCGATACGAACCTATACCGTTGAAGGCGTCCAGGCTAAAATACCAGTTCTGGCTCGTAAATATGGCATAAATGTCACCCTTGGTGCCTGGCTCAGCAAAGATCTAAAGAAGAATGATCAGCAGATTGAAAAGGTCATCCGCCTGGCCAAGGAAAACTATCGCAATGTCATCAGGGTAATTGTCGGCAACGAAGTAATACTGAGAAATGATATTACGGTTAAACAACTCTCGGAGTATCTCGATCGGGTGCGGGCAGCGGTGAATGTGCCTGTCAGTACCGCCGAACCATGGCATATCTGGATTAAAAATCCGGATCTCGTCAGCCATGTCGATTTCATCGGTACCCACATGCTGCCGTATTGGGAAGGCATTGATGTGGATCTCGCCGTCGATTTTGTCATTGAACATGTTAATTTACTCAAAACCACGTTTCCTGATGTGCCGGTGGTTATTGCTGAGGTTGGCTGGCCGAGCAACGGCAGGATACGTCGTCAGGCTGTCGCCTCTCTCGCCAATGAGGCGACATTTCTGCGACGGTTTATCGAGCGGGCCGAGGCGTTGAACTACGTTTATTATGTCATGGAGGCCTTCGATCAACCCTGGAAAAGGGTTACTGAAGGGGCGGTTGGCTCCTACTGGGGGGTCTATGACGTAAAACGACAGCCCAAATTTCCATTTACCAGCCCGATTGTTGACGTCCCGCAATGGCGTGTACTGTCCGGTATATCCATTGTCGTAGCTCTCATCACTTTTGCCTTCTTGCTCATTGACAGCGCAACCTTGAAAAAGGGAGGTCGCGGTTTTCTTGCCTCTATCGCCTTTATCGCGGCGACTGGTGCTGTTTGGATTGTCTATAGTTACTCCCAGCAATACCTGACGGTGTCTGCCGTTGTCGTCGGCTTTCTGATGCTTTTCGGGCTGATAGGGGTGGTCATTGTCTTGCTAACTGAATCCCACGAATGGGCCGAGGCCATCTGGTCCAAGGGGAACCGGCGGGCCTTTACCCCCATCCAGGTGCCGGAAGACCAGTTGCCTCTGGTGTCGGTGCATGTTCCGGCATATAACGAGCCGCCGGAAATGATGATTGAAACGCTGAACGCCTTGGCCGCTTTGGATTATCCTCATTTTGAAGTTATTGTGATGGATAACAATACCAAGGATCCGGCCGTCTGGCAGCCTGTGGAGGCACATTGCCAGTCTTTAGGTGCACAGTTTCATTTTTATCATGAAGATCAACTGGCAGGCTTTAAGGCTGGGGCACTTAATTATGCCCTAGCTAAGACGTCGCCGGATGCAGAGGTTGTGGCGGTGATCGACAGCGATTACGCAGTAACTGCGAACTGGTTGAGAGACCTGGTCCCCCTGTTCACCAAACCGTCAGTGGCAATTGTTCAGGCACCCCAAGACTATCGTGATGGTGGTGACAACCTGTTTAAGGCCATGTGCTATGCAGAATATCGTGGCTTCTTCTATATCGGCATGGTTACGCGAAATGAGCGCAACGCTATTATTCAGCACGGCACTATGACCATGGTACGAAAATCCGTTTTGGAAGAGGTGGATGGCTGGGCGGAATGGTGTATCACCGAAGATGCCGAATTAGGGTTGAAGATATTCGAAAAAGGCTATGAGGCCATGTATGTGGCCACAAGCTATGGCCAGGGAGTAATGCCGGATACCTTCGTTGATTTTAAAAAGCAGCGGTATCGATGGGCCTATGGGGCGATTCAGATCATGCGCCATCATGCCCGGACTTTACGGCAAGGTGGGGAGAGCCATCTTACCGTCGGGCAGCGATACCACTTTATTGCCGGCTGGCTGCCGTGGTTGGCAGATAGTATTAATCTCATTTTTACTCTGGCGGCTTTATGCTGGTCGACGGCTATGATTCATGCTCCAGCCAGGTTCGATCCGCCATTAATTGTGTTGTCATCAGTCCCCTTGTCATTTTTTGTCTTTAAAATGGCCAAGATGTTCTACCTCTATCGCAGCCGGGTGAAGACCACAATTCCCCAGACCATAGCTTCAGCCCTGGCGGGTCTTGCTCTATCCCACACTATTGCCAAAGCAATAATGTTTGGCTTTGTGACTAAAAGTCTGCCTTTTTTCCGAACTCCGAAAATAGTCAAAGGGAGACGAATTTGGCATGCGCTACAGTCGGCACGGGAGGAGGGGTTGGTCGGACTGGCCCTTGTGCTTGCGGCCTATACCCTTATGAAACAGCAGGGTTCGGAGACACCGGATGTGCTGGTGTGGGTTCTGGTTCTTTTGGTGCAGGCAATTCCATATATGGCTGCGGTAATAATATCAATCATCAGTGCTTTTGCGCCGTTGTCTGCCAAGCTTATTGATACCATTACAGCACCACCTGGAAAAAATACTCCAGTCGATGACTCCTCAGAAAATGCGGAACCGTCAACTGAAGTACCTTCCTGATGGGAGATTCCGGGTCAAAAGCACACGAGCCAGTGGTGGCTTGATGGTGGTTTGATACCTGTTCTGCTGCTCAATAACTGCGAAGTGCAGCCATACACAGCAAAACCCAACCCATCATCAAAATAAATCCTCCCACTGGAGTGAGAAAACCAACCGGCTGGATAGAGATAAAGCTCTTGATAAGAACAGTTCCCTGAAAAAGAATGGAGCCGACAAGAAAAGCCCAGCCTGCCCGATGATACTTCCCATCAGGAAAGAGATGGCAGAGGATGGCGACACCGATGATTGCCAGGCCGTGGAAGAGCAGGTAATCCGCGGCGAGGTTGAAATTGTCGAGTTTGCCTCGGTCTTCCAGCAGTTGCAGCAGTGCGTGTGCACTGAGTGATCTGGCCAGGACACCGGCAAAAGCCAGGATGGAGCCTATAGCGATAAAAAGATGCGTCATGGTGTTTTTTGGTGGCGTAGTGACATATCATCCTCGAAAGAGGGCGTATTTTCTTTGAAGTTGTCGATCTCTGCAGTCAATTCAGTTTTCCATAAAAAGAGTAGTCCATTTCTTCTGACCTGTAAAAACAAAAAATAGTCTTCAATCTGTCCTTTTTTTGATTCTCTTAGCTTGGCTTGAATCTCTTTGAGGTCAAGTATATGTGAGGGTCGAACCTTACGTAAAAGGCCAGCTGTGGCCATATCTTTGACAGGATTGGTCAGAAACGCCGATGGGGCTATATTATAAAAGCTTTTAGCATACTATTTTTGTGATTAACTCATTGTTATAGTGTTGTAAAGAATCCCAGATTTTGTGGTTATCGTATAGATTTATCTTCACGCATGAGCAGGATAAGTGATGTGTAAAAACATTTCATTTGATGTTGACTTAAACGTTAAGGTGAGGTATAAAAAAGTTTGTTGATGTTATTTAACGTAAACGTTATAGCTGTATCAGCGTAAACAGTTCTTGGGGAGAAGGAAAAGTATGAACATAATGTCATATCGGTCGATCCCAGCGGTGCTTAAAGATAACGCCCGCAAGTACAGCAAGAAGACTGCTATCAGTTACAAGAAAAATGGTGTCTATCTCTCTCTTACCTATGAGGAGTTTTATGAGCGGGTGCTGATGATGGCCCGGGGATTGCGCAAGTATGGAGTGTTGCCGGGTGATAAGGTGGCGATTTTTTCCGAAAATCGCCTGGGCTGGGCAATCTCTGATTTTGGCATTCAGTGTTCCGGTGGTATTACTGTGCCCATTTATGCCACCAATACCGGAAAACAGGCGGCTTATATTCTCAATCATTGTGAGGCCAGGGTCGTTTTTTGTTCAACCAAAGCTCAGTATGAGAAACTCTATTCCATACAAGATCAGATTCCCAATGTAGATTTGGTTATTTCCTTTGAACGATTCATGGGACGCCGTTCTTTTCCGGTCTACACCCAATATCAGTTGTCTGAGGTTGGTACTCCCGTGTCAGCTGAGGATAAACAAGAGATCGAGGAAATGATCGATCAGATCACTCAAGATGACATTATTACCATCATTTATACCTCTGGAACTACCGGGGTGCCTAAAGGTGTGCTTTTAACCCAGCGCAATATCATGATCAATGCCGATTATGGTGCAAAACAGCTGGGCATGCCGCAAATAGAAGAAACAACCCTGAGCTTTTTACCACTCAGCCATGTGTTGGAAAGGACCGGCGGCTATTACGTGACACTCATGAATGGCAACCACATCGCATTTGCCGAAAAACCAGCAACAGTCATTGAGAATATGCTGGAGGTTCGACCAACTTCTATGGTCAGTGTGCCACGTCTGTTTGAGAAGATATATTCCAAGGTTTATGACAGCGTTCAGCAGATGACCCCGTTCCAGCAAAATATTTTTAACCGGGCGATAGAAGTGGGCCGGGAGTATGTCAACAAAAAATACATTACCAACGAACCTCTTGGTCTCCTCGACTTGAAGTACAAAATATATGACAAACTGGTTTTTAAGAAAATTCGTGCCCGGTTCGGCGGCAGGCTTGCCTACTTTCTGTGCGGTGGAGCACCGCTTGATAAAACTATCAACGAGTTCATGTGGATCATTGGCCTACCGGTTTACACCGGTTATGGCCTGACTGAGACAAGCCCCGGGGTCGCCATCAGTGGAGTCGGCATGGTCCGGTTTGATGCAGTTGGCAAGGCGCTGCGCGAGACAGAACTTAAACTGGAAGAAGACGGGGAGCTGCTGGTTAAGGGGCCTCAGGTTATGCTCGGGTACTATAAAAATGACGAAGCCACCATGGAGGTCTTAGTCGATGGCTGGTTCAGAACCGGCGATATCGCCAAGATAGATGACGAGGGCTTTGTCTATATTGTTGATCGTAAAAAAGAGCTTCTCGTCACCGCTGGCGGTAAAAATATTGCGCCCCAACCAATCGAAAACGAGCTGAAGCTCGACCCCTATATTTCCCAGGCAATTGTTTTCGGCGATCGCAAACCCTATCTGGTAGCAATTATAACTCCGGATGTTGAGAGCCTTATCGAGTTTGGCCGAAAGGAAAATATCGGCACCACCGACATTAACGAGCTGGTGACTAACGCCAAGGTTAAGGAACTCTATGCGACTCGCTTAAAAGAGCTGAATAAGAATTATCCACCGTACAAGACGATTAAATATTTTGCTGTAGTAGCCAAAGATTTCTCTATCGAAGGTGGAGAGCTTACCCCCACCCTTAAATTAAGACGAAAGGTTATCCTCGAGAAATATCAAGATATTATCGAGGACCTCTATGCAAGCAAGAGCAATGGGGTTGTTACCCCGGAAATTAAAAATTAATGGAGAGCCAACATGAGGCAAATTAATCGAGTAGCCGTACTTGGCGCCGGAGTTATGGGGGCGACCATTGCCGCCCATCTGGCCAATGCGGGGTTGGAAGTTCTTTTGCTTGATATCGTTCCAAAGGAACTCGACAAGCAGGAGGAAGCAAAAGGTTTGACTCTTGACAGCCCGGTGGTGCGAAATCGAATCGCCCGGAATGGTCTGCAGGGTCTATTGAAAATGAAGCCGGCTCCTTTCTACCTGACGGACTATGCAGGGCAAATCCAGGTGGGAAATCTCGAAGATGATTTGGCGAAGCTCAAGACCTGTGACTGGGTTATCGAGGTTGTCATCGAATATATGCCGATCAAGCTTGATCTGCTCAAAAAAATCGTCCCGAATCTTGCTCCGGGGACCATTCTGACCACCAATACCAGCGGTCTGTCGGTGAACGAAATGGCTGAGGTTCTGCCTGCCGAAGTTCGCAAGAATTTCCTCGCTACCCACTTTTTCAATCCGCCCCGCTATATGCGTCTGATGGAAATCGTCCCCTGCAAGGAAACCGATCCGGTCGTTATGAAAGGCCTTGCCGACTTTATCAGCAACAGGCTTGGCAAAGGGATCGTTTATGGTAAAGATACGACCAATTTTATCGCCAACAGAATCGGCACCTATGCAATATATAAAGGCATTCAGCATATGGTCGAAATGGGTATGACCGTGGAAGAAGTGGACTCTGTTGCAGGTCCCGCCACCGCCAGACCCAAGAGCGCCGCTTTCAGGACTGCGGATCTGGTTGGCCTTGATACCTTGGCCCATGTAGGCACCAACTCCCACGATCTGCTGCCGGATGATGAAGAACGCGGAGTCTTCAAGCTGCCTGACTTTATGAAAAAAATGATCGAAGCAGGCCAGCTCGGCAATAAAACTAAGCAGGGTTTCTATAAAAAAGACGTGGTCGACGGTAAAAAACAGATCTTCTACTATGATTACACCACCGGTCATTACAAACCTCTGGCCAAGCCGAAGTTTGCCTCCGTGCAGATGGTCAAGCAGGTGGACGATCCAGGCCAAAAAGTAAAAATGGTGGTTGGCGGCAGCGATAAGGGCGCCGAGTTTGCCTGGAAGAGTATCCGTGACACCCTCATCTATACCGTCAACCGTATCCCTGAAATCGCCGATGACGTGGTCAATGTTGATAACGCCATGCGCTGGGGTTTTAACTGGGAAATCGGCCCCTTTGAGATCTTTGACGCCATCGGCGTTCAGGCCTTTGTCAAGCGGGCTGAAAAGGATGGCGTTAAGGTGCCGGAGTGTTTGAAAGGGGTGGAGAGTTTCTATCGTTTCAATGATCAGGGGCAAAAAGAATATCTAGATCTGCAAAAGAAAGAATATCTCCCCGTGCCGGTAAAAGAAGGTCAGATCCAGCTGCAAATCCTCAAGAAAGCGGGCAAAGTTGTTGAAAAGACGGCCAACTGCTCGGTCATTGATCTTGGTGACGGTGTCTTCGGTTTCGAGTTCCACTCAAAGATGAACTCTATCACCGGCGACATTCTGGCCATGACCCATAAGGCCATTAAGCGTGCCGAAGACGAAGGTGTTGGTCTGGTCATCGGTAACCATGGCAAGAACTTTTCGGTGGGTGCAAACTTAATGATGATCGCCGTGGCTCTGGCTGAAGGTGCCTACGACGATATCGGTATGGCCATTCGAGGTTTCCAGAAGGCGACCATGGCTGTGAAGTATGCCAAGGTGCCTGTGGTTGCCGCGCCTTTTGGCATGACGCTGGGTGGTGGGGCGGAGTTCTGTCTCCATTCCGATGCAATCGATGCCTACGCCGAGACCTATATGGGTCTGGTCGAGATTGGAGTTGGCCTGCTACCTGGCGGTGGTGGTACCAAAGAGATGGCACTTAGAGCCATCGAACTGGCTCAGAAAAACAAAACCGATGTGCAGCCGTTTATCTTTAAAAACTTCGAGCAGATTGCCATGGCCAAGGTTTCCATGGGCGCGGCTGAATTGTATGGCATGGACTATATGCGAACCGGCGACTCGATCACCATGGATATTGACAAGCAGATCGGCGATGCCAAACAGAAGGTCCTGGCCCTGGCCGTTAACTATCGGCCCAAGCGCCCTGCTGAAAACATTCCGGCTCCTGGTCGTGGCATTGCTGCCGCTATCAAGAGTCAGCTGTGGAATATGCAGATGGGTAATTTCATAACCAAATATGAGGCGGAAATGGGAACAATCATTGCCCAGGTTATGTGCGGTGGCGATGTCAACCCGGGAACCCTTATTACTGAAGAGTATTTGTTGCAGCTCGAAAGGGAAAACTTCCTGAAACTCTGCGGCAATAAGAAAACTGCCGAGCGCATTCAGCATATGCTGAAGACCGGTAAACCGCTGCGGAACTAACTCAGATAAATTACCCTACCCCCGCAAACTGCGGGGGAAAGTCTCTAAACGGAGAATTGATATGAAGAAAGCATATATACTTGCCAGTTACAGAACCCCTGGCTGCCGGGCAAATAAAGGAAAATTTAAAGACATGCGGCCGGATGATCTGGCTGCATTGGCGATAAAAGGATTGGTTGAGCGTACCGGGATAGATCCTGCAACAATCAGTGACGTGTATCTTGGCTGCTCATTTCCGGAAGCCGAACAGGGAATGAACATTGGTCGGATTGCCGGCATGAAGGCTGGTTTGCCCATCAGTGTTCCGGGCCAGACTATCAATCGCTTCTGTTCCTCCGGGCTGCAGTCAATTGCCATGGCCGCCGAGCGCGTCATGTGCGGTTTTGCCGACTGTATTGTTGCCGGTGGTGTTGAATCGATGTCCTGTGTACCTCTTGGTGGCCTGAAATACAGTGCCAATCCGGGCATGATGGTTGATTGGCCTGAAGCCTTCTCCTCCATGGGCGTCACCGCCGAGCTGGTTGCAGAGCAGTATGGAATTGATCGACTGGCTATGGATACCTTTGCGGTCGCCAGTAATGCCAAAGCAGCGGCGGCAATAGAGGCAGGGAGATTCGCCGATGAGATCATACCGGTAGAGATTGAAAAAAATATGCTGGTGGATGGCAAGATAAAAAGAGTGAAAGAGATGGTCACCGTTGACGATGGCGTGAGGGCCGGCACCACTCTTGAGAGTCTTGCCAAGGTTCGTTCGGCATTTAAGATTGGTGGGCCGGTTACCGCTGGCAACTCCTCCCAGATGACTGACGGTGCGGCCGTTGCCATGGTGGTCTCTGAAGAGTATCTTGAAAAGCTTGGCAAAAGTCCGATGGCACGTTTTCTGGCCTTTTCTGCCACCGGCTGCGCACCTGAAGTTATGGGGATTGGTCCGATTACCGCCATTCCGTCTGCCCTTAAACTGGCGGGACTGAAGATAGAAGACCTTGACTTGATCGAATTAAACGAAGCCTTTGCCGCTCAGGCCCTGGCCGTTATCAAAACTCTCGGACTCAATCCTGACATCATCAACGTTAACGGTGGCGCTATTGCTCTTGGCCATCCCCTGGGATGCACCGGTGCAAAATTGACCACCACTCTGCTGCACGAAATGGGCCGAAGAAAGCTGCGTTATGGGATGGTTTCCATGTGTATTGGCGGTGGCATGGGTGCTGCCGGTATTTTCGAAAAACTATAAAATTTAATATATAAGGTGATAACAATGGCTGAGAAAATATTAAACGGTGGCGAATATCTGATAGCAGAAACCCCTTGTGCGGACATTTTTACCCCGGAAGATTTTACCGATGAACAGCGACAGATGGGCGAGACCACCGAGCAGTTTGTCCAAAACGAGATCGTTCCCAATATCGAAGAGATCGATAAGCAGAATTTTAGCATCGTTGTCGAAGGTATGAAAAAATGTGGTGAACTGGGGCTGTTGATGATGGATGCCCCTGAAGAGTATGGTGGGCTGGAGCTGGACAAGGCGTCTACCATGCTTGTCAGTGAGAAGATCTCTTTCGGTGGCTCTTTCTCGGTTGCTTACTCGGCCCACTCCGGCATTGGTACCCTGCCGCTGGTTTATTACGGCACTGCTGCCCAGAAAGATAAATACCTGGAAAAAATCACTTCCGGCGAGTGGTGTGCCGCCTATTGCCTGACCGAACCGGGTTCGGGCAGTGACGCCCTGGGCGCACAGGCCACGGCAGTCCTCTCTGAAGATGGTAAGCATTATATCCTGAACGGTACCAAACAGTTTATTACCAACGGTGGATTTGCTCAGCTGTTTACCGTTTTTGCCAAGATAGATAAAAAACATTTTACCGCCTTTCTGGTGGAAAAAACTTTTCCTGGATTGATCATCGGCGCCGAAGAGAAAAAACTCGGTATCAAAGGATCATCCACTACTCAGATCATCCTTGATAACTGCAAGGTACCAGTGGAAAATTTGCTGGGCGAGATGGGTAAAGGCCATAAGATTGCTTTTAATGTCCTCAATGTCGGCCGTTTTAAACTTGGCGCCGGCGTCTGTGGTGCTTCTAAAATGGCCCTTATTGAAGGTATTAAGTATGCCAACGAGCGCAAGCAGTTCAACACGCCGATCAGTCAGTTTGGCGCAATATCCCAGAAAATTGCCGATCTGAGCGCATACATTTTCGCATCAGAGTCGCTGGTGTATCGCCTTGCCGGACTGCTTGATAAAAAAATAGCCACCATTGAAAAAGGCATCGACAACTATTACGAGGAATACCTTAAAGGTATCGAAGAATATGCCTCAGAATGTGGTATTGCCAAGGTCTTTTGCAGCGAAGTGCTGGCCAAGACTGTCGACGAAGTATTGCAGATCCATGGTGGTTATGGCTTTGTCGCCGACTATCCGGCAGAGCGTTTCTATCGTGACGAAAGAATCAATCGTATTTTCGAGGGAACCAACGAGATCAACCGTCTGCTCATCCCTGGTATGATTCTCCGTAAGGCAATGAAAGGCGAGCTGCCGTTGCAGGCCAAGGCAATGAAGGCCTTCGAGTCGCTCATGACCCCAAGCTTTGAGGAACTGGACGAGTCGATTCCTTATGCCAAAGAAAAAGCCCTCATTACCAACCTGAAAACCTTGTTTTTGATCCTGTCTGGAGCTGGTGTGCAGAAGTTTATGGATAAGCTGGCAAACGAGCAGGAAATTCTGATGACGGCGGCCGATATTGCCATCCAGATCTTTGCTCTTGAGAGTGTGGTTCTGCGCGCGGAAAAGAGCCATGGTAAAGTGAGTGAAGGAAAACAGGCACTGCTTGATGCCGCAGTCAAGATCTTCGCCTTTGAAGCCTCCGAGAACGCAGGCAGTGCAGCCAGAAAAGGTGCTTTTTTCATTGAGGAAGGAGACACCCTGACCATGATCCTCTCTGGTATCAGACGTTTTGCCAAGTATGATGCCACCGGACTTCTGGCCGCGAAGCGAACACTGGCCAAGGCTGCCTGTGAAGCTGAGAAGTATGTATTTTAGCATGTATCATTAAAAATCAGAGCCCGTCCTTTGGCGGGCACTGATTTGTCTGAGAGTTTTCTTTGGATTTGTCGTGGTGTGAAATTAATATGACTGGCCTGACACAACATACCATCAATACCCCCTATATGATTGGTCCGGTACATTGTTATTCCGGCAGGCTTGGGAATGAACTTGTACTTTTTGATACCGGCCCGCCAACGCCAGAGGCAAGACAGTATCTTCAGGAGCATCTCGACCTCGATAAGCTTAAGCATATCATCATCACCCATTGTCATATTGACCACTACGGTCAGGCTCAATGGCTTGAGCAAAATTGCGATGCAACCCTGTATCTGCCGTATCGTGATGGATTGAAAATCAGGGAGCACGATCGGCGAATTGGAGAAATGTTTCGGCTGCTCACTAATTTAGGCTTTTCTGAATCATATCTTAAAGGATTACGACAGATCTTTGACAGCGGCCTGCTCTTTCCGCCTTTACCACAACATTTTCTGGTGGCAGAAAATGACCTTCCCGAACGGCTTGGCATAGAGGTGCTGGCCTGCCCCGGACACTCCCAGAGTGATCTCGTGTATGTCGGTGAAGATTGGGCGGTTACAGGAGATACCCTTCTTCGGGGGGTGTTTCAGTCCCCGCTCCTGGATGTCGATCTTGAGACCGGCGGGCGATTTAAAAATTATGAAGCTTATTGTTCAACGATTATCAAACTTGCCGGCTTGAAAGGTAAGGAGGTGCTGCCCTCACATCGGTGGGCGGTCAAAAACATTCATTCGACCCTGCTTTTTTATGTTTCCAAGATGCTCGCCAGGGCTGAACGACTCGCCCCCTACAGGGAGGAAGAAGATTTAATGCTATTGATCGATAAACTTCTGGATGGACGGTTGCAGGATATCTTCCAAATCTTTCTCAAGGCCTCGGAAATTGTCTTTATGAAGGATTTTCTCAATCAGCCGGAGCTGCTTCGCCTGGCCCTCGAGGAAATCGGTCTTTTTAATGATGTGTCAGAGTTGTTTTATTCGGCAGTGCCGCATTAGGAGAAACATTATGTCCGACCCTCTGTTTCGATCAATTTTTATAGGTCCAGTAAAGATCAAAAACCGCATTTTCATGCCCGCCATGCACCTGAATATGTGCGATAATTTCATGGTAACCAGGCAGTTGATCGAGTTTTACCGGGAGAGGGCCAAAGGTGGAGTTGGTCTTATCAGCGTGGGCTATGCAACCGTCGATGAACTCTCCGGCAGCCCGAAAAATATCGGTGCCCATCTTGATGCGCATCTGCCGGGACTTACTGAGCTTGCCGAGGCAATTCATGACGGTGGCGCCATGGCTACCGTCCAGCTCAATCATGCCGGTCGTTACAATTCATCCTTTTTTCTTGGCGGTAAGAAACCGGTGGCCCCATCGCCAATACCATGCCGCCTGACTAAAGAAACCCCAGTCGAGCTGAGCCTGGATGAAATACAGCAAACCATTCGGCGCTTTGGTGAAGCAGCTGAACGCGTGCAGAAGGCCGGGTTTGATCTGGTGGAAATATTGGCTGGAACCGGTTACCTGATCAGTGAATTCCTCTCGCCGCTGACCAATAAAAGGACGGATCAGTACGGTGGCGGCCTGGAAAACCGGATGCGGTTTGGCCTGGAAATTATCCATGAAGTGAAAAGCCGTCTCGGGGACGATTTTCCCATTCTCGTTCGACTCAACGGCAATGATTTTATGGAAGGGGGCATCGGCCCTCAGGATTTGCTGGAATTCGGCGTCGCCCTGGAACAGGCAGGCGTTCATGCCCTGTGCGTCAACGTAGGATGGCATGAGGCGCAGGTGCCGCAGATTGTAACGAAGGTGCCTAGAGGTGTCTTTGCCTATCTGGCCCGGGATATGAAAAAAGCGGTTTCCATCCCGGTTATTGCCAGCCATAGGATCAACGATCCAAAGATCGCTCGTCTGCTGCTCGCCCAGCATTTTTGTGACATGGTGGCCATTGGTCGGGCGCTGATTACCGATCCGTGGTTCCCGGAAAAAGCCCGCACCGGCAGGGAACAAGAAATCGTTCACTGTGTGGCCTGCGGTCAGGGTTGTTTTGATAATTTATTCAAGATGAAGTCGGTGGAGTGTCTGTGTAATCCTCGGGCTGGTCATGAACATGAAGAGCGACCGGTAAAAACCACGAGTCCCAAAAAAGTTATGGTCGTCGGCGGCGGAGTGGCGGGCATGTCGGCGGCTATTGCTGCGGCGGAAATGGGCCACAGGGTAAGTCTCTACGAAAAAGGAATGCGTCTCGGCGGACAGTTACATTTGGCCGGTGGTTCTCCCGGACGTGGTGAGTTTCTGGTTTTTGGTGAGGATCTTGCCCGTCAGTTGGCCTCCCACGATATTCAGGTGCTGCTGAACAGTCCAGTGGATAAAAAGACTCTTCAGCGCGAAGCCCCTGATCATCTGATTCTGGCCACCGGCGGCGAACCGATTACTCCGCCAATTCCTGGGGTGGCTGGCAAAAACGTCGTCCAGGCCTGGGATGTCCTCGCCGGTAGGGTAACAACCGGCAGAAAAGTGGTGATCATCGGCGGTGGCGCCGTTGGTGTCGAGACCGCCCTGCTGCTTGCCGAAGAGGGGACTCTTTCTGGCGAAGAACTGAAATTTCTGCTGATCAATGGTGCTGTTACCTCTGAAAAACTTTATCAACTGGCGACCGAGGGAACAAAGGAAGTGGTTGTGGTGGAAATGGCCGGTGGTCTTGGCGCAAATTTTGGCAAGTCAACCCGATGGGGAATGTTGCAGGATGTCGGCAGGTTAGGAATTAAACCCCTGGTCCAGGCCAAGGTGCTGGAGATAACCGAAGCAGGTGTAGGGGTTGAATATGGTGGGCAGGAGCAGCTGCTTGAGGCTGACAGCGTTGTTCTTGCGGTTGGGACCAGATCGGCAAATCCACTGGAAGAGGTGGCGAAAGAGCTGGGCATTGCCTGTGAAGTTGCCGGTGATGCCAGAGCGCCGGGGACAGTGTTTGAGGCTAATCATCAGGGCTACAACGCCGGAAGAGATATCGGCTGAACTGTGGTGAATTTTAAACCGGTTCGATAATTTTATCCGGACAGAGAAGGGAGGAGAAGAGGTGATGCTACTAAATCCGAAAAAATACGAGCGATTCCATGCCGATACCGCATCGCGGGAGCTGGTCCTGAAAACCATCGACTTTTTTGAAAAGAAGGGGTTGAAAAAGATCAAGGAAGACGATCAGTCGATGGTCTGGTACGAGGATTTTCTCAACTTCATCAAGAAAGAAAAAATATTTGCCAGTTTTCTGACGCCCAAAAAATATAGCCTGGACAATGAAAACGGGCGATGGGATATGTACCGAATCAGCGAGTTCAATGAGATTCTCGGGTTCTACGGACTTTGCTACTGGTATGCCTGGCAGGTGACTATTCTCGGACTCGGCCCGATCTGGATGGGGACCAATGAAGCCGTGAAAAAACGAGCCGCCGCGCTGCTGGCGGAAGGTGGCATCTTTGCCTTTGGACTTTCCGAGAAAACCCACGGCGCCGACCTCTATTCCAGTGAGATGTTGGTCATTCCCCAGGATGACGGCAGTTATCTGGCGAAGGGCTCTAAATACTATATCGGCAACGGCAACTGTGCGGCCTTGGTTTCCACCTTTGCCAAGATTGAAGGGACCGGCGAGTATGTCTTTTTTGTGGTCGACCCGAACCATGAAAAATATGAATGCGTCAAGAAGATAGACACCTCCGGGGTGCGGCAGGCCTATGTGGCAGAATACGCCCTGCACGACTATCCCATCACCGAGGACGACATTATTTCCAGGGGAGAGCACGCCTGGAACTCTTCACTGAACACCATCAATGTCGGAAAATTCGAATTGGGCTGTGCCTCCATTGGCATCGGCACCCACTGTTTTTATGAGGCGCTGAACCACGCGGCGAGCCGCAGTCTCTATGGCCGTTATGTAACCGATTTCCCCCATGTCAAAAAACTCTTCACCGAAAGTTATGCCCGGCTGATAGCGATGAAACTCTTTGCCTTCAGGGCCGCGGATTATATGCGCAGCGCATCCGACGAAGATCGGCGTTACCTGCTCTTTAATCCGGTGGTCAAGATGAAGGTGACCGGTCAGGGTGAAAAGGTGGTGGCGCTGCTCCATGAAATTATCGCCGCCAAGGGTTACGAGCAGGACACCTATTTTGAGATGGCCCTTAGGGATATTGGTATGCTGCCCAAGCTTGAAGGGACCGAGCATGTCAACATGGCACTCATCATCAAGTTTGTTAAAAACTACTTTTTTGAGCCCGTCGACTATCCCCATATCCCGCAGAAACGCGAAGCCGGCGATGACGCCTATCTCTTCAATCAAAAAACCGGCAGTCTGGCCAGTATCCGCTTCCCCGACTATCGTTTGGCCTACAAAGATATTGATTCAGCCAACGTTCAGGTGTTTAAGGAACAGATGGAGCTGTTTCGTACCCTGCTGATAACTGCGCCGCCCAGCAAGGAACAGGCAAAAAATATCGATTATATGCTGGCGGCAGGTGAACTCTTTACCCTCATCGTCTACGGCCAGTTAATCCTGGAAAACAGTAAGATCTACGGCACGGATAAGGATATACTGGAACAGATATTCACTTTTCTGGTAAAAGATTATTCGGCCTTTGCCTTACAGATGATCCTCAGCCATGACAATTCTGCCGAACAGGAAGAGATTTTCCAGAAAATGATCAGAAAACCTGTTAAAGATGGAGAAGGTTTTCAGCGGGTATGGGACCGTGTCCATGCCCTGAAGGATCAATACACCATGAACGAATAAATTGTAGCATCGTAAACTTAAGGACTAATCATGGGGCATCATCTTGACGGAAAAAGCAGCATCGTACCACTCATCGACCGGCTGAATAAATACCCAATCGGTCTGCCCGATACGGACAAGCTGCGCCAGATCCTGGCAATTCTCTTTTCAGAAGATGACGCCTTTGTTGCTTCTCGTTTTCCGCTGACTGAGGCGACACTGCCAGAGCTGGTGAAGGCCACCAAATGGGAATCAGAAAAGCTGAAAAAGCATCTTGATACAATGGCTGACAAGGGACTGGTGATGGATACCACCTACGGTGGCAAAACCTATTATCTCCTGATGCCGGGGCTCATTGGCTTTTTTGAATTCAGCTTTATGAAGCAGCGCAATGATCTGCCCGTTGCCGAGCTTGCCCAACTCATGACCGAATATCTCTTCGGGGATCCCAACCAGGCCATGGGCCGGGAGTTTTTTGGCAGCAAGACACCTCTCACCCGTTCCCTGCCTTATGAAGAGCATATTCCGGTCAGTTCCCAGGTGGCAACCTACGAAAGTGCCAGGGAGATAATCAGTAGTGCCGGCTATGGCGCCATCGGCATGTGCTATTGTCGCCATAAAAAGGAGCATCTCAATCAGAGCTGTGACAAGAATGCGCCGACCAAAGAGATCTGTATTTCCCTCGGCACTGCGGCCAAATTCATGGTGCGCAGAGGCTTTGCTGAACACCGCACCAAAGAACAGCTGTTGGCCATACTTGACCAGGCAAGGGAGCTGAACCTTACCCATATTACCGATAATATACGGCACAAGCCTTCGTTTATCTGTAACTGCTGCTCCTGCTGCTGCGAGTTGTTGGGCGGGGTGAATCAGGGTTTTCCCATGGGCATAGCCAAAACCAACTATACCTTGCAGATTGACAGTGAGACCTGCGTCGGTTGCGGGCTTTGCAAAAAGGCCTGCAATGTGACAGCCCTGGAATTGGTGGACGTTGAAAACGGCAGGAAAAAGAAACAGATGCAGGTGTTCTCCGACAACTGTCTGGGCTGCGGTGCCTGTATCAGCTCATGTCCAACAAAATCCCTGTCTTTGGTTCAGGTTAAGCGGCCGGAAATACCACTAAAGAAAAAGGATCTTTTCGGAAAAATATTGCGGGAAAAGAAAAAACTGACACCTTTTGTGATAGACGGTCTCAAGAAAAAAATTCGCCGTGCATTCACCCTCCGCAAAGCACGATAGTTTCTTCACGAAAAAAAATGCTTGTATTTCAAAAGAATATTCTTTTAAGTCACTAAGAATGGGGTAGGTAACAACTGGGGTTTGCCTGCCTTAAATAGCGTCTCGGACTTCGCGACAGTCCGAGACGCTATATTTTTGCCTGCTTGATCTTTGTCTTAAAGTTTACTGAAAGCTGTTCCCTCTATTGATTTTACCCGCCATTGTTTTTTCTTGAGCCTCTTTTGTTTCTTGTTATCTGTATCGGAAGATTTATCTGATCATATCTTTTGATTTAAATAATAAAATAAATTGACAATTTCTTTTTGGATATAATATTAGTCCAATAGTTTCTTTTTGGAAATTTGTTAATAAAGGGATGTTTATGGGGAAAACAATTCTTGACGCTTTGGACTACGATATCATTCATCAGTTAACAGAGGATGGACGCATGTCGATTGGTGAGATGGCCAAAAAGCTCAATGTTACAACTCCAACTATTCGGAACAGGATTAAAATTCTTGAGGATAAAGGTTTATTTAAAGTATCAGGTCTTGTTGATCCAAGCCGACACCAAAACATGATAACTGCTTTGGTCGCTATGAACATCCAGTCAAAAGGTCAGATGGATGATATCATCACCAAGATATCCCAACTACCAAATGTGGCGTGGGCAGGGGTGGTAGCTGGGCGTTACGATATCATTGCAGAGGTTGTTTGTGTGGGAGGACAGGACGAATTATATCAATTTACCACTGAAACAATCCTGGAGATTGGCAATGTTGTCAGAAGTGAAACATTTATCATTATGAAATCCGAGCAAAACTGGTTACACCTACCTGAATGTGTTGGGAAAAGGTTATTAACCAAAACTTGAAAAATCAAATGGAGGGAACATGAAAAAGGTATCGGGATTTTCGGTAATAGCCTCATTGGCGATTCTTTTGGCTCTTGGTGGATTTGCCACAGCAGGAACCCTGGAAGAAATCGCCCAGAGGGGAGAACTTCGTGTTGCATGTCAGACCCAGGGTGCACCTTTCAGTTTTGTAGATAAAAATGGTGAGAGGACGGGCAGTTCAATAGAGCTTTGCAAGCTGATCGCTAAGGAAATGGGAGTCAAGATTAAGTTCCTCGACTATGACTGGGATGGTCTTATTCCCGCTCTCCTTTCCGGTAAGGCTGACATGTTAGCCGCCGATATGACCCCGACTTTGAAGAGGGCTATGAAAATTTCTTTTGTTGACCCATATATGTACACCGGAAGCGTGGTCTTCGTGAAGCAAGACAGCCCAATCAAATCCATCGAAGATGTAAAAAAGCCTGGAATTAAACTGGCTGTTTTGCTCGGTTCTACAGGAGAAAACGATGCAAAAAAAGCATTTCCCGAGGCCGAAATAAAGACGTATAAAGGTGGGGGACCGATTGTGCTCAATGCAGTAATTGCTGGTCACACCGATGCCGGCGTAAATGACGGGTCGGCTGTTCGCGGTCAATCAGCCAGTTACCCGCCGAATACCATCAGGATTTTGGATGGACAGTTGTCCAAATCTCCACTTTCCTTTGCCGTACGTTATGATTCTCCGGCCTTACGCGAATGGCTCAATCTCTTCTTTCTCCAGATAAAATTGGACGGTCAGCTTGATCAAAACTTAAATTACTGGGTCAATTCTCTGGATTGGAAGAAAGATCACTAAAGATCTTCTGTTTTTTAGACGGATGACGCTTAGTCTCGTGCGGGCCTGCAAGAGCGGCTCGCATTCCGTCGATATCAAACGCATGGCAAAGATTATTTCAGGTTAAAAATATGCTTGTCGACTTCAATTTCAGAGTCATCTTAGAATACATGCCGCTTTATCTACAGTGCTTTCTGGCCACTCTCTGGCTGTCTGCCCTGTCACTGATCGGAGCTATTCTGGTAGGAACGATTGCCTGTGCTATGCGTTTGAGTAAGTCCAGGGCAATCTCCAAAATTGCTGGTATTTATATCGAAAGCATCCGCGCTACGCCTTTGTTGGTGCAGCTTTATTTTTTCTATTTCGGCCTCCCATCCATCGGTATTATGGTTCCGGAATGGGTCACAGGTGTGTTCGCCCTTACGTTGAACAGCGGTGCCTATTATGCCGAGATAATAAGAGCGGGTATACAGGGCATCGACTATGGCCAGATTGAAGCTGGAATTGCTTCCGGTCTGAACTATTTCCAGCGCATGCGATATATCATTTTGCCACAGGCTCTAGGTATGACGATCCGGCCCATGCTGGGACAAGCCATTGTTTTGGTAAAGGACTCGTCGCTACTTTCGCTAATTTCGATCATGGAGTTGACACGGGCCGGCCAGATGCTGACCTCGGATCGGTTTATGCCCGCAGAGGGGTTCCTGACCACCGCGGCTTTTTATCTGCTTATTTACTACCTGTTAAAAACCTTCTCAAATTGGTCTGAAAAACGGCTGATTTTCCGCGAAGCTCATTGATGACTAAGGGATAAGATATGTGGGGATTTTATTTTCATGAATTGATGAACAGTCTGCCCTTTTTCCTCAAGGGGCTTTGGATGACCGTTGCGGTTTCCGGGCTGGCTCTGATCATTGCGACCATCATCGGCTTCTTTTTAGGAATTATGAGGGCCGGACGGAATAAGATTCTGCGATTCTTTATCGGTGCGTGGGTGGACCTCACTCGTGGAACACCCTTTCTGGTACAGGTATTCATAATTTTTTTCATCCTGCCGGGCATTGGAATAGAACTGGAAGCATTTCCAGCGGCGGTGATCGCGCTGAGCAATATGGGTGCCAGCTTTATCTGTGAGATTGTAGCCGGTGGTATCCTGGCGGTACCGCAGGGTCAAAGAGAGGCTGCGACCGCATCAGGGTTATCTGCTTACCAGCAAATGAGGTACATAGTTTTACCCCAGGCCATGCCATCCATCATCCCTCCACTTGTAGGACAATATGTTCTTATTATAAAAGATTCATCAGTGGTCTCTGCTATTGGAGTGGTTGATGTTACTAGAGTCGGCTGGCTGACCGTGCAGCGTATTCCCGAAGGCTTGATGGTGTTCGGTCTTGTTGGCCTTTTGTATTTCCTGATCTGTTATCCGTTGATCAATTTGTCCAATTATATGGAAAGGCGGATGACTGTGGTAAATACTAGGCTTTGAAAAGAAAGGTAAGACATGTTCAGTTAGATATTTCTTAAATAAGGAAAAAGAGTCCATGATTGCCTTCAAAAACGTAAACAAATGGTTTGGCAAACTTCATGTCTTAAATGACATCAATTTAGAAGTTTCCAAGGGAGAAGTGGTTGTGGTCTGTGGGCCGAGTGGATCAGGAAAAAGCACACTGATTCGCTGTATAAATCGGCTTGAAGCTATTCAGAAAGGGGATCTTGTCATTGATAGCATGAATGTCCATGATAAAAACATCAATATGACCACATTACGTGCAGAGATTGGATTTATCTTCCAATCCTTCAATTTATACCCCCATATGACAGCCTTGGGAAATGTAACAATTGCTCCCATGAAGGTCAGAAAAATGTCGAAAAAAGAAGCAGAAAAGCTCGGCAAGGAAACATTAACAAGAGTGGGATTGGGGGATAGAGTTAATAATTATCCAGCACAACTATCCGGTGGCCAACAGCAGCGAGTTGCTATCGCCAGAGGTCTATGCATGAGCCCCAAAATCATGCTCTTTGATGAACCAACTTCGGCTCTTGACCCTGAGATGATCAATGAAGTTCTCGATGTTATGAGAGATTTAGCTCACGAAGGTATGACCATGATGGTAGTTACCCACGAAATGGGATTTGCCCGAGAGGTGGCTAACCGGGTTGTTTTTATGGATGATGGAAAGATCATCGAAGTTGCACCACCTGAAGATTTTTTCAATAATCCTCAAACAGTTCGAGGCAAACTCTTTTTAAGCTCAATTTTGAAACATTGATCAATGTTTCAAAATTGACATTTGCCTATCGCATTAAGCCATCGATGTTTGGAGAACAGACAAGAGTAAATGGAGTCTCATTAAAAATATTAGGTCGTAATTTGAATTTGGCCGTGATTCGCAAAACTTTTGATTAAACCCAACGTTATATTACTTAAAGCACCTTGTTCTTTGGGACTTCATATTCCACGGCCGAAAAAAATAGAGAAACTTTTGGTCTAGTTTTTATCCTGAAACGAGGATTTTTTTCTTAAATCTAGGCACTCGATAAATTTAACCGCAAGCATATGTTGATATTCCGAGGATTAAATTTTGAGAGTAACGACGAGTTAGGGAAAAAAGGCCGTTTCTGGATGGAATCTAGCCTAATAACGATACTTTTTCAGATCAAATATTCCTTCTCCAGCAGGACGACTGGATTTTCTTTTTATACAAGTTCATGTGGCATATGTTTTTGTATTGTATCCACTTGATTTTAATTTTTTTAACTTAAAGGAGTTATAAGCGATGGAACGGAAAATTGTTCTGATGGGCTATGGAATGCAGGGGAAAGCCTGCGTCTATGATCTTCTCAATCATGGAAATTTTAGCGAATTGGTTATAGTTGATTGCTACACAGGTTTTCTTGATGATATTAAATCATTAGAAGATCCCAGGGTAAAGGGCTGCCATATTGACGGTACTGACCTTGTTAAAATCAGCGAGCTTCTTCAGCCAACCTCACTTGTTATTGAGTTTTTTCCTCCCCATCTCACCCTTCCGATGGTTGAATTGGCTATTGACTGTAACTGTCATGTTATCACCTCAAGTTATATCAATAATCCAGCCTATGCAACTCAGCCAGGATTTGCCGAAAGACTCGAATCTCTTGATCAAAAAGCCCACCAAAAGGGCCTTATTATTTTGGAGGAGTTCGGTATGGACCCTGGTATGGATTTAGCCATGGGCCAAAGGGTAGTGGATTCATTCGATGAAATTCATGCCCTTCATTCCTATGGTGCAGGATTTCCAGAGTTACAATCGGCAAACAACCCTTTGAAGTACAAATTCAGCTGGTCGATTATCGGAGTTATCCGCTCTCATCTGCGACCAGCCAAGTACCTTGACAACTGTGAGGTTCGAACAATTGAACCTGACGCAGTATTTAGTTCTAAGAATTCTCACCAACTGGATATTCCGGGTTTAGGAGATACACTTGAATGCTTTTACAATGGCAACGCAACTCAATACGTAGATCATTTCAAGATTGCAAAGACTATTAAGAGTATGGGACGCTATATCTGTCGCTGGCCAGGACATGGTGCATTTTGGGAAAAAATGGCTCGATGCGGATTTCTGAGTGACCAACCCATTCAGGTAGGCAAGCAAATGGTGAAGCCAGAGGAGTTTTGTGCCTCACTTTTGGGAAATCAAGAGCAGTTTCATTACCAAGATGGCGAAAGAGATATCGCTCTCCTGCGAGTTGATGGAAGAGGACTTATTGATGGGCAAGCCAAACAGGTGGTGATGCAATCCATTGTTTACCATGATCGAACCTCTGGTTTTACAGCTATGCAGCAGTCAGTTGGGTTTCCCATGGCGATTGGCAGTATGATGATTCTTGACGGAAAGATCAAAACCACGGGAATGACAATGCCCATGGATGTGCCACTCGATTTTTATTTCAGTGAGCTTGAGAAACGCGGGATCACTTTTCATCGGGAAGAAAACGATTGGGACGGCTGCCTTAATCCATGATATTAAATGGTTGTGGCGCCAATAATTGAGGATAGCTTACAATAAATACGATCCGCTGAAAGTGTTATCGAATATAATTCTGGGCTATTTTCCGTTTACCATGGGTAGCAGATAAAAGGAGAGCAAGGAATGCAGTCCACTATACCGTTTCTCGGCGTTTTGCGATGGGAAGAAGGTGGTAGCCCTAAAGGCCTTGAACAGTTAGAAAGCCTGGTCGGCAACAGCACTAATCCTGCAACCTATCCCTTTTCAGTAGTTTTTAGACGAGTTAAGGGCGCCAATTACCATTCAGTTGTAGAGGCCCCACACATCGGGCTCCTTGATGCCATGGTGAGCGAAGGAGAAAAAATGGTGCAGCTGGGAGTACGCGCCATCATCACAAGTTGCGGGTTTAATGCCATATTCCAAAGAGAACTGGCAAGGGCGCTGCCGGTTCCGGTATTTACCTCGGCTTTGATGCAGATTCCTTTTATTCTTGCCTCGATTGGAGAAAAGAAACTGGCTGTTATCACTGCCTCTAAGTCAACGCTCAGGTTGGAACACTTCAGAGCAGTAGGAGTGCGTGATATGCATGGAATCGAAGTATACGGTATGGAAGAGATGCCGGAATGGAGCAAAATCAGTCGCTTCCCACACCAGCCTCTTGCTATGGAAAAAGTGGAAAATGAAGTAGTTTCCTTGGCAGCAGTTGCAAAGCAAGAGCATCCTGATCTAGGAGCAATCCTTCTTGAGTGTACTGATTTGCCTCCTTTTGCAAATGCTGTCCAAAAAGCTGTTAATCTGCAGGTTTATGATTTGTTGTCGATGGTTGCATTGATTCACAAATCATTTTCCCCAGGTAGTTGTGGTTGCACCTGAACGTTCTCTGGACATATCGTCAATACCAGAGTGACGCATAGCTATTGCTTACACCCCATAATGGGCTGTAGGATACTAAAAAAAAGTCTCAAATTTATCCGCAACAGGAAAGAGTCCAAAGAGTCCGCCGGTATGGACAAAGACAATCCGTTTGCCGAAAACCGAGCGGTTTTTCCTTATTTCGCTCACCATGCCATAAAAGGCTTTGCCGGTGTAGACGGGATCCAGCACTACACCTTCGAGTCGTGCAAGATCGAAAATCGCCTTTAGCTCTTCTTGCCTGGAAAGCGCGTAACCTCTTCCTACATAACCGTCGACTATATCTATATCGGTGCTGTTTATGGCAATGTCCACCGAGTAGTCTTTTATAAATTCTTGGCAAATATGGCCGATCTCTGTAACAAAATAGTCTTTGTCATCACACACATTAACCCCTGTCACCCTCAGATCAAAATTGAGCAACCGGGCACCAAGAAGCAGTCCGGCGGTCGTTCCCCCGGATCCGGTAGCTGAGAGGACAGTCGTTTCAGTAAAATCTGATACTCCAATTGCAGTCAGGTCGTTTGTGATTTCCTCCATTCCTTTGACATAACCCCAGGCACCCAATTGATTCGATCCTCCTTCAGGGATTATATAGGCGATCTTGCCCAATCCACGCAGCCTCTCTTTTTCCTGTTCAAACCTGTTATGCCGATCTTTATATTCGGCAGGAGTGACCCAGACAAGCTCAGCCCCAGCCATCCTGTTAAGCAGAATGTTACCACGGCAGGGTGGAGGATTAGTAGGATCTTCAGTTCTTAGCAGGAGCGTGCTGCTTAATCCCGCCGTTACTGCAGCCAAGGCTGTCGCCCGACAATGATTAGACTGGGCTCCGCCGCAGGTAATTACTGTGTCCGCGCCTTTGGCTTTAGCGTCAGCTAGGAGAAACTCAAGCTTTCTGATCTTGTTACCGGAGAGTTCACAACCGGTCAAATCATCTCTTTTAAAGAAAATCTCTACCCCGAGTTCTTCGCTCAATCGTTCCATTTTCTGAAGAGGTGTGCCCTTGCGGGCGATTTCGAGATGGGCTGGATAGTTCAATTTAGCTGACATGATTCAAATCTCCTTTTTCCTGGATCGAGCTAGAGTAGTACGATAAGAGCAACAGACTGGAGTTTAAAAATCAAGATAGAGCAAGAATTACGACTTTCAAAATTGTTTTTTTACAGACTCGTTATCTGCTTAAAGAATACAACTTAAATGACTAAGGAATCAGTTGAATATGAGTGAGTTATTTGGCTGGGTGACACAGGTCCAGTATACTCACGTAAAATCCAAGTTATATTCCTTTGGCCAGGAAATGAAGAGAAGCGTTCGTCTCCTCTTCATTTCCTGGCTTCAAAAGGTGTCGCACCAATAATTCACGATGAACCTAGCCCTGAGCATAGAAGCAGTGCCATTCCATCGGACAATGCAACCATTCTTATGCAGATTCTCTTTTTGATTCAGCCGATTTGGATACAGAGTAAAGACAGAAGGATATGGCTGATAATGTTACGAAAACAACAAAGAGTGTCGTGCTGAAGCTGTACAATAAGATCGTGATTAAGGCAAAAATCAAAATCTTCTTTGTCATTTTTTCTACCTGAATATCATAGGTGCTGGTCTTAGGTTTTTTAAATTCTTTGCCGCACAAAGAGCAGTAGTTGTCTTCGGTGGCAATGGTTTTAACCTCTTCACACCTTTTACAAACAACTTTTTCCTCTTTTTCCGGCAGATATGCCTTTAATAAATAAAGAAATCTGTCTGATAAGTTAGACTTATACCTACCATCTATAATCCAGGCAATAAGAAAGAGTAATGCTAAGAGAGCAAGCGGGTAGCCAATGACATAAGACGTTCCTACACACAGTGCGACAAACATATTTATTACAAATTCCATGATACAACCTCCGTTTGATATAGTAGCTATTTAAATTGGTATCTTGTTTAGATTTATGGTGATGAATTCTAAAAAAGTAGGGAAAGTCAGGAATGTATTAGAAAGTATTGTGCATAGTCAAGATAAAGTTGAACTTGCACAACTGAATTTTTTGCGGACAGATTTGACCGGAAAAAATAATCTGAACAATTAGAGAATCTTTCGCATAGTTAGCAGGTAAACCCCCTTGCAAAAAAAATGGCAGGAGCTTCGATTTGAAATGGGAAGCAGGATATTTCTCTTCGACATCCAACAATGGTCAAACAGCTTCACAAGTACCCTTCACTGAGTTATAACTAAAGTAAGCGCTAAAAGAGATCCGGTAGTAAGAATTCATACAAAAAAGTTAGATCTCGACGACAAGCTCGACCCGGAACCTGAAGAAGGAAGGCTTTTCATGAAAAGTGCCAGATCGCCTGCGAGAGACGAAACCAAAAAAATAAAGCCAGCAAAAGATCAACCACAGGTCACTCAGTCATTTCTCACCATTCTGGACGTCATTTTGGCCTCGATCCACGAACCGGTTCTGGTGCTCGATGTCGATTTGAAAGTGGCGCGGGCCAATCATGCCTTCTACCGGACCTTCCATGTCAAAGCCGATGAGGTTGAAGGGGCAATAATATATGATATTGCCAATCGGCAATGGGATATTCCCAAACTGAGAGAGTTCCTGGAAAACATCCTCCCGGAAAATTCCAAATTTGATGACTTCGAGCTCGAACATGAATTTGAGGGCCTCGGCTATAAGATACTTCAGTTGAACGCAAGATGGATCTCCAGAGACGAGAATCAGACCCAGTTTATCTTTTTGGCGATTACCGATGTAACAGACCTTGAATACAACCTGAGAGGTCTTGAGCAATTAGTCGAAAAACGGTTAATCGATCTCATCGAGGCAAGAAAAGAGGCGGATAAAGGAAAGCAGAAAGCCGAAACATCCCTGCTGGAAATAAAAAAACTGAAGGACCAGCTGGAGGCGGAAAGGGCTTATCTTCAGGATGAAATAAAGCTGGAATTTAACCATGGGAATATTCTTGGAGAGAGCGAGGGACTTCAACATGTTCTCTATAAGATAGAACAAATTGCCAGCAGCAACACGACCGTTCTGATCCTGGGTGAAACAGGAACCGGCAAAGAGCTCGTCGCCAGGGCCCTGCACAACTCCAGTCTGCGGAAGAAAAGAGCCCTGATTAAAGTCAACTGCGCCACCCTGCCGGCAAATCTCATCGAAAGCGAATTGTTTGGCCACGAGAAAGGTGCCTTTACCGGATCCCAGGCCAGACACCTCGGGCGATTTGAGGTGGCCGATGGCGGCACCCTGTTTCTCGATGAAATAGGAGAACTACCCCCGGAGCTTCAGGCAAAACTGTTGCGAGTTATTCAGGACGGAGAGTTCGAGAGGCTTGGCAGTTCCCATACCATCAAAGTCGATACCCGGATCCTGGCCGCCACCAATCGAAACCTGGAAGACGAGGTCCGTAACGGCAGGTTCCGCGAGGATCTCTGGTACCGCTTAAATGTCTTCCCGATCACCGTGCCGCCTCTCCGGGACCGGACGGATGACATTCCGATTCTGGTTGATTTTTATGTTAAGAAAATTGCCAAGCGGATCGGCAAGATTATTGAAATCATTCCAGCAGGCGTCATGAACGCCTTGCAGGATTATCACTGGCCCGGCAATATTCGGGAGCTTGAAAATGTCCTCGAACGGGCGGTGATCAACTCGACTGGCTTAAAACTGCGATTGGCCGATGAACTGAAGAAGCCTGGTAAAGATACCGGAACTATCCGGAAAACGTTGCAGACGGTAGAGAAGGAACACATCCTTCAGGTGCTGGAATTGACTAATTGGAAAATAAGTGGCAAGGACAGTGCGGCTGAAATCCTTGGTCTTGACCGCAGTACTCTGCGCGCCCGCATGCGCAAGCTCAATATCCAGAAAGCATAAATCTCTCCCCATTGCGCCGAACTACAGACTCCTGAGACTGTGCTGCTTAATCAAACAACTCTCCCCTCCGTCAAAACGGTTAAATATGACCATTGGTCAAATATGACCTTGCTTACCGGCTTCCTCCCCTTAAAAATGTGTTGCCACCATTCTCCATTCTTTGTGCCAATTCAAATAGATATCTTGGAAATAAGGAATGGCGAAAGCTAGGCGCAAATATTGCAGCAAATAGGATAGAAAGAAATCTTGTTCACCCTTTCATTGTCTCCAGCATCGCTCGCAAGGGAGAAATGATTTTCATGTTCTGGCAAATATGCTGCATTTTTGAAACTCTTTAGGAGGTTTCATATGAAATTAACGAAAGAAGCGCTAGAGGCTGCAATTCTTGAGAAAGCGCAAGCATCCCCCAAACCACAACTGTACATTAAAGATTTCTATGCTTGTGATCCAGAGACAAAGCCACGGGATCTGAAAAATGTCGCTAATGGTCTTGTGAAGGCTGGGAAGCTCATGTTCTGGTCTTCAGGATCAACAACAATGTATGCGCTGCAAAGCCGCATTAAAAATGAAGAGGGTACGGAAGGAATTTGATTAGCCTGCAGGTACTGGAGCTGACGGAATGGAAAATATGCGGCAAAAACAGTACGGGTGAAATCTTTGGTCTTAACCGCAGCACCCTGCGCGCTTGCATGCGCAAACTCAATCTCGGGAATTAGCAAATCCCCCCATCAAGAACATCTGGGCTCAACACAAAGGGTCACATTTGACCAAAGTGGTCAAATGTGACCCTTCTCTTTGGCTTTGAAAGATTTTCTGGTCAGCGTCCTTCGGCCAAATTTCACAATAAAGCAGGGTGATAGAAAAACGGTTGTTTAGAAAGTGAGGAAGGCATGATGCTTGCAACGTATTAAGTTGAACTGGCTGTTATGGAAGAGTTATGGGGCTCGGCATTCAGCTTTACCCCGGCTCTGATATACAAATCTAACTTTTGCATGGATACGGATTATGAACAAAAACACTTTGAATACTAGCGTCTTCCTTACCTTGGTGATTTTCCTGATGCTCGCTTTTTCTCTGCCGGCGATGGCTGATAAACCGTCATCGAATAATGATAAAGGGCATAGTTCAAAAAACCACAAGAAAGATAAGACTAAGCAAAAAGGACACGATAGCAGCACTTCTCAGGGCCAAAGTGGTGATGCCGGCACTATCAACATCAGCTTTAATGAGCAGCAACGTCATGTGATCGACAATTATTATCGGGAGGAATTTCAGTCCGGCCACTGTCCTCCTGGCCTTGCCAAGAAGAAAAACGGCTGCATGCCGCCAGGTCAGGCCAAAAAATGGAAAAAAGGCGCCCCTTTGCCCCACGATGTTATCTACTATGATCTTCCCGCTGAAGTTGTTGTTCAGCTGGGCATACCGCCTGAGGGATATCGCTATGTCCGCGTGGCGTCCGACATCCTGCTCATGGCGGTAGGAACGGGAATGATTGTGGACGCAATTCAGGATCTGAACAGTATGTAGTTGATTTTAAAAACTATATCAAAATAGGAGATGGTGATGAACAAAGAGTTCAAGGTGGAGATTGTATCTTTTCTGAAAATTGCTGAAATTGAAAATGCCTGGACGGCAGATGATTATAAAGCACTGTTATCAATGATGGACATCCAGGAAGATGAACTTGGAGGAATGGGTGAAGCTGAGCTGAAAGAGATGTGTTTGATGTCACTTAATGATTTCGAGCATCATGAGTCAGCTCAATTTGTTTTAACCCATATTTTTAAAGATGAAATTACTGAAGGCAAAATAGAGCAATTGAGCCATCAGATGATTGAGAATAAACTTTGGGAAGAACATGCCGATTCGGCATATCACTTGAGCTTATTTAATGCTTATGGGCTGTTGAGAGAAGCCTATAATGGCATATTTAAAGAGCCGACAGGTGTGCAGTTTACTGTAAAAATAACAGCAGATAAAAGTCATTCCTTTGAGATTTTTGATGCATCACTTGACGCTGTCATTGTCAGGTTACTGGCCAATGGTTTGGATGAGGCGGCAATCTTGAATCGTCTTTTTGAAGAGCAAATTAAGGGAGAGAGCTTCCCAGAAGCAAAAAATATTCTTTGGATACTCAAAGAGCTTTTTGTAACAGAAAATGAGCGACAATATGAAATTATAAGTTCAGAGCTCTGGTTTGGAGAGTTAGAAGACCGGGTGACCTTTGATGCAAAAGCTCATGCCGATGTTGTCGAAGAAGGCAGCGAGGCTTGAAGCAAGAACTCTTTTTAGAGACGTTTGATTCGATGAACCTCAACCGGGATGCCATCATAGGCCATAAATGACCGATATGACCTGTGATGCCTTGATATGAAAACAGTTCAGCCCATCAAAAAAACAGTATCAACATTGTCCGGGACGTTCGATGCGAACAGGCAGATGGCAAAACCGTCCATTGAAGACTTTGTCGATATTCTGGATTCCATTCGTGAGCCTATCCTCATTCTTGATACCGATTTCCGGGTTGTAAAGGCCAACTTTTCCTTCTACCGAACCTTCAAGGTTGGGCCGGACGAGACGGAAGGGCGCCTCGTTTACGATCTTGGCAACCGGCAATGGAACATACCTCGACTGAGAGAGCTGCTGGAAAAAATCCTTCCGGACAATTCGAAATTTGATGACTTCGAGATGGAGCATGCCTTTTCGACCATCGGCCGAAAAATCATGCGGCTGAATGCCTGCCGTATTGAGAGAGAAACAACGGCGAAGCAGCTGATCTTTCTGGCTATCGAGGATGTAACCGATCGGGTAACCCATCAGAAACAGCTCGAAGAGTTGGTTTTGAAACGAACGAGTGAACTTATCGTCGCCAGCAAAGAAGCAGAAAGAGGCCGACAGGATGCGGAAAACTCCCTTGTTGAAATACAAAAGTTAAAGATTTTGCTGGAAGCAGAACGTGCCTATCTGCAGGAAGAGATCAAACTCGAATACAATCATGAGACTATAATCGGACAGAGTAACGGTCTGAAATATGTGCTCTACAAGGTTGAACAGATCGCCAGCAGCAATACCACCGTTCTGGTTCTGGGCGAAACCGGAACAGGAAAAGAATTGGCCGCCCGTGCTATTCACAGCCTCAGCCCTCGGAAAAAACGGGCCTTGATCAAGGTGAACTGCGCGGTTCTGCCGGCAAACCTCATTGAAAGTGAATTGTTCGGTCATGAAAAGGGTGCCTTCACCGGTGCTCAGGCCAAACACCTTGGCCGTTTTGAGATTGCCGATGGGGCGACCATTTTTCTTGATGAAATTGGTGAATTACCCTTGGAATTGCAGGCAAAGCTGCTGAGAGTAGTTCAGGAGGGCGAATTTGAACGTTTGGGCGGCTCCCGCACGATCAAGGTCGATGCCCGAATTATTGCCGCCACCAATCGCAATCTCGAAGAGGAGGTCCGGGCTGGCAGGTTTCGGGAGGATCTCTGGTATCGACTGAATGTCTTCCCTATTACCATGCCGCCGCTGAGGGATCGCCGGGACGATATTCAACTCCTCGTGGCGTTTTATATCAAAAAGATTGGCAAAAGATTAGGCAAGTCGATTGAAGTTATACCGGAAAAGACCATGCGAGAGCTGCAGGATTATCCCTGGCCGGGAAATATCCGGGAACTGGAAAATGTGCTCGAACGGGCGATAATTAATTCGTCGGGCCCGAAACTCCATCTGGTTGATCAACTTAAAAAATCGGTTAAGGGACTCTCAAGCAGCTCAAACACCCTCCAGGCGGTTGAACGCGAATATATTATCCAAGTGCTGAAACAAACCAATTGGAAAATAAGCGGCAAAGACAGTGCCTCGGAAATTCTTGACCTCGACCGCAGCACCCTGCGGGCTCGCATGCGCAAACTGAAAATCCAGAGGCCTTGAAGGCCCGTTCTTACCGATAGCTGTTGAAAGGTCGAATGGTGGTCATTTATGACCATCGGTTGTATGTGACCAATTCTGCTGGCGGCTATCTCTCTCGGCATTCATAGTTATAAAGTATTTTGTCTTGTAATATCATGAAGATAAGAAAACACCACCAACGAAAAATACTTGGCACAGAGCTTGCTTTACTATAGGTGGGCATAACTCGCACGGGCATTCCGCCGGACAGCAAAAGAGAGTGACTTAATGAAAACTAACGTAGTTCTGGCCATCATCCTCATAGTTTTGGGGGTTCTGGTTTTTGCTTATCAGGGAATCACGTACACAACTGATGAAAAAGTGATTGATATCGGCTCGCTGGAAGTGACGGCGGAAAAAACCAGGACACTGCCGCTGCCGCCAATCGTTGGCGGGTTAGCTCTCGCGGCGGGTATTGCGCTGCTGGTGGTTGGCAGGAAAAAAGGCTAACCCCGGTAAACGGGAAATAAGCCGGGACTCTTTTCAGTACCCCCTTGAGGGGTGTAAGTACCCTAGAAATTCATTCTTAAAAAACAAGAAATGAATTTCTAAGGTAAAAAGAGCCGCCATGGGTTGCACCCACAGGTTGAGATACCTTATGGGGAGAAGTTCCAATCACAGTTTGCATAACCTTCATCAATGAGGAGTCTCTCATGAAAAATCGAATCTTGCTGCTGGTCACCCTGGCTATTTCCCTGTTTCTGCCAATTGGTTTTGTTTGGGCTGGCGGTGTAACTACAAGTGAAAAATTGTCGCTCACCGCTACTGCTCCGGACGCGGTTAATAAAAATGCAGATGCTTTAGATCAGGAGCAAATATATGGCGTTCAACTCATGACGCCGCAAGAACGTGCTGCATTTCGGGCCAAAATGTTGGCGGTAAAAACATCAGAACAGCGGGAGCAGATCCGCAAAGAAAATCATAAGAATATGCAGAAACGTGCCGAATCGCACGGTTTGACCCTGCCTGATCAAGCCCCTGCCAGAAAACGGGATATGGGGCAAGGCAAAGTGATGATGAACCAGGACGGTAGTCTGATGAACCAGAGCGACGGTACGAGCCGCAGTGGTGGCATGGGTGGCGGTATGAGTGGCAAAAATAGTCAATGATCAGGACAGGTAAAAAGCATGGCATCGCGCCTGGTACATATTATCTGTAAAAGAAGAGATGCGCCTCTGTAAGGTACTCCGCCATTCAAGGTGATACTGGAAAGAGCACTCCGCAAAGGGGATTAAACATAATTCCGGCTTTTTACCAGGTCACCGGGGCGAGTAACGGATAGCATTATTTAGGGAGAGTTCATGGCCATTAAGAAAAAAAAACCTCTCAAGAAGAAAACCACTGCGTCTTCTTCCGAGTTGATCAAATTAGTGCCATCCAAGCGATCAGGCGCCGTAAAGTCCTCGGTGGGCCAGAAAACATCCTCGAAAGTCGAACAGTTGGCCGAACCGTTTCCCGTCGTTGGCATCGGTGCTTCCGCCGGTGGACTGGCAGCCTTTGAGGCCTTCTTCTCGGGTATGCCTGTGGAAAGTGATCCCAACATGGCCTTTGTCCTGGTGCAGCATCTGGCACCGGATCATAAAAGCATTCTCACCGGTCTCATCCAGCGTTATACCCGTATGCAGGTCTCCGAGGTCGAGGATGGGATGGAGGTGAAACCGAATTGTGCCTATATCATCCCGCCGGGGAAAGACATGGCTTTTCAGAATGGCAAGCTGCAGTTGCTGGAACCATCGGCCCCCCGCGGCCAGCGTTTGCCCATCGATTTTTTCTTCAAATCACTGGCCAGGGACCAGCAGGAGAGGGCTATCTGTATCGTCCTTTCCGGCACCGGCAGCGACGGCAGTCTGGGGGTTCGGGCAATCAAAGGCGAGGGTGGCATGGCTATGGCCCAGTCTCCCGGTACCACAGAATATGGCGGCATGCCAAAGAGTGCCATTGCCACCGGTCTGATTGACTACCAGCTGCCACCGGCGGAGATGGCCGTTCAACTCTTGGCCTATGCAGCCCGTGCCTTTGCTGGGGATTCCAAAGTCTCTTCTGTCATGCCGGAAAAATATGTCAACAGCAGGAAAACGATATTCGATCTGCTGCTTAAGGAGACCGGGCACGATTTCTCCCAATATAAACCAAGCACCATTAGCCGCCGCCTTGAACGACGGATGGATGTCCGCCAGATCGAAACGATAGGTGACTATGTCAAAGAACTGCAGCAGACTCCCGCCGAGGTGCAGGAGCTCTTCTCAGATCTGTTGATCGGCGTGACCAGTTTCTTTCGTGATTCTGAATCATTCAAGACGCTTGAACAAAAAATCATCCCGAAGCTCTTTGCCAGTAGACCCGTTGGTGACATGGTCCGCGTCTGGTCACAGGGTTGTTCGACCGGTGAGGAGGCCTATTCCCTTGCCATCCTGTTGCAGGAGTATTTGAATACACTCGAACAGAGCTATACGGTGCAGATTTTCGCCACCGATATCGACAGCAGGGCAATCGCCACGGCCCGTGCCGGCCTCTATCCGGCCAGCATCGCAATGGAAATCTCACCCGACCGGTTGGCTCGCTTTTTTACCATCGAAGCCGATAACACCACCTACCGTATCCACAAAGGCATTCGGGATATGGTGATCTTTTCCGAACAGGATGTCATTAAAGATCCACCGTTTTCAAAACTCGACCTTATCTGTTGCCGCAATCTCCTCATCTATATGAATGCCAACCTGCAAAAACGAATCATCCCGCTGTTCCACTATGCCTTAAAAACGAGCGGTTTTCTTTTTCTGGGCTCTTCAGAAACAATAGGGGATTTTGGCGATTTGTTTGCCGTATTTGACAAAAAAGCCAAAATCTATAGTCGCCTGAAGGGGAGGGACGGGATGCATCGCGCTCATCTGGGCCTCAACTTTTCTACCTTGGCGGCAGGGGAGAGTAGTCTGCCACAGCCCTCCTGGAAGAAAGCAAGACTCGGGAAACTGTCGTTGCGCGAGTTGACCGAGCAAGCCCTCCTTTTGCAGGTTGCCCCCACCGGTGCACTGGTCAATGGTCGTGGCGACATCCTCTATCTCCATGGCCGGACCGGGATGTACCTGGAACTCAGCCCTGGCGAGGTTGCCGTCAATAATATCCTGGAGATGGCCCGGGATGGCTTGCAACACGAATTGGCTGCGGCTTTGCACAAGACATCGACAACACAGGAAATTTCATATCGTACCGGTTTACTGGTCAAGAGTCATGGCGCGTTCATCACAGTAAATCTGACTGTCAGTCCGATGATTACCGGTCCAGTAACATCAACCGAGGTGCCTCTCTATCTGGTAATTCTCGAGGAAGTGGTAGCCATGGCCGATGACAAGCCTGCTACTGACGGATCCGCTTCTGTACCGGAACACGATGCAAGTGTGTACATTGCCTCACTCAGGCAGAAGCTGCAAACCAAGGAACAATTCCTGCAAACCGCCAATGAAGAGCTCAAATGCACCATTGAGGAGATGCAATCGATCAACGAAGAACTGCAGTCCACCAATGAAGAGCTGGAGACCTCCAAGGAGGAACTCCAGTCGACCAACGAGGAACTGGACACGGTCAATGGTGAACTTCAGAGCAATGTCGTGGACCTGACCCGCGCGAATAACGACATGAATAATATGGTGGCCGGCACCGGTATCGGTACGGTCTTTGTTGACCACCAACTGCGCATCCTCCGTTTCACCCCTGATATTTCAAAAATTATCAACCTGATCAAGACCGATGTGGGTCGGCCTATCAGCCATATTGTTTGTAATTTGACAGGGTATGATCACCTGGTAGCTGATGTTCAGGCCGTGCTGGACACCCTGATCCAGAAGGAGAAGGATGTGCAGACAGTCGATGGACTGTGGTACACGATGCGCATTCACCCCTACCGCACCATTGACAATGTGATCGAAGGGGCGGTCATCAGCTTCATCGATATCACTGAACGTAAAGTAGTGGAAGATGCCCTGAAAAAAGCCTTTGATGAAATTCGCACCCTGCGAGGCATTATCCCAATCTGCGCAAAATGTAAACAGATCCGCGACGACAAGGGATTCTGGAGCCAGGTGGAAGAGTATGTCTCGGAGCACACCGAGGCCAGCTTCACTCATGGCATTTGCCCGGAATGTGCGAAAGAACTGTACCCTGAGTACTACCCGAAACCCGGCGGTGCAGGTGACCCGTTATAACCCAATACGATTATAATTATTTCCAAGGAGAAAAACATGAACATAAGCAATTTGCATATAGGACTCGCCCCACTGTTTTCATTGATCGCCGGCATTCTCATTCTTGTTGCACCTCGTCTGCTGAACTACATTGTTGCCATATATTTGATTGTCATTGGTCTGACCGGCCTGATAGGCGGAGGCAACTTTCATATGTAGTAACGGCAGGGAATGACGACGAGTCATTCGGTATTATCTTCAAATTTACCCTTTTAGGTTGAACTTATGAATTCTTTTGACACCTTATTCTTTCCGGAAACGGACATCCACAATGATAAACTTTATCCTTTGCTGCTGTTTTTTACCCCTCTGCACTTTTTGCAGGTGGTGGAACATGGTGCCAGTGCTGCAGCCAATACCGAAATCGATCTTTTCCAGAAGTCTGGATTGAGTCAGGCGCATGTTCCTGCTCCTCTGGGGGAAAATCGGCAACAATTTTTACGGTTGATCGGTGACGTCCGAGAGCAAAAAGAAGATCTGGTTGACCGGCTGAGAGGATTGACCATAGATTCAAGTTCCGCTCCGGCAGGCAGCACATCTCATGATTTCAATCATGGATTGATGTCTTCTCTGCTTCAGGAATATGGTGTGAAGCACGCAAGCACCGGGGCGGATCTGGAAATCTGGCAGGCTCGTCTGGTACTTGCCATAGCAGAGACCCTCGATAATAATGAAGAATCTCTGCAGGAACAGCTTTCTTTCTTCAACGAAGAAGAGATCGCCGCGTTTCGTTCCTTGCAGGGGGCAACCGATTCGAACGAGGAAGATCTCTTCGGCGAGTTGGAAAGTATCAAGGCACGACTGGACAAAACGCGATTAAGGAGCATTGCCAAACGTATTGATGCCTGGTGTCGGCTCCAGAAAACCCATCCTTTGCCGTCGGTAAAAGTATGGCTGGCTTCAACACGTGACAGTGCCGATCAGATTTTCAACAGATATGAATCTGCCGGCAAGGTTCACGCTGTCCCCTTGCTGAAACTTGCCCTTCCTGCCCATATTATGGCAAGTGACAAATATGTGGTGGAGGAGATTGAAAAGTTTCAACAGGCGACAGCAGACATTCACCAAGGTCTTGTTGCCGATTTTGAGCGAATCGCCAGGGCCGTCCCATACGTGAATGATGCGCAGCAGTCACTCCTGCCCTTTGATACCGATTGGGCTGATCAATGGCAAGGGGTTTTGGATGAATCTTTCCCGGCTTCAAATAATGGCAGAAATGATGTCACCTTCTATCTGCTGCCGGATCAGTCGATAGCCGGTCTTCTTTCCCTGCCTGAATCCTCAGAGATTTCGCATGGAGAGACTATTCACGGATTGCTAGCTGTTCTCGGCACTCCGCAGACAATATAATATATGGAGTTGTCAGTCTTTTGGTAGTTAATTTTGGTGGGTATGGTAGCCTTAGCTTACACTTCCAAAGGAGGAAAAAATGAAAATATCTGACTGGCTGGATGAAAAGGAAGCAGAGGGGGTGGATGTATCGCATATCACCCTGCCGACAAACATGTCTTATGATGAAGATCCGGATGAGACCATTTTCTTTAAGGATGTCAATCCCTGTGGTCTGTTCTGTACCGAAAATCATCCTTTTGCGACGGTGGAACGATTTGGACACTGGTATTTTGCCCGTGGCCAGGATAAGAAAGCAGGCATTCATTCGTCCGGGATGATGTGGAACCACTTCACCAGGGATAAAAAGAGTGCTCTGCAAATGGCCAAGTCGCGTATAGAATAATTTGGCCGTAACGGAGACAGCCTATTTTTTCCGGCATGTTTGAGCATTTAGTCAATTTTATAGGTAATTTGGGCCATTGGGGTTACCTGGTTATTTTTTTGGTTGTGGCGCTGGAGTGCCAGGCGATTTTTGGTCTCGTTATGCCTGGCGAGAGTTTGGTGCTGGTGGGAGGCTTCTTTGCCGAACAGGGGGTATTAGAACTCCCGGTCCTGATCATGGTCATTTCCCTCGCCGCAATTGTCGGTGATAGTATCGGTTTCCAACTGGGACGGAAATTGGGACGGGGGTGGCTCGCGCAATATGGGCCACGTTTCGGGTTAAGTCACGAGCATCTGGATCGCGTTGACGAATTCTTTATCAAACATGGTGGTAAGGCGGTCTTCAGCAGCCATTTTCTCCATCTTTTGCGGTCATTGATGCCTTTTGTCGCCGGTTCCCGCAGAATGGCGTACCTTAAATTTCTCTCCTACAATGCGGCAGGTTGCATAGTCTGGGCGAGTCTTTTCACTGTACTTGGCTATCTGGCCGGGAAGAGTTGGCGGATAGCAGCGAAATGGATCGGCGGTGCCAGCGAAATAGTCGGCGGGGTACTGGTGCTTTTTATCCTTGTCGTCGTGCTATGGCGTTATCTGAAACGGCACGAGACCGATATCAAGCGACGTTGGCAGTCGGTGGCGAATCATCCGCGTATGGCAGCCCTGCGCAAGGCTTTTGGCAAATGTTTTTCTCGCCATGGCCTTCCGGGTCGCCATTTGACGATTGGAATCCTTATCATCATCGGCGCATCCTGGTTATTTGGCAGCATCGCGCAAGATGTTATGGCCGATGGTCCCCTGACGATCATCGACCAAAACCTCGCCTTATGGTTTCACCAGCACCAAACTGCCGGACTGACAACGATGATGCAAATCGTCAGCAGCCTTGCTTCGACTCGCTGGGTCACCGGGATCGCTTTGCTGGTCGGCCTTGTCCTGTGCTGGAAACAATATTGGTACCGGCTACTTGCCTTGCTGCTTGTCCTGCCCTGCGGCATGACTCTGAATGTCCTGCTAAAAAACACCTTTCACCGTCACCGACCGAGTTTCGCCGATTCTTCCCTGCTCTTTCACGGCTATAGTTTTCCGAGCGGCCACACCATGGCGGCCACCTTGCTCTATGGTCTGCTGGCTGTTTTTGTGGTGATAGCACTCAAAAAATGGTGCTGGCGAGCGGCGGCAACTGTCTGTGCTCTGAGCATGATTCTGCTGGTTGCTTTGAGCCGCATGTACCTCGGTGCTCACTATCTGAGCGATGTCCTGGCAGCCATCGCGGTCGGTTTGGCCTGGCTGGCCTTATCTCTCACCGTGGTGGAGAGTCTCCGCCGCAAGTGTGCCTGCAGAAAATGAAGAACCACATATTTTTTGTAATCCCCAGATTTTAACAAGGGCAAGCTTTTTGCGAGGGTCCCCATATGGTCACATATGACCTTTGGTCGTATGTGACCATATGGGGACCCTCGCCAGTTATGGTGGAAACAATATTTGTTGAAATATAATTTTATAATATCAAGTTGTTATCTGGTTCGTTGCAATGTGTCTTAGGCTGGCACAGTAATTGAAGTATTAGAAATAAAGAAAGCGATACCGATCTTCCTGCTGACTGTCCCCTCGCTACCTTTCATCAGGGCCACCAGGGCTATCTTGGGTGGGCCTGGTGCCGAACGTTTCAGCTTTGCATCCCGCATATATTGCAATTTTAAAAGGAGAATTAACATGCTCGGAACAATTGCCATCATCCTCATTGTCCTCTGGCTTCTTGGTCTTGTCTCTTCGTATACCATGGGTGGGTTTATACACATCCTTCTGGTTCTTGCGGTCATCATGGTTCTGGTTCGGGTTATTCAGGGACGCCGCATCTGATTTTTGAAACGATAAGAAGACGATTTATATGAGCACTAAAAAAGCCTATCAAGAGAAACTCGAGGCAGAGGTGGAACTGGCTCTGGCTTCATTGGCCAAACTGAAGGCCCAGGCCAGGAATTCTACCGCCGACGCGCATATTAAATACAGCGAGCAGATAGACACCTTGGAACAGAAAGTTGTCGCCATCAGGGGCAAGGTGAAGGAAATGGATGCGGCCGGCGAAGACTCCTGGGAGCAGCTTAAGTATGGTCTGGAGCAAGGGTGGGGGGCACTGAGCACTGCTGTTCAAGATGCCGTTGTCAAATATAAAAATGATAAGAAATGAAATATTTACACGCTAGCAGTCATCATACAACAAGGAGATACATCATGAAGGTAACACAATTTATCAAACGTTTTCTGGTAGGCCTTGCTCTCGTAACTTTTATTGCCGGCTGTGCCGGGAATTCACATCGGGAAAGTACAGGAGAATATATCGATGATTCGGCCATTACCACCAAAGTTAAGGCCGAAATTTTTAATGATCCGATGCTCAAGGTGCTGCAGATTAATGTCGAATCGTATAAAGGCGTGGTACAACTGAGCGGTTTTGTTGATTCACGACAGGCCTCTGAGAAAGCGGTAGAAGTAACCGCAGGAGTGAAGGGCGTTAAAGGCGTTAAAAATAGTCTTGTGGTTAAATAAACCCACCGCCAATCCATTCAGGATGGGTTGTTACTCGTCCAGGAGAATGAACAATGTCCATAGGCACCATTTTATTGATAGTTTTGATACTGGCCCTTCTGGGAATAATTCCGGTTTGGCCCCATAGTCGGTCGTGGGGATACAGGCCCAGTGGTGGAGTTGGTCTGATAGTGTTTATTCTGGTCATTCTGCTCTTAATGGGCAGAATCTGAGTGACCCAAGAAAGACCTGACTCTTAACGCAAAGGAGTCTTAGACAGGAAAAGTTAAACCTCATTGAGGTTGCCCGTACTTACGTCAGTGGTTATGTTTTCGCAATAAATTATTTAGAAAAAACATCAAGGAGAGGTATCAACATGGCAAGAACACAAGATAATACCCAGAAAATGAGTGAAGAAATGCAACACCTGATCGACCACGCCAGAGCCCTCGTGGATGCCACGTCGGGAGAGCTGGATGATCGGATAAAATCAGCCAGAGAGGCGCTGAAAGAGAGATTGGATTCTAGTAAAAGCAGTTACTGCGATCTTGAAAAACAGGTTCTTAACAAGGTAATGGACGCAGATGAGTTCATTCATGTAAAACCATATTATGCCATAGGCGGAACATTCATCGGTGGCCTGTTGTTGGGCTGGTTCCTGTCAAGGAAATAGTATGAGCAGACTGCCACGGATCGTTTCTAGATTTACAGGGGCTGCCGGTCGCTTCACCGGCCTGGCTGGACAAGTTCTCGAAGATCGCCTGGAACTGCTTGCTTTGGAGCTACGCGAAGCCAAGATACGTCTGGTCCAGGCATTGATTCTGGCCTGTATGGGGGGCATCTTTTTCATGGTTGGCCTCCTGCTGCTGGTTTTGGCCGGAGTGTACATCTTGCCTCCCGAGTGGAGAATTTACGGAGTTGTTGCCGCGGCGGTGGCGAGTCTACTGGCAGGAGTGATTGTCTTTATTGTCCTTAGCCGACACCTGGGCCAAAAGCCGCTGGCCTTTGATCAGAGCCTTGCAGAACTTAAAAAGGACGTGACATGTTTTTCAATAAAGAACTGAAGAAGATCCAGGAGGCCAAGAAACGCCAGGCGATATGTTGTGATCTGCGTCGCCAATTGGTTCATATTGAGGTTCAGAGCAGCTGGAGCAGCATGTTCAATACAGTTTCAAACTTGAGCCTGGGGCTGACCGTCATTGAACAGATTCTTGGGTTTCTGCGCGAGCGCAAGGGCAATCGCAGTTAGTTTCAAAATGCGTATGTCTCATCGATGGGTGTTGAAAATATTCAATGGAAAGCTTCATGCCAAACAAATGCGCAGCAGAATCAAAACCATGTTCGATTTCTTTCTATATAGTACTGGGTGCGGCGCTTTTTGCTTTTGTCCAAACATTTTCCCTTCTCTCTCCCATTTTACTGTCACTTCTACTTGTACTGTTGATTGCTCTCGCAGTCAATCCGATGATCACCTGGATGAGGGCCAGGAAAGGTGGACGAAAAGTGCCGACAGGACTCCTGGCAATGGGAGCGATCGTTATTGTCGGTTTGACATGCTGGGCATTCTTCGGTCCGATGAAGTCGTCGGTGGTTACCATTTCGGAGAGCTTGCCCATGTACTGGGAGCGTCTTCAGAAACCCCTGATTAAAATTGAGCAGAAATCGATAATTTTCGAGGAAAAACTCCAGGCGGAAGTCAGCACTGAAATTGCTAAGGACAATTCCGTGCTGGGAATCCCAAAAGATTTGTTACCAAAGAAAAAATTGACTGCACCAACGCTACTCACGCCACCGGCTTTTGCTAAAGAGACAGACACTCTTCGCGCCGGTTTAAGCAAGATGATGAGAGAGGCTCTCGGTAGCTTCATGGCAGTGGCATTTAACGGTGCGCAGATACTGGTCGTTCTGGTAACGGTATTTTTTGGGGTGGTGTTTATGCTTATAAACCCCCGGCCGATCTTCGGCACAATAATTTCCCTCTTCCCTGAGCAGCACCACGATCAAGTGGTGACTATCCTGCAGCGTATTGGCAAGTTTGTCCCTATCTGGGCCGGCGCTACACTGTTAGGAATGATGACTATAGGTATATTGGTTTTTATGCTGATGTGGCCAATCTTTGGTTTCATGGACGCGCTGGTTCTGGGACTGGTCGCCTGTGTGCTGGAGGCGATTCCCTTTCTTGGTCCGATGCTTAGTGCTGTGCCGGCGATCTTGCTGGCAGTCGGCAAAGGTGGGCTGACTCCGCTGTGGGTTGTGCTTGTTTATATCGCTATTCAAGCCTTCGAAAACAATGTGATCATTCCTTACATTATGGCGCGACGCATGAAATTACACCCATTGGCGGTGGTCTTTTCCATGCTTCTCAGTGTCGCAGCTTTTGGTGTGCTGGGCGTTCTAATCGCCGCCCCCATGGTTGCCGTTGTAACTATCCTGCACGATGAGCTTTATCGAAAGCGATTTCTGCCCACGACAACGGACGCCGAACTGGATCATTTGGCAGGCATCGCTTTGCATGAAAAAAATGGTCATATATGACCAACGATTACATCTGACCACCCCGCTGGAGATTGTAACTCTCCTGTCACTTGCGCGGTAATCGATTATCACCTTGTACTATCAAATTGAATCAGTTAGGGCCAGGCAGGACACAGTTCACCCTTACGACATGGATGCAAATGATCAGGTGGACTTAAATTTTTTAAAAGGACAGTATTATGCGAAAGAATTTTCTTGCGGCGCTTCTCATCACCGGGATTCTTGCCATCACCAGCAGTACCATGGCCGATAAGCCACCATGGGCAGGCGGCGATAAAAATGGCAACAAGCATCAAAAAAGTGACAATTATCAGAGCAATGAGAGGAATGACCGACACTCTGACGATAGAAATCGGGACCAGAAAAATGAGCAGAACTACCGAAACTCTGATGATGGCCACAGGAATCAGCATAACGAAAAGAATTATCGATACACGGACGATAGAGACCGGAAAGGTCATGACGGGAAAGGGAGGAGACACTTCAATGAGCACAACAGGATTGTGATCAATAATTATTATACACAGGAGTATCGTCGCGGCCACTGCCCTCCGGGCCTTGTCAGAAGAGACAACAGTTGCCGGCCTCGCGGTCATGACAGGAATTGGCATGTCGGTCGACAATTGCCCCGTGAAGTCATTTTCTATGACATTCCGCCGCAAGTCACAGTCCTGCTCGGGCCACCTCCATCACATCATCGTTACGTGCGTGTGGCAGGCGATATCCTGTTAATTACCATAGGAACGGGGATGGTGGTGGATGCAATCCAGGATTTGAACGGTTTGTAGATATCCCAAGCTGCAAAAATAACAAGGATAATTTATGTGGTTACGCATTTCCGGCAAGAGGACAAACATTAAAGGCATTTTATGTGCCGCTGCGCTAGGTCTCATATTTCTTGGTCCGTGCTTTACCATGGCGGCCGTCGAAAGGACTGGTGATGAGTTTCTTGCCGGATACATTACTTCAATTCTTGAACGTGACCTGCATTGGCCAAGAGACAGCTATCATTTACAAATAGCAGACGGGGTTGCCACGATCGTTTTGTTTCAAGAGGACCCTGTACGCATGGAAGCGGCCAACAGGCAGCTGCTGGAGCTTGATGGTCTGCAGAGGATGACGATTGTCATCCAGCCGGAAGAAGTCGGCGAGCCAATAATACCTGCCACGTTTATGGGAATAACCGATCAGGGGGAAACTTTTCCAACCGGGGATCTGTTCCAGCCACTTATCGCCGACCCAAAGCAGCCGCAGTTTTATGTCAGTATCAACAGTTTCAAATCCACCGGATCGCGATACACCATGGCCTTTGTCGGCTTTGGCGAGACTTTCGGGTTCTACCGGTTCTATGGTGGGAAAGAGGGGGACGGCCTGCAATTCAATCTTGAGGCCGGACTGTTCGGCCAATTCAACCTTGATACCCCTTCGGCGAATCTGATCAATGCCGATTATACTATCGGTCTGCCTGTCACCTACCGGTATGGGGACAACTCCCTTCGCTTCCGCGTCTATCATCAAAGTTCCCATTTGGGGGATGAACTCCTCCTCGGTGATAATCCTCCGGAGCGGGTCAATCTCAGTTTCGAGGCTGTTGAGTTAATCTATGCCAGACAGTGGCGGAACTGGCGCGTGTACGGCGGTGGTGGATATCTGCTGCACAAAGAACCCGCTGACCTCAAGCCAGCGAGCGGTCATTGGGGAATCGAGTATCAGAGCGACAAGACGCTTTTTTGGAATGGCAGGCCAATCGGTGGGATAGATATGAAGAGTCTGGAGGAGCATAACTGGGACATTGATACCAGCATCAAGGTCGGTCTGGAATTTGGTCATCCCAATCCGGGTCAGCGACGGCTGCGGTTGATGGTCGAGTGGTACGACGGGTTCGATCCTTACGGCCAGTTTTACAATAATAAGGTTGATTACTTTGGTCTCGGGGTTTCTCTGGGTTTCTAACGTGGATGATGCCACATTGAACATTTGAGGAGAATTATGATCACACTCAGAACATCAATAAAAGTTCTTCCGGCAAAGCAAAAAGAGGTGCTGCTTACACTCCTCGCCTTGCTCTCGCAGCCTGAAGAGGAGCAGGGGTGTCTGAGCTATGCTGTTTTCTCTGATATCGAAGATAGTAATGTCTTTAACTTATTTTCAGAATGGGATACCCTGCAGTCTCTTGACCAACATATGAAGTCTCATCGGTTCAGTATTTTGCTCGGTACCAAAAGCCTTTTGTCTGAACCTGTGAAAAATTTCATCCTAACCAGCATGAATTCGGAAGGCCTGGAGAGAATTCATGACCCAGGCATCAAATATGTGCCGGCAGATATTCCGATAACGGCCGGATTTCCTAGTTAGTTTTCTGCCGAAATTCAATAGCTGGTGTAAAATTTAAGGCAATACGATTGTCACCGTTCATTGTCGTGGCTAAATTGGTCAGGTTAAGCAACATGAGACAGAATTGCATCGCAATTAACCTTGGAATATCAATGCTATTAGGAATCGAGCATGGCCTCTTTGGATTTTGAACAGGAAAAACAAGCCTTCAGAAAATTTTACGATCACAACCTGAAGCATCTTCAGAACACCAAAAACATCTATATCAGCCTCATTACCTCATTAATCAAACGATTAGGTATTGATGAGGTGACGAAAATAGAAGGCCGGGTGAAGGACAGGGATGAGTGTGTCAAAAAGTTTCTCCGTAAATACCAGAACCGACTTGAAGCCGATGAACAGCCTTATGAGATAAGGTTTTTCATCTCAGATCTGATCGGCATCCGGATCGTATGCCTCTATGAAGACCAGATTGCTTTGCTGGCGGAAATGTTGCAGCAACATTTCAAGACACTCAACATTACCGATAAGATATCCTCAGTGGAAAGCACCGAAGAGGTTTTTGGTTACAAAGGCTTGCACATGGATTTGGCCTTAAATGATGAGATGGCGTCCTTGCCAAAATATCAGCAGTATGCCGACACCTCCTTTGAGGTGCAGATCAGATCGGTGATTCAGGATGCCTGGAGCGTGCTGGATCACAAAATCAAATATAAAAAGTCAATCCCCATCGACCTGAAGCGCAGGATCAATATTCTCTCCGCTCTTTTTGAGCTTGCTGATCGGGAATTCAAGGAAATCCGTAATGCCACGATAGAATTGATGCAACAGGAAACGGGGGCGCCGATAATCGATCAACCCGCAGATGCTCACGAAACTGCCAGTTCGGGTAGAACCCCAACCAGCGGCAAAACCTTAAATGCTTTTAATTTCATGCGGATCGCTGGCCATTTTTTCAGAGATTATGAATTTGATGGTTTCAAAGTTGATAACTTTGTCAACGATATTCTGAAGCTGCAGCCAGGGTTTGAAAAGTCCGATTTTCATCAATGCCTGGACGATAATCTCAATATTGTCAAAGAATTCTATGAACATTTTCTGGCGGAGAATCCTGATAAGTCGTTTAGCCCATTTACAATGATCCGGCACTGTTTATATCTCTATGACCGGGTACTTTTTGAACGGATTTTGTTTAAGAAAACCAGAGGCAGATTTGTCGACTGGCTGAAAGAAGCTTAACGAAAATTTCTTTAATTCTGCCCGGCAGGTATCCTTTCGAATTAGTTTTCATCCTGAAACGAGTGAGTTGTCGTCGTAAGACGAGTGAAGTAATAGTTATTTGGCAAATAGTAAGGAATGTGGTATTCACTGAATTCCCCTACTTTCCTGTCTTTTCCTTTCGGAGCATGTCATCCTGATGTCTACACTTTTTTTGTTTTTTGTTGTCATACCCTGTCTTTTTCCTGCTCTCTGGCGATTATTTAACCATACCACCATCCAAGCGGCCGGACTTCTGTCGGACATCAGTATTGCCCTCATCCTCTTTGGCATAGTTGCCCAAAGTCCACGTTGGTTGAGGGCTTTGCTGCTGGTCTTCTGGGCTCTTACTCAAATTCTGTCGCAGGAACTCCTGGAAGCCATGCAGCGCTTACCATCCTGGCACGACCTGCAGTACCTCTTTGATCCGACCTTTGTCAAGAACACCACGGCAGGTTTTCATCTTGCCCATCCGGGTTTCGTGCTGGCTTTTGTGCTGTTGATAGTTGTGGCTGTTCTGGTTCCTCCCCGTCGTCTTGGCTGGGCAAAGGCAATCGGCTGCCTGGTGTTGGGTTGCCTGCTTCTTGCTTTGCATTCACCTGTCAGCCGGGCGCTGAGCAACCAGAGCGTTGCCGACCGTTATAATCCTCTGCACTGGTTTGTGGCCGATGCGGCCGCCAAACTGTTTTCTGTGGAAGGCAAAGGGCTGACCATAGCTGATCTGCCGGAAGACTTGCGCCAGGTTGATCTGTCAGGAACAAAACTGTTGGCTGGGGACAGGGGAAAGGCAAAAAATGTTCTTATCGTTATCCTCGAAGGGATTCCCGGCATTTATCTTCCCGGAATCCGGCAAGAGATGCACGTCGCCGATGGTATTTACCAGATGGAGAAGCTCGCCAAAAGTACCTCTGACGGCATGCTGGTTCCGGACTTCGTCGATCATAGTCACCAGACCATTCGTGGTCTCTATGCCTTGCATTGCGGAGATTTCAGTAAGTTTTCTTACGAGATGCCGAAGGCGATGGAGTTGCAGAATAACCCGGAAAGGGCCGCCGAATGTCTACCTGCGCAAATGAGCAAACAGGGATGGCAGAGCCATTATCTCCAGGGAGCTGCCCTCCAGTTCATGAACAAGGAGAAGGCCATGCCGGCCATGGGCTTTCAGCAAGTTCATGGCGTTGAGTGGTTTACCGAGAGAACCCAGAACGATTTTATCTGGGGGACGACAGACACAGATTTTTTTCATGGGGCAAGAAAATATGTTCGCGAACTGCAGGCTGCAGGCAAACCATGGCTCCTCTCACTCTTGACTGTTGCCACCCACCAGCCGTTTTCCGCCACCGATGAAGAGGCTGAGAAGTATGGCTCTCGAAAAATCGCCACCGTTGCACTTCTTGATGAGGCGGTTTCGGGATTTATTGAGGGACTGCGGCAGGATGGTGTTCTTGAAGATACGCTGGTGATTATTACCTCCGATGAATCCCATGGCGCCGAAGGTGCTGACTGGTACAGCAGCTGGGGGCTTAACATCGTCCTGGCACCTGAGCATGATGAATTGCCACGAATCAAGGCGGGCAGCTATGGTATGGTGGATATCGAGGCATCCATTCTCGACTATCTCAACCTGCCGATGCCGCCGTCTATAATTGGTCGAAGCCTGTTTCGCGACTATAGTACTGCGCGGGACATGGTTTCCTATACCAGTAGTAAATTGCGCTGGCATACGGCGGATAACCTCCTCTATGAGTGTGGCAGAGACGGTAGCTGCCTGAAAATGAAGGCCCAGAGTATTATCGGTCCACGGCCAGAAACATTTGAACAGAATAGTGAGGACAGCGCTGAGCACCTTTTCGGCCTGGCAACTGTCCTTGACCACAAGGTAGCAAGCCAGAAACAAAACCAGGTGCTCCAGTTTGGCAATGGAGAAATCAGGCAACTTCCCGAAAAAGTCAAAAATGAATGGGTGGATAACCTCGTTGGGGCGCAGTATCTTGATTTCCCGGAAAAATCCACAGTGCACGTTGATATCTGGCTCAAGGCAGTGACTGCCCAGGACGAAGGGGTCCAGATGAAACTCACCCTCCGCCAGTTTGAAAAGGAGGTGGGAGACATTGAACCACCCGTGTTCCCGCTGTTGCATGCAGGCGAAGAGTGCCATGTCGGGTTTTCTTTTGAAAATCCCACAGCCAGGCAGGCTTTTTCTTTTCATCTGGTTGGAGAAGGCCGCGACTCTTCCATCCAGCTAAAGAAGTTTGAAGTGACCATTGATCGAGCAGAAAAATGATAGAAGGTAACCGTTCACCAGCACCCCATTTTCGTCCGATCAAGCCTTGGCACATAGCTTACATAGTGCCAAGACTTGCTTGCACGAACCTGGAGCACTGGATAAACGGTTGTTTTATCCGATGTCTGCGATATTTAGATTGGCGACTTGACCTTCAAATTTTATTCTTCTGTGCCAGAACCTTTAATACATAGTCAATGTCGGACTCGGTATGGGCGGCGTTAATCTGGAAGCGCATGGTTTCGTCACCCTTTGGTACAACAGGAAAAGTGAGTCCCACCACCAGGATGCCGTTGTCGTAGAGATGTTTAACCAGGGTATGGGTTTTCGCCGTGTCGCGAACCATGACCGGCACCACTGGATGAGGGCCGGGGATAGATTCCAGGCCCAATTTTTCCAATCCATTCCTAAACTGCTTTGTTCTGAGGCGGATATTTTCCAGCAGTTGCAATCCTTCGTTGCTGTCGAGAATATCAATGGCCTTGCTCGCTGCCGCACAATCCGCCACACTTAAGGGGTTGGTATAAATATAGGTGTCTGCCTTTTGCCGTACGGTTTCGATCAGCGTTTCACTGGCCGCAATAAAACCGCCATTGACCCCGAAGGCCTTGCCAAAGGTACCGATGATGATATCCGGGCTGCCACCGGAAAATTCTGCTGTTCCCCGGCCAGTGGCTCCATAAGCGCCAATGCCGTGGGAATCATCGACCACGGTGATGACGCCGTCCCGAAACTTTTGGCTGTATTGTTCGGTGATGGCCAGAATGGCATCAATGGGCGCAAAGTCGCCCCGCATACTGAAGATGCCGTCGAAAATAACCACCACCCGGTCTATATCTTCGCCCACCGCATCGAGACATCGGCGCAGTTCGTCCATATTATTATGGGCGTAAATACCTTTATTAGCACTGGGAACTCCGGCAATGCGCATTGCCCGGATGATGGAGTTGTGGTTGAGCTGGTCGCCGATCCAGTGGGTGGTCTTGCTGCCGATGGTCAGTGCCAGGCCGCAGTTGGAGGTATAGGCGGAGTTGAAGATTTTGGCCGCCGGTTTGCCTACAAAACGCGCCACCCGCTGTTCCAGTTGATGATGATAGCTAAAGGTTCCATCGATAAAACGAACAGCTCCTGGACCAACTCCGCAACCATGGGTGGCGTGGTCGGCGGCGGCGATCAATTGCTGGTGATTGGAGAGAGAGAGGTACGAGTTGGAATTCATCCGGAGAAACTGTTTGTTTTCGCCTTTGAGGGTATAGCGTGGGCCGCGTCCTCCGGTTGGCGGGAGGTAACCGGTAATTATCCGTTCAGGTGGCTTGGCCCGGCCTTCGTTCTTTAAGGCGGTGAGTTCTTGTTCCAGTGCTTTATCTAATTGTTGCAATGACATTTTTTACTCCTTTTCATCCCAGGTGAGGACAACTTTGCCCGATTGTCCGGAGCGCATGACCTCAAACCCTTTGAGATACTCGGTATAGTGAAATTTATGGGTGATAAGCTGTGAAATATTTAGGCCCGACTGGAGCATGGCGGTCATTTTATACCAGGTTTCAAACATCTCCCGTCCATAAATGCCCTTGATGTTCAGCCCGTTAAATACCACCTTATTCCAGTCAACCGCCGTGTCTTGGGGCATGATACCAAGCATCGCGATCTTGCCACCGTGACACATATTATCAATAATCGAATTGAGGGCGGTTGGATTGCCGGACATCTCCATGGCCACATCGAATCCTTCCTTTAAGCCGAGTTCTTTCTGAACATCGACTAATGTTTCGCTTCTCGCGTCAACGACCCGGGTGGCACCCAAAGTTTTTGCGAGATTCAGGCGATAAGGGTTGATGTCGCTGACCACCACCTGCCGTGCCCCGGCGTGTTTGGCAATGGCTGCCGCCATGCAGCCGATTGGGCCTGCGCCGGTAATGAGGACGTCTTCGCCGAGAATATCAAAGGAGAGGGCAGTATGGACGGCGTTGCCCAGTGGGTCAAAACAGGTGAGGATATCAAGCGGGATGGAGGTATCACAAAACCAGACATTGGTCACTGGTATGGAGAGATATTCGGCAAAGGCCCCCTGACGATTGACACCCACACCACTGGTCTTCATACAGAGGTGACGTCGACCGGCCAGGCAGTTGCGGCAGTGGCCGCAGACTAAATGCCCTTCTCCGGAGACAAGATCACCAGGTTTGAAATCGAAGACGTTTTCGCCCACTTGGGAAATGGTCCCGACAAATTCATGCCCTATGGGCATTGGTACCGGAATGGTCTGCTGAGCCCATTTATCCCAGTTGAAGATGTGCACATCTGTGCCGCAGATGGCGGTCCGGAGAATTTTGATCAAAACTTCGTTTTTGCCGGGTGTTGGAATCGGAACGTCTTCCAGCCAAAGTCCTTCCTGCTTTTTCGCCTTGACCAGGGCCTTCATCATTTTCATTGTCATTCCCCCCTTATTATGAAGCTGCAATTTTTTCTGCGTTCTTTAATTGTATAATACCGGTGAGGCGACTTGTATACAATTGATCGGCCGTCTATTGAGGTAGCAGGCAGAACGATATTTATTGATTTCCCTGCATTGACAGTGCCTTTGTTGCGTTGTAACTTCAACATCATTCAGTTTATCTACAAAAAATGGCCCTTTCAGAGCGGGCTGAACTCTTTGCGTCTCCGCAAATTTAATTCTCGGCGCGAGGTACTGATTCCAAATATTTTGGAGGAAAAGGAAAAAAATATGAAAACCCTAATGCTGTGTGTCGTTATCGCACTTACCTTTACTGGTTGTACCCAGGAAACTCAAAACAAGATTGGTCGGGCCGTGCAGAACTGGACGGGAACTGACGGAATTCTTGAAGTCTACGCCGGAGATAAATTGGTTAGACGATTTGTAAAAATTGACAAGCTGAGTACGGCAACTTCGACAAATGGCAAGGTTGAACGTCCTTATCGCTTCGGTTACGGCATCTTGGATGCTAATTTGAACGGTGTAGCGGATCCGGGCGAGAAAAAAGTCTATTTTGAGTTCAGTGATTATTCGACGTCATATGTCTTTTACGAAAATCCGGCTTAAGCAGATTTTTTGGTGGTTCTCTGGTTCATTAAAAGTGCCAGGAGATATTGGGATACTTGATGGATACAACTCTCTTCGTTCTGGTTGTGTCCGTTCGTTTTTTCTCAGTTGACTCTGTAGCTGTGCAGTTCGGGCTTAAGCAGTTTGCCCCACCTTTTATTATAAGGATGCACAACATGAACTGTTGTGCTGCCGCGCATCAGAGGATAGCCTTTATTTCCCCAGGCAAATATTGAGCCGCGCAGGTTCATGATCTCGGTAAAGCCAAGGTCTCCAAGCTTTTCGGCGAAGTCGGCCGAGCGTAATCCCACCGAACAGTAGACAACGATGGGGGTATCTTTCGGATAGTTGACCTTCGATGTTTCATGTATGTTGACGGCGTTTGGCAGATGACTGACTGCGAATTCATCTGCATCCCTGACGTCGAGTAAGATGAAGTTTTTGCCCTTATTGCCCTTATTGCTTTTATTACCTTCTGCGAGCAATGCTCTCAGGCTGTCTATGTCGATGTTTTTAACAGACGGGTATTGTCGGTCAATAGTTGCATTGACCTGTTCCCAGGATGGGTCGCTCCAGAAAAAGCCGGAGAGCAGTAAGAGAAGGGCACTAAAGCAGACAAGGTGAGCAAAGCGTTTCATTGTTATGCACATGTGTACAACCTTGTGAAAGGAAAAGCAGATGTCAGTGCAGCGAATTATTAAAGTCAGTATACAGGGTGCTTTCCCTGATGAATTGAGACTTTGTTTCGTGAGCTATGATCTTTTCCAATTGCAATCTGCTTTCAGGTGAATCGTCATTGAACTTTATTCCGACGCCTTTTTCGTCGCTTCTGACAATCGTGCCGGAGATCGTAACTTCTTCACTTTCTAAGCCCGCTCCGACGGTGATTGTCACAAGACATTGCTCTCCCAGAGGCAGGTCGCCACTAAACGGGAAATAGCAACCGGAGAGGCTGATATTGGTAATTGCTCCACTCAGGCAGGTTTCCAGTTGATATAAGGAAAGACTCGCCGGTATATCCAGAGTGATACGGGTAAAGGCTCTTTTTTCACGTGTCACAGTCAAACCACCATTCTCTGTGCGTATATTCGATTAGTTACAGGACAGGGACTGTCTGATTGCCACACTAATTTTCGAAATTGTAACAGGCTTTTCGATAAAATCTGATATGCCAAGTTCTTTTGCTTTCTTTATATCTTCACTTTTCGCATAGCCGCTGATGACGATGGCCTTTTGCTGAGGTCGGATGTTGAGGATTTTCTCGTAAGTTTCCCGTCCGTTAAGGCCTTCTCCCATTATCATATCAAGCAGAATCAGATCAACTGGCTGTGATTCTATATAGGCTATTCCTGCCTCACCACTGGTGACGGAATGGGTTCTGTATCCCATGTTCTGAAGAGCTTTTTCAATGATTTCGTTTTGTTCAAGTTCATCATCGATGAGCAGAATTTTTTCCCCGTTACCTTTCATAGATTCCGGGGTATGGAGGTCCTGGATGGGGCAGGATGAATCCAAGGTGGCGGGCAGATAAACTTCAAAGATTGCGCCGGGATTGTTGTCTCTTATCTCAATCCAACCATTGTGGTCCTGAACAATATTCCAGACAATTGACAGGCCAAGACCTGTACCGCTTTTTCCCATAACTTTGGTGGAATAAAAGGGATCAAAAATATATTCCGCGTCCTCTTGCTTAATTCCAGGTCCATTATCGGCAATGGTCAATTTGACGTAATCATTGTTTTGTGGCTCTATTTTGTCTTTTGCAAAGGGGTGCGAAAATTTACAGTTTTCAGTAGAAATATGAATGACTCCCTGCTCTTCCAACACCTCAAGCGAGTTGCCGATGAGGTTCAGTAAAATTTTGTGCACATGCTGTGGTGAGCAGCAGATGTTGAGCAGATTTTTTTGCAGATTAGTCTGGAGAACGGCCTGGGGAAAGTTTGCCAGCCGTTCAAGGTGTTCGATGGAACTGAGATGATTTTGCAGGATATCATTGAGATTTTCAACTGACTTACTTGAGGCTCCACCTCGAGAAATTGTCACCAGATCAGAGACTACGGCAGCCGCCCGCTTCCCGGCCGCCTGAATTTTTTTGATTTGTTCATAATACTTGTCTGATTCACTCATCTGGAGCAGGAGCAGGTCGGGGTAGCTGACAATGCCGGAAAGAATATTGTTCAGGTCATGGGCGACAGAGCCGGCCATTAGGCCAAGGGCATTTAGTTTGCTGGCTTTAGCCAGTTTTTTTTGTAAACCGAGTTTTTCTTCCTCTGCCTTGATGCGGGCCGAGATGTCTCTGATGACACAAACCATTCTTGGTTTATTGAGATAGGATATCGGGCGGGATTTAATTTCAATATAGAATTCCGAACCATCCTTTCTTTTCCCTGAAACCTCACAGCTGCCGATAATTTCCTGCGCTATAAATTGACGGGCAATTTCTTTTGAAGCAGGGGCAAAAATATTACTCAGAACAAGACCTTGAAGCAGATCGGTATGGGTATAGCCAAAGAGCTGGAGAAACTGGCTGTTCGCTTCAATAATCCTGTCGTTTTCATGAATGATAATCCCTTCCCAGGCGGCTTCGGAGAGGATCTCGAATCTTTGTTCGCTAACGAGTAAATCGCTCGTCAGTCTATTGTGTTGCAGGGCCTTGTCTATGGTTTTTATCAGAATTTCGTGATTGATCGGCTTTTTGAGGAAGTCATAGGCGCCAAGTTTCATTGCCTTCACTGCTGTTTCCACGGTATTAATGCCGGTAAGCATAATGGCAGCAGTGCGTGTTTTGGAGGCTTTAATAAACTTGACAATCTCACAACCAGACAAATCCGGCAACTCGACATCAAGGAGTGCCAGATCAAAGCTCTTGGTCTTCAAAAGCTCGATGGCCTCGGTCCCATTGAGAGCCTTGGTGCAGTTGTAGTCGAAATGTTGCAGGATATTCTGGAGACTGTCAATAAAGCGTGGTTCGTCATCTACCAGCAGAATATTCGATTTCATAGCTATCGCATTCATTTTTTACTTCTCTCCAACCCGGTCAGAGTTGGCAAGAAAAATTGAAAAACTGGTTCCACCTGTTAAACTGCGACTGTGTGATATTGTTCCGCCAAGGTCTTTGACAGTTTTGTGAACTATCGACAGTCCGAGGCCCGAGTGCCCATTTTGCTTTGTTGTGACAAATGGGCTGTAGAGGTTGGTCAGTACCGTTTCCGGTAATCCCGGTCCTGTATCTGAAACAACGATTTCAATTCCATTCTTGTTTAAGAGACTGTTTCCAGCAGCTTGGCTGGTTTGTACTGTTACACTGCCACCGGTGGTCATCGCCTCAGCTGCATTTTTGATGAGGTTGATGAGGATCTGTTTGATGGCATTTTTGGAGGTCATTATATGAGGAAGATTGTCGCCGGGTTGGAAAGAAATAGCAATTTCCGCTGAAGTAAAGTTGGCCGATCTGGCAAGATGGATAATGTCCTCAATGACCGCATTGACATCAATGAACTCAAGCTTCCAAAGTGGATCCTTTGAGAGTATGTCTAACTCACCGATCATCGTTGATATACGATGGATTTCTTCGTCAATAATGGTCAGCTCGTTTTGGATTTCTCCGTGATCCGAAAGCTTCATTTTCAGCGAGGCAATGTAATTGCTGATGATACCGAGAGGATTGTTGATCTCATGAGCAACTTTTCGAGCGGTCATTGAGACTGCCGCCTTTCGTTCAGCCTCCAGTTCCTCTCTTTTCTGTTCCTTCATTTTTTCAAGCTGGAGGCAGATTCCCACCTGTTGGGCTATTACCTGAATGAGCTTCATATCACTTTCTGCAAGCGAATTGGCTCCTTGTGGAAGTCCGAGGAGCAGGACGCCCGCAGGTTTTTTGTCGGCCACGAGCGGCACCAGGAGGATGTTCTTACAGCTGAGCACCGTCTGGATTTGTTCATCGGCAAGATTTTCCGTCGATTTGTCATCCGTCAGAGAGATGAGCACCATGTCATGGTAGGATTTGACGATAAGGCTGGTACTTCGAAGCAGGGTGAGTGTCAGTTCCTGGCTTGTCTGGTGCAGAATGTTTAATGGAGAAGTTTGCCCCTTGAGCAGGATGTTTTCCTTATCAGGCAAGAAGAAGATAACCTTATCAATATTAAAGAGAATGCTCATGGCCTGTTCGCAGGCAGCAATAATTCCTTCAACATCTCCTGCGTGGGCGAGATTCTCTAGAAAACTTGATAACAGAGAGACTCTTTTGATACGGGAGGTGAGGACCTCCTGCAAGGCCTCACCGTGTATATCATTATCATTGATAAGGGGTGGTGGTGTTGTTTCTAAGGTGGCGGTGCTGTTTAGAGTGTCTTCGGTGCTCTTTTTCACCGGTTTTGATGAATGCGTCGGTGCAGCAGCGGGTTTTTGGATTTTAATCTCAAGATTTGCGGCAACCTGTTCCACCTCTTCCGCCGCTCCTTCGAGAACTTCTTCGAGGCGGGTGCGGTTCAGGCCTGGCAGCAGGTCAGCAATTTCTGGAAATTGGCCGATGTTATCAATGTTTTCATTGAGGATATTGGCTATATAGACAATTTTGACCAGAGGAAATGCCTCGTGAATCTTCTGCAGCGGCTCATGGTGGTATTGTATGGCATCCGCCATTGTCGAGCCCATTTTCCATTTCTGCATCAGCCAGGAACCGGCTTCACAGTGGGTTACTCCCAGCAGTTGTTTCTCGATCTGCAGGGTGTTTTTAATATCGCCAGATTCCGCCAGGATGGTTTGATGCTCTGTTGGGAAAGTGGAAATCAGGATCAGTCGGCCGATATCAAGGAGAAGGCCAGAGAGATATGCCTCATCCAGATTGCTAAAGCCAGATTTTTGAGCAATTCGTTTGGCCAGGGTGGCGCGCATTAGTGAGTAGTACCAGAACGCGTTGATGTCGAACTGGTCGATATTTTTAAAGCGTTTTCGTTCAAACACCTGGTGAATCGACATGGTGATCGCCAGGTTTTTGATGACATTGGCGCCCAGAAAAACAACCGCCTGTTCTATGCCTGTGAAAGAATAGCGAAAGCCATAGTATGCCGAGTTTACGAGCTGAAGGACCTTGAAGCTGAGAACCGGGTCTTTACTGATGAGGGCAGCTATCTCTGACATCGGCGTATTGTCGTTGTCGCATGCTGCAAGTAATTTGAGGAGAATAGAGGGCAGAGTCGGCAGGTTGCCGGTTTTTTGAATGAGAGAATAGGCTTTGTCTTTACTCTTCATTGACGTCAACCTGATAGCGCTTTTTGCAAATAAGCAAACTTAAGCCAAAAGTTTGGCATTAAACAAAATAATTTCATCTAGGCACTTTTCTTATAATCAGCATGAGACGAAAAAAGTCTGTTTCGCGATTTTCTAATTATTTATTTCTTTAAAAATGAAATAACTGCGAGGCAATGTATATAAATTGTCATAAATTAAGACAAAATGTCAATATTATTCTGTCCTTGATACCATTATTCAGGGAATTATCAACTTTTTTTATTTATGCAGTAGAACTGGCGCGAATAGTGTCTGTCAGGAAGTCGTCGTTATGTTAAATTTTCATTAAATTTCAGCTCCCCCAGGGGAAAAGGAGAGGGCAAATCAGGCTTCTGTCAATTTGCTTTGGAAGGTGTCTGGGGTGGTGGTTAATTCTCGACGAAGTTACAAATATTTCCTGCGGCCTGTGCTCCAAATTGTTCAAGTTGGTTTCGTAGGGAATTGATTTTTTGAAATTGTGTTTTGGTGATACCAACGATGATGACTCCCTTCGGTTTTTGTTCTATGACCATTGGCACACAGACAAACCCCTGGCTTCCAAGTGAGCGGAGTAACTGGTGGTCAGACAAAGGCAGCAGGTCATTGTTTTCTTCTGTCATCGCTATCATCAACTCACCAGTAATAAAAGATTTAATAACCAAACTTTGCTGCCATTGAAGGGAGAATTCAATACCGGCAAGGGGGGCCCCGTCAGAATATTCGGGAGAACTTACCGTCTTTAATACAGTATGATTGCTATCGGGTATCAGACAAAAAGCTGGCTTCATATGAAAAAGAATCTCGAATGCCTGGAAAACAGTGTCAATAGCCCCGGGCAGATCTTTTACAGGGACAGGGTTTGGCAGAACGCCTTGGAGTACTGCATATTCCATGACCTGACGTCTGAACCGGGTTTCTATCTCTTCTGTCGTCTTCCCCATAAGTGAAATGCCTAACGTATTGGCCAATTGTTGGGTTTTGTCGCTGGCGTCCGCCAGTAAACTTTGTACCTGAACGGGTGAGAGCCCGAAAAGAGTCTCGGCCATCGTGTTCTTTTGCTCATCATCCTGATGAGTTTGGCTGAGTTGGCAGGCAAGAAATACTATTTTTACCAGGCTGAAACCGCTTTCAATTTTTGATAAAGATGCTGTGTGATACTGAACGGCATCCACCAAGAAACTGTCAAGATGCCATGACCTGAGTGCTTTGGCACCAATCTCCGCATGGGTTGTGGCAAATATCCGCCGCTCTGTTTCGAGAAGTGTTGCCTCGTCGCCAAAGTTTTCAACAAACGGCGCGTATATTTTGGGATGTTCGGTTTGCAGTGCCAGCCTGCCGATATCGTGGATAAGTCCCGCTATAAAAGCCTCTTCAGGGAAGGGGTATGCAGTAATTTTGGCGATACTTTCAGCCAGCAAGGCAGCTGTGTAGCTGTGGGCCCAAAAATTGGTTGTCAAAGCGGCAGTGTCTGATAGAGCGGGAGGGGCAAGTGCCCGCTGGGTCGTGGCTGTGCTCAGAAGTTTGCTGAGAGCATCTGACCCCAGATATTGCACCAGCTGATGCTTGCTGGTTATTTTTTTGGCCGGGAAGATGTTGGTCTCTTTCCTACAAATCATCTGTAAAGCCTTGACCATGAGGACGGGGTCTGATGAAAAGATCGTCAACAGTGTCTCCTCGGTCAATTCCCTGCGACCTTGCAGTTCCAGAGCTTTTGCCAGGAGAGGAGTCGGACTGGCAAGGCTTGCAGCCTCGAAAATACCACCGTTATGAGCAAATGGAGCAACGGGTTCATTGGTTGGATAGGTAGGTTCCTCTTTTTCTACCAGATGATTGTCATCTGCAGCGGGTAGTGGCTGCGGTACAGTCGGTGATTCGGTTGGTGGTTCGGCGCTAGGCTGACAACTGCTTTCTTCAGGGTCTATAGCCTGAGAAACTGTCTTGTTTGTCATGTCATCGACCGCTTTCTCGGGCTGTGCGGGGTCCAGGAGGGAGAATTCGAAGTAGCGTTGCCAAAATTCACTGAAATCATCATCCGTGTCCTTCTTTGCATCATTCTTAACAAGATTTGAGACAACGGCTTTGATACACTGGGAGGCAAGGGAGTCGGGGAAGAGCGCTAAAATCGGTTGCTGACGGGAGACCGATTTTTCAATGTTAAAGTCGTTGAGTATAATTCCGCCGGGAGCAATCCTGATTTTGAGATGCTTATTCACCACCTCTTTGAAGCGAAGATATGTTTCTTTGGCGTGGGGAATGCTTGGGCTTTTGTTGACGAGAATTTTCACTGTCCCGGAATAGTTATGTAAGGACATAACCTTCAACAGCGCATAGGCGTCGGTGAGTGACGTGGACTCGGAAGTGATAACTATGATAGTTTCGGTGCCGGCCAGGCAAAAACCAATTACGCCTCTGGCGATGCCGGAAGAGGTGTCGATGAGGAAATAATCATAGCCCTTAATCTGCGAAAAAGAGCTGACAAGGTCGGAAATTTGGTCTCGCTCTAAATTGGCGATTTTTTCGATTCCCGAACTTCCGGGAATAACATCGATGCCAAATTTCGTCTGGATAATAATTTCGTCGAGATCTTTATCACCGAAAATATAATCATCAAGGGTGTTTGCCGGGTCGATCCCCAGGAGGATGTTGACATTGGCCAGTCCAAGGTCAGCATCGAAGAGGCAGGTCCGATGACCTCGCTGGGCGAGTTCGATGGCGGCGTTGACGCTGATGTTTGTCTTGCCAACTCCCCCTTTGCCGCTGGTTATGACGATTGTCTGTGTCATTGTAAATGCGTTGAATATTTGCCCTTAATGTTCACAATATCTTCCTCTGTCTGCTAGCGTCTATAAATACAGAATGGGCTTTAAAGATGCTACTCTTTTGTGTTGATCAACTGCCGATAAGCGGTGTTTGCTGATGGCAGTCAGCAGCCGCAATCCGATGGGGTTTTGCCCCGCACTTTGGCAATCCAGCTGTTGATGATATAAGTGGCGCAGCCGCAGCCGTCGTCGGGATTGACATAGATGGCTGCAGTGGGGCAGTTGGTGGCGCAGGCGCCGCATTCCATGCATGCATTAAGGTCGATGATTTGGGCCTTTTTGTTCTCTACTCGAAAAATTCGGTGCGGACAGACCAGTACGCAGTTGCCGCAACCAATGCACTTTTCCTCAGATAAACGTAAAATTGCAGTATTATCAAGATAACGGAAACCTTTCACAATAGTTCTCCCTGCTAAATAAAGGGCGCGACCACCCACAGCAGAAGCGCCAGCACTGTGGCTCCTAGCTGGAGCGGCAGTCCTCTGCGCATCTCTTTTTCCACTCCGGAAAGAGACGTAAAGGGCGTTGAGCCAGTAAAGTTCATGGCCAGAAAGGCCGAACAAGCGGTTATCCACAGAAAAAGAGCCAGCTGTTCAAGCCCATCGCCCACTGGTTTTCCAACAAACAGAAACAGCAGGGCGGCAAGCCCACCCATAATCGTACCTTTTAGCCAGAATTGTCGAAATGGAAGCCAAGGCAGTAGAAGAGGAGTGATCGCCGCCCCTGATGTAATCGCCGTCAGGGTGGCCAATAGGAGGATGGTGCCTCGGTCAAGGGACGCCGCCAGCGAGAAATAATCCGGCGAGATGCCGGAAAGTATAAAAAACAGGATAAAGGCAAGGAGCAGCTTTTTCCACAACGAACAGAGTTCCACGGGGATGAGAACGAAACGCTCTTTTAAGGAAAACGTTACCGTGCGCATTGTTTCATCGTCTTTGCCCGTTGTTAGAAACTCGGGCAGGTTGGAGGCCAGAATCGGCCCGAAACGTCCTTTAAAGCCGCAAAGCTTTTTAAGGTCGTGGGCTGCAACCCCATTGGCTGAAAGCTGAGGCAGGATCAGCTGGCGATGGCTGACAATTTTATCGAGTTGTGCGCTTCGCACCTGGTAAGCGATTTCTTCAGCGGTAAACGTCTTCTTTCCTGCGGCACACCAGACATTAATGCCCCGGGTATCAACAACCAGAACCCAAACTGAAATACCGGTGAGCTCTTTGCGCAATGCGTCAAATGACAATTTGTAGTTGGCGGTGACCAGAACCGGTGCCTCTTTGTCTGGTTCACCGATGCAGTAGAGTCCTGGCGTTACCTTATAATTATTGCGGGAAAAGCCGGTTCTGGCCCCGAAGCTGCCCAGGTGGTCGCGGTTCGATAATAAAGTACCAACTCGGGGGACCGGGCCCGCCGGGGTTTCAACAAAACCTTCAACAAAGGGGCAGATGATATACCCTGCTCGTTCGTATCCACTCGACCGTGGAGGTGGTTTCGGCCCTCAACAGGGGCCGCCGGGCGTTTCAGCCGGTGCCTCTATCGGTGTCAGGGTACAGGTGTCAATTGGGTCGTTATTTGCCAGGGGCAGAATCTGTTGCTGGACTGGTTCGCTCACGGTAACCTCCGGAATACAAGTCATATTTGTGCACTCATGGTTGCTCTCGGACTCTTAGGAGTCTAGCCAAGCCTGGTGAGTCCCTGTTCAAGATCGTGGATCAGATCTTCACAGTCTTCAAGACCGATACTGAGGCGGACTATGGTTTTACCGGCGTACCTCGATGGCATACCCCGCGTGATTTTCGCGGCGGTGAGCAGGCTTTTATAGCCGCCCCAGCTGTAGCCCAGATGGAACAGTTTCAGTGAGTCGATAAAGGCCGCAAGCTGGCTGTCGGTATAGTCTTTTTTGAAGGTGAAGGCAAAAAGGCCTGAGGAGCCTGTGAAATCACGTTGCCAGAGATGGTGCTCGGGATGGCAGGGCAAGGCGGGGTGGAGAACATTGTCGACCACAGAGACGCTCTGCAACCACTTGGCGATGGTGATTGCCGATTGCTCATGTTGGCGCAGTCTGGTGGCCAGGGAGTGCAGGCCGCGGAGGGCAAGATAACACTCTTCCCCCGGAGTATAGATCTCCATCTGTTTGTAAAACCTGTCAAAGGTTTGGCCGTACCGCTCATTCACCGTCACCGTTCCGGCCAGCACATCGGAATAGCCAGAGATATATTTGGTGACCGAGTGGATGGAGACATCAATCCCTAACTCAAAAGGTTTCAGGTAGAGTGGGGTGGCCCAGGTGGCATCGAGCACAGTGACAATATTTTTCTGTCGGGCAATGGCGGTGATCGCCGGGACGTCCTGCAGCTCAAAGGTGATGGAGCCCGGCGATTCGAGCAGGATCAAGACCGTGTTGGCCTGGATATACTGCTCAATATCTCCACCAACGTTGGGTGGGATAAGGGTGTAATCAATATTGTATTTTTTCAGGACCTTCCGGCAGAACCTTTGCCCCGGTCCGTAGGCGTTGTCACAGACCAGAATATGATCGCCACTCTTGGTAAAGGCCATAAGTGCAGTCTGGATGGCCGCAATGCCGGACTGGAACACTCTGGTCACGGCGCCACCTTCGAGTTCTCGCATTGCCTCTTCGAACTGTCGCTGGGTGGGCAGTCGGTCGGTTCCGTAGGTCACCCCCTCATATTCGTTGCGACCAACCTTGACCATCTGTCCATAGTTGTCAAAGAGGACGGTTGAGCCCTTATAGATTGGCGGGTTGATCGTTGTCGCGGTGGTTGTGTCTCTTTCGGGCCAGATTGTGCCGAGTATTTCTGTTTCTTGTTTCATATTGACCTGTTTATAGGGAGTGCCGTTACCACTTTTTTAATATCTGCCATTGTGAATATTGGTGAATAATCGTAATCTTATAATGAAGTCAGCTGAGTTTGCGCCACGTGTCGGCTACTTTTAAGATGTTAAAACAGCCCACGCTTGATGTCATCACACGATTCTGGAGCCTTACGAGCAACCATGAAAAAAAAAGCGGCGACCATATTATTTGATAAAAACGATTATCAGCTTCTTGATATTGTCAATGACGTGCTTGAAAGAGGCGATCAGTCCAGGGAGCTGCGCTCTCTGCTGGTTGAGCATATGCACCCCCAGGGCATCAAAGAAATGGCGGCTCCACGAGGATTACGAATTGCCTATGCCATTGCCGGGCTACTCGGTTCCTTTGAAAAAGGGCAGGCCGGTGACCGGATCAAGGCCTTGCGCTCTCTGCGTGACGAGGTGTTTCTTTCCTCCACCACCTTTTATCAGAAAAATACCGCAAGGGTTCTACTGCAGATCATGAAGGATCTGCTTCGCACCCGGGATAATGAATTGCGTCAACTGAAGCTGGCCCATGATTTCCGAATGGTTTCCACCGGTAATCCCCGATTGATACGGTCGGAGCTGGCCAAATACCATTTGCTCGAAATGCCGGAGGAGTGGAACCAATATGCCTTTGATGATCATGTCCACGACGCGAACACTAAAGGACGGAAATCGCCCACCCATCTGGTGATGGACGCCTGGATCAAAGGTATCCGTTTTTTGACGGTGGTCTATTACAACTACGTCGCCCCGGAGGTGATTGAAGAGCTGATAGAGGCCAGCGCAATACTCGATGTCCGGGTGCAGGTGGGTATTGAGATGTCGTCTCGTTTTCGCGACAAATATGTTCGTTTTACCTGGGAACCGCATGGGTTTAACGATAATCAGTCTTTTCTCAAGTTCCTTAAAGAGGAACCGGTTGTACAGCTGATGGAAGAGGGACGCAAGGTATCCAACTACCAGCAGCAGTATGTGCTTGACGTATTTGATGTTTTTAATGATCGGCATCGTCTGGTTCTCAACAATGACCTGGAGCTCGCCCTGGAACCACTTCAGCTTGATGATTTTGTCCAGCTCGTTGGCGCCGGTCAACCATCGGTTCTGCATCTTGCGAGGTTTATCCAGAACGCCATTGTTGATTATGTAAAAAAGGAACGACATGACCGCCTGCTGAGCTCGGAGGAAGGCGTCGAAAATGAAAAAAATAAAGACCATTCAGCTCGACGTCTGGAACGTATTCAGGCGATGGATGTCGAAGCCATAATCAAACAGTTTCTGCAGCCATCCTGTAACCCGGAGGTTCACGATCCGACACATCCGCAGGAGAGTGCCGACCTCCCCGAATTTCTCTGGCTGACTCTCGATAAACAGCTGAGCAGGTTGTTGTCTCTGCACTCAAGTTCAAAATTCGTTTTAAATTTAAGCAACCTGTCCATCCAAGACACCTTGGAACTGCTCTATTCCTGCGAGGGGAAGATCAGTCATATCGAGGCCTATAATTTAAAAAACGCCGCCCATGGCATGAGCTCCCACGTGAAAATTGGCCATGGCAGCTACGTCGGAGAGGCGGTGGATCTGAAAAGTCCTGAGCAACATTACGCTCTGATAAGCGAACTGCAGAAAGCGCTCAATGAAGATAATGTCATCACTCTGAAAAGGGCCATTCGTGCCATTATCTGGGATTATGAAGAACAGCGTCTCCGCCTGAAGAACCATCTTGAAATATTGCCTGCCGGCAAGGAAGCGAGAGATGTGCTTGAACAGGAATATCAGCAGATGCAGGAAAGAAAAATACATTTGATGGATATTCTTTATAACCTCGAGAGCTTTCATAACTACTACAAAAAACGTACTCTGGGTTCCCGTATCGGCTCTGGGTCAACCGGGCAGGCTGAACATCAGCATGGCATGGGGCTGGTGGTGCTCGACACTCTGCCGGCCAGGGCCAGAAAAGCGGTTCAGGAGGGAATTGCTGGAGGCAAACGCTCACTTATTCCGGTGAGTGCCCTGCTGACATACAATTCTCATAACCGCCAGACCGGTTCAGCGACAGGACTGAAAAACAGGTTGTTGAGCAAACTGCCGTTTTTTAAGAACTCAGGCAATAACCGCTGGCATGACTGGAGCCTCGATGGCTTCTTTGTCCATCCGCAAGTGGCAGGGAATATTGCCACCCTTGGAGGAATGGGGCGGTCCGGTGAAAATGGCGGTGTGCTGAGCGAGAGAAGGGCCAAAGAGAGACTCGGCAATCCGTGGAAATATCTCAATACCAATCTGAAAAACAGTCTGAAGGTTTTGTTCGGCTTTGTGCCAGCTTTTCTTACCTTTAGCCTGACCAAAGACTGGTGGCTGTTGGCTTATTTCGGGGCCTTCATCTGGTTTGGCATTACCGGCTCCCGCAACATTATTCAGTCGGTTTTGGGTGGAGGCGGGCTCCGCCGTTCCCCTCTGTTGCCGTGGAACTCCCTGGTCAGTTGGAGCCGTATTGCCGACTCGTTGCTCTATACGGGCTTTTCTGTGCCGCTGCTCGATTATCTCGTCAAAACCCTGCTGCTTGATCGGGCCTTTGGTATTACCACGGCCACCAATCCGGTGTTGCTCTATTCGGTCATGGGGCTTGCCAACGGTATCTATATTTCTACTCATAATACCTTTCGCGGGCTGCCGAAGACTGCGGCCGTCGGTAATTTTTTCCGGTCAATTCTGGCCATTCCTTTGGCAATTCTGCTGAATTCGGTGATAGGTCTGGCGCTCCAGTTAGCCGGGATTCCGGATATCTCGGGGGCTTTGCAGAAGTGGGCGGCGGTTATCTCCAAGCTTGCCTCGGATTGCGTGGCTGCGGTTATTGAAGGGTTGGCCGACCGACAGACGAATATCCAGGCACGACTCGCTGCCTACCAAACGAAGATATCCCAGCTTTTTGCTGTATTTTCCCGGCTTGATCTGAATTTTCCAGAAGAAGATGTTCTTGAAATGTTGCAGTCGCCGAAGATGATGATGCAAACGCTCAACTATGAGGCCAGGGAGCAGGAGAGGCTCATCATCGTTAACGCCCTGGACCTGATGTATTTCTGGATGTACCAGCCCCGGGCACGCAAGGCGCTGATTATAATTTTTCAGAAAATGTCCCGGGAGGAATGGCTGATTTTTTATCGCTCGCAACTGATCCTCAATCGGACCAGGGAGATAAGTCAGTTTTTTGTTGATGGACTTGTCGGCAAAAATTTCTCTAAACCACTTTCTTTCTATCTTGACAGGTCGGAACAATATCTCATTGATATGGAAAAACTGGGATCAAAAAAGAATTGGGAAAGAGTATTTACAGAAGTGAGTTAACACATCGTGTCTGTTGGGAATTACCACTCATGCACTTTAAATCTGTAGTTCTTTGTCGGATATACCGATCATGAAAATAATGAACATCATGAAAATAGTATGCTTTCTCCTTTGTTTTATCGCTAATTTTAGCCAGGCTGCTCAATTCGCAGTTTCAATAGAAAAGGATACGGTTAATGTCGGAGAAAGAGTAGAGGTTGATCTCATTTCGCTGGCAAACGGATCGAGAGAAAATGTGCCTTTTCCCGACGAAATTATTTGTGAGCTGAGCACCGGTGAGGAAAAGTTCTCGGTCTTAGCCAAAAAAGATTTTCGAGAAGATGTGCCAGGGGAAACCAAGATCTCGGACGTTACCAGACAACTCTATGTTCTCAGGTTACCACAGACTCTTCAAGGACAGGTTGTCATTTCCTTTGCCGATGTTGATGCACCGCGTATTGTGCTTGATGTGGTTTTGCCTCAGCCTCAAAAGGACGACAACCTTGCCACAACAGATATGGCGTATCCTACTCTGGATTCACTCTTTGCTCTTAATCAGGGGTATCGAAAAAATGCATCACCCTATAAGCCGGTTTATTTTCTTCTCGGTACAGACCTTGCTGACAGCAAATTTCAGATTAGTTTCAAATACCAGTTTTTTGATTCAGACTCATCCTTTGCTGAAACTCATCCATGGATACAAGGGGTGCATTTTGCCTATACCCAGACTTCTTTCTGGGATCTTGATTCGGCTTCTGCACCATTTGATGACACTAGTTATAAGCCGGAGTTATTTTGGTTGTCACAAAATTATTTAAAATCCGGGCATGGTCTTTTGCAAGGAGTGTTCTTTCAGAGTGGTTTTCAACATGAATCGAATGGTAAAGATGGGGACTCTTCCAGAAGTACTAACTATTTATACATTAAGCCCGTTTTCGTATTTTATGACAATGACAGCAGGATTGGTTTGCAGATGTCGCCCAAAATATGGGTATATGTTGCAAATGATGATACGAACGGTGATCTTCCTGATTATAGGGGGTATTTTGAGCTGGAAACAAAATTCGGTCAGGTTGACAGCCTTGTGGCTATGACCAATTTGCGCTGGGCTGACGAGGGCGTTTCAGTTCAGTTTGACGTCTCTTATCCCCTTCATAAAATATTTGGTGATTCTCTGGATATCTATTTATACGCACAATACTCAAATATGCTGGCTGAGAGTTTGTTGGATTATCAACAACGTACCGAATCGTTTAGGTTCGGGCTGGCATTTATGCGATGATTTTCAAGTTGCTCGTTTCTGGTTTATGTTTACCATTAATCGTAGTTGTTAATTTTATTTAAAAAAATCAGAAAGGAGATCCTCATGATAGACAAAAAAATGGCCGAGGCCTTAAACGAACAGATCAACAAAGAGATGTATTCAGCGTATCTTTATATGTCGATGTCTGCCTATTCTAACAAAACCGGACTTAAAGGTTTTGCTAATTGGTTCATGGTGCAATATCACGAGGAGATGTTTCACGCCATGAAGCTCTATGAATATGTTCTGCGTCAGGGCGAGGACGTCAAACTTGAAGCCATCAAGGCCCCTCCTGCTGAGTTTGCATCTCAGCTTGACATGTTTACCCAGACCCTGACTCACGAACAATATATAACCAGTTCTATCAATGAGTTAATGGAATTGGCCATGTCCAAAAAAGATCATGCGACGCAAATTTTTCTTGAATGGTACGTCACCGAGCAGGTCGAGGAAGAGGAGAATGATAACGACATCATTGCTCAGCTAAAATTGATTGGTGATAACGCCCATGCGCTGCTGATGCTTGACCGGGAACTGGCCGCCCGGGCAACAACAATTCCAACCGATTTTAGTAAGGGTGTTGAGGCTGCGGCTAAAGCAGCTGCTTGAGGATAGTGATGAGTAATGAGTCATTAACGGTATGAGTGCGACAACATTTATTCTGGCTGGCTGGCTGATTGATGGCAGTGGCGGTCCGATTCAAGAAAAAGTGCTGCTGAAGATTGTCGAGGGAAGATTTACAGCAATCGAACAGGATAGGCCGGAACTGAGGCCCAAGTCCAGCCAGATTACTGACTTGTCCCATTGTACCATTATGCCTCCGCTTGTTGATAGCCATGTCCATCTCTTCATGTCCGGGACCATCGATAAAGGGATACGGGAGTGGCAATTGGTTGCAGGCTACGATGAGTTGCGACCGGTTATTGGTCGACATCTCGATTATCTCTTCTCGCATGGCGTGCTTGCTGCGCGTGACGGTGGGGACCGAGGCGGATTTGCCCTTCGCTACCGATCAGAAGAGGAGATGCATAGAGAAATTGTCCTGAAAGTTGCTGGCCGCGCCTGGCACCAAAAGGGTCGCTATGGCAGGCTGATCGGCAGGTCTCCTGGAGAAGCTGAGACTCTGGCCAGGGCATATGTAAAGGAGACTGCAGCCATTGATCAAGTTAAACTGGTTAACTCGGGCTTAAACAGCCTGAAAATATTTGGCAGGGAGACAGCGCCGCAATTCTCCAAAGAAGAGATTGCTGCGGTGGTGGAGAGAGCTGAACAGCAGGGTAGAAAGGTGATGGTTCATGCCAACGGCAGGGAACCGGTTCGGCTGGCTGTTGAAGGTGGCTGCCATTCTATTGAACACGGCTATTTCATGGGCAGGGACAATCTTCAGCGTATGGCGGACCAAGGGACCTTTTGGGTACCAACCCTTTTTACCATGAAAGCGTATGCGGCAAATATCGATTTCGCCCAGGCGGGAGCTGATTGTCAGGTGATTGAAAAAATTCTCAATCATCAGATCGAGCAACTTGCTGTGGCGAGAGAATTGGGCGTGAATGTGGCGTTGGGGACCGACGCCGGAAGTCTTGGGGTGTTGCACGGGGAAGCGATGGCTGAAGAGATGAAACTCTATAAAAAGGCCGGCTATAGTCTTGCTGAAACAATACAGTGTGCCACCAGAAACGGTGCAAAATTGCTGGGGATTGAAGATTTTGGTTTGATAGGCGTCGGCAAAAAAGCAACTTTTCTAGTAACCAGGGGAGCCCCGGCGCAATTACCGAGGAAGCTCTCTTATCTCGAAGCGATATATTTGAGCGGTGTGCCGAGTGAGTTGTACCGTAAAAACCCCGTGAAGCATATTGCCGAAAAACAAAATGTGTGAAAAATTTTGTCTTCTGGCCCCATTGTTTTCAAGGGGCCAGAAGAGCAGTCAGCCGTGGTCATCGAGCACATTGTTGATAAACTTATTTGACTGAAACCACAGGGCATTTCGCCTTGAGGATAATATGTTGGGCTGTTCTGCCGAAGAGGATTTTGCCGACTTTGGAGCGGCTTTTCACGCCGATAATAATTTCATCGCAATCTTTTTCCTCAGCAAAGGCAACAATATCTTCACCCGCTGTTCTGTTTCTAATGAGGAGATGGGATTCATATTGAACGCCTTGCCCGTCTAAGAATTTCCCGGCTTCGGCAAGGTTTTCTTCTGCCTCGACGATTATGGGTTTCGTTGTTTTTTCTCCCCCCTGCAGAGAGGTCACCAGTTGAATTTTGGCGTCAAAAGCTTTGGCGTGTTTTGTCGCCAGATTGAGTAGGTCTTTTCCAACATTCGTTCCTCGGTAAGCTACTAAAATTTGCATGTTTTATTCCTCTGTAATCGGAGAATGATTGAGTTACGGTTGAGACGGGATTGTTGCATTTCATAACAAAAAAGTCAAAGACATCGTCTCATTTATTCATTGATTGTTGTATTTGTCACGCGCACAAAAAGCAAAGTATCTGAAAAAAACACAATATGCTCTTCAATATTCGTAGATACGGGTATATACTTTGAGTTCATTTAGAATAAATGCAAGCGTGTATTAGTACCTTGGAAATTCATGTCTTGTTTTTACCCCTCAAGGGGGGACTGAAAAGAGTTCCGGCTTATTTTCCGTTTACCGGGGTTCACCTCATCAAAAATTGGCAGCGGATTTTATCCACCCTCAATGAACAACAACAAGTCCTATAAATTTCTTGAGAATATTGGTATTGCAACCATTATTTTTAATGCCGATTCGGAGGTGACTGCCTGTAACAGTTCATCCGAAAAACTATTAGGCTGGCCGAATGGCGGGATTGTTGGTTGCAGATTAGCTGACCTGGAGTTGCAATTTATCGATGGAGAAGGGGGTGCCGAGCAAGGCAATACTTTCCCCGTCAATAAAATCGCCGTGGACCAAACCGAAGGGATTCAATTTGATTTTGGTGTGCATTTGCTGTTGCCTGACCGGACAGAGTGGTTTCGTGCGAACTTGCAACCGAACTCTACAGAGAGTGATGAACTTGCTGAGTTCGTCCTTACCTTTGTCGGGATAACTGATCTCGTCGGAGAAAAAAACACTCAAAAACAGATTTTTCTGGCTAAAAGTGAGTGGGAGGCCACGGTCGACGCCCTTGAGGACATTGTAACTATTCAGGATATGGAGATGCAAATAGTCAGGGCAAACAAAGTGGCCCATGATTTATTCGGCTATGCGCTCGGCGATCTCAAAGGAAAGAAATGTTACGAGGTTTTTCATAACCAAAAAAAGTCCTGTGCAGGCTGCCCCATCGAGCAAACAAGAATTGATCACTGTTCGCATACCGGGACAATCTTCAATACGGAGCTAGACAAAACCTTTAGCTTATCGTCCTTTCCTATTTTCGACCAACAGGGGGAAATGCAGCAACTGGTCCATGTCGCCCGGGATGTAACGCAATCTCTGCGCAATGCGTCTGAAAATAACCTGTTAATGGCCGCGATTGAACAGGCTTCAGAGTCTGTGGTTATCTCAAATTGCCAGGGTGAGATACAGTATGTGAACCCGACCTTTGAAGAGACCAGCGGCTATAGTCGGGCAGAGGCGATTGGCAGTAATCTGAATATCCTTCAAAGTGATGCCCATGATCAACTGTTTTATGACTCGCTATGGGAGACCTTATTGAACAAAATGGTCTGGCGGGGACGGCTGACCAGTCGACGAAAAGACGGTACCTTACTCAATGAGGCGGCGATTATTTCTCCAGTGCTCGACAGTTCTGGCGAAATTGTCAATTATGTTGCTATGAAGCGGGATGTCACCCGGGAGGAGCTTCTTGAGCAACAGCTGCGACAGGGGATGAAGATGGAGGCGCTGGGGACACTTGCCGGAGGGATTGCCCATGATTTCAATAATATACTTTCTGCAATAATAGGTTACGGTGAAATAGCCCAGGGTCGTCTATCCCCGGATCATCCGGCAAGAAAGGATCTCGATCAGGTGCTGGCCAGCGGAGACCGGGCGGTGGATCTGGTCAAACAGATCCTGACTTTCAGTAGGCGGGAGAGTTATGGGCAGTTTCGGCTGTTTAAAGTGCAATATATTATCAAAGAAGTCATCAAACTCCTTCGGCCTTCTCTGCCTGCGACCATTGAACTGCGGCATGAGCTTGATGAATCCTGTCGATCTGTTTTGGCCGATTCAGGTCAGATATATCAGGTTGTGATGAACCTTTGTACCAATGCCCGGCAAGCCATAGGAGAGGAGCACGGTCGTATAACCATAAAACTTTCAGAGATTATAACAGGGGGAGATATCGTTGGAGGCAGTGCTTTGCAAGGGGACTCGGGAGTGCTGCTCGACCTTGAGGTGAGTGATACCGGATGCGGTATTGCAGAGGAGAGACTGGACAAGATCTTTGATCCTTTCTTTACTACCAAAAAAAAGGAGCAAGGGACTGGTTTGGGCCTGGCGGTTGTTCATGGTATCATTAAAAAGCATAAAGGCGAAATACACGTTCGAAGCAAGGTCGGTGAGGGGACAACCTTCAATGTTTACCTGGCAGCAGACGGCGGAGAGGTTGACAATCGGCAAGTGAGAGAGTTAAAGGCGCCAGGTGGCGATGAAAGAATTATGGTGGTCGATGATGAAATCCCAGTTGTTAAGGTGATGCAGGTATTCTTGCAGGAAGTTGGTTATCGTGTAACGACATTTACTGACAGTATTGCCGCAGTGGCAGAATTTCGGATGAACCCGAATTGTTGCGATCTTTTGATCACTGACATGATTATGCCTGATATGACTGGTGCAGAACTTGCCCGTGAATTCCTAGCGCTACGTTCGGACCTTCCCATTATTATGCTTACCGGGCATGGTGAAAGATTTGATAGAGATCGTGCAAAACGGTTGGGGATTGAAGAGTTGCTGGTTAAACCCGTAAAAAAAGAAGAACTGTATCAGGTCGTAGGAAAGGCCCTGGCAGGAAAGGTGCTGGCGCATGGCTAAAATTTTAATCATTGATGATGATCGAGTTTTAGCCGAGATGCTGGTTGAACAGATGGAAGCCGACAGCCATGATGCGGTATCAGCGTACACTTTGGCCGATGGGTTGGCGCATTTACAACAATCATCCTTTGATGTGGTCCTGCTCGATGTGCAACTGCCGGATGGCAATGGGCTGGAGTATATCCCCATAATTACTGCTAGTGGTTCAAAACCTGAGGTTATCATTATCACTGGTCAGGGTGAGGCGGATGGGGCTGAAAAATCGGTGCTCAGCGGTGCCTGGAGCTATATAGAAAAGCCCTATGTGATACGGGAGCTCTCCCTGCAGTTAACCCGCGCCTTACAGTACAGGCGGGAGAAACAGAAAATTACCGCCGTTCCCGTGTCCCTCAGGCGTGATACTATCGTTGGCAGCAGTGATGCTATCAGAAAATGTCTGGATCAGGTGGCCCGGGCATCCTCCTCAGATGCGAGCGTTTTGGTGACTGGTCCCACAGGAACCGGGAAGGAACTCTTTGCCAGGGCCATTCATGAAAACAGCGGTCGGGCCGACAAAAATTTTGTTGTCGTTGATTGCGCATCTTTGCCCGAGACTCTTATCGAAAGCACACTCTTTGGCCATATCAAAGGGGCTTTTACTAACGCTGACTCCAGCCAGGATGGTCTCGTCAAACATGCCCATGGCGGAACCCTGTTCCTTGACGAGGTTGGGGAACTGCCACCGCGTATCCAGAAGACATTTCTTCGTCTTCTGCAGGAGCATGAATACCGGCCGGTGGGCTCCTCAAAACAGCTCTACAGCGATTTCCGAGTTGTTGCAGCGACCAATAGAGATTTAAAGAAATGTGTGGATATGGGCACTTTCAGAGATGATCTGCTATTCAGACTCCAGGCTTTTACCATTGAATTGCCGGAATTGAAAGCCAGACGAGAGGATATTCGTGAACTGGTCCTCCACTTTATCTCAAAACTCTGCCAACGCTATGGGCTTGAAATGAAGGGTGTCGCCGCTGATTTTACTGAAGCCCTTATGGTCTACGAATGGCCCGGCAACGTTCGGGAATTGTATCAGACTTTGGAGCAGGTCTTCACTAACCCACTTTTGGGGCCGACCTGTTTTGCAATCCATCTCCCAGAAAATTTCAGAGTTCAGCAGGCTCGGGCTGGCGTGAAATCAAAAGAAACTTTAGCAAATAAGGGCGATGGTAGAGATTTGCCGACATGGTCGGTGTATAAAAGCAAATGCGAACTTGATTACCTTCATAAACTAAAGTTTGTTGCCGGTGGTAATGTGAGTGAGGCCGCCAGGGTCTCAGGAATATCAAGGACACGTTTGTATCAGCTCTTGGAAAAATATCGGGTGGATTTCACCTGACATCCTGCTGTATCAATTCCTTCAACCTTCTCTCAATTGTAAACAAAATTTAAACTGTCCACTTTTGTTTACACTCCTATTGTCTTCCCTCTGTCTTTTCCTTTCCTGATATTGCTGTAATGCGCTGAAAAAATAGAAGTAAATTGTTTCCGTCACAGGATTGTTCTCAGTGGCACGATTGATGCTTTATTACCTGAAGATATTTGAACTATCTAAAAATGTTAACAGTTATTTCAATTAGGAAAAAGCGACGGTATGAGAACATTTTTTTACTCGATAAAAGAAACGGACTGTGATTCCGGCTGTAGTTGGCAGGTTTGTCCGCAACGATATCTGGCCAAGTTGAAAACAATCAATGAGTTACAGAACGTAAATCCCATTTTTGGAGAAGTTTCCTATGGCTCCCTGCCCTTGGCGATGACCCCTAGAAATGGCGATATTGTTATTCTATACGCAAAAAACACCGAGGAAATTGATAAGATGATTGCCGCAAAGGACAGTTTTGACGGCTTGAAAAAAATACTCGTGGTGGCCGATTCGGCCGGTGTTGACGGCGGTAAATATCATATGCTTGCGCCGAGGTATATCACTCAGGCAGAGAGAAATATAGAAGAGTTAGAGGCAGTGATTCATAAAATGAAAGGACATGTGCAACAGATGCGCGGGAAGCAAAAGTTGAGTTCTTCTCGGTTCCTTCCTTAACAATATCGATATATTAACAAAAAGGAACGGCGATGGCACAGGAACAGTTATTTGCATCTTTTTTACTCGATAAGTCGCAAGGGCTGGAGATTGCTCTTCGGGCAGAAAGCGTTTTTGAAGCAACGCCGATAACCGGAACGATCCGCCAACTTCCGGCCAGTCTGGATTTTGTCGAGGGATTTATGCATTTGCGGGAGGATGCAATTCCGATCATCAATCTGAAAAAACGACTCGGCCTGGTTAAACAGGAGTACGACGCTACTGCCATGGTGGCCGTGGTTAAGCTATTTCATCGTCGATATGGGCTTCTTTTTGACGATATTCAGGAAGTGTTCGGGGCAGGTGTGGCTGATATTCAGAAGGTGGATGCTGCATTGCAGACAGATGATAAGATCATATCTGCTCTTGTTCGGATGAAAAACGGCGGAAGAACGGCAGAACTTCTTGATCTCAATAATCTCTTTTTTGGAAACGCACTTGAGTTGGAGAAAATTGGTCAATCGCTGCAAGATGAGCAAGGTGAACGAAAAGAGATAAAGTACGTACGTTATGTGATTTTTAGCAGTGGCGGACAATCGTTTGGCGTATCGGTGGAGTGTGTCCAGGAAATTACCTTTTTTGATAAAACGAAGCATACCTATCAAGGACAAGCCAAGGAAATGGAGCCGCCCGCCAGTGGCTCCCTCGATGATCTTTTTAAACATGGTGATATCGACGGAACTCTGACGCTCAGAGGACGGAAAATACCGGTGGTGGAGGCAAAACGAATCTTGGGTGGTGTCAGCAATTGCGATGATGCGTATCTCGGAGAAAATACCAGAATTCTGGTTCTGGCGAGTGATGGGTGTGCGGTGGGTATTATTGTTGAGGAGGTGACAGCGATTGAGGTAATTCCGGAAGATGGAATTTTATCCATGGGATCTTGCAAAAACACGGCTGTCACAGGGGTATATCAGCACGGGGATGGCCCCAATATAATGCTGCTGAATATGGAAAACCTGGTTTGCGATCGTATAGATGAGCTCAAGGCCATGGGCAGACTGGCCTGTGAGGCAATATCGGACGATAGCGACAGTGCTACTCCGGCTACCAGCTCCCAGCACATTCTAACAGAAAACTGCTATCTCGTTTTCAGTATAGGTAAGAATTTGGCAGTGCAATTAAAGGATGTCCAGGAAATTATTGAAAAAGAAGGTGTTATGGGTATCCCCCATGGCAGTGGCGTTAGTCGTGGTGTTATCAATTTGCGGGGTGTGGTTGTTCCGGTTTTGAACCTCCGAGAGTTTTACGGCTATAAAATTGGCAGGTCTAAACCGGTGGAACAAAAGCTCATAATATGCAAAACCGAATCCCGAATTGTGGCGCTGGAGGTTGATAACATCGTAACGATCTACAAACAGGAGCAATACCAGAAAGCCACATCGCTCAAACCGGATCTGGCCAGGAAAGAGGATACCCTTGACCGACTGATAGTCTTTGATGGTGGAGTCGGCAAAAAAGAACATGTTTTGGTTTTAAATATTCATAATCTCATCCGCAATCATCTTGATGTGGCTACGGTTTGAGGGATTAAAAAAAAATATTAGTAACATTTTGGCATCGGTGCCGGACATAAATTTGGAAAAAGAGGGAGAGTATGGAGAATAAAGCTAAAGTGGCAGTGGTTGAGGATAATGGTTCATGTTTGAGTTTACTTATGGAACCGAGCTACATTGTAAATGAAAAAAAGACAATCACCTGGGCAAATCAACCTTTCTTCAAACGATTTAATCTCACCGCTGATGCTGTCCTCAATAAAATGAGCTGCGAAGAGACCTGTCCATCCCAGCTGTGCGGCACTAAGGATTGCCCCGTTGATAAGTCGAGGAGAATCAGCAAACCTGTTTCAGCCGAGGTGGTCCATCAGGACGGTAAAAACGGATTGACGTTTTTTACCAGTAAAGCAATACCGATGAATGATAGCGAGAGTACCTTTGTTAAGTTGGACGATATCAGTGAATTGAAAGAGACCCAGGCCCGGTTGCGGCAGCTGTCAACAGATCTCGACGTTATTCCAACCCCCATTATGGAGATAGATACAAAGTTTACGATCACTTTCATGAATCCGTCGGGAGCTGCCGTGGCTGGACTGATGGTTGACGAGGTTGTTGGTAAAAAATGTTATGACCTGTTTAAAACCCCCCATTGCAAGACGGAAAAGTGTGCCTGTGCCAGGGCAATGAAAACCGATTCCGTGGTTACCGAGCATACCATTGCCAGGCCGCGAGATGGTGTCATTGTTCCTATTAAATACACCGGGGCACCGATCAAGGATGCCAAAGGGAATATAAAGGGCGCACTCGAATATATTCTCGATATGACAGAAGAAACAAAGCAGAAGCAGATGGCTGATGAGAAAATCGAAAATCTCAATACCCTGCCCACGCCGGTTCTGGCAATTGACACCGATTATTCCATCACTTTTATCAACCCGGCAGGGGCATCGGTTCTTGGATCGACGCCGGATGAGGTTGTTGGCAAAAAATGTTACGACCTGTTTAAAACTCCCCATTGCAGGACGGAAAAATGTGCCTGTGGCAGGGCGATGAGAACTGATTCCGTGGTGACGGAGACGACTATCGCTCGACCGGCAGAGGGGGTTATCATCCCTATCAAGTATACCGGTGCGCCGATTAAAGATGCCAAAGGTAATATTAAGGGTGCGCTTGAGTATGTGCTGGATATGACCGATGAGGTTAAGCAGAAGCAGGCAGCAGATGAAAAGATCGAGAATCTCAATACCATACCGACGCCGATCATGTCGATTGACACCGATTTTACTATCACCTTTATGAATCCAGCCGGAGCTGGCGTCGTTGGCTCTACCCCGGATCAGGTCATCGGTAAGAAGTGCTACGATTTATTCAAGACGCCCCACTGTAAAACGGAAAAATGTGCCTGTGGCAGGGCGATGAAGACCGATTCGGTTGTGACAGAGACGACTATCGCCCGACCGGCAGAGGGGGTTATAATCCCTATCAAGTACACCGGTGCGCCGATTAAAGATGCCAAAGGTAATATCAAGGGTGCACTTGAATATGTGCTGGATATGACTGATGAGGTTAAACAGAAGCAGGCGGCAGATGAAAAGATCGAGAATCTTAACACCATTCCGACGCCGATCATGTCGATCGATACTGATTTTACAATCACCTTTATGAATCCAGCCGGAGCTGGCGTCGTCGGCTCTACTCCCGATCAGGTCATCGGCAAGAAGTGCTACGATCTATTCAAAACGCCGCATTGTAAAACGGAAAAATGTGCCTGTGGCAGGGCGATGAAAACCGATTCGGTGGTGACGGAAACGACTATAGCCCGACCGGCAGAGGGTGTTATCATTCCGATCAAATATACCGGTGCGCCGATTAAGGACGCCAAAGGTAATATTAAGGGTGCGCTTGAGTATGTGCTGGATATGACCGAAGAGGTCAAGCAGAAGCAGGCAGCGGATGAAAAGATCGAGAATCTCAACACCATACCAACGCCGATCATGTCCATCGATACCGATTTTAACATCACCTTCATGAATCCCGCAGGGGCCTCGGTAGTTGGTTCCACTCCAGATGAATTGATTGGTAAAAAGTGTTTTGATCTCTTTAAAACGCCGCATTGTAAAACGGAAAAATGTGCCTGTGCCAGAGCCATGAAAACCGATTCGGTGGTGACCGATCACACCATTGCCCGTCCGGTAGATGGGGTGATTATCCCGATCAAATATACTGGATCACCAATCAAAGATGCCAAAGGTAATATTAAAGGAGCGCTTGAGTATATTCTTGATATGACGGAAGAGGCGAAACAGAAGCAGGCCGCAGATGAGAAGATTGAAAATCTCAATACCATTCCGACCCCGATCATGTCCATTGATACCGATTATAATGTTACTTTTATGAATCCTGCAGGTGCTGCGGTGGTGGGGTCGACTCCGGATGAGACAATTGGAAAAAAATGTTTTGAACTTTTCAAGACCGACGATTGTCGGACGGATAGATGTGCCTGTAATCAGGCGATGCGGACTGATGCCGTTGTTCACGCCCAGGCAACCGCCAATCCGAATGGCAAAGTTATGCCGATCAAGTACACTGCCTCGCCAATAAAAGATGCTAAAGGAAATATCAAGGGTGCCCTGGAGTATATTACCGACGTAACGGCAGAAAAGGCCGTGGAAAAACTGATCGGTGAGGCGGTGGGCGATGTGGACAGTCTGGTCAATGAATCCAAGCAGCAGATGGTTCAGGCCAACCTTAAGGTCGATGAGATGAATGCGCTGATTGATGAAGAGGCGAGAACGCTTGAAGGATCATTGAAAATGGTCAAGGAGATGGTTGCCAGTTCTGCTGAAATGCTCAATCTGTCCACCGAATCCAATCAGCTGGCTATTGATCTGTCCAAAGAGGCAGAGACCGGGAAAGCGGCCGGCAAGAACGCCGAAGAGAAACTCGTTGAAATCAATAGTACCATGCAGAAAAATAATGAGATGGTGAGCGGTCTTGTCAGTGAACTGGAGAAGATCTCTGGATTCGTCGATATAATCAAAGACATCGCTTCGAAAACGAACCTGCTCGCCTTTAATGCGGCGATTGAGGCGGCCCGTGCGGGTGATGCCGGACGGGGCTTTGCCGTTGTCGCCGATGAGGTACGCAAGCTTGCCGAAAACAGTTCCAGGTCGGCGATTGATATTTCCGATATCGTCAAAAAGGTGGAAAAAGATTCATTGCAGACGATTAACGCCATGCAGTCAGGCATGACCATGCTGGGAGATGGCGGCAAGGTTATCAATACCGCTCTTGTTTCGATGGAGACGATTTCCAAAGGCATTGGTACCATTTCTGCCTCTGTGGAGAATCTCAGTCAGAAATCGAAAACCCTCAGTTCCAGTGGCCAGAGTGTGATGGAGGAGATAGAGAATGTTTCGGTCTCTTCAAAGGAGAATCAGCAGTCTATTGGAGTGGTTAATCAATCGTTGACTGAGACAGTCAATGCTCTTGATCGTTTGGTGAGCTCCAATAAAAATCTTCAGGCTGCGGTACAGAACCTCTAAACTCAAACCTTCAACAGCCAACTCGGACTGAGGTTAATAACTATTTGTCCCAGGGCAGAAGATTATGATCTACGGTGATAAGATATTGACACCACGCCTGAAACTGCGGCGGCTTGTCGAAAGCGATCTCGCTCTGTTTGTCGCCTGGAGCCAGAGTGAGGTCGCCCACGGTAAATATCTTACGCCGGATCGGATTGATGAACCAAAAGGTTTGGGGCTTATTGTGTCCGGAGCCTTCTGGAACCCTGCAAACAGAGTGTTTCTGATCGAGTTACGGGATGATAAACCGATAGGTACATTACATTACTGGCTTCGGTCAGAGCGGAAAGGCTGTGCGGTCATGGCGTTGAAGATTTCGGATCCAGAGATGCGCAACAAAGGCTATGGGACGGAGGCACAGAAGTATGCCATCATGCAGCTTTTTACGCGGATGAAAATGCAATGTGTGGAGATGTATACCGATATTAACAATCGGTCTCAACAGCGATGTCTCATTAAACTCGGCTTCGAGCTCGTTGAGACATTGCATTACGATGACCGTCAGGTCAAACGGGTGGGGCATCTGTTCAGAATCGATGCGGACACCTTCTCTAAAACCCCAATTTATCAATATCACTATGAAAAGTAAGGTGGGGTTTTTAGTTGACGATCGATATCTTGATCATGCGATCTCTAGGCGGTCACTGGAAAATCCTGAGCGGCTCAGGAGGCTGGTGCCCATTATTCGGGAAAAGTATGTGCAGAAATGTTCTATTTATTCGCCTAGAAGTGCCGAGCTCTCTGATATAGAAGCGGTACATTCATCGTTTTACCTGCAGCAGTTACGGGAACACATTGTGCGATCTGATCCATATTCATATGATCGCGATACCTATTTAATGGAGCACTCGTTGCACGTCGCCGAACTTGCCGCAGGTGGTTGCCTGGAACTTGCCGATCGACTTCTGGAGGGCGAGATTGAATCCGGCTTTGCCCTGATCCGTCCGCCGGGGCATCATGCGGAGGCCGGTAGAGGGATGGGCTTTTGTGTCTTCAATAATGTTGCTGTTACTGCCCAGTATCTGCGTAGGAAATATCATCTCAACCGGATTCTTGTTCTGGATTTCGATGTTCATCATGGCAACGGCACTCAGGAGATATTTTATGACACCGACGAAGTCCTGTTTATTTCTTTGCATCAGCGTGGCATATTCCCGTTTTCCGGGGAGATGACAGAGGTCGGTTGTGGCAAAGGAGAGGGGTACAACATCAATATTCCGGTATTCCCCCAGTTTGGTGATGCGGAATACACTTTTCTGCTTGGCCGCATATTGCAGAATGTGGTGGAGCAGTATCTACCCCAGATAATCCTGGTCTCTGCTGGATATGACGCCCATATAGATGACACTATCAGTGGTACCCTTCTTTCAACTGAATGGTACGGCCTGATTACCGGGCTGCTGAAACAGTATGCCCATGAGGCCTGCGGGGACCGGCTCCTGATGCTTCTTGAAGGTGGCTATAATCCTGTGTCTCTCGAGGCATCGGTCCTGACAACTTTAGATAGTCTGCTGACTGCACGCCAGGACAAGATTGGAATTTTTTATTCCGAACGTGCCAATCAGCTCCTTAAAAATCATCCTTTACGAAATTATTGGACATTGCAGTAGGGGGAGGAAATGATAAAAGAAAAAATTGATGAGGATTCGCTCAAGACAATTTTCCACGAATGCCGCCAATGCGGCACCTGTTGTAAAAAATATAAAAAGATTGTTCTGCAACCGGATGAGGTTGATTTTATAAAGAAAATGGGTGGTCATGTCGGGGTGAATGTCAGTATGGCCGACATTCGTGAAAAGGGTCTTGAGGCGGCAACGGCCGAAGCAAAAAAACAAGGCAAGGTCTATATGATCCATCCCGATGAGAAGGGCTGTGTCTTTCTACAGCACCGAAATGATAAATATTATTGTAAACTTTATAACTACCGGCCGAAAACCTGCAGAGGGTTTCGCTGTAACCTGGCTGATAATAGCTTTCTGCATCTCTTTGGCGGAGACAGCGCTATTCACCTGCTGGGCCAGGACGCCTACGGCTTGCCATTGAAATGAGTGCTGACGATTTGATATTCTAGCGAGTAGTTCAACCATTGTCGCAGGTGGCTGATAAAAACCCATTTGCGACAGGTTATGGTAAAATATTTTATAAAATTGTTCCCTTGTTTGCGGTAATCCCTTATAATTTTTGGAAGGGAGATGCCGGTCGCAGTAAGAATTACCACAATCACAGAATCTTTATTTCTGACGTCTTCTCTGTTGTACATTGTTGAATAAGACGCGCTGACCCTCCTGTCTGTTTTCCTGAAATTTCCATTATTCGTGGAAATTGGCGACACTTTTTATTAATTATATTGCCATCTATGGTTCATAAATATCCAAAAGATCTGGTTTTTGAAATCCTTGCTCTCTGGCGTTTCGGCAGCCCGGCTGATGAAAATGGTAGGGTTGGCTATAAAAACCTGCCGGATTTTGATGCGTTGGAAGAACTTGTTTCCACCTGTTATCAGGTCAGTCAGATGCAGGAGGAAGCCCGCGGTCTTCGGTTTAGGATAATGCTGTGTGAACCGGAAGATATCGACGGCGATGGCCGTGGCGAACCTAAGGGCTTGTTCACCCTGGTCTTTTCAGCACCGAGGCCCTACAACGAATACGAACTCTTAAAACTTGGCCCGTCCACTGATTATAATAATTCGCTCATCGGTATACGATACCGGCCTTCAGAGGGGTTGCAGATCTGGGGACTGATCCATTCTGGCTCTAAGTGGATGCATGTCATCCACGGTGGCAGTAAACAGGCAACGCCTCTGCCGTCTGCGCTCGGCATTAATATCGTCGGGGCTGGCCGTCTGATCGTCTGTCGTGGCCAGGAAATTCTTGCCCAGTTAAGCGGTGGTAATATTACTTCCCCGGCGACAAATGTTTTTCAATCCCAGTGGGTTGCCGAAAGGTTTGGTCGGGTGCGGGATGAGCTTGCTCTGTTGCATGAACGTAATCCAAATAATAATAAAGGTGATTGGGCGCAGATTGATCCCTCCTTTGTGCCAATTCTCTATCTTCAGTTTTTTAAGCATGTGATCAGCACGATTCGGCGTTCAGGGCATGGTGGGACGATTATCTCCTTTCCGGCAGGGAAGGAAGAAATCGTAGCCGGTGATAATCCCTACATCGATCTTAAATATCGCTTTGCCGAAGACGGTGCTCGTAATCAGCTGAGGAAAGTAGTCTTGCAAATCATGGAAGTTTTGGCCAAAAAGTATGGCGCACTTTATGGTCCCGGCTATAAAGCCGGATGGAAGGATTTTGTCTCCCTGCAGACAGAAGAACTGGCCCAGCTTGACGAGCGAATTTTTAAGTTTGCCCGTTTTATTGCCCGCTTGACGGGGGTGGATGGTGCTGTGGTAACCACTGAGGGGCTGGAACTAATAGGCTTTGGTGCTATAATCCAGGGTACCATGGCTATGGGTGGCAGTGTTGCCCTGGCGCTGGATCCCGAGGCCGCCCGACGACAGGTTGAGTTGGTTGAAAGCGTTGGCACTCGACACCGGTCACTGTATTATCTTTGTGATAAACTCCAGGACGTTCTGGGGATTATCGTCTCTCAGGATGCGAAGGCCCGGGTTATCACCTGGTCAAGAGATATGGTGACCTGCTGGGATGTTGTCCCTATTGATTTTTCTTAGTATTTTACGACGCTATTACATGCGCTGAATTCGTTGATCATACCTTTGTAAATAGATGTCCGAGAGGGTGAGAAAGGCGGTTATAATCAGCGGTCCATAGATGATTCCCAGTATTCCATACACTTTCAATCCACCAATGATCGACAGAAATACCAGGAGCGTGTGCATTTTAACCTGGGTACCGACCATCTTGGGTTTGGCAAAATACTCAATGCTGAACGAGAGAATGGCGTAGAAGACAAACAGGAAGATCCCCGCGTTCATTCGGTCGTTAATCATTAGAAATAAAGCGGTTGGTATCATGACAAGTCCGATGCCAAAAATCGGTAGAAACGCCAGGATTGCCATGATAGAGCCCCAGAGCAAAGGGGAGTTGAGTTCTAAAATGGAAAAAACGACGCCTCCTAATATGCCCTGTATCAAGCCGCAGATACCATTCCCTTTCAGAATCGCGTTGGCGATTTCCTGAAATTTATCTATCAAAAGATGAATTTCATCCTCGGGGAGAGGAGAAATTCGGATCATGTAGGCTATGAGTTTTGGTTGGTCCATCAGTAAGAAAAAGATCACCAGGATCATGATAAAAAAGAGGAAGACGAACTGGAGGATATTTGCCGCCCAGCCACTGGCCTGGTTATAGAGGAGCAGTCCACCGTTTTTTACAAGATATGTAAAAGTATCAGTCACCTGAGACGGATTGAACTTAAAACCAACCTCTTTTAACTGCTGTTGGATTTGCAGAATAAATGGGCTTTCCTGTAAAAACACCTGAAGTTTTAAGCCAACACGACTGTCCCTGCCCCAACTGTACAGGCTGAGTGCTTCGTCTGTGAGTGAAAAGACGAAAAATACCAGGGGGATAATAACAATGGCGATAATAAGCAGGCAAGTGAGTGACGAGGCCACTGAATTTGGGAGTCTTTTGTTGATATAGACATAAATAGGCCGAAAGAGATTGGTGAGTAGAAAAGCGAGTACCAAAATAGACCAGAATGGCCAGAGAATCCGGCCAAAAAAGAAAATTGCAATAAGGAATACCAGCAGAAAGTACGTCATACTTACCGGGCTGGGCGGTTGGCCATTAAACTGAAGTGGTGACTGGGTGGAACTCATAGGTATTGGTTTTTTTGCTAAAAAATTGTCTTGTTAATGCGTTCCTCCCTCGCAGGTGGCACTAATAGTGCGTCTTGCAAAGGGAAAATTGAATAAATAACCCTCAAGGGGATACTGTCAGGAATCCAGTGCGTTAGGAGTTTCGAGCAATAGGGAATTCGGTTGCAATTGAACCTGTAGCTGAGGTATTCTCCTTGGCTATAATGCTATAATAGGAATGCATCCGGCTCTTTTGCGTCTCAGGTAACGAGGAAAAAGTATATATCCTCTCTCTGATTAAGCAAAGAAAAATTAGTGATACGGAGGAGATTGGTAGAATGTGGGAAAATTTTGATGTTGCACTGGAAAAAGTAAATACCGATAAATTGAAGGATAAACCATCCGCTGATAAGCTTGGATTTGGCGTGCATTTTACGGACCATATGTTTCTGATGAAGTGGGACCAGGAACATGGTTGGCATGACAGTAAAATTTGTCCATATCAGAATTTTACAATGGATCCGGCTTCAATGGTATTTCATTATGGTCAGGCTATCTTTGAAGGTCTCAAGGCATATCGGGGAAAAGATGATCAGCTGTTTCTGTTTCGGCCCAAGGATAATTTTGAGCGCATGAACAATTCTGCCCTGCGGATGTGTATGCCGCGTTTTCCGGCAGAAAAGATGGTGAAAATTCTGAAAGCGTTGCTCTATCTTGAAAAAGAATGGGTTCCCAAAGAACAGGGTGCAACACTTTATATCCGTCCAACTATGATTGGCGTGGAACCAACTCTTGGTGTTAAGCCATCCAAAGTTTATTATTTCTATATTATTCTGAGCCCCGTTGGTGCTTACTACGCGGAAGGGTGCAACCCCACAAAGATCTATGTCAGTGATGAGTATGTCCGGGCAGTCAAAGGGGGCGTTGGCAATGTAAAGACAGCCGGAAATTATGCGGCCTCGCTCTATATGTCCGAGATTGCCAAAAAGGCGGGATGTACACAGGCGTTGTGGCTGGATGCCTGTGAACATAAATATATAGAAGAAGTAGGGACCAGCAATATCTTTTTTAAAATCGACGATCAGTTGATCACCCCATCATTGGAAGGATCAATTCTCGGCGGGCTTACCAGGGATTCGGTTTTGAAACTTGCCGCCAGTTGGGGTGTGGACGTCGTTGAGAGACCCATTTCCATTGATGAAATCCTGCAGGCAAATGAAAGCGGACGGTTGCAGGAGGTTTTTGGCTCAGGAACTGCTGCGGTCATTTCTCCAGTTGGCGAGCTTTTCTATAAGAATACCAGTCATGTGATCAATAATGGCCAGACGGGTGAATTGTCGGCGAGATTATTTAAGGAATTACAGGCTATACAATATGGCCATCAGGCAGATCCTTTTAACTGGGTAGTTCGTGTCGTCTAAATAGAAAATATCAATTATTCGGTGGCCTTATCTATTTGTCCTGGGGTCACCGAATCCCGCCTATTTTTTTTAAACCTCACCCTTGATTTTTAAAAATCAAACCATATATTCTAGCGCAGTTCGATATACCTGCCGGAGAAATTGGCAGAATATAAAGTTGGGATTCCATGAAAGCATATAATTGATGGGTCCTTTTTTTTTTGAAACAATTAATTTGTATCGTTAGGAGGAAGTAATGAAAATTCGTCCATTGAATGATCGTCTTTTGGTTAAGAGACTTGCTGAAGAAGAGAAAACTGCAGGTGGTATCATTATCCCTGATAGCGCCAAAGAAAAACCGGCAGAGGGAGAAGTAGTGGCAGTAGGACCTGGCAAATTAAATGATAAAGGTGAAAGACTTGCCTTACAGGTAGCAGCTGGTGACAGAGTGCTGTTTTCCAAATATGGTGGTACCGATGTGAAGCTTGATGGTGACGATTTCCTCATCATGCGCGAAGACGATATCCTTGGGATCATAGAGAAATAGATCGCTTGAGGATTTTGGAAAGAATATATCTGTACACGTAAATTATTATCTCGTTGAAAAAGGGAGAACCGAATAATGGCTGGAAAAGAAATAAAATATGGAGTGAAGGCCCGCGAGTCCATTCTTGCTGGTGTGAATATCCTTGCCGATGCAGTGAAAGTAACTCTCGGCCCAAAAGGTCGTAATGTCCTGATCGAGAAATCATACGGTGCACCTACCATTACCAAAGACGGTGTTACTGTAGCAAAAGAGATCGAAGTAAAGGACAAGTTTGAGAACATGGGTGCTCAGATGGTTAAGGAAGTTGCATCTAAAACTTCCGATGTTGCCGGTGACGGTACCACCACTGCAACTGTTCTTGCCCAGGCAATCTATCGTGAAGGCGTTAAGCTTGTCGCTGCCGGCGGCAATCCGATGGAAATCAAACGCGGTATCGATAAAGGTGTCGAGGTTGTTATTGCCGAGTTAGCCAAAATTGCCACCCCAACAAAAGAACAGAAAGAGATCGCTCAGGTTGGAACTATCTCTGCCAACAGTGACGAGACCATCGGTAATATCATTGCCGAGGCCATGGACAAAGTTGGTAAAGAGGGTGTTATCACCGTTGAAGAAGCAAAATCAATGGACACCACTCTTGATGTCGTTGAAGGTATGCAGTTTGACCGTGGTTATCTCTCACCTTACTTCGTAACCGATCCTGATCGTATGGAAGTAAGCATGGATGATCCTTATATCCTCCTGGTGGAAAAGAAAGTTTCAAGCATGAAGGATCTTCTGCCGGTACTTGAGTCTGTTGCCAAAATGGGTAAAGGTCTTTTCATCGTTGCTGAAGATGTCGACGGTGAAGCTCTTGCCACCTTGGTTGTCAATAAACTCCGTGGTACCCTGAATGTAGCCGCTGTTAAGGCTCCTGGTTTTGGTGATCGTCGTAAAGCAATGTTGGAAGACATCGCTGTTCTCACCGGTGGTCAGGTTATCACTGAAGACCTGGGAATCAAGCTTGAGAATGTAACTGTCAATGATCTTGGAACCTGCAAGCGCATTGTTGTTGATAAAGACAATACCACTATCGTTGACGGTGCTGGTGACAAAGAAAAACTTGCTGCTCGCGTGAAGCAGATTCGGAACCAGATTGAAGATACAACTTCTGACTATGATCGTGAAAAACTTCAAGAGAGACTGGCCAAATTGATCGGTGGTGTTGCTGTTATTAATGTCGGTGCAGCCACTGAGATAGAAATGAAAGAGAAGAAGGCTCGTGTTGAGGATGCTCTCAATGCTACCCGTGCAGCAGTAGAGGAAGGTGTTGTTCCTGGTGGTGGTGTTGCTTACATTCGCTGCCTCAACGCATTGGCTGCGCTTGAGTTGCCGGGTGAGCAGGCAGTAGGAAGAAATATCCTTCTCCGTGCGCTCGAAGAACCTATTCGTCAGATTGCCAACAATGCGGGTCGTGAAGGTTCTGTCATCGTTGAGCATGTTAAAACCCTCGAGGGTGCAATGGGTTTCAATGCTTCCACTGAGTTGTATGAAGACCTGATTGCTGCTGGTGTTATTGATCCTGCAAAAGTTACCAGAACTGCATTGCAGAATGCTGCATCTGTTTCCGGTATGTTGCTGACCACCGAGTGTGTTATTGCTGAAGCTCCTGAAGAAGCTGGTGCTGGTGCTGCTGGCGGAATGCCTCCAGGCATGGGTGGCATGGGCGGCATGGGTGGAATGGGCGGAATGATGTAATAGGTTCCAACCTGTAGCTGTTTGCAAGATTGAGTAGTACACAAAAGGTCCCTTAATTGGGACCTTTTGTGTTTGAAGCAACTATTGTGAAAAATATCGTTGAAAAATATTGACAGAGGTGGAGCAATAAGGTAATTTTCTTCGCCTTATCATATGGCGATGTAGCTCAGATGGTTAGAGCATACGGCTCATATCCGTAGTGTCCGGGGTTCAATTCCCTGCATCGCCACCAAGTCATTGATATCATTGACAAAGCTTTAAGTCATTGATTTTATAGCCCATCTTTATCCACTCTTGTTATCCACAAAGGTAACAAACAGAGCGAGGTAATGAATGGGCTTTTCTGTTTCCACTAGACAACCTTCCTACGTGTACCAGTGTCCCTCTGGGTACATCTTCCGATTACGAATACCTGCTGACCTCAGACCACTTGTAGGCAAATGTGAATTCAGGTATTCTCTCCGTGCCGGAGCTTTACGAATGGCGAAGCTACGGGCAAGGGCAATAGCAGCTTATATACAGCAACTCTTCATAAAGGTGCGTAGCAGCATGACTGATTTTACACCAGAGCATATTTCTCAATTGGTCAAAGAGTATATTCGTGAGGTCTTGGGAAACTCCAGCATAGCTGGTAATGATAAGGCTTGTGATGATGTGCCAGCGGCGGTGACTCCAGGTTCCATGATCATCAATGGAAAGACTGTTCTTGAATCATCTCGAATGCAGGGTGGGGGAAATGGTAAGGTTACGCTTCCTCCAGAGCGAATCGCTCAACTAATCCAGAAGTATCTGCTCGATACTCTTGGTAATGATGAAAAGTGCAGGGCGATAGGTGGGACGGTTACCACTGGCACTGTATCACTTGGCGAGTTGTCTTTTCTGGAAGCGTCCAATATGGGAGCGGTTGAGGCACAATCGTTATTGAAGTCAGTGAACAGATGGTTACAACTGGCAGACCATTCTTTAATGCATTCGGTAACGAAGAAAATACTCGTCGGTGAAGGTGTTAGTGTTGATCCGAAAAGTGAAGCATATCAGACATTAAGCAGGGAACTCCTGAAGGCTTTTCAGTGTGTCTTAAAAGTCCGTATTCTCCGATCTACCGGCGATTATTCTGTACCCGATAATGAGCTTGTGCCGAGACTGAAACAGCAGCCACGGGCTACTGTAGTGTCTCCTGTGGTGACCATTGAAGACACCCCTATTGTAAGGTTCTCAGAGGTTCAAAAGAGGTATATTGCAGAGTCCGAACAGGGTGGGAATTGGCGGTCAAAAACGAAGGCTGAGTATATTGCTATCTTTGATCTGTTTGTCCGTATCATGGGTGACCTGGACGTGAGGGTTATAGACAGGAAGATGATGTCAGAGTTTAAGGATATACTGACAAGGCTCCCTCCAAATCTCAATAAGAACCCTGCATTCAAGGACAAGAGCATCGATGAAATCCTGGCATCTAAACCGAAGACTACCCTTGCACCTCGCTCAGTAAACAAGCATCTTACCCGAATGGGGAGTCTGTTCAATTATGCCGTGAATAATGGGTACATGCAGGTCAATCCCGCAACCGATATGCATATCAAGATCAAGATAAGGGCAGACCAAGACCGAGAAGCGTTTACCGCAGAAGACCTCCAGAGTTTATTTAGTTCCAAAGATTACACTGAGGGAAGTCATAAGTACCCGAGCAGATTCTGGACTCCCTTGATTGCCTTGTATGCTGGGTGCCGCCTTGAAGAGATTTGTCAGTTACATCTTGAGGACATCAGGCAAGAGGGGGAGGTCTGGGTATTTGATATCAACGCCAAGGAAGGGAGACAACTGAAGAACATTGCCAGTGCCCGTTTAGTACCTATTCATCCGTTTCTAATAGAGCTGGGGTTACTTAAGTATGTAGATACAGTGAAAGCAACCGGGGTTGACAGGCTGTTCCCTGAGTTAAGTAATAGGCAGCATGGGAAGTATGGGCATATGGTGAGTAGATGGTTTGCGACATTCAGGAAGAAGTGCGGTATCTCTGATGGGAAGACCTTCCATTCATTCCGGCATAATTTCACAACGCATTTAAAACACAAGCAGGTAGACCCCATCATGCTCCAAGAACTGGACGGTCATGCGGTGGCAGGGGAGACCATGGGCAGGTATGGCAAGCGTTATACTCCTGAGATCCTCCTTAGGGAGGCTATTGAGAAGATTGACTATGGAATCCAATTAGCTTTAAGGGGGTGGCTACATAGTGAATCATTAAGTTATCGTTAAGAGACAATTTAGGCACCACTTCTCTCCTCTCTTGACTGATTGATTGCCTCTATCCAGAGATCCCGATCATCAAGTCTGCAAGTTAGCTTGAGCGACAACATCCCAGACTTGAATCGTGCTGCATCTTTCCTAAGCTTCTCAAGCTTTGTCTCTTCAATTTGTGGTACCCCTCTGTGTCAATGTAAGTGAGACACCTACCCCTTGAAAAATTAGTGTAGGGCGGGTAGGAAATTCTCCATGCAATTTAAAACAAAATCCATACACAGCGCAAAACATTCACATCCAGCATCAATGACCGACAAAGAGCCAAAACGACCTGATCCAGAAGTGCTGGAAACGAAACCCCGGCGGCGTTTTACGGCAAAATACAAGCTCAGCGTTCTGGCAGAAGTTGATGCTTGTAGCAAGTCCGGCGAAATTGGTGCGCTTCTGCGAAGGGAAGGTCTGTATTATTCAAACATCCGCACCTGGCAACGGCAATTACAGGAAGGCGCACTCAAAGGACTTTCTCCCAAAAAGAGAGGGAGAAAAAAACATGAGGTTAATCCCTTGGCAAAACGTGTTGCCGAATTGGAGCGGGACAATACCAAATTGGCCAAAAAGCTCAAACAAGCTGAAACTATAATCGAAGTTCAAAAAAAAATATCAGAAATCCTGGGGATCTCACAGCCCAACAGCAACGAGGAGAACTCATGACCACTGTTGCTGAACTCAGTCGTCAGACCAACACCAAGGCTGCCTGCGCTGCTTTTAACATCCCCAGAGCCACCTATTATCGCCAGACTGCAAACCTGACAGTGGCCAAGCCCAAGGTCCGTCTGGCGTCACCACCATTGGCGCTCACCAGTGCGGAGGAGCAAAAAGTTCTAGATGTTCTGCACGAACCGAGATTCCGTGATCTTGCGCCTTCTCAGGTGTATGCCACCTTGTTGGACGAAGGAATATATCACTGCTCCATCCGCACCATGTATCGAATCCTGACAAAACATGACGAGGTTCGTGAACGGCGGCGGCAGGTAACTCGATCCCATTATGAAAAACCAGAACTTCTAGCCACCGGCCCCAATCAGGTATGGTCTTGGGATATTACCAAGTTGAAAGGACCGGCCAAATGGACGTATTTCCACCTCTATGTCATTCTGGACATCTTCAGCCGGTATGTGGTCGGCTGGATGGTCGCGCACCGTGAACAGGCTGTTCTGGCTAAGCGTCTCATCAAGGACTCCTGTGAAAAACAGCAAATCAAACCGGACCAGCTGACGCTCCATGCCGATCGGGGCAGCAGTATGAAATCAAAAAACGTTGCCTTTCTCTTGGCCGATCTGGGCGTAACGAAGACCCATAATCGCCCCTATGTGAGTAATGACAATCCCTTTTCGGAAGCGCAGTTCAAGACGCTGAAATATTGCCCGGAATTTCCTGGAACATTCGGCTCAATACAGGATGCCCGTCACTTTTGCCATGATTTTTTCACCTGGTATAATGGTGAACATATGCATTCAGGCATTGGTTTACTGACTCCCGAGCAGGTCCATTACTGTCTGGACAAAGAGGTCATACAAAAACGTGCCGAGGTTCTTAAAGTTGCTTTCAGAAAACACCCAAACCGTTTTAAGGGCAAGGTCCCACAACCGTTGCCAGCACCACAGGAGGTCTGGATTAATCCGCCGAAAGAGTTGTCTCTTGCTGAGAAAACAAAATAACATTTTGTTTTCTTAAAGATAATAACAGGTTCAGCATATTGGATGGGTTTGTCAAGATTAACGGAGCGTAGCGGAGTTACCCGCAGGGCACGATCTTGATAAAGCTATCCAATAGGCTATTCCCGGTAACTGTGATCGAGTGAGTCTAATTTACGCACAAAGGTGTCTCATTTTCATTGACATGTTCCGACCTCATCAGTGACCATTTCCTTTTTCAGGACATCCTTGGAAATAAGTCCATCAATATCAGTGCCGGTGACAGTCTTAATCGGTTCAAAAATGCTTGGTACTTCATCGATTGCAAGTGACCATTCACCTTCTCTACATATATCAAAGGTGTCAAGAGCAAGATGCTCCTCGAATAAAGCGTGTGTAATCAGGATAACCTGAGCATCACTGAGGGCATCACTGAATCTCCCCTTCTTGTTACCGGCTTCACTCAGAGAAACCAATCCAGACACTTCGGCCAAAAGGCTTTCGTATCTTTCAAGTTCAGTTATCCTCGGCAAGACAATAACAAACCGCTCGTTGCTTTTGTGGATGGCTTCAATGATGTACTTCGCAAGCCAGACGCTTTTGCCGGTACCCATTAATGCGTCAATTACTCTTAATGGTGGTTGCCAGACCTGCTGGTGTTGTTCCATTCTTACTTATCCCTGCGGTTATGCCAGCATATGCCAGCGTTAATAGGCGCACCAATCCATGGACCACTCAATGTGGCCTGTGGAGTCTTCATGAGGTGCTTATGTGTGTGTGATTTGGTCCTTGCTGATGATTGAGAAGAAGCCTCTCAGGGTTTGAAGGTGGACTTCAGACACCAGCGTAGTTGCTGGAGATTGTCTGGTGAGTGCCGGTAGCTAGCCAGCATGTAGACAGGGAGCAAGGAATCCCTGAATGTCCCCCTGAGAGGGTGTATTGGATGTCTCCAGCAGTACGCTGATGACTGTACTATTTGCTTTGGTTCTTCTTTAAGAGGGGCACTACTAGTAACAAGCTGATGTCGCACACATAAAGCATTGTGGCTAAACACTTACTCCACTTGTCAAATATCTTCAGTTCTTCACTGTTAGTTGACTTATTCTTCTTAATAAGTGGCACAATAGAATAATAGAGTAACTACAGTAAGATACATGCACCTTCCTAATTGTCATGGAGTAATGCGTTTAATTGTTGTCATATCGTGTGGTTACCTGCTTAATGTCGGAGTTTGCCAATTTGTCGGGGGGGGATTGATTGTTTCTCTCTCTATAAACCTCATGATACCGATGCGTGGAGTGAACTTGCCAACTATTAGAGAAAAGTTGGCGAGTTTAGTATTCGTATTGTTGCCAATATATCAGCTAGATAAGCCAGAACCTCAGAGATGACTTCAATATTGCCTCTTGCATCTTGCCAAGTATTAAAGCTATAAGAGTATAACTTGGCGAGATCAGGACACACCATTAACCACGAGAGAGGAGAGACATTAAGATGGAAACAACAAAGGAACCTACGGTCAAACTAGTCAACCCGAATCACCCAAAGAAGGGAGACCCAATCAGAGTAGACCCAATTAGAGACCTGAAAGACATCAAGACCATCAAAAAGCAACTCAGGAATAACAGCCCTCGGGATTACTGTCTGTTCGTCCTAGGTATTAACACAAACCTCAGGGCAGGCGATCTCCGTAGAATTACGGTTGGTCATGTACGAAACCTTGAACCAGGCAATGAACTTGTTTTAAAAGAAGAGAAGACCAGCAAGACCAGAAGGCTAACTTTGAACGAGTCTGCAATTGAAGCAATCAGGCACCTCCTCGATTCACAAGATATGGAAGATGACGATAGCCTGTTCAAAAGTCAGCGAGGAACGCTTATGGTGTCTTCAATCAATCGACTTGTTAAAGGATGGTGTAGGGCTATCAACCTTAAGGGCAACTTCGGAAGCCACACCCTGAGGAAGACATTCGGATACCATCAGAGAGTCCAACTCAATACATCAATACCTGAACTCATGGTCATGTTCAACCATAGCAATCAGAGGCAGACCTTGGACTACCTGTGCATTCAGCCTGAGGAGATAAAGAGTGCTTATATGAAGCTTTGCTTATAGAGCTATCAGCCATCAGCAGTGTGAGCTATGCCGAATCCAGTCACTGTCTGGCAACGACATCCTATATACTTGGAGACACCAATGAAAACCATGGGTCAACCACTTGATACCATAAGGCAAAGACTACCATTACCGCGAGTGTCTATCATCACCACACACCTGACCAGACCGACCGGCACGGGGGGAAGGGTGGCGGGAGAGCGTATATCTTGCCCATTCACATTTTCCGTTCAGTTTTCAAGGCCTCCCATGTTACCTCAAGGTGTACCATTAAATCACTACGAAATTCCTCTTCTTTGCTGGGGGGTGGGAATGATCAATTATAGCAGTGCCAGCATGTTGGATATTATGGCTTGCGAGTATCAATTTAATCGGTTAAATCTTTATACACAAACAGTATCCACGCAAGAGACCGATAGAGGTTGGCATTTAAGAATATCAATAATTTAGGTGTGTTATGTGAGGGTGACAGGCGTTTCCCTGCATCGCCACCAATAGTTTCTAAGTCTCAGATTTAGTTCATATAAAACCCGAATTATTGCCGCTGGCAAATGATTCGGGTTTCTTTTTTTTCTGCATTGTATTCCCAAGAGTTGCTTTAAATTTCAGTTAACGGAGTATTGCTAAACTCTCATGGCTCTGTTCTTTTGATTCGACTACTCCAGCCCTTGCTGTTAAGGCGTGTTGGAATCAACTATAATAGTTGCTGTGGTTAGCCGATTGTTGTAGTCAAACGCCTTTCGTGTTTTATTACAAATAATCGTAATCGCTTTTAAAATTCAGAGGAAAGATGTTGATACAATGGCACTCTTCATGCTAATTTCAATTGTTGATGATCTGTTCACTTTGAATCCATTACGTTTTCCATACATCCTTTGGCGATTGAGTTATGCATAAACTAACATATACGGATTTCCGTTATCAGACAAAAAAGAAAAGAGGGCCAAAGTTGTTCCCTTCTCTTGTTTTTTATTTACGTCTTTTTTGCATTGTTTTGCGAGCGAGCAGGCGAGCAAAGAAAGGTCTCTATGACGGTACGGACTGGATGGAAAGCAGTTATGAGGTCCTGCAGAGGTTGGAAGACGCAGGGATTGTTGTTGAAATTTCAGGGATTGAAAATGTTACGAAAGTGAGCGGTCCAGTTGTAATTGTAGGAAATCACATGAGTATGATGGAAACCCTGATTCTTCCTGTCATGGTCCAACCTGTTAAACCAGTAACTTTTGTTGTGAAGGAAGCACTGCTTTCCTATCCGGTTTTTAAGTATGTCATGCGTTCCTGTAATCCGATTGCCGTTTCACGGACTAACCCCAGGCAAGACTTAAAAACTGTGCTGAGTGAAGGCGTCGACAGAATGAAAGCAGGCATCTCGATTATAGTTTTTCCGCAGACGACCAGGTCTCATACTTTTGATGAAAAACAGATGAGTTCAATTGGAGTAAAGCTTGCGAAGAAAGCCGGAGTTCCGATAATTCCGTTGGCTTTGAAAACAGATTGTTGGTCAAATGGCAAAAAAATTAAGGACTTCGGAAAGCTAGACATAACGAAAAAAGCTCATTTTGCTTTTGGTGAACCGATTACAATCGAGGGCAAGGGTGATGTGGAGCAGGCTAAGCTAAATGCCTTCATTACAGAAAAACTTAAAAATTGGGAGTATTGATTATTGATGACCAATTTGTGGATATGGCAACCTCAGGGGCCTAACGTAAGTGCCCCCTGAGGCGATTAGCAGTCAGCTTTAAGGCTTCATTTATTAGACATTAGACATCTAGGTCGAGATCTTCCTCTTCTTCGACATCATCGTCGACTTCGTCCTCCGTTTCGTCTTCATTGTCGTCGACCTCGTCTTCCTCGTCTTCATCCTCAATTTCATCATCGTCACTGTTTTTTTGGCGGACGGCTTTAGGAATTTTAGATTCAGGAAGAACGAGTTCTGTGATTTTTGAAATTTCTTCTTTCAAGTCGGGATCTTGTCGACAAATCTCACAGCTGAGAGCATGTTCTTCTATGAAGGAAATCATCCGGGCAGGAGCCATGGTTTCATCACGGACATGGAGATACCACGACTTAATCATTTTAATTAGTCTTTCGCACTGCATATGTATGGTTTTGAGTTATTTCCTTGAATTATTAATAATAAAAGGGAGCCGAGTGGTATTTACTCGCCTGCACCGATAAAAAGACAGAGTATAATAAATAGTTGTTTTCAAGGTCAACACTTATTAGTATAGTCTTTTGTTTTTTGCAAAAAAGGAAGTGGATAGGGCACTGGTGGCTTTCCCGGACTTCAAATCCGGTGTAGCGGGTTAATAGCCCGTTAGGTGGGTTCGATTCCCATGCACTTCCGCCATGAAATACAATTTAACGTTCTATGTCAATGACATAGGGCGTTTTTTTTTGCTCTTTTGTCTGTCTGGACTCAAGTTGAGCTGAGGGTTTGCCACAATCTTTGCCACACGGAAAGGACGGAAAGACTATGGCATATCCAGCTCATATTTACAAGATCAATGACACGTTTTATTTTCGAGTCCGGATTCCAAAAGATTTAAAAGAGTGGTTTGGGAAGCAAGACTTCAAGCGCTCTCTTCGGACCAAAGTGTTGACCAGCGCCAAGCGGTTGGTTATTCTCTGGGCTGCAAAAACCGAGAAGCTATTTACAACCATCAGGGCGGGACTATTGGCAGGTATAATGAACGGAAAGCAAATCAGAAAACTCATAGATGATTACATCGCGTACACGCTCAAGAAGGATGATGAAGAACGTATTGCCTTTGGCGTACAGAACACCCTCCATGAGACAGCAGAAGGGCCATTGCGTATAACTGAACGAGCAGAGTTTGACCCGTTGGTGGAAACCATTACTGATGAGCTTCTGGAGAACAGGTACGATACTGTTTCTCGTCGGCTCAATGAATTTCTTGAGTCTAGAGGTATTGAGATAGAGAAAGAATCCTACGATTACAAACTGCTCTGTCGTGATATTGCCTATGCCCATATCGATGAGATTTTTGAGATAAACGTCAACAGGGATATGAGGAACTTTGATGACCCATATTACCTGAAAGATGATACTTCTAGTGTTCAACCTGTTATTTTTGATGAGCCAGTAAGAGATGTCACAGGCCTGTTGTTTTCCGAGCTGATCTCTAAATACCTCGCAGAGAAACAGGCACGGGAAAGCTGTGGGCAGGGGACCATTGCCGCCAACCAGAGGTACTTTGACCTATTCAAGGAACTGCTCGGTGATTGTCCGGTACTTGGTATAACCCGTGATCAGCTTGTAGACTGTTTGAATAAGATGAAGAGGCTTCCTTCACGGAGGGACATAAAGCCAGAATACAAAGGGAAAACAGTCAAGGAATTGCTTGAGCTTGACTATGTGCCTGAACCTTTGGGAGTGCAGACAATTAAGAATCACATCTCTACTCTCAGTTCCTGCTTTAAGTGGGCAGTCCTGAATGGCCATATGGCTACGAACATTGCAGAAGGACTCACGCCAAAGGATAATAGGTCGAAGAGGGAGAAGAGACAGGCGTACACACCAGACCATCTGAAAGCCCTTACCGAGAACCTTTACAGCCGACAGAAATCTAAAGGAAAAAGCGCTGATCATTGGCTCATACCTTTGGTTGCACTCTTTGGTGGTATGAGGATTGAGGAAATCTGCCAGCTTCAAAAAAATGATGTCCGAGAGATTGACGGTATCTGGTGCTTCGATGTTTATCAGATGGGTGAGAACAAAGTGAAGACGGCCAATAGTGAACGTATTGTCCCGGTACATCCGCAATTGATTGAACTTGGCTTCTTGGATTATCATAAGAGTGTAAATAATGATCAGCTCTGGCCAAACTTGACGAGAGTCAGCGGTCGATACAGTCACAAGTGGGGGCAATGGTTTCAGAGTTTCAATAAACGGCATGTTACAGAGGATGGGCGCTATGTGTTCCACTCTTTCCGGCATAACTTTGTGAATGGTTTAAAGCAACTGGGGGTACAAGAACAAATCATTGCTGAGTTGGCTGGACATTCTCGTGGTTCTGTTACCATGGAGACATATGGCAAGGAGTATGAGCCAAGGGTTCTGTATGAAGCACTCCAGAAGCTGGACTACGGGATTGATTTTAGCAGCCTGAAGTGGACTCCCTCATGATCCATGAACTTGATGGTCACACAATCGACAGTGAAACTATGGGCAGATACGGCTAGCGGTTTACTCCTGAGATTTTACTGAAGGCTGTTGAAAGGGTTGACTATGGGGCTGGACCTTAGTGGCCTGAAGTGGACTGCTTAAGTCTTGTTACACTGTAACGTAGAGAGGCTTATTAGATTTCTCGAAAAGGACTGCTTGAAGATATATCGTTCTTTGGTCTCTGGGCCTGACAATGCTTCCCAAAAAAGACATGGTTAGCATCCTGTCGAAGCTCGGAGCCTCTCTTAAGGCTGGAGGCATTCTCTATACATCATACAAATATGGAGAGTGTGAGCTAATGCGTGGCGACAGGCTCTTTGCTGATTACACTGAGGAGAGCTTTGAGTTGTTACTTGAGGATGCGCCTGGGCTTGATGTTATAAAGTTTTGGAAGACAAGTGACCTGAGGCCTGGACGTGAAGATGAGAAGTGGTTGAATATCTTGCTCAAGAAGATATAGCTGTTTCTCTTTATATTTTAAAACGTTTTTCGCCAGATGCTTTAGATATACAACGTATTAAGGAACATTCGTTTCCGACTCTTCATGCTGAACGATTCGAAAGTACAATCAACACCGACGATGGTCAGAAATGGAGCAAGTGTCTCGGCTGATTTTCTGGAACATCTCGGATGGGCAGCACTATAAAAATTGGCAGGTATCTGGGCTAAAGAGAACCAGAACTTCACAGTCAACAAGGTAAACCTGCTCTTATGCCCTCAGCCATACCATTGGCATTGCTAATCTTCAATTTCAACCTGCACTATTCTATAAGAGTATTGATCATGTAGAGAAATAAAAAAGGCGAAGCCCTTAAATAATAACTTCGCCTTTGTCGCAATTGAAAACTGGACTAGACTAGTTTACTTTCTCTTACGCCTGCAACCTGCCAATGCTGCTAAGCCAGTCCCAAAAAGGAGCATGGTGGTAGGTTCAGGAACTGGATTCAGGTCAATCAGATTTATTTGTGAAGGTCGACCATTTGAACCCATAAGTGGTGACGCATCGGAGAAAAACGAAGGCATTGTTAATATGCCTCCTTCATGAATCCAGATATTGATCAGGCCCCCGTAGTTAGCATCTGCTGAAACAGTATTAAGTTGACTAGACCCATATGTGTGAAGGTCAATAGAGCTAGTACCTCCATTTGCCACCATAGTGAGGTAGTTAATTTCCAGCGAGCCATAATTGATAATCGATGTCTCGTCGTTTTCATCCTTAATATACATAATGTTGCCAATCATATCGCCATAATTCACAAAGGACGTCACCGCTGCCAATGTGTCTATCGATAAGTTTCCGAAGAGCAGTGTTCCATAGTTTATGACGGTTAACGTTGCCATATCGCTTACCGTGAATAAGCTGTTAGAAAGAGTTAGGGTTTCGCCGGCCTCCACTTGAAGTAAATAGTCTACACCAGCCTCGGCTTGGAATGAATAATTTTCACCGGCACTAATGGGTGGCAGTTCAATAGGTGTCGCCGTCACATTGGATGTTCCCCCAAAAAATAATATTAAGGAAAGAGTTACAACAGAATAAAATTCTATTAAACGATGCATTTCTACCTCCTTTTTAATATTTCTATGCTCATTTGAAAGAATAATGGCAAACGCCTTCCTAACTTATGAAAGCAAAATTCGATCCATTAATCCGATGCAAAAAACTACATGATTATTGGATGATAGTGCGCGTACCACGTTGTGTGCCTGTGGTGTTTTTACGGGAATCTGTGATTTTTTTCCGGAATATAGAACATCAATGAAACTAATCTTTAACAATAATCGGGTAAAAAGATAATATTCAGAGAATATCAACGCTCTTAGGTTGTCGGCTCAAATCACAACCAAAATGGCAGTTGCTCTAAAATGAACTTATTCCTGTAAATGTCACCGGGATCATGCTAAAAGCATTGTCCAAAATGGAGCATTTTGAAATCCAAAATAATCCAGAAAATATTCGCTGGTCACTTCCGGATGAGCGTTAGGCAGCGAGGTTGATAGTAACTGACAATAGTAAAAATCTCAAAAATCTTATCACAGCAAGGTTCACACCTTATTTTATTCTATAAATCTTCGCCTTCTTAGTGTCTTTCTTCTCAGAGTTTGAAAGCTGACAGTTCAAGGCTTGAAGCTTTTTCGCAGCGTTCTCAAGCTGTCCAGGCATTAAGGATAGATACTCTTCTGTGGTAGATATTGAAGCATGCCCCATCCATTCTTTGACAACATATATGTCTTTGGTGGCAGCTAAAAGTCTTGTACAGCAGGTGTGCCTTAAGGCATGAGGTGTCAGAGCTTTATCTTCTTCACCGCCAGGCTGAGTTCTCCTCCATCTATTACATCTTGCCTTGTGATTGTCAGAATTGTTGTATGGAAACACTGGGTCAATCTGTCGTTTAACTCGCCTTTTCATGATTTCTCTGACTCTATCTGTCATGGTGATGATCCTGCCTCTACCTGACTTGGTATTTATCCGGTGAAGGATGATGGCATTTTGGTTGAAGTCGATATTATATCCTGTGAGTTGTGACAATTCGCCAGTCCTAAAGCCTGTATCGAGTAATACCTTGACGGCATCTGCAAAGTCCTGGTCCCGTAAGGCTTCTAGTCTTGAACATCATGTCCCCCATTGGGGAGTATGATATAAATCTTTCTCTCGTTTGAAGTGATCAAGGAGTACCGTTTTGGTACACCCCCCCTACTGGTTCTGATCTTTGCAATTCCCAAAGGTAACGATTCGTTACTTCTCAGAGTTCTGGGCGTTTGTAGTGGTCTTGAACATCATGTCCCACCATTGATGTAACATTAACTTCCTCCAACGGAGTGAGTTGTACCTGACAACATGCTTTCCAGCATCGAGGGTCAGGAAGTATTCGGTCAGTGGTTTTTTTATATCCACCTTTTTGGGCGTTTATTATAAAGTCCCGGTTCTCCAAGAGTCTTGAGTTGACATGTTATTGAAAGCTCATCTTTTTTGGTGACCTTAATAAAGTCTCCCTATTGGGACTTTGATATAAGCCCTTCTCTAGTTTGAAGTGATCATTGATGTGTCTGTCCCGTCATTTCAACGGGGTAGGATTCAAAACTACCGATTCGGTACTTTTAAGAATTTCTGCACGTTTGAAGTGGTCAAGGAGGAACATTTCGTTCCCACCATTGGTGTAATCGATTTGCACGTCCACCATTGGCGTGTATGCACAATAGCGGTATGAAAGTTCTCTATTGATGAAATACACAAAGTAGGTTGACCTCTAGAGAGCCTCAGGATGCTCTGTGCTTGATGTTTTTATTAATGCACAGATTATTGGGATAGGCTTAAGGTGCAAATGACTCGTAAGGAGCATATGAGATGCCTTATTGTTGAATGGTCACAGACTGTAGTTACATCAGCATGAAGTCCTGACTCAGAGATGATTGTCATACCTCTGTTGACATCTGGAATCCTAATGCCCATGTCCTGGCTATTAGAAATTTCATCTAGGAGTTCCTCTGACGTAATAGTGCCAGGGCAACCACCAGTTGGACTTTCCCTGAAGCTCAGTAAAACTCTCTCATTTGCAGTGTGCGCTTCTTGAGCTATAACCAAGGGTGTAAACTTTAGGTTGACTCCCTTTCATCTAAAGTTTGAGTAAACCTGTGATCATCCAGATTTGGATCATCTATTAACTCAATGACGACCCGTGACCTTTTTTCCCGTTTTGGATAAAAGCCTACCGCAGACTCTTATTGTTAACTTCCTGAAGCTCAGTGAGTTGCCCACCTCTTGGCATCTGGACTGATGTCTGCACAAAATTGTGCTCACATAAAGTTCCACACTCAATCAAAGACTTAATGTCTCTCTGACTCCTGTGGTCATTGAAATTCATTACATCCAAAATTGGATTCATTGAAATAACTGCTCCTCAAAATTTAGGGACGAAAGAGTTCCACCAGTAGGCATTGTGTAATATTCTTGCGAAAGCTCAAAATTGAGCACTCGTAAAGTTCCACTTATGAACAGGACTTAAATCCATAATTGGATGCGAGAATGACTTAATGTGCTCTCAACACATGCTTGCTCCCCAAAGTTGGGGGACAATGGGAATGACTTAATGTCCACCATTAGGCCCAGCGGAACATGTCAATGAAAATGAGACACCTTTGTGCGTAAATTAGACTCACTCGATCACAGTTACCGGGAATAGCCTATTGGATAGCTTTATCAAGATCGTGCCCTGCGGGTAACTCCGCTACGCTCCGTTAATCTTGACAAACCCATCCAATATGCTGAACCTGTTATTATCTTTAAGAAAACAAAATGTTATTTTGTTTTCTCAGCAAGAGACAACTCTTTCGGCGGATTAATCCAGACCTCCTGTGGTGCTGGCAACGGTTGTGGGACCTTGCCCTTAAAACGGTTTGGGTGTTTTCTGAAAGCAACTTTAAGAACCTCGGCACGTTTTTGTATGACCTCTTTGTCCAGACAGTAATGGACCTGCTCGGGAGTCAGTAAACCAATGCCTGAATGCATATGTTCACCATTATACCAGGTGAAAAAATCATGGCAAAAGTGACGGGCATCCTGTATTGAGCCGAATGTTCCAGGAAATTCCGGGCAATATTTCAGCGTCTTGAACTGCGCTTCCGAAAAGGGATTGTCATTACTCACATAGGGGCGATTATGGGTCTTCGTTACGCCCAGATCGGCCAAGAGAAAGGCAACGTTTTTTGATTTCATACTGCTGCCCCGATCGGCATGGAGCGTCAGCTGGTCCGGTTTGATTTGCTGTTTTTCACAGGAGTCCTTGATGAGACGCTTAGCCAGAACAGCCTGTTCACGGTGCGCGACCATCCAGCCGACCACATACCGGCTGAAGATGTCCAGAATGACATAGAGGTGGAAATACGTCCATTTGGCCGGTCCTTTCAACTTGGTAATATCCCAAGACCATACCTGATTGGGGCCGGTGGCTAGAAGTTCTGGTTTTTCATAATGGGATCGAGTTACCTGCCGCCGCCGTTCACGAACCTCGTCATGTTTTGTCAGGATTCGATACATGGTGCGGATGGAGCAGTGATATATTCCTTCGTCCAACAAGGTGGCATACACCTGAGAAGGCGCAAGATCACGGAATCTCGGTTCGTGCAGAACATCTAGAACTTTTTGCTCCTCCGCACTGGTGAGCGCCAATGGTGGTGACGCCAGACGGACCTTGGGCTTGGCCACTGTCAGGTTTGCAGTCTGGCGATAATAGGTGGCTCTGGGGATGTTAAAAGCAGCGCAGGCAGCCTTGGTGTTGGTCTGACGACTGAGTTCAGCAACAGTGGTCATGAGTTCTCCTCGTTGCTGTTGGGCTGTGAGATCCCCAGGATTTCTGATATTTTTTTTTGAACTTCGATTATAGTTTCAGCTTGTTTGAGCTTTTTGGCCAATTTGGTATTGTCCCGCTCCAATTCGGCAACACGTTTTGCCAAGGGATTAACCTCATGTTTTTTTCTCCCTCTCTTTTTGGGAGAAAGTCCTTTGAGTGCGCCTTCCTGTAATTGCCGTTGCCAGGTGCGGATGTTTGAATAATACAGACCTTCCCTTCGCAGAAGCGCACCAATTTCGCCGGACTTGCTACAAGCATCAACTTCTGCCAGAACGCTGAGCTTGTATTTTGCCGTAAAACGCCGCCGGGGTTTCGTTTCCAGCACTTCTGGATCAGGTCGTTTTGGCTCTTTGTCGGTCATTGATGCTGGATGTGAATGTTTTGCGCTGTGTATGGATTTTGTTTTAAATTGCATGGAGAATTTCCTACCCGCCCTACACTAATTTTTCAAGGGGTAGGTGTCTCACTTACATTGACACAGAGGGTAGGCTGATGTGGTTTGAGAATACTGAAACAAGATGCCCTAGGTAGTGCCTGAAAAGATTCAATTGAAGTGAGTCATTAATTTATCAAGGCCTACAAATCCCACAAGGTCTATACCCAGAGTTCAAAGCATTCTGCTTACTCCCAAAGTTCTCCACGCAGTTCTTACAGTCATAAACCCTACAGGAAGGAGAGTGGAACACATGGCTTTTAACATTACCGTGATAGCCACCAGTCGACGCAGTGTTGGTGCTGGCAGTCTGTCTTGAGTTATTATTCCGTTTAGCCTTTCTATAGTCCCATGGTGCTACAGGATTAGCATCAGCCCAGAGTCCCAACTTTGAGTTCCTTGCTTGGTCTTCCAGCCTGATCCAATCGTTACAGAAAGCCTCTTTGCAATACTTTCTGTACTGCCATGCGTATCCAGCTTCAACGAGGCTCTGGTTAACATTCACACCATTGACCATGACAACGCCTACAGTCCGACCATACCTATCAGTGTCGTAGGCTGTGACCTCTGCGGTTTTGCTTGCGGTGAGGCTTGAGGTAAACTTCTTGGCCTTATTGCCGAATGCTTGGCTTTTCTCTGGTGTGTCGATGCCATATAGTCGGACCTTGTGCTGAGTCTTGTTGCTGTCCAGTATGGTAATGGTGTCACCGTCAGCAATGTGTATGACTTTGCCTGTAATGACTTTAGAGAGAGCCGGAGTGGATAACAGAAGGCTGATGAGAAGATAGAGTATGAGTTGACGTTTCATGATGTCAGTAGGTTGAGTCAATCAGCTTGAGTTTACACTGGCTAGGTTTATAAGGGTTGGAAAGGTTTAAGGCTTCTTTTGAGGTCAAGCTTCAAGTAGTCCTAGTAGTCCTGTGGGAGGCGGAGGCGAGGATAAGGGAATATCAGGAGGGAGCATTTGCTGACACTCCCCCTCAGAATCTTGCTGGAAAATATCAATGGCAGTGATAGTCACCTGTTTTGTGGTTGTAGTGGCATCCATTCTTGTCAGTACCACCGGAATGTGCCATTGACAGAGAGGCGGAAGCAATAACCAGCATAACCACGAGGATGAATCTTTTCATGATAAACTCCTTCGATAAAATTTAATAGCAGAGGTCACAAAATATTGGCTCAAAACTTGATAAACTTTGTGACAGTAGATTTTGTAATGACGATATTCTAAGTTCGCATTAATCCATTTGGACCTCAATGTCCTCGCCCGTTTCATCATCTGTTAAGGTAGCTGATCCGCCAGGGTACACATCAAGATATCCTGTTCGGTATTCGCCAGTTTCAGAATCATAATATTCAACTGGGCCTTCTCCTTTTCCTTCATGGTCATAAGTTTCAATCTCAATCTGCTCTCCATTGTCCTTGTAACCATCCCAAGCAAACACTGATGAGGAAGAGAGGAGTGTAATGAAAAGCAATAAAGATAGAAGGTTTTTTCGCAATCTTAAAGTATTGGTCAACTCTGAAGTCTCCTCAAATGTTTGCATAAATTTTTGTGCTTCCAATCCAACTGTACAACCGGAAATGGAGATCAACCCAGGTGCTAATTGTTTAATAGTCACTTATGTATTGAAGATACCATGAAGTCAAAGCAACGCACAAGTACCACAGGTGTCTTGTTGTTAGACTGATACCTGTTCTTCTCCACTAAGTGATTACTGATAGAGGTAGAGTGATGTGAACATGGTTGAAAATTACAGGTTGAGAATAAAAACTGAGTGCAATGCCTTAAGAAGGACTGTATGTTTCTTATCCACAAGCTTTATCCACACGCGAGATTGGTGAGGATGTGTTTTCGTTCAATAACAAAGGGTTAGCGAGCGGGTAAGGGATCACGGTTCGACTCCCGCCGTCTCCTTAAACTAACGGATAAAGTCGACCTCTGACCTTTGATGTTTTCGCTCTATTTAAAGCCTATCCCAAAGCCCTCAGGTTCAGAGAATACGAGATGCTTCCATCACTGGTTAAGAATTTCATCGAAGTCAATTTCTTCAGATCACGCCTAGCTGTTTGGGTTGTTGCCTTTCCGTAAAGCAAAGAGAACGGTTTACGCTCATACAGGTCCTTAAGTGTAAAACTGACAGGATTATCGAGAAGTAGTCCGAGTAATTCGTATTGCCGTGCTGTCAGGTTCTTCTGCTGGCGTTCATGTCTGTAATAATCTCTAAGTGTAAACTTCCTGATGAAGTAAACAATACGCTCCTTGATGATGGTCAAGCTCTCCACAGCGCCTTCCAAGCAGAACCGAATGAATGGAGTAGCATCCCTCTCCAGTTTGATGCTCTTTGAGAATGAGCAGTAGTAATCATCGACATTTCTATAATAGAAGTTGGACATCTCACGGGGGATATACTTTACGTTGGAAGCTTGCAGCATAATAGCTTCAAGTAATCTCCCTGTCCTGCCGTTGCCGTCCCAGAATGGATGAATGACACAGAAATGATAATGGGCAAGAGCTGCTCTGATGAATGGGTTGAGTTGTAACACCTCTGAACTGTTGATCCACACGATGTATTCTTTCATCAGGTTCAGAACATCCGGAAGGATCTTGGGTGGTGTGTATATTCCCCCATGTGCCTTATCGCCTACATTGACTTTGCCGTTTCTGTATTTTCCGGGAATGTTATTTTCATCCGGTACATCGCAAGTAATAATCCTGTGCAGTTCACAGATGAGTTCCTCTGTCAGCATAAAAGGATCTGTGCTGGGCTTGATGTCAGTCAGGAAGGCATAGGCCATGATAAGGTTTTTGATTTCCTGCTGGTCCTTCTTGGTGTACTTCTCAAGGACTTCACCTTTAGCTATTCTCTCAACATCCTCTCCTGTAATTGGGTTGCCTTCGATTGCTGCTGTTCCAGCTATAGAACTGTACATTATCTCCGGCTCAATCTGCGAGGCCAGCTCGGGAAGAATGGGCAGGTCAGTGATGGTCTCGTTAAGTACAACAGCACGGATCAACAAGTTGTCCACCTGAGAGGTGTCATACTTTTCGTTGAAGTAGAATTTGCCGGATTTGAATGTCAGAAAGCTATGCATAATATGATTGAGAAAATGTAATCGAAAATGTAACAAGTAATAAAAGTATAAACAGCATGATACACATGGTGTGACTAGAAAAATGTCATACTAAAACATACACTTTGTGTTGTCGGAATGGAAGGAGAAATGTCACAGCATGAAGTCGTGACCTTTTGGATTGATTCTCTGGAGGCGTGTCGAGGGTGCGAAGATGGAAAAACGATGAAAAGATTACGTATGATTCTGGACTTGAAGGCAGGGCGAAAACCGTGTAAAACTTGTCCCAGAATTTTGCCACACGATATGAAAATAAACTGGCAAACTTTTGGAACACTTTGAGTTTGTAGACGATGTAGAATGTTGTATTATAAGGCGTTGCAGGGGATGTGGACATCAGGGGAAGGCATGAAGTTTTCCACAGGGTGAGTCTCCCATGCACTTCCGCCAATAAATACATTTAAGCGCTTTGTGTCAATGACATAGAGCGCTTTTTTTGCTTTGTCCCAGTCCAACTCCAAGTTGAACTGAGGTTTTGCCCAAAACTTTGCCCAGTTAGATGGAGACAATATGGCACACTCAGTGAATCTGTACAAGATAAAAGATACCTATTATATCGGAGCACGCATCCCAAAAGATTTGAAGTTCTGGTTTTCCCGCCATGACATGATCAGACATAAGTAGATTGATTTTTATCAATTCTATATTAACTATAGGGCATAGTTGCTTCATTCAGGATTCAATACAATTCAACGAGGTTAAGATGCAAAAATCACTTGATGTGTTGACTGGAAAAGTAGCCGTGCTGTTTCTGCTTATTTTTATAACAATTGAGTTGGATGTACAACAGTGGGGAAGGTGATCCCTGCGCAGAATCGTATTCTTTTCAGTGATAAAGGGGACGAGCAAGGCACTTATAACGATGGTGAATTAAGCCTGAATTATAACTATCATCAGGTTGGAAGACATCTGACCCTTGATGGAGAAGTGACTTCTGTTTGGGACTTCAATTCAATCGATGTAAGTTTGCTGTTTTTTGTTCCCAGTGGCACTGTGCTGCAAGAGACGATAGTTTATTACTCTGGATATCGCGTAGACAACACTTCGTCGTCCACTGATTCAAAATTTAGGACTATGCTGGTTGTTCCTCGAGGTGCTGTGGGAATGTCTTTTAGTATGACGGATATGGCCCATGAGGGGAGGCAACTCTGATAGTGGGAAAAATCTGGTTTTTTACAAAATGCAGTCGAAAAGCAGTGCTCTGTTTCTATACTATGATTTTATATGACGGAAAATCTATTGAGGCCTTGAGTTGATCTCGGGCATCATTGCTCAGAGAGCAAACACCGATTGAAGAATGTACTCAAAAAGATGGCCATGCCGAAGGTTTGTAACCTTAATGGATTGCCATACACCACAACAAAAAGTGATGGCAATCCATTCATTAAGTTGAGTCTGATCTAGACAAACCTGCTGCATAAAGGAAGAGTTTGTTGCGCTTGTAAAATAGGCGTATAGATCAGGAACTACTTGATTAGCGGGTGGTTCATGCTCTGCCTTTGTTCAACATACGCCTCAGCCACTTTTCTGGCAATATTTCGAATACGACCGATGTACCTGGTCCGCTCATTGACACTGATTGCTTTGCGTGCATCAAGCAGGTTGAAGGTGTGGGAACATTTTAAGCAATAATCGTAGGCCGGGAGAATAAGTTTTTTGTCAACGAGTTTAAGTGCTTCTTCCTCGTAAGTGTCAAAAAATATCAACAATTTCTCTACATTTGCTTCCTCAAAGTTAAATGTAGAAAATTCAACTTCTGCCTGATGAAAAATTTCTCCATAACTTACCGTGTCATTCCAAGCAATGTCGTAGACACTTTCAACACCCTGAAGGTACATCGCTATTCGTTCCAACCCGTAAGTTATTTCTACGGTTGTTGGATGAAGGTCAATGGAACCGGCCTGCTGGAAATAGGTAAACTGCGTAATTTCCATTCCGTCCAACCAAACCTCCCAACCAAGCCCGGAAGCTCCGAGGGTCGGCGATTCCCAATCATCTTCAACGAAGCGGATATCGTGATCGAGTAGATTGAGACCGAATCGTTCCAGACTCCCCAAGTAAAGATCCTGCACATTCAACGGGGAGGGTTTGATCACCACCTGATACTGGTAGTAATGTTGTAAACGGTTTGGATTGTTACCATATCGCCCATCCGTTGGTCGTCTGGATGGCTGTGGATATGCTGCCTTCCATGGCTCAGGCCCAAGGGCGCGGAGCAGGGTCGCAGGATGGAATGTTCCTGCACCGACTTCCATATCATAGGGCTGCTGGATGACGCAGCCCTGTTCGGCCCAATATGTGCTTAACTCAAAAATAATGTCTTGGAAATTCATCAAATATCCTCATCTGTTGCGAAATGCTTAAGGAATGGTTTTTAGCAAGGATGCAGGAAAGATAGAACGGTCTCCTGCAAAATGTCCCCGTAGTATATAATTGCTATCTTGACTTTTGTCTATGGGGTCATCATTATATCACCTCATTACTTATGGAATTTTGTTTGATTCCTTATCTGGAACCATGTTTATTATTTTACGGTTTTCAATCAATGCAAACACCCGAAACACTCCTTCATTTATCTGAAATTTCACGCCTCCTTCGTGAAATTACTTCTATTGCCATCGTCGGCCTGTCTCCAAAAGAGAATAGAGCAAGTAATATGGTTGGCAGGTATCTTCTGGATGCCGGGTTTACCATTTACCCAGTTAACCCGGGGCAGAAGGAAATTCTTGGGGAGAGTTGTTATGCCGATCTTGGTTCTATTCCTTACCCAATTGATGTTGTCGACATTTTCAGAAAGTCTGAGGATGTTTTGCAAGTCGTCGAGCAAACCTTGGAACTGAATCCGCTCCCCCGAGCTATCTGGATGCAGCAAGGGGTAATCAATGAAGCAGCCGCTGAGCTTGCCCACAGGAAGGGAGTTTTTGTGGTTATGGACCGGTGTATAAAAGTGGATCATCATAACCTGCTAAATAAATAGTTATTCACAAAATCTCACTTCTAATTTCCTCCGTTTTCTCATGGAACCAATGATACTTAGCATTCGTGGTGCGCGAATGCATAATTTGAAAAATATTGACGTTGATCTGCCTCGCAATAAACTCGTCCTTTTTACCGGTTTGTCAGGCTCCGGCAAATCGACACTGGCTTTCGACACACTCTATGCAGAGGGTCAGCGAAGGTATGTTGAGTCGCTTTCGACATATGCCCGTCAATTTTTAGGTCAGATGGACAAGCCGGATGTGGACTCGCTGGAAGGGCTTTCTCCAGCAGTGTCCATCGAACAGAAAACGACGAGTAAAAATCCCCGCTCAACGGTGGGGACGGTAACGGAGATCTATGATCATCTCCGGTTGCTGTTCGCCCGCTGCGGACATCCCCATTGCCACCAATGCGGCAGTGCCATAGAGGCTCAGTCCATTGAAGATATGGTGAACGCGCTCATGCGTCTGCCGGAAGGTGAGAAAATAATACTTCTCGCTCCATTGGTTACTGAAAGAAAAGGCCGCCATGAACAGCTCTTGGCGAGGATACGCAAGGAGGGCTTTGTCCGTATCCGGATTGATGGCGATATTTTACATGCCGACGACGTCACCGCTCTGGATAAAAATAAAAAACATTCTATCGAAGTCGTGGTCGATAGACTTGTTATAAAGGAATCCATCAGAAGACGGTTAGCCGATTCGGTCAGTACTGCGGTAAAGCTCACAGATGGTTTCCTTCTGGTGCTTTTTCCTGGTGATAATTCGGAACGATTGTTTAGTGAAATGGCCGCTTGCCACGCATGTGGTATCTCCATGCCACCGATCTCTACCCAGCTGTTTTCGTTTAATAATCCGCAAGGTGCATGTGTTGAATGCGGCGGGCTTGGTGTGAAACAGTTTTTTGATTCGACCCTGGTTGTGCCTGATGATACAAAATGCATTAGTGATGGTGCAATTGCCCCTTGGGGATGGCGTAATGAAGAGTCGTATACCGGCCATATGTTGGAATCGGTCGCAAAACATTATGGAGTCTCTCTTAAAACACCATTTGGCAAATTGCCCGAGAAGGTAAAAGAGATATTTCTTTTTGGTTCGGGGCAAGAAGAGATCGAATTTCATTATCGCAATGGCAGACGTACGATGTCAGCTGTGAAAACATTTGAAGGTGTTATTCCTCAACTTGATCGTCGATTTCACGAAACCCAGTCAGGAATGGTCCGTGATGAATTGGCTAAATACATGAACGAACAGCAATGTCCCAGTTGTTTAGGTGCGAGGCTGAAGCCAGAGGCACTGGCTGTTCGAGTTGGCAAGTGGTCTATCTATGAACTTACCTGCATGTCGATTGAAAGGATTCTGGCAGAATTGCCATTTTTCCCCTTTACCGAAAGGGAAAGGAAAATTGGTGAATCAATCCTAAAAGAGATTACTGACCGGCTCTCTTTTCTTCGGGATGTAGGCTTGGGGTATCTTTCATTGGAGAGGCGGGCAGGGACTCTTTCCGGTGGTGAGGCTCAACGGATTCGACTGGCCTCACAGATAGGCTCGCGGTTGGCCGGGGTGCTGTATATTTTGGATGAGCCAAGTATTGGTCTGCATCAACGCGATAATCAGAAACTTATCAATACCTTGCTTGAACTGAGAGATTTAGGCAATAGCCTTATAGTTGTCGAGCATGATACCGATACAATTTTGGCCGCCGACCATGTCCTGGATATGGGGCCAGGGGCCGGAATCCACGGAGGTAATATTGTTTACAGTGGTGATGTCCAGGGGCTATTAGCAAGTAAGGATTCTGCTACCGGTGCCTATCTTTCCGGTCGATTGGAGATTAAAACGCCGGGGAAAAGAAGGAAAATACGTACCAGTGCAAAATATTGTCTCCAGGTTAAAAACTGCAGTGTTAATAATCTAAAGAATATCACCGTTTCGTTTCCAGTAAAGGGAATGACCTGCGTCACAGGGGTTTCGGGGTCGGGGAAAAGCTCTCTGGTTATCGAAACATTATTTAAGTTGGCAAAGGGTGGGGTAAATAGACGAACTGATAGTTTCAGTCAAGATGGTGCAGTTTTGACGGGCTTGAATCTTATTGACAAGATTATCGATATCGATCAGAGCCCGATTGGTAGAACGCCCCGTTCAAATCCAGCGACTTATACGGGATTATTTACTCCGATAAGGGAACTTTTTGCCCGTTTGCCAGAATCCAGATCCCGGGGCTATAAACCTGGAAGATTCAGTTTTAATATCAAAGGAGGCAGGTGCGAAGCCTGTGAAGGAGAAGGTGTTAATAAAATTGCCATGCATTTCCTCCCTGATATTTATGTTGAGTGTGAAACATGCAAAGGCCGGCGGTATAACAGTGAAACCCTGGAAATTAAATACCGAGATAAAAATATCCACGAAGTGCTGGCCATGACAGTGGAAGAAGCACTGGAATTTTTCCAGAATGTTCCTGTCGTCAAAAACAAATTGCAAACACTGTACGATGTCGGTTTGACGTATATTTCGCTGGGCCAGTCTTCGGTTACATTGTCTGGGGGAGAGGCGCAGCGGGTTAAGCTCGCCAAAGAGTTATCCGGCAGGAGTAGTGGGAAAACACTGTATATATTGGATGAACCGACTACCGGCTTACATCCATCGGATATACAACATCTTCTTAACGTATTGAACCTTCTTGTTGATCAAGGTAACACCGTAATAGTCATCGAGCACAATCTTGATGTGATAAAGACCGCTGACTGGATAATAGACGTTGGACCAGAGGGTGGCGACGGTGGGGGGCAGATCGTTGCAGTTGGCTCGCCAGAAGATTTAACAAAAGCGGAAAAATCATACACTGGTCATTTCCTAAAACAGGTTTTGACATAATTTGAACAAACTGCTTCAGAATACTTGCCTCAAATGACCAAGTACGTTCTAATGTCAGTTTAAAGTAAAAGTGCCGAGTCGAAATTTACAATTTCGTTAGAGCTAAACATGGGATAACATTTAACTGTAGCTTTCATTAATTTAAGAACATCACCATTTCAATTATATCGAGGACTATCATGGTAGAAAAGACAGAAGATGAAAATGCGGCAAAACCACAATTTAGAATGCAGAAAATGTATATCAAAGATCTGTCATTCGAGAATCCGAATGCCCCACAGGTGTTTACTGATCGACAGAAGACTGATCCTGCAGTTGAGGTAAACCTTCAGCTCAACAATAAACAGATTGATGACGATCACTGGGAAGTGAGCCTACAGATTACCTCAAAAGTGTCCTCAAAAGAAGACAGTAAGGTTTTGTTTATTTTGGAGATAGAGCATGCAGCTGTTTTTATGCTGAAAAATATCCCAAATGAACATATGCCAATGCTTCTTGGGGTAGACTGCCCAACTCTGCTTTTTCCGTTTACCAGGCAAATAGTCAGTCAAGTCTCTATTGATGGTGGCTTTGTTCCGTTTTTGATGGAACCGGTTAATTTTATGGCTCTTTTTCAGAATGCACAAAAGAAAAAAGACCAGGCAAAGAATTAAACCTGAGAAGCGAAAAGAGAGCCAGTCTTCTGGTTAAAGAGGGATAGACGTAAAAAGGGGTTCTTAGTCGTTAGACTAAGAACCCCTTTTTACGTCTATGGAGAGCAGTGTTTAAGAATACTTATAGGCCGTATGTGACAAAATGATCAATGAGGGTTGTTACACCTTTATCAACGGCAGTGTTAAATATAGTATCATACTGATTGTCAGCAAGAACTGATTCAGGGCCAACCTGAACACTTATTCTATTATTCCAGACAACATGCCCTGTTGCTGCTTCCTGGACCCACATCCGAATTTGGACTGCACCCTGAGCATCAACCGGTCCCTCACCATGACTCAGATCACCTTCATCATAACTAGCTGATCTGACGTAACCAAAGACCGATCTGCCGATGCTCTCAAAAACGACTGGAAAGAAACCTCTTCTGGCAGGTGACCATGATGTCCCAAGCCTGGTTTTGAATTCAAGAATTTGCCCCCTGACGATATAATCTGCGTTGAATTCCCGCCCGATTTTGGCAATAGTTTTAGTGTCCAAGCCATGAGTACCAGCAACTTGATCATTATCATTTTCGACTTGCTTCATGTAGAACTTGATTTCAGTCTTCATTTCTTGGGACCAATCATTGGTAAGCTCTGTAGCAAGTGTTGAGTTCTTGGCAATAGCGATAACGTTTTCTTTAACAAGATAGTTGTAGACGTCTTCCTGGATCGGTAGGTTAAATCCATTGACTATAAGACGATCTGTCAGAGCTTCAGTAACGAGAATATTCCTTTGCTGGGCAGATGCGAGATTACCTTCGGTATAATCAGCAAAAGGTAAAATAACTATACTTTTTCCTGTCCCGGGTGCATTGGCGGCTGGTCCTTCAGCAACATTTAGTGTTTCGACGACAATTTGTCCTTTTCCGCAACCGGCTAAAAATAATGCTAAAAGTCCGATGACGAGATATCTCAGCCTATCCATGTTGATCTCCCTACTGAAAATAATAGATTCATATTTTTAATAATCAGATGATTCGTGGTCTTAAAAGAATAATCAATTCACGTTTCTTTTGGATTTTTTCTTCATATCCGAAAAGGTACTTTAAGCCGGGAATGTCGCCAAGAACTGGTGCAAAAGCCTCTGTTGATTGTTTGGCATCACTTATAAGCCCACCAATAACAAGCATATCGCCATCTGTAACTTTCACAGTAGTGCTCATTTCCCGAACATTAACTACAGGCAATCCGACTGTGCCTCCATCTAAACCAATGTCCCTGTATTCGATCGGCTCTTCGAGCTCTGATGTGATGGGCACAAGGTTCATAATAATTTCATTTTTCCCAAGTAATGTTGCGGTTAAAGCCATACCAACTCCGGAAAGGATTCGTTCGGTATTCACAGTGTAAGATACGGTTGCATCAAGGCCAGTACCTGAGCGGTCAGACTCAATAGAATCAATATAGGTTACGTTTCTACCTACCGTAATAAGGGCTGGTTGCCCATTCATAACGCTGATTTTGGGATTTGACAATATCGTCGCATCACCTTGTTCGTTAAGAGCATTTAAAAAGAGACTAAAGTTTGCAGGGTTTAGAGTAATCTTCGATACAAATTTGCCTTCACTGGGATAGACTTGGCCACTCGCGCCAAACTGTACCGTACCTGAGATTGGGAAATTCTTGAGGACGCTGTTCCAGTTAATGCCTAAGCTGGAGGAATCGTCAAGTTGTACCTCAATTATTTTGGCCTCAATGGAAATCTGCTGATAGAGAGATTTTTTCAGGGTTGTAATGTAATTGTCAATTTTTTCCAGAATAGCACGTGGTGCAGTAACCGTTATGAGGCCAGTAGGTTTATCAATAATATAAAAGCCAGCACCTCCTGCGACATCGCCTGAAGAGTTTGTGCTAGAAACTGAGTCCTGAGCTGCAGATTCAGTAGATGCTGCTGCATTTTCCTGTTTGGCTGTATAGCTTCGAGACCCCTCTTTTGCAACATCCGCATCTTGAACTTTATCTGTATTTCGCTTGACTGTTTCGCCTTCTCTGCGGAATGTCCAGATCTGCAAAATAGTGTCTAAATTGAGCTTAATATTATCCCAGATATCAAACTCGTTACCGTCACTCTTCAGAGAAATGGTACCATCGATATTAGTCGAGGTATCAGAGTTTCCGAGGACATTGCCACCAGTTCCGGTGGAATAATTTTGCTTGGTGAAGGGCATAGCAATCTGAAATTGCCTGGTCTCTTTAAATTTTATGACAATAGTATTACCACTCATTTCATGATAGTAATCGACTTGTCGAAGCATATTGTCAAGGGCTTCGTAGAAGTCATCGTTTGCGTTGATATCAACATCAACTAAGACATTTTTGTCGACATCACTTGCCCAGGAAACATTCATGCCTTTGAGTGACGCCAACCTTTTTACGATATCCCAAAGAGGTTGCGGTCCCCGAGTAGATGTAATTCGAGCTCCTACCTTCAGTTTACTCTCTTCCGCTATTGAGATGTCTTCTGCCTTATCTCTGTCCACGACATATGATGCCGTCTGGTAGGCAACAGGTAAGCTTCCTGGCAATGTGCGAGCGTTCGTCGCTTCAGCAATATCCTGAGCTACATCAATAGGTTGAACTTCTTCTTGCGTTGTTTTTGAGTTCTGTCCTTTTTGTTGCGTGTCGTTTGCGCATGAACAGAGGATGAGCGAGAGTAGCAAGAGGCTACTGGTAATAAAACAATATTTTAGGTACTTCATAAAAACCTCTTGGACTGAATGATTTGGGAGAAAATCAGATTCCATTAAACTGTATTAAAGATGCTTAGCAACCAGACGCTCTTCAATATATTTCTTTAGATCAGAACGTAATTGAAAACCAGAATTAAGGATTGCCTGATACTGTTGGGTAGCCTCTTTGGATCTGCCCATTTTGTCAAGAATCCTTGCCTTTGCTATCATGGTGTCAAGTGTTTCTCCATAATATGAATGGTACTTGTCAAGAAGCTTGAGTGCTGCGTCATTTTGGCCGTTGTTTTCACTGAACGCTGCAAAACTCACGAGGGCTTCTTTCAACGGAGGAGAATTGCTTATGCTTTGAGCAAAGTATTCTTTCGCTTCTGGGATCCTTTGCATGTTCGCTGATCCGATAGCTGCGTAAAGAGCTGCATTGGCATTTTTAGGATCATGTTTGAGGCTTTCTTTGGCGTAGTAAACTGCTTTGGCATTCATATTCAGATTTACAAGGTAAAGAGTTGCAAGCCTATTGGTAATTTTGACATTTTCGGGCCAGAGTTCAAAAGCTTTGGTATAAAAAAGGGCTGCATCTTCAAACTCTTCCTGTGTCTCAAGGTTTTGAGCTTTTGCCATGAACTCTTTTGCCTGCATTACTTCATTTGACTGGGTGGCTGATTTTTCAATGACAAGTGCTTCTTGCTCAATGATATCAATGTCGGCTTCGAAGGCAAGATTATCTTCTGCCCGTGTTGGCCAGACGAAATCTTTCTTGCTGGGATAAATAACTATAGTATTGAAGCGTTCTTCTTTTTTCAGATCCATCAGGTTGAGAATAATGTCCAAAGCGAAATCCCAGGGGACATCGGTTAAAGCAAGAGTGAGTACCCCTTGAACCTGTTCGTCGACTATTATATTCAGATCGGTTATTTGCCTGAAGAGACGAAATACGTTGTGTATATCTATTTTATAGAAATCTACACTTATGCGCTGCTTTTTATATCCAGAAAAAGAAAAGTCGCCTTCTAGCGCCGCTGCTTTTGACGCAGCATTTTCAGCAACTATTTTATCAGGATCCTGGCTCATCAATTGCTCAGATGAGCCGATAAGTTGATCAAGAGTGCGGTCACCAGTTGATGGAGTCTTTTTTTGTTTCGCGACAGGAGCAGATGAGGGTAACAATTGGCTACTTTCGTCAATCACCACATTTAAGCCACCGGAAAATGGTGTAACGGTATATTTAAAAAGGTCCTGATTGGCTGAGTCAAATACTATTCTCGTACCATTGCCTCGCGGAGCAACTCGAATTTTGTCAACGGATGTTCCTATTTTCTTTTCGGAAGGAAGCTCATTGATAGTCACATCTTTGATATCAATGAACATCCGTGCTGGTTTGTTAACGCCGCTGCCTATAGTGTCAACAGTGTAGTTTTCTATAGGACCATTGGAAAGGATGCTTATGGTGGTAGAATTTGGCGTGCTAACGACCTTGAAGTCCTTGAGGTTTTTCGTTCCAGGCACCGTATCAGCAGTTGCAGGCTGTTTTTTGAAGGTTGCTGGAAACATTTTGATCTGAATGTCATTTCCTACTTTATCGACTGAGTAATCATGACTGTCCGATAAAGTGAACTCAAATCGCAGGTGTGCAGGAGGCTGATCTTTGATATCTAAGACTTTGAGAGTCGAAACTTTATTTTCCGGCAGTGCTAATTTTTCTTTTGAAAAATTTTTGCTATAGTATGCACCGGCAATGTCAACGACAACCCTGAATGGAGCAAAACGCTCGGTAACATTAAATATAGGCGGTGTTGTTCCAGAAATAAGGTAAGTGATCGCATCATCAGCCTGGGTAATTGCAATGTCGACTATTTCGTACGTAACATCAGTTTCAGACCTCGCTCTATCAGTCTGAAATACGAATATTATGCAAAATGCGATGAAAACAGCCGGTTTTATTTTGTCTAGCCATTTAAGCATTTTCTATTCTTCTCCCTCTTTCTTGAGTGTCATCACAATCTTCGTGATGATTTCCTTGCCTGCACGTGTAACGGCAGTCTCTTCAATAACAACGGTATTGGGTGCTATATCTTTAACGACACCCCGTCTGCCAATTTTGGTACCTTTAAGGAGGATATACCCCTTACCGGTGAAGTCCTCAACCATGGCTACATTGCCGTGCTCTTTTTTTAATAATGCGACAAGCGTTAACTGGCCAGGTTCAAAAAGTTGCATTCCCGTAAGAGGTTCGCTGGTGTCGATAATTTCGTTCATATCAACACTTGATGTCGCAGCTTTTTCAGTAATAAAAGGGACAAAAGGATCAGCTCTGTTTTCCAGTATATATTCAAATTTTGTGTTTGATTCAGTAATCGTGAGCTGCGGTGGTTGATTTTCTTCCGCCGCGATGGACAAACTCTGAGTAAGGAGCACAATACTGGCACATAAAAACGCACAAAGAGCATGAGTCTTAAAAGCGCTCGACACTAAGGTTGACTTTGGCTTATCAATTAAACACATCATCGATTTCACTTTTTGGGTTGTTTAGGGAGTTCAACGTTTGTGAAACGGTACGTAACAAGTTGACAATCCGAGTTAAGCAACATTTCTCCCCCTTCCTTTTTCGGAGAACTCATTTTTACATTTGAGACCGAAACTATCCTTGCGAGTTTGCTGACCTGGTCAAAAAAATAACCCATATTGTGGTATGGTCCTCTGACATTGATACTTACAGGTATTTCCGCATAAAAATCTTTTGGAATGTCGCCAAGTGGTTTAAATGTTAAAAAATCAAGTCCGGCATTCCTTCCTAACGCGGATATGTCCGTAAGGAGTTTAGGAATTTCACTTTCTTTTGGCAGAAGAATAGACAATTCTGCAAACTGATCTTCTGCTTCTTTCAGTTCTTTTTCAAATTGTGGAAGGTTTGCCGCCTTTAATTTTACGGTTTTTAGCTGTTGCGTAAGTGTTGCTTTCTGTTTGATGATATTTTGAATTTTCTGAGCCTTTTGCTGATAATAAGAAAAATAAAATATAACCAAGGGAAGAAGAATAATTCCAACCGTAATGGCAAGCTTAATTCTTGGTGCAAGAGGTATATATTTTTCGTCAATAAACGATATAATTGCAGCGTTGTTCGTTTTCATATACTCATTTTTGGGAAGTATTTTCGAACTTTATTTAACATCTGAATTCTCAGGTGCCGGTTTTTCGGGTTGAGAGACAACACAACTTAATTGAAAGCTTTTAAGGTTTCTGCCAGAGACTACCTTCAGAGAAGACCCGGACAAGGTTACGTCCTGTACGAATGGTGATTCTTTAAGGCTGTCCATAAATTGAGCAATGGTCTGATTATCAAGTGCTACACCGGATAATCTCAGGGAAGAGCCTTGTTGTTGAAGGGAGTCGAGCCACATCCGTTGGTTATCAATTCGGTTAGCAACTTCATCTAAGGTTCGAACAGTAAGTGAGGAATCCGTTTTAAGCTTTTTTATAATTTCGGTTTTTTTGACAAGTTCTTCACGTTCTTTTTTGAGTTTGTCTATCTTTTTTAACGTTGAGGAATAAGAATCTTTTTCTTTTTGAAGTGCTGCGATATCCGTTTCCAAACCAGAAATTTTTTGTGCCTGGAGAGCACCAACAACTCCACATAAGGCAAGAATTAGTATAAACAACAAGAGCATACCAAGAAGTTGCTTTTTGGCTTTGGCACGCTTTTTGAGTTGTCGTACTGGTAGCAGGTTAATTTTAAGCATACTGGACCTTGACGATTTGAATAATTATATGACCGAGGGCCGAAGGGCTATTCCAGTCGCGATAGCCATTTCCGGGCCAATACTCTTGAGATAATTGGGATCGATTTTTTTACTATTCGATACCATGTTCAGAAACGGGTCAAATAGCTCCACATCTAAATCAGTTTCTTGAACAAGAAAATCCAGCAAACCGGAGACTTTGGCCCCCCCCCCACTCAATATGAGTTTTTTTAATGGATTGTCTGGATGGTTGGAGTGGTAAAGGTCAATGGCCTTTTTGATTTCAAGAACCCACTGAGTGCAGGTCGTTGAAAAAATCTCTTCAATTTCACCTCGTTTATCATCGTCCTGAGCCGATCCTAACTTCAGGGCTTCAGCTTCTTCAAATTCTAAATCAAAAACGTTTTGAATCTGTTCCGTTAGTTGTCTGCTTCCAACAATTATATCTCTGGCCACAACAGATACGCCATGAGCCAGGATGTTGATGCTCATCTTCGATGCACCAATATCAACTAAAGCCACATTCCCTTTGTTGGAATAGTTAAACTCGTAACTGTTTTCCAGGGCAAACCCATCGACATCGACAATCACCGGAGTCAGGTTAAGCCCCTGCAACATTTCGAGGTAATCATCGACAATTTCTTTTTTGGCAGCTACCAGCATCACGTCTGTTCTGTCAGTTTCCTGCAAACCTGTTTTCAGATCCTGAAAATCCAGATAGACATCTTCAAGATCAAAAGGAATGTATTGTTCGGCTTCAGCCATTATATGTTCTTCTAACTGAGCGTCTGCCATAACTGCCAAATTAACCTTCTTAACAATGACAGAGTAACCGGAAATAGAAAAACCAACTTTTTTGTTCTTGATTTTCAGATTCTGAAAAAGATCGGATATTGCTTTGCTCACTACCTCTGGGTCATTGAGGGTTCCGTCTTCCACAGCACCTTCGGGCAGAACGGTGCTACCAAGTGTAATGATAGCGTAGCCGTTCGATGTTCGCTTTAGCTGACAAACCTTGACGGCATGGGATCCGATGTCAAGACCAACGACCAGTTCATTTTGAGAAAAAAACGGCAAATTCATGGCAGACAGAGTAGAATTAATTAAACGGCAAAAAAAACAGCCAAGAGTGCAAAAAAAATTGCATATTTTTCGTGTACATAAGGTCATTAGGTCACAGAAAAAAAAATTTGTCAAGAAAAAGAGCGTTTGCTAATTTGGAAAAATGTATATTCTGTAGTGTGTTAAATACGCCCTCTTTTGCAGCAGAAAGGACCCTCTTACCATATATGGAAAGGATGACTGCTTGTGGCGCATGATATGGTAGCGTATTGAGAAATAACCGATTTTTACGTGATGTTTTTTGTGCGATCAATAATGGAACTCGCTTGTAATTTGTTTGTATTTCAAGTAATTTTCGCGGGGTAATTCTGTGTAAATTCAATGAAACGGAAGGTGCCTGCTTTATGTTCAAAACCTCCTTGGGGGTACTCGTATTTCAGTAGCCCCAAAGGGGGGTAAAGTGCCTTGGGTCCGTTGATTTCATCCGTGAAAGCAAGAAAAAGAAATCTGTATGGCACTTAATTAATTGGTAAAATAAAAGGGGTTAGTTTTGTCTAGAATAGGAAGAAAAAAGTCTGTTTTTAGAGAATATTTTGAAGCGATTTGTGTTGCGATCCTCTTAGCTCTTTTTATACGAACTTTTGTTGTGCAGGCGTTTAAAATACCTTCAGGGTCGATGTTACCGACTCTCTTGATTGGAGACCATTTACTGGTCAATAAATTTATTTATGGCATAAAAGTACCATTCACCGGGCAAACTTTGATACCAATCAAGAGCCCGCAACGAGGGGATGTCGTGGTCTTTCGTTTCCCAAAAGACAGGTCTGTTGATTATATTAAAAGAGTTGTCGGGATACCTGGTGATACGGTGGAAATTAAAGACAAGAAGGTTTTCGTTAATGGTAAGCCGGAGAATAATATTCACGCCCATTACAGTTCACCGACTATCTTGGATGCTAATGCCAGCCCGAGGGATAATTTTGGCCCGATATCGGTTCCGGAAGGTCATATTTTTGTCATGGGTGACAACAGGGATAACAGCTACGATAGCCGGTTTTGGGGCTTCGTTGATGAGAAAGATGTTCTTGGTAAAGCATTCATACTTTACTGGTCGTGGGATATTGACAAACCGCTTTTTTCTATCGACCGTTTTACTTCAATTAGATTTGGCCGGCTGGCTCACTTAATAGACTGAATTTAAAAATGATGGAAACATTGCAATCGGGTTACCAGTTTCAGCACAACCATATTTTTGGTATTGAACAATTGTCTGTTCAGGACATTAAGCATATAATCGCCACTGCCCGATCTTTTCGTGAAATTTCGAATCGGCCGATTAAAAAGGTACCCACCCTTCGTGGCAAAACAATTGTCAATCTTTTTTTTGAACCATCGACCAGAACGCGACTGTCTTTTGAGCTTGCGGCCAAGAGGATGAGTGCGGACACCTTTAATATTTCTGCCTCTACCAGTTCTGCGACAAAGGGTGAGACCTTGGTTGATACTGCCAAAAACATCCAGGCCATGAATCCGGATGTGATAATTATTCGCCATTCGAGTTCCGGTGCGCCGCAACTTCTCGCGAGACATATTAATGCTTCAGTGATTAACGCGGGCGATGGTGCTCACGAGCACCCTAGTCAGGCTCTTCTGGACATGATGACGGTAATGGAGCATAAGGGGAAGATCGAAGGATTGAAGCTGGCTATTATCGGGGATATAGCCCACAGCAGAGTCGCCGTATCCGATATTATTGGATTTACCCGAATGGGTGCGCATGTCAGTCTTGCTGGTCCGGGAACATTTATGCCGACTGATATATCCAAGTTAGGGGCGGAGGTTTGTGGTTCGGTTCAGGAAGCGGTGAAGGATGCCGATGTCGTAATGACTCTGCGCATTCAGCTGGAACGACAAAATGACTCGCTTATCCCCAGTTTACGCGAATATTCACGTTTTTATGGTGTCAACCGGCAGCTCTTGGAGTTGGCTAAAGAAGACGCAATTGTTATGCATCCCGGGCCGGTTAACAGAGGTGTGGAACTTAGCCCCGACGTAGCCGACGGCAAGCGATCTGTGATTCTTGATCAGGTTACCAACGGGGTTGCAGTACGAATGGCCTTATTGTATCTGGTACTAGGTGGCGGTAAAGGCAGTGAAGGGCAGGGTGAGGGGTGATGAGCAAGGTGATTGTTCTTAAAAATGGCCGAGTAATTGATCCGGTACTAAAGAGAGATGAAATCGCTGACATCTGGATCAGCGATGGCGTTATCGTAAAGCCTGAATCTGTTGAGCCCGGAGGTGCAGAAGTCTATGACCTCAGTGGTCGTTGGGTGTTACCAGGACTTATCGATATGCACGTCCATCTCCGTGAACCTGGAGAAGAGTATAAGGAAACAATCGAGACCGGTACCATGGCAGCAGCAGCGGGTGGTTTTACCGCAGTTGCCTGTATGCCAAATACCAATCCGGTAAATGATAACGCTGCTATTACTCATTTTATCTGCGAAGCAAGTGCATCCTGCGCTGCACGGGTATATCCCGTTGGTGCAATAAGCAAGGAGAGCAAAGGGGAAAAACTTGCTGAATACGGTGAAATGAAGAAAGCTGGTGCTGTCGCTTTGACGGACGATGGGCACCCGGTCGTCGACAGCCAACTGATGCGCAGGGCAATGGAGTATGCATTATCGCATGATATGTTGATTATGTCCCATTCTGAGGAGCTTACCTTAACTAAAGGTGGCTGTATGAACGAAGGGGAACTCTCCACCCGAATGGGTTTACGTGGTATCCCCGTTTCGGCTGAAAGCATAATGGTACAAAGGGAAATCGCCCTTGCTGAACTGACTGGAGCGCGAGTGCATATCGCCCATGTGAGTTCGGAACAATCGATTGCTCTGATTGGTAACGCCAAAGCAAAGGGAGTGAAAATAACCGCGGAAACCGCGCCGCACTATTTCACCCTCACCGAAAAAGCTGTTCTTGGCTACAATACCAACGCCAAAATGAATCCACCACTCAGGGCTGAGAGTGACCGACAGGCTGTTCGAAAGGCTCTCGGGGATGGCACCTTGGATGCGATTGCCACCGATCACGCCCCCCATTCCATCCTGGAAAAAGAAGTTGAGTTTAATTTTGCCGCAAATGGCATAGCCGGACTGGAAACCTCGCTATCGCTCAGCCTGGCACTAGTCAGGGATGGTGTCATTGAACCAGCACGACTTGTTGAGTTGATGAGCTGTGCTCCGGCAAGAATTCTCGGCGTTCCCGGCGGATCTCTGCCGATCGGTGCCGTGGCTGATATTACCGTTGTCGATCCGGATAAAAAATTCACCTTCAAGGTCGGGGAGAGTTTTTCAAAGGGTAAAAATTCACCATTTGATGGATGGGAACTTCAGGGAAAAGCCGTTTTATCAATGGTTGCGGGTCGAATCACTTATAAAGATTTTTAACCTAATCCCGGTTCTCTTTCCTTATTCGGTTGGGACTACGGTGGTTGGAACTACGGCGGTTGGAACTATATTAGGGAGTAGGGGAGGGGACGCACGATTTCAATCCCCTCAGGGCTGACCTCTGCTTGATAGACGAGCAGCAGGACGCCTGCTTCTACTGCCTGTTGTAATGCCTTGCCATAGGTAGAGTCTATCTGAGAAGCGGGCGAAAATCGATCCGCATCCATTCTCTGAACCAGGAAAAAAATACAGGCTCTTTGGCCCGCTTCCGTGAGTCGAATAAGTTCGTGGAGATGTTTCGTCCCCCGCGTTGTCACTGCATCGGGAAACATAGCGCAACTCTCAATTGCCAGCGAGCAGTTCTTTACTTCGATGAAGGTGGAGCTTCCAGCATGGTTCACCTGAAGATCAAGTCGGGTGTGGTCGGAAGTCTTTATCTCGGTTTTTATCTCGGTTATATGCTGAAATTCAGCGATTCGTCCTTTTTGAAGGGCCTCCGCCACCAGTTTGTTGGTCCGTATAGTATTGACCCCGACCCAGGTGGAATTGTCCTTGACCATTTCCAATGTGAAGGGATATTTCCTTTTTGGATTATCTGACCAGGAAAGACAGACCTGGCTACCCGGGGTCGAGCAGGAGAGCATGGTTCCGGTATTGGGGCAGTGAACTGTTATGGTTTCGCCGCTCTCCATGCGCACATCTGCCAGAAATCGTTTGTATCTTTTAATGAGGGTGGCTTGCACCAGATGGGAGGTAAATCGCATGATAAATAGGCTAGGTGATTATATCTTAAGGTTGCGTATCAGAAGAGTTAGTGCTACATAAAAAGTAATAAACGTTTCATTGAAAGAAGTAAAAGAAGTCGCTTCTTGCCGGCTGAAGTTGCAAGAAGAGACAGCATGATCATTCCATCCTACTAAGATAGGGGAGGCATAGCTATGAAATTAGGCATCAACGGCTTGGGCAGAATTGGAAAACTTTCAATATGGCACCATGTTTCGCGAAAGCATTTTTCAGGAATCGTTGCCAACATTGGTCGTGAAGTGGGACGTGGTTTGGGGGATCTCGCGGCGATGCTTGAAAGGGACTCGACCTATGGTCGTTTGGGGACCTATTTACATGGCCATAAATGTTCGCGGGTAATTGAAGAACTGAACGAAGAAAAAGGCACAATGATGGTGAACGGGGTACCTGTCACCATTTTGCGCTCCTCTAGGAATCCCGGAGAAATCGCCTGGCAGGAACAAGGTGTGAGGCTGGTTGTTGATACCACTGGCGTCTTTACCGATCCCACCACTGATGCTGATACGGCTCAGGGGGCTCTCAGGGGGCATATGCAGGCCGGAGCCGAAAAGGTTATCCTCTCTGCGCCTTTTAAAATCAAGTCAAAAGGTTTGGACATGCCCGAAGATGCCATAACCACGGTTATGGGCATCAATGAGGAGATGTACAATCCACGTCAACATTCTCTGATTTCCGCAGCCTCATGTACCACCACCTGTCTCTCGTATATGATTAAACCCCTCATGGAAAAAGTGGGTGCAGATAAGATTCTCAGTGCTTCGATGGTGACTGTCCATGCAGCAACCGGCAGCCAGCAGGTGCTGGACAGGTTGCCAAAGGCTGGCGCCATTGATATGAGAAAGAACCGTTCTATTCTGAACAATATCATTCTCACCACCACCGGCGCAGCCAAGGCCCTCTCGCTGGTGATTCCGGAAATGGCCTCCATCGGTTTTATGGCTGAATCAGTGCGTATTCCCACATCTTCCGGCTCGCTCATCATTTTGGTGCTTAATCTGCAAGATGATCTCGCCAGCCCGATAAAACGCAGTGATATTAATAAAATATACCAAGATTACTCGAAACTTAATAACTATCTGCTGTTTTCTGAGAACCAAAATGTTTCCTCAGATATCCTCGGAGCACCGGCAGCAGCCGCGGTTATCGAAGGGACTGAGACCCATACCAGGACCGCCAATATCCAGGTAAATCTCGCCAAAGTTAGTGGCGCGAGCCTGGTCCCCGGCGCTGATCCTATCCTCAACGTCCCGGTTACCCAGGCAGTTGTTTATGGCTGGTATGATAACGAGTTGGGCAGTTACACCAATATGCTTGGCGATCTTACTGTGCAGGTTAGCGAGGGGATGTTTTAGTACCTTAGAAATTCATTTTTTGTTTTTTACCCCTCAAGGGGGCACTGAAAAGAGTATGAATGAATTTCGTGAAGGTACTTATCCCCGCAAAGCATGGGGACTGAAAAGAGTCCCGGCTTATTCATCGTTTACCGGGGTTAGGGAGCATTGATTACAATACGAGCAATGACCTTGGCTGATATTGCCGTGGTTGGGGCAATTGAGTGCGAAACATTCTCGCCGTGGTCTTCCCTGTCTCTTGCGCAGGAATTAGAGATACCTCAGGCGATTCAATTAGTCGCTGAGAAGGCGGAGGACCAAGTCATCGGCTGGTGTGCCTGTCGAGTGATATCGCCTGAAGCTGAGCTTCTTAAGATAGCCGTAAGGAATGCGAACAGGAAGCGCGGAATTGGGCGTTTCCTGTTCGAGCATCTTTTTGCAGAGTTGCAAAAACGAAAAGTAACCAGTCTCTTTTTGGAAGTTCGGTCCGGCAATTTCACCGCCTTGGATTTTTATGATAAGCATGGCTTTTTGCGCGTTGGGTCGAGGCCAAATTACTATACCGATCCACCCGATGATGCAATAATTCTCAAAAAGAACTTGTCGTAGCAAATCAAATATTTTCCTACAATATAGAGGGTGTGCAATGAAATCTATTCATGATATTCATTTAAAAGCAAAGCGGATTCTGCTTCGTGCTGACTTTAATGTGCCAATGGACGATGACAACCAGATCACCGATGATATCCGAATTCGGATGGTACTTCCAACTATCCGATACATCCTGCAGGAGCAAGGGCGACTGATTATTTGTTCACATATGGGACGGCCTAAAGGTAAACGTGTCGAAGAGTTCAGCCTGGCACCTGTGGCTCGGCACCTTGAAGCACTCCTTGGCGTAAAAGTTACCTTGGCACCGGATTGCGTTGGTAAAGAAGTCGAATCGCTGGTGGAAAAGATGGCCGAGGGCGAAATTATTTTGCTGGAAAATCTGCGTTTCCATTCAGAGGAAACTGATAATGACCCGGTTTTTTCCGAGCAGTTGGCGCGGCTCGCCGATGTATATATTAATGACGCCTTTGCCTGTTCACACAGGGCGCATGCCTCTGTCGTGGGTGTCGTTGACCGTGTGGCGGAAAAGGCTGCGGGTTTTTTGCTGCAGACGGAGATGGATTACTTCCACAAATCCATGGCCGAGCCTATACGACCATTAGTGGCAATTGTTGGCGGGGCTAAGGTTTCTTCCAAGCTCGGCGCTCTTTTGAATATGCTCGATAAAGTCGATCGGATGATTATTGGCGGAGCGATGGCCAACACCTTTTTGAAGAGCATGGGTGTTGACGTAGGCGCCTCTAAAGTAGAAGATGATTTGTTGGAAAACGCCAAACAGTTCGTCGATGCTGCAGAAGGTAAAGGTGTCAAACTGTATCTGCCGGTAGATTTTGTGGTTGCCGACAGGTTCGCGGCCGACGCAGTAACGAAAAATGTCACCTTCAGGGATATTCCTTCCGGCTGGATGGCCCTTGATATTGGTCCTGCTTCCACCATTTTGTTTAAAGAAGCATTAGACGATGCGAAAACAATTATCTGGAACGGGCCAATGGGGGCATTCGAAATGGATGCCTTTGCCAGGGGGACGATGGCCATGTGTCAGAGTGTCGCTTCAGCCCACGCCCTGTCCATCGTTGGCGGCGGTGATTCGAATGCTGCGGTAAAAAAAGCAGGCGAAGAAAAAAATATTTCTTATATGTCTACTGGAGGCGGCGCTTTTCTAGAACTAATGGAAGGGAAGAAACTTCCCGGCGTTGAAGCCCTTGCGTGAGTACGCTACTGTGAATACGAAGTATACAATGGAGGTCATTAATGGTACAACGAAAAGCGCTAATAGCCGGTAATTGGAAAATGCATACAACCGTCGTTGATGGATGCCAATTGGCTGTTGAAGTGGCCAAGGCCTGCACCGATTTCACCGACCGGGATGTCTTGCTCGCTCCTCCCTATACAATATTGAGTGAGGTTGCTCATATCTTGCAAGATAGTAAGATAATAGTCGGTTCACAAAACGTCTGTTGGGAGGAAAAAGGTGCATTTACGGGAGAAATTTCCCCGGTAATGGTAAAAAGTGCGGGTGGGAGTGCCGCCATAGTCGGCCACTCGGAACGACGACAGATTTTCGGGGAAACCGATGAACTCGTTAATAAACGACTGAAAGGAGGTCTCTCTTTTGGTTTGTTGATGGTCCTTTGTGTTGGTGAAACTCTCGAGGAAAGAGAAGCAGATCGTACTTTTTCGGTGCTGGAAAGGCAAATCAGCAAAGGACTGGCTGATGTGGCCGCTGCCGATATGGCGAAGGTGGTTATTGCCTACGAACCGGTCTGGGCAATTGGTACTGGAAAAACAGCAAGTAACGAGCAGGCTCAGGAAGCTCACGCTTTTATTAGAGGAGTTCTTGAACAAATTTATGAAAAAAACGTTGCCGAGCAAACACGAATATTGTATGGTGGCTCGGTTAAGCCAACCAACGTTGACAAGTTAATGGCCGAATCTGATATTGATGGTGCCTTGGTTGGTGGCGCTGCTCTCGATGCTGAGGCGTTTGGGCGCATAATTAATTTTCAATAAAACTTAAAAAAGTTATTGCATGGATACTCTACTTACAATTGTACACGTTGTTGTCTGCCTCTTTCTGGTCGGCATAGTTTTGCTCCAGCATGGTAAAGGTGCAGATATCGGTGCTACATTTGGTGGATCCAGCCAGTCTCTTTTTGGTACTGAAGGACCGTTGCCGCTGCTAAATAAGATTACAACTGCTGCTGCAATCATTTTTATGTTGACTTCCGTCACGTTAGCGTATATTTCATCTCAGTCGAGTTCTTCTTCTGTGATGAGTGACATAAACGTGGCTAATCCTGCAGCACAGGTTGAGGTTGCTCAACCACTGGCCAAAGAAGATATGGCAGTGGAAAAACCTGTGGAAGCAGTAAAACCCGTAGCAGAGCCAACAAAAGAAGAGACACCAAAAGAAAAATAAAATGTGTGCCGGAGTGGTGGAATTGGTAGACGCGCACGCTTGAGGGGCGTGTGGGGAGACCCGTGTCGGTTCGACTCCGACCTTCGGCACCATGTTTTTAATAAGCCCTTGCAATCGCAAGGGCTTTTCTTTTTGACATCGGTTATGCGTCCATAACCGTACACAAATCTCACACAAATCTGGGTGTACCAACCTTTCGAGGTACACCATGAAATCAAGTTCATATCTTGTCGTATGCAATAATCGTGCCTATAGTTTTAGACTTGTGGTTCCCGAAGATCTACGTCCTCAATTTGGCCAACGTGAGATCCGAAGGAGCTTAAGGACCAGAGATCATCGTGAAGCGCAAATCCTCGCGTGGAAAATGGCTGACGGTTGGAAAACTCTATTTAGGAGAGCGCGTATGCAGAGAATTGGCTTGGAGCCTGGATTTTACAACCAGATCACGTTCGCGGGGCTTGTGATTGAAGATAACGCTCTGCGGGCAGATCGGATGGAAATTGATCCTTCTCATGCAGAAGAAGAGCTACTGCTGCTTGATCGGATTCTCGACAAAGTCAGTCGTTCTTCAACTTCACAAGAGAGCAACGAATGCCTGTTGTCGAAATTATTCGAGCAGTATGCTGCGGACAGGGTCGCTGTTAATGACTGGTCAAGCTCTACTGAGAAAGAGCATCGGACCACTTTTGCTCAGCTCTTAAACTTTCTTGGTGACAAGGACGCCGGGGCAGTTGATCGACAAGATGCCAGGCGGCTTTTGACTTCGCTAAAGCAGCTGCGGTCACATCAAGGAAAACCGTACAGCTGCGCGGCGATCAACAAAAAGCTGGGTTTGCTGTCATCGCTTTACAAGTGGGCTGCGCAGGAGCATCTGGTCGATAAAAATCCTTTTCAGGGACTCCAGTTGAAAGACACACGACGCGACGACCAGAAGAAAGGTATTTACTCCAACCAGGAACTACAGCAACTCTTTGCTTCGGAAATCTTTGTCATCAACACTCGCAAGCCATCTAGATACTGGATTCCATTGATTTGCGCATACAGCGGATGCCGGATCGGCGAAGCCGCGCAGCTTAGAATAGATTCATTTAAGATAATAGATGATGTCTGGTGTATGGAGTTTGATGCAACTATGCGCCTCAAAACACCAAATGCTCAACGGCTCGTTCCATTACATGACGAGCTGCTCCGACTCGGTCTGCTCTGTTTTGTCGAACAGAAAAAAGCTAAGCATCGACACTCCAATGCCGACACGAGATTGTTTACCGAGTTGCGACAAGATTCTGCCAGGGCAGGCGGAGCGATCTCAAATTTCTGGAATCATACACACCATAAACATGCGGCTGTAACACGCACCGAGGTTAGTTTCCATTCACTGCGGCATGGTTTTGAGACGCGACTTAGGATCGCAGGCGTGCCGGAGACTATCGCAGCTGAGCTCGTCGGCCATGAGCGCGGCAGTGGAATAGGTTATTGCCGATATGCCAAACCAGGGCAAATACAACCTCTGGTCGAGGCTATTAAAGCTATAGATTACGGTTCGCTGTTAGCTGAAGTCCCGGTCTGGGAATAAAAATACAACTTTATTTAGGATAATTTGTGGGCCGACTGTTCGTCAGGAAGCTGACAGAATCTACGAGGCAAATAGCGAGTCCCTGTCTAGTTAAAACCCGGTCAAATTGAATGACCGTTCAGATGTAACACCACGTCATCAAAGGATTTTATTAGATTTTATTTCGATCGGGGGGCTTGTGTTTCGGTGAGATGAAGCTTATATTACAAAGCACGGGAGAGGCGCTGGCGCACCCCTCCCGTTTAGATTCCACCCGCTTTTTTGAAAGGAGGTGATGACCTATGTAATACTGCAACAGTTGTCCAGATTAGATACAAACCGGCTCGGCCATGCTTAGCGGCAACCGAGCTGCAATCTAACTCAGGTGTAATTATAAGCATTCGTTGTGATTCTGTAAACGGAAAATTGCTAGATATACACCTGAGTTTAATAACTCAATGTGGAGTATAGCTATGTCTAAAGTAATAACAGACGACGCGTGGCTTAAAGAGCTACTTGATACAATGGATTTAGCGGATGCCATTACAGGCAGCCATCTCGATACCATTTACTTCGGTGCTTTTGATGACTTGGAGCCGGAAATTGCATTTGAAAATGCCATCCGACAACAAAACGACGACCAGATAGCTCAGATGGCCTTCTATTACCGACATGATGAAGATGCGCTTGTCTCATTCTTTCAAATTGCTCTGGAACTGGACGCGGCTCCTGCGGCTGTAGTTGTTAGCATCCTTCTAGGCTCGACATACGGCGACGACGCATTCTCAATGCTCCTAGACCCTGTGCCATTCTAACAGCCATGGCGCTGAGAGTCATCTCAGCGCCATAAAATAGCCCATGGTAATATAGCTCATGAAAAAGAGCAAAACTACCGACCTGGGCGTATCTACCTTAGGGGGTACCCCTTCACGAGGAGCCTAAGCGTGACTCTCGAGGACATTTGGAGCCGTCATAACGACACCAAAACCGGTCGATTGTTAGGGGGTTAACCCCTTAACTTTATTCGGGAGGGGCGCGATTCACTAGCGGCGGTAGAGGGGGTACCCCTTAAGATTAAACATTTTGACGTCCCTGAGAACCTGGGGATTGTCGAAAAGCTTCTGGGTTACAAAATCCGCTGCTCTTAGCGAATTTGTAAACCGCATGTAACCGACAAGTAACCGAAAATGTAACCGAAATTAGGTTTATCGGGTATACGTTCTTGAGGCCCAAAAGCGGTCGGTTACATGGGTTACACACCGAGACAACAACCATGTTTTTAGCTCGTGACGAGAAAAACTCGAAATGGAAGTACTCCCGTCCCCGAGGATTTTCTGGAAAACTGGATACTTGTGTAACCATGTAACTGGAAATAACTAGAGATGGAAACTTGAAGAAATATATACGAATTGAGGACGAAAGGCGGTTTACAATCTGGGTTACATAGCGGTTACATGTGTAACCCAGAAAGCACCACGGAACCAGGGCAACAGATGGAACCAGGGAGCTTTCCAGAACAAAGAATAAAGAATAATAAATAAATAATAAATATAATAAATATAATAGCTTATATAATCTTACTATCGGTGACCGCTTTTTCAGCTACCAGTACAAAAACATAACCTCGCGTTACTCCTCTTTTTCATGAATCATATTACCATGGGCTCTTTTTACGGTTTACAAGTTACCATGTAAACCGGTAACCCAGATCCGGTGTGTTTTAGTTCATGGGTCAGTTAAGTCGCTGATAGTTCGCTATAGCACCGAACTTTTGGCTACAGGCTTCAAGAACTTAATTTTGGAGAGTGCGTATGAGAGATGGATTTATTCGTCGAGATGGGATGCTGATCCGGCAGACAAAGAACGGCGAAACTTTATATGAAAGTGTCCGCGTTAGTGACAGTGAAGTGATTGACTATATTCGAAAAGAATCGAAAGCGACAGGTTTGTCGCCGACCAAAGTAATCGCGACGATGGTCACTCGGTTTTATTACGAAAATGTCAAGAAATGACAAAGGCAGAAGTGCGTCAACACTCTGCCTTTGATTCGTCTCGCCCGACCGCCAAGTCACAAACGAGGATATGTGATGTATTATGAGCAATAAGCAGAAGATCGATATAAACTTCAATAGCTGCGAAGAGCACGTTGAAGCTCTCGCCGAGTCGCTCGACGGCGTGCCCGCCGGAGATGGCTATATCTGCTTTTGCCCGGCACACGACGACAAGGCGACTGGCAACCGGTCACTAAAGGTCGAAGCCGACCGAGCTTCAAACAAAGTTCTCCTTCACTGCAAATCTGGCTGCGATTTCAAAGATATAACTCGTGAACTCCGGTCACTCGGCCTCTGGCAAGAATATTCTCGTTCCGCGGCCCAGAGGCTCTGGGCCAGTGCATCTTCTGACACGTCGGCACTATTGCAGTACTTCCGATCTCGTGGAATCCAGGATATCCAGCAGCTGCCGAAGAGCATTCGACAGCATGATTCACTTTTCTTGTCTGAATCGGCTGACCAGGACTACTGCGGCCTTGTTGCGGCGATCCGTGATAAAGATGAAAAATTTAAGACCGCTTACAAGATCTTTTTAACCGACGACTGTGCGAAGCTAGCGGATGTTCCGTATCCGAAGGCGTTCATGTCCGGTGATTCACCGGATGGCGGACATATTACGATACACGACGGGACTTCTTCAAGATTACATGTTGCCGAAGGAATCGAGACGACTCTTGCCGTAGCAGCAAGATTACCGAAAGCTTTTGCTCAGGATCGGATTTGGGCTGCACTGACTGCTGACAATCTGCGAGCGTTGCATCTTGCGGATGGTATCGAGGAATTATGGATCTGGGCCGATGCGGACCCAAATCACGCTGGTGAAAAAGCCGCAGAAGTTCTGGCCGGTTCGGCATTCGCGAGTGGTATTGCGGCGACCATTATCGTCCCGAAAACCGATACACCAGATCGAGGTGTCGATTGGCTTGACAAGATAGAGCAAATTGCCGAAAGATCACTTCAGGGGCAAATCACGTATTCTCCATCAGAGCCTTGGTTGAAAGACGGCTGTCAGCTTAAATCGCCATGGTTTATGCGTGACGGATGTATCTGGAAAGAAGCTTCTGGTCGAGAGAAAGAGCAGGCAATAACAACCTCCGCTGTCTGGCTGCGGAAGAGATTTGACGAGTTTGATACGTCGTATGGCGTATTCGAAATCGGTTATATTGATTCACGTACCGGTCAAGTTAAGTCGGTCTCACTGGCACGTGACATTGTCCTGGATTACCAGAAATTCAAGTCGGTCAGTTTGAAGCTTGCTAATTTTCCAGTTCATCCCAGTTCGTATAAGCAGCTTTCAAACTTCTTTTTTGACTGCGAGCGGCAGGCGTCGAATGACGTCTTCTATACAACAAACCGTACTGGGTGGCACAAGCTTCCTGGAGGCCGACAAGAATACTCGCCGTATTCAGATAAAATTACGCATCTCTATACTGAGGACGGCGTTTCCGAGAGAATTTCGGCCATTACACCAAAAGGAAATCCTGAAATATGGGTCGAACAAGCATTTCAGGTCTTTGAGCATGGAACCGGTACCGTATGGCCGTTCGCGGCGGCGCTTGCGGCTCCGTTGATTCGGTTACTTGGTATAAGAACGTTCATTATCGACATGTACGGTATGTCATCAACTGGTAAAACACTCTCCGCGAAGTTTGGTCTCTCCGTCTATGGCATTCCGTCACGGCTCATGTTGTCCTTCGATGCAACCGATGTTGGTATTGAGAGAAATGCCTACGCGCTTAATGATAGCCTTCTTGTCCTCGACGAGTCACAGAAAGTCGAAGCCAAGCGAAGCGAGATTGTTAAAACTTGGATCTATCGGCTCGGAAATGAGCAAGGAAAAGAGAAAGGGAAAGGAGCCGAGCAGGCCACTCAGCGAACGATGAGTTGGAAGCTTGTCGGCGTCATAACCGGTGAAAAATCCGCGAAAAGCTTTATGGGATCGCAATGGGGAGGAATCGAAGGCCGGACAATCTCCGTCTACGGCTCTCCGTTCTCAGTGGAAGATGCGGTTTGGGCGCAAGAGCTTGAAGCAACCCTTGAGGAGAATTGTGGTCATCTCGGGCCAATCTGGATCGAATATATCCAGCATTCCTTCGCGAAGATCTCAGAGCGTTACGCACGAAATGCGGCGTTGTTGCATCAAACATCAATCAGCTCCGAGAGAATCCAGAATAGAAAAATTCCGTATTATGCGTTGCTGATGACGGTCATTGATTCGCTTCAAGATGTTCTTGAGCTTGAGTATGATATGATTGCGGAACTCTGGATGACAATTTATGAGCATTGGCTGTCGGCATTGCGTCTTAAAACGTTTAACGACATGGCGTTAGACGCGCTTAATGCGGTCCATACATACTATGTTGAGAACTCAACTCGCTTTGTAAAGCTTTCGGAATACAATAAAGAAGGTGATTTTCCAGAAGACCGAGATAAGCTTCGTGGTCGCGTATCGGAGGACGGTACTATCTCTTTTACGGTATCGGCTTTTCGAGAAGCCCTCCGGCAAGGTGGTGACTTGGAAATCGGGAGTACCGTTGATATGTTTATGAGCCGAGGATGGCTTGAGATGACCGAGAATGAAACGAAGCGCGGCGCCGGTCAGCACTCGGTCAAGCTTCAAGGAAAAACAGTTCGAACATACACGGTGACCGGCGCAGCATTCGACATGCTCAAATCAGATACGGACGTTGCTGACAAAAGTATGAAGTCCGCAAGTAATGTCGGTGATGCGTTTGGTGACGCCGAAATTCTTCACTGGCAACTGCAGGTCGATCAAGGAATGCTACCGTTTGAAGAGAGATTCTTGGAGCGAAACTCAGTTACCTAAATGTCAGTGGCTTGTTATTTTTCAAGCTAGAGACGGTACGCGAAGTTTTTGTAATTTTATTTCCGGATAAGTTGATCTCGTTCTTTAATGAGTCGTTCCAGTTCTTTAAATTGGTTGTCTTTATGAAGTGCACCTCGTACTCGATTACAGGCCTCAATATTGTCAAACTCGTAATTAATGACCATATAGCTGTAGTCGCCGTCTGTAGCAACTTGGTCTAAATAATGCTTGAGGCGGACGTCTATAATGCCGCCGTTTACTTTTGATAATTCATATAAACCGGGGTAGTCTCTCCATCCTGTTTCGTTGTTTATGCGATAAAAATCTCGCCCAAATTTTGAGATACAATACGCTTCAATCGCTTCATAGAGGCGTGATACAAGATATGATTGATCTTTCGGTGACTGGTTTGGAAAATCAAGCTCAACATGAACTGCACATGCACCCGAGTCGTCAGTCAATGAGACTTCATAGATGACCTGAAGAGCATCTTTTGCTGATGTGGGAACCCTCTGTGTCAATGTAAGTGAGACACCTACCCCTTGAAAAATTAGTGTAGGGCGGGTAGGAAATTCTCCATGCAATTTAAAACAAAATCCATACACAGCGCAAAACATTCACATCCAGCATCAATGACCGACAAAGAGCCAAAACGACCTGATCCAGAAGTGCTGGAAACGAAACCCCGGCGGCGTTTTACGGCAAAATACAAGCTCAGCGTTCTGGCAGAAGTTGATGCTTGTAGCAAGTCCGGCGAAATTGGTGCGCTTCTGCGAAGGGAAGGTCTGTATTATTCAAACATCCGCACCTGGCAACGGCAATTACAGGAAGGCGCACTCAAAGGACTTTCTCCCAAAAAGAGAGGGAGAAAAAAACATGAGGTTAATCCCTTGGCAAAACGTGTTGCCGAATTGGAGCGGGACAATACCAAATTGGCCAAAAAGCTCAAACAAGCTGAAACTATAATCGAAGTTCAAAAAAAAATATCAGAAATCCTGGGGATCTCACAGCCCAACAGCAACGAGGAGAACTCATGACCACTGTTGCTGAACTCAGTCGTCAGACCAACACCAAGGCTGCCTGCGCTGCTTTTAACATCCCCAGAGCCACCTATTATCGCCAGACTGCAAACCTGACAGTGGCCAAGCCCAAGGTCCGTCTGGCGTCACCACCATTGGCGCTCACCAGTGCGGAGGAGCAAAAAGTTCTAGATGTTCTGCACGAACCGAGATTCCGTGATCTTGCGCCTTCTCAGGTGTATGCCACCTTGTTGGACGAAGGAATATATCACTGCTCCATCCGCACCATGTATCGAATCCTGACAAAACATGACGAGGTTCGTGAACGGCGGCGGCAGGTAACTCGATCCCATTATGAAAAACCAGAACTTCTAGCCACCGGCCCCAATCAGGTATGGTCTTGGGATATTACCAAGTTGAAAGGACCGGCCAAATGGACGTATTTCCACCTCTATGTCATTCTGGACATCTTCAGCCGGTATGTGGTCGGCTGGATGGTCGCGCACCGTGAACAGGCTGTTCTGGCTAAGCGTCTCATCAAGGACTCCTGTGAAAAACAGCAAATCAAACCGGACCAGCTGACGCTCCATGCCGATCGGGGCAGCAGTATGAAATCAAAAAACGTTGCCTTTCTCTTGGCCGATCTGGGCGTAACGAAGACCCATAATCGCCCCTATGTGAGTAATGACAATCCCTTTTCGGAAGCGCAGTTCAAGACGCTGAAATATTGCCCGGAATTTCCTGGAACATTCGGCTCAATACAGGATGCCCGTCACTTTTGCCATGATTTTTTCACCTGGTATAATGGTGAACATATGCATTCAGGCATTGGTTTACTGACTCCCGAGCAGGTCCATTACTGTCTGGACAAAGAGGTCATACAAAAACGTGCCGAGGTTCTTAAAGTTGCTTTCAGAAAACACCCAAACCGTTTTAAGGGCAAGGTCCCACAACCGTTGCCAGCACCACAGGAGGTCTGGATTAATCCGCCGAAAGAGTTGTCTCTTGCTGAGAAAACAAAATAACATTTTGTTTTCTTAAAGATAATAACAGGTTCAGCATATTGGATGGGTTTGTCAAGATTAACGGAGCGTAGCGGAGTTACCCGCAGGGCACGATCTTGATAAAGCTATCCAATAGGCTATTCCCGGTAACTGTGATCGAGTGAGTCTAATTTACGCACAAAGGTGTCTCATTTTCATTGACATGTTCCGGAACGACCTTAAAGCGTTTAGTTTTTTTCGTATCTAAAAGTGATGGCGAAATCTGTTCAACGTCTCCGAGACGAGAAAGCTGTTCCGGAGTCATACCTTTCTTAATTGCAAAAACATCTAACTTTGTCGCATACTCTTGAGAGTCGTCGGCAACAGGAGCGGTAAATGCTGTAGCTGTATCCGGAGTATCTCTTGTTGGCTGCATGTAATACAAACCGGCTAGCCCGCCGGCAACCAGCAGCACAGCGGTGAATGCAAAAACCTTATTGCTAAACACGCCGCGAAGTGTCTCCGAAAACACTCTCGGCTCGACTAGCTTAGCGTGTTCCGCCGCTTTTCGATCAGCCTCTTCGGCCTTCTTCTGCTCTTCTCTCCGCAGTTCATCGTAACGTGCAAAAATAATCCCGCAAGATTCGCACTCCAGTGCTTTTGCATCTCTTGGTTTTCCACAATTCGGACAGGTCATGGCGTTTCCAGTAGTAAATGTCGATAATTTTTTCTTCAGCCTTGTTCTGGACATACCGACAAGACAGTCAGCCACAGGTTTTGTAAACCTTGTAAACCGCATGTAACTGAACTTGTAACCTCATTTAGTTGTCTAAGTTGATGAAAATATAGCATTTAATTCGGTGGTGTAGTTTTGGTTTACAAAGTTACATCTCTTGAGCTGTTGAAATATTTCCTCATTGTACTAGTATTATTGACCGTTCCGGTCGGTTTCCCATAGAAGAATACAGCGCTAATTTGATGCGATTACGCAGTACATTTCAAGTTTATGTAAGTAAATATGAAGAATGTACTTGACAGATCGGTTGTGTAGTCGTATTTTCATGTCAACATCAAACAAATATTATGGAGTTTGGCATGAGTAAAAATCGTGAAAAGTTTGTTGATCTGGCTGAAAAAAGAGTCGTTAAAGCGATAAAGGACATACGTCTTATAGGCAATTTGTCGAATCGTTCGAACTACTCGTATGAAGAGGACGAAGTCAAAAAGATTATCGGAGCTCTTGAGAATGAGTTGAAAAACTTGAAAAAGCGTTTCGAAACTCCTACTGCTGACGGCAATATCGCATTCAAATTGTAGTCAATTTTTTCTATCGGAGGAAGACCATGGATGCAATTGCATCGGCATTTTTGTCAGCTAAAACAGTTCCGGAAGTTAGTGTAGCAATCAACGAGGTTATAAAGCGGAAGCAAGATAAATGGCTGCCGGTCGGAGGTATTGATAACAATCTTGCAACTATTGGCCTCGGAAGTGACCCGGCGGCTGGTGTTATCGAACGCGTAACAAACGCTCTTGATGCGGTCATTGACCGAGCGTGGATGGAGCAAGGCGAGCCCCCGAATGTATTTTCTCCAAGAGCAGCGTCGGAAGAATGGTTTAAGGTTCCGAAAGGACGTTTATCGGAGATAGAAAAAACCGATCTGAAACGATTTGAAGAGATTCAGTCAAAAGTTCGAGTCACACTTCATGATTCCGGCCAAGATGCATTGCCGACAATTGACATTCGTGATCATGGTGCCGGCCTCAGAACGGAAGAATTCGCAGACTCGATCTTAGGTCTTAATAAAAATCGGAAGCTGAAAAAACTTTTTCTTGCCGGGGCATTCGGACAAGGCGGCTCAACCGCATTGGCATATTCGGAGTTTACGGTCATTGCATCAAGGTCCATTGCGAACGGTTCTGGAATAAACAAAGTCGCAATTACGGTTGTTGGTTTTGACAGAGGCAATCCAGAGGTTGACAAGCACGGGTACTACAAGTATCTCGTAGACCGTAAAACTGGTGTGCCAATGACTTTTGATATTCCCGAAGAGGATTTTCCGTGTGGTACATTGGTCCGTCATGTTGCAATGCAGCTGACTAAATACAAGTCAATGATGACTGCTCCGACAGGTTCGTTGTGGTACTTAGCTCACAACTACTTATTTGATCCGATTTTGCCGTTCAGCATCAGCGACGAACGCTCTAAATCTATTAAAGGAAACAAAGGCAATCCGCTGAACCGTGGCGTTACCGGTAATAATCGTCGGCTCACTCGCGGCGAAAATACCGAATACCAGAATGTCGTGGAAACCACATTTAGAGACGGCAGAGTCTCAATATACTATTGGGTCCTGAATGGAGAAGGAGAGAATCCGAGAAACCGTATTACAAACTATTGTTTAGCGTCGCAACCAATCGTGGTCACTTTTAATGGTCAAAAACAAGGAGATTTTCCGAATACCGTTATCAAAGGCGACTTAAAGCTGCCATATCTAGATCGTTACCTCATTGTTCAGGTTGACTGTGATCGACTCGACGCGGAATCGCGGCGACAGCTGTTTCCAACTACCGGAACATGTCAATGAAAATGAGACACCTTTGTGCGTAAATTAGACTCACTCGATCACAGTTACCGGGAATAGCCTATTGGATAGCTTTATCAAGATCGTGCCCTGCGGGTAACTCCGCTACGCTCCGTTAATCTTGACAAACCCATCCAATATGCTGAACCTGTTATTATCTTTAAGAAAACAAAATGTTATTTTGTTTTCTCAGCAAGAGACAACTCTTTCGGCGGATTAATCCAGACCTCCTGTGGTGCTGGCAACGGTTGTGGGACCTTGCCCTTAAAACGGTTTGGGTGTTTTCTGAAAGCAACTTTAAGAACCTCGGCACGTTTTTGTATGACCTCTTTGTCCAGACAGTAATGGACCTGCTCGGGAGTCAGTAAACCAATGCCTGAATGCATATGTTCACCATTATACCAGGTGAAAAAATCATGGCAAAAGTGACGGGCATCCTGTATTGAGCCGAATGTTCCAGGAAATTCCGGGCAATATTTCAGCGTCTTGAACTGCGCTTCCGAAAAGGGATTGTCATTACTCACATAGGGGCGATTATGGGTCTTCGTTACGCCCAGATCGGCCAAGAGAAAGGCAACGTTTTTTGATTTCATACTGCTGCCCCGATCGGCATGGAGCGTCAGCTGGTCCGGTTTGATTTGCTGTTTTTCACAGGAGTCCTTGATGAGACGCTTAGCCAGAACAGCCTGTTCACGGTGCGCGACCATCCAGCCGACCACATACCGGCTGAAGATGTCCAGAATGACATAGAGGTGGAAATACGTCCATTTGGCCGGTCCTTTCAACTTGGTAATATCCCAAGACCATACCTGATTGGGGCCGGTGGCTAGAAGTTCTGGTTTTTCATAATGGGATCGAGTTACCTGCCGCCGCCGTTCACGAACCTCGTCATGTTTTGTCAGGATTCGATACATGGTGCGGATGGAGCAGTGATATATTCCTTCGTCCAACAAGGTGGCATACACCTGAGAAGGCGCAAGATCACGGAATCTCGGTTCGTGCAGAACATCTAGAACTTTTTGCTCCTCCGCACTGGTGAGCGCCAATGGTGGTGACGCCAGACGGACCTTGGGCTTGGCCACTGTCAGGTTTGCAGTCTGGCGATAATAGGTGGCTCTGGGGATGTTAAAAGCAGCGCAGGCAGCCTTGGTGTTGGTCTGACGACTGAGTTCAGCAACAGTGGTCATGAGTTCTCCTCGTTGCTGTTGGGCTGTGAGATCCCCAGGATTTCTGATATTTTTTTTTGAACTTCGATTATAGTTTCAGCTTGTTTGAGCTTTTTGGCCAATTTGGTATTGTCCCGCTCCAATTCGGCAACACGTTTTGCCAAGGGATTAACCTCATGTTTTTTTCTCCCTCTCTTTTTGGGAGAAAGTCCTTTGAGTGCGCCTTCCTGTAATTGCCGTTGCCAGGTGCGGATGTTTGAATAATACAGACCTTCCCTTCGCAGAAGCGCACCAATTTCGCCGGACTTGCTACAAGCATCAACTTCTGCCAGAACGCTGAGCTTGTATTTTGCCGTAAAACGCCGCCGGGGTTTCGTTTCCAGCACTTCTGGATCAGGTCGTTTTGGCTCTTTGTCGGTCATTGATGCTGGATGTGAATGTTTTGCGCTGTGTATGGATTTTGTTTTAAATTGCATGGAGAATTTCCTACCCGCCCTACACTAATTTTTCAAGGGGTAGGTGTCTCACTTACATTGACACAGAGGGTAGTCGATGTCGAGACTTTGTAAGCTTTAGAAGCTAGCCGATATGATAACTCGAAGGATTCAAAACTTTCGACCGGTGCTGCGAATCCGACGGCCGGAAAAACAGTCATACATATCAAAAAAACGTACAAAAGCTGCATACAATATCTCCATCACAGTAGTCGTTTCATCTCATCTGGTGTATTTCGGCAAAATGGAACAAGTCGTTGTCGTTTTGCCTCGGCAAGACTATATCAGCCTTGAAGAGCATCAAAGGCCGTTAAGAATTTTTCAAGCTTGCGCGCCGTCACCTTGTAATTCCGTACTTCCTTCAAATAGGTCGCTATTTCATCGGAAGTTGCGCCGCCTTCATCACGTAGTTTTCGAACCTCGGCTAAGTATTTTGTCTTAAAGACAAGGGCTTCTTTTCCGAGTCGTTGAATCGTCGCTTCTTTACGTATTTTGTCGAGTCTTCTGAGAACTGGATCGTCGTTCTCTTCTGGAAGCTTGGATGAGATTAAGTCCATCCATTCTTGATATTTCTCGGGCTCGCATATTTCCGAAAAGAGCTTGATTTTTTCATGCTCGGAGAGTCGTGCCCAGAAGCGGTGGCAGCGTGTTCTAATGCGTGTTTTTTCGGCGGCGGAAACCAGACCCGAGCCGTTCTCAGGTCCGATTAATTGCGCATTGAGAGGTTGTAATAATGTCATTTTCGGTCCTTTTTACGTCGTTAAAATAGTCGCTTTTTGCAGAAGCGTTAACTGAATCGAGTGTCTTCGATCAGGGCTGGGAGGTGGACAATTAAGGAAGATACTGACCGGTTAAAATCAGCGCTTTCTTCTCAATCGAAACGGGATGCTGCTCACGAATTTACACGATTAAGTTTGTCTTTAGGTCTTCAAGTCAAAACGGGGTACACACGAATTTACATAACTTGAAGCGGGCACATCTTGAATAACACTATTACAAAGAATCATATTATTCCACAAGATTGAGTACTTGTGAGCTCGAAGTTGCCGTAAGCAGAGCTTCATAGGTATGAGACATATATACCGATGAGCTCGAATGAGGAGATACTGTGTCACTCTTTAGGCTACGTTCCACGAGAGAGCGTTTATCGTTGAAAAAGATAAACGCTCTCTGGAGAGAAACCGGAAGGAACAGGGGGAACAGCTCTACAGGTACCTAATGGTGCGTACCTGTAATTGAAAGTGAGGGTCGTAATGAGAGGATCGCCAAGAGGACAAGTCAATAGCATTCTACAGCTTATTGACCATAAAGATCATGCGAATAGCACGACAAGATCGCGACATGCCGCTAAGTTACAAGCACGTAAAGATGGCGCGCGTACTTCGTCGGATGTCGCTAAAAAAACTGGAATTTATTCGTATGCTACCCGGCGTGTTTACCAGCGACTTTGCGAAGAATTTTTGCAATTTTCACGCGAAAACGACGGCATAAAGGACGCGCAAAAAATCGACGAAGTGCATGTCGAGCGGTTTCTCGCTTTCAAGGCCGAAATTGTCAAATTTTCGTCACTCAAGGCGTATGCATCGGCGCTCAATAAATTTGCGGTCGGCCTGAATGCATTTGATGGGGGGAGGAGAGATTGGACGACTGCGACGCAGTCGGTAAAAGATGGCGTCAGTCTGGAGGAACGAAGTTGTCCAGATCCAAAAGCATACGAGAACCCGGCGGCGTTCCTCCAAGCTCTTGACGAGCCGTTCAGAACCCTGGCCGAATTGCAACTCTTCGGCGGCCTTCGCGTCTCAGAAGGGCTCAAGCTGACGGAGAAAAATTTGAGGGGTGGAAAGCTCTATTTAACGATGACAAAAGGCGGTCGACGACGAGAGACAATTGTGCTTCCAGAATCGACGTTCCGTAAAGTAGAACAAGCTATCCTCAAAGATGGCGAATTTAAGGTAGTCGACCACCAGTACAGCTATGCGCTCAAGCAAGCTGTCATTGGAGTGGGCGAAAAGTGGCATGGAACGCACGGACTGCGGTGGAATTACGTTCAATACCGTTTTGAAGAACTCCAAGCCCATGATGGCCTCGACTATGACGAAGCGCTACAACAAGTGGCGCTCGAAATTGGTCATGGTCGCGCGTCGATTACCGAGTGGTATTTGAGAAAGTAAATGAGCGCTAATTTTAGGTTGCGAATTAGAAGATATTCATTCCATACTCGGCATTCAAGCATTTTGCTCGACAGCGTCTGTTCATAACAGACTGAGCGGAAAGGCTATCATCATTCCCTGCTGGGCAGCTGTTTATACAAAGCTTGAGTGGAGTCAGTTCCTTTGGTTCGGATGCCACCGAGTTTTCCGACGCTCTCTGTGGAGTCGGCTCAAAAAAGCCATGATTCGTGGCGTATGTAATGAAAAATGCTAACACGCAGACTGGAATGAGAATTGTTGCACCGGAAAAGCGCGACAACTTCAGAGGCTGCGTTTCGCTGTTGTAGGCATTATAAAAAGACTCGGGACTCATCGTCAAAAGTCGAATTCCGTCAAGAAGCGCGATAACGATCGGAATTCCAGTCTTTATAAATAGCAACGTTAACAAAAGCATCAGAAGACCATGAACGAACTTTCCGAGATACATTCTATGAACACCGAAACATCCGAAAAAGAGTACTAGCCAAAAAACCGTCTTCCGACGTCGAAACCAAGACCCGTAGACAGTGTTGAAGTCGTAAAACGGCCGAAAATCTCGCATGTTGTTCTCCCAGAAAGAAAAAGTCGATACACAATAAGCCAGCTAAACACCAATACCGGAAAGTCTCCATCGGGCATTTATTCACTGTACATCTGGGCTAGGGCGTCTAAGATTCGGTTAAGTTATCTCATAACATTCTGGAAACATACAGTTTTCGTGGTGTTATAGCGAATTAACTCATCACTTAATCGAAGGAGACGCCATGAAAAAGCCAACATACATTGTCGCCGACAGACAGAGCGGTGTCTGGTACTTCAGACGCCGAGTTCCAAGGCCATGCCATCGGCTTGTCAAACACAAACTCATCTTAAGATCTCTCGAAACAACTGATAAAGAGACTGCCCTGCGATACGGAGCGATGCTCGCAATCGCAAGTGAAACGATCTTCATTCATCTCCGGTATCGGTGCGGGTTCGACTCCCGATTTGATATCGGGTATCTTGTAAAAATGCTCCGACAGTTTGAACGTTACCGGCCAATATCGAAGTTCCAGATTGCGAATCTGGCAGGCTGGCTGACGGCGTGGCTTCGTGAGGATGATGCTGAGGAAATGCTTGCAAGGCTCATGTATGCAAATGCAATGGTGCGACTCGAAGCCGCTGAAGAAGTTGTTGGAAGTATCGAGTAAATCTAGTACACATATAACACAAAAAACATACACCTGGATTTGTGCAGCAAGTGGCGTATTCAATGATGTCAATATCTTATGGCCGGTTCAAAGTTTCACATCTTCTCCGACCTTCGGCACCATGTTTTTGTACAAAGACTTCCTCTAAAGTCTTTTAAACCCGCAATTGGCAACAGTTTGCGGGTTTTTTCTTGTCTTTTTTTCCTGTTATCGTCCATTTACTTCCAGTAAAATCGATTGCCAAAGGGGGATATTGAGGGGCATGTTTGAAAGTCATCTCGAACTGAGTTGAAGAATATTCCCTTTGGGGATCGTTATGCCTAATTTGACTGCCCTGGAAGTAAGGAATGCAAAAGGACCCTGTCGGTTGCCTGGATGGGGCTGGTGCTGACTACGCCAAGCACCGAAGTTATCTTTTAAATCCATTCAACCAGAAAAGATTAAAATGACACCGGAATATCGAATACATGCGGAGCAAAGGATAGAGTCATACTTGGCTGGCAATGATGTTAATGGCATCAAATATATGCAAGTTGAGCAGACTTTTGATGAACTCGGAATCGAAATTCACGTTTGGAATATAAGAGCCAACGATGGTAATTGGTGGGTTGTCGAAGGCGAAGGTGTCCCTATGAATTTATACACACAAAATGAGTTCTACTTCTCTGCTGACGAAGCATATTCATTTCATTTGGGCATTACACAGAGACTTCAAGCTCGACACCATCAGAATTTTAAGCATGTAATTGATGAAGTCCCTCTTGACATTGAGCATGTTAAATCGATTAGCCGTAGACTAAATAATGCCGCACTTGAGCTAAATGATGTGTCTGGGCCTGAAGATATTCAATCAATTGGTTTGACATGTAGGGAAAGTCTAATTGAGCTTGCAGGTGTGTTAGCACGAGATAATCCCGATTTGCTTAAAGATAACAACTTAAAGGCTGCGGACTTTAAGGGGATTGCTAAGGCTGTGATTAGCCTCTATGCAGCAGGGAGAAGCAACAGTAAGCTACGTAAGCGATGTCGAGACTTGGTTGAGGCTGCATGGGATCATTCGGCTGAGGTTGTGCATTCACCAAACAAGAACATTCCAGATGCAAAAATTTGCCTACTTTTTACATGTTCTGCGGTGTCGGTAATTCAAAATTTATTTTTTAAATTTTTGGGCTTTGATGATGAACCTAAATGCTCTGAATGTAAAAGTATGGACTATGAACTACTTAGCCATAGCGATTCGAAAGAGGTCGTTCTAAGTTGCAATGCATGTGGGCACGAAGAAGTTGTGACCCAAAGGTATAGCAAAGTGTTGCTGTAAAAGACGGAAAGTCGCGATATATCAGACAGATATTAACTCTATCGGGTCGAAAAAGATCGCAATATCCACAAGAATAAATACCCGAACAGATACGATTCGTTGTTATTCAGTAGAGCCCTCCATTAATCGGGAAAAATGACTTTTATAGATTCGATTAATTGTTTTCCATCCTTCAGGGTGTGTTAAAAAGTATGAATGAACAGGATTTGCTGGACAAGTTGCGCTTAATCGAAGCGCTGTTCTCCGGGGCAACCACAAGTGGCGAAAAAGTCGCCGCAGAACTGGCCAGGGAACGGATACTCGAAAGACTGCGGCTTATGGAAAAGGAAGAGCCGCTGATTGAATATTGATTCACCATGGCGGACATGTGGTCACGTAAAGTGTTCGTGGCTCTCCTCAGGCGGTATGGGATAGAACCATACCGCTACAGTAGGCAGTGATACACCACGGTGATGGCGCAAGTGTCCCAACGGTTTGTCGACGAGACCTTATGGCCTGAATTTCAGCAGATTTCTGAAACGCTTAGAACCTACCTTTCGGAAATAACTGATTGGGTTGTCTCGAAAGTCATTTACCAGGATAGCTCCGAGGCAGAGGTTGTCAAAGAACAGCCACTGATTCAGTACGACAATATCGAGGCAGCAACCGAAGCTGATACGTTGCCTTTAACTGCGAAGCAAGACACCGCTTCAGGGGACATGAGAACACAGACAAAGCCGAAAGGCAGCAGGCGAAAAAGAAAGAAACAAAAGAAAGGGCAAAAGAAGCGTTGAGTCAACAATACGAACTTACACTATTAGAGGGAGGTTTGATGGATCTTAAAACACTCTATGATACGGTTCCGCCATGGGATTGGCCAAAAGATGCGGGCAAAATGTTTCAAGAGATTCTTGATAATCGCACGACCGATCAGTCAGATCGGCTACTGGCCGCTGAAATGGCCGGCAATCTCATGGTGTTCAACGATGCACTTGCCAAGACATTACTGTCCATTGTGGATAATAGTGATGAACCGGTAGAGCTGAGGGCAAGAGCTACAATGTCTTTTGGCAGTGCATTTGAGCATGTTGACCTTTTTGAGTTCGAAAATCCCGATAACATTATCTTATCGGAAGAATTCTTTCGTGAGGTTCAAGCATCATTTAAAAAATTCTTTTATGATACTGGCTTCCCCGAAGAGGTGCGACGACGCATCCTTGATGTAGCAGTGCGGGTACCTTTGGAATGGCATTCCTCCGCTGTTCAGGCCGCATATGCCAGTGGCAATGCGAAGTGGCAGAGGACCGCAGTCTTTTGTATGCAATTTATACAGGGGTTTGATCAGCAGATTCTCGAAGCCCTGGAAAATAAAGACCCGGACATTCGCTACGAGGCACTTTTAGCGGCGGGCAATTGGGGGCTGACAGAGGCGTGGCCCTCTATTATCCAGCTGCTTTTCGATCCTGGTGTTGAAAAAACTATGCAGCTGGCAGCTATCGATGCAGCGGTAAATATCGACCTGCCTGAAGTGGTTAATTCCTTGGGAATGCTCCTAGATTCCGATGATGACGATATTGTTGACGCCGTTCATGAAGCTTTGGCGATGCTTGAAGGGGACGAATTCGAAGATGAATACGACGAGTACGACGAGTAAGGCGATTTGGCATGTGCCTCAGCTTGATAACTATTTATATCTCTCTTAGCTGAGGCAACATTTCTCATGTTACCAGATCTCAGGATAGGCAACATCGACGAAGGTCTTTTCCATTTTGAATTTATGGTTTCGTTCCATCGCGGCAAGGTCCAAAAATACAGCTTTTAATTCTTTGTCATCGCAGTTGTTGGCAAGAGCCTCGTATTTCTTCATAGCCAGCTCTTCGTTTTTCATGGCAATGCCAATGGCACCTTTGATATCCATGTCGTCAGTGACTTCGGGCATTTCGATAGTTTCGGCAACCTTGTAGTCCTTTTGAAAATCAAAGAAAGTTTTACCCAGTTTTTCCTGATTCATAATACTGGCCAGAATTTTTTCGTGCCTCTCTTCCTCTTTGGCTAATTTATCAAACAGCTCTGAAAGAGCAGCGTCCTTGATTCTTGCGGCTACCTTTTCATAAAAGAGTTTTGCAGCAATTTCGTCTTGAATAGCATCTGAAATAACCTTTTTGTACTTTTCTAAGTCCATGAATATCCTCCATTTGTGTTCTTGTGGGGTTTAGTTGACGAACGATGTGTCTCACCAGGTTACACAATTTTTCATGTAGTAAAAATTTGACGTATAACGAAACCATATAATCACATATTGATGGAGTTGCTATGTGCTAATAAAAAACACGGCAAAAAAACTCCTGTAGCGTCATCGAGCAGTTGCCATGAGGTGGAATGAAGGAATTTGACCAGCAGAAATGGCTTTATTTCCTCTCTTGGTTATAATCCGGTTGAAATAGAGATATATTGACAATATTTTCTTTGGAAGGACTTATCTGAAAAGCATTAACATGTTACTCTGACAAAAGATGTCTGAAAGCATCACTTCATTAACTGTTAAATGAAACAAGGTATGAAAGACAAAGACATTACTTCCACTGAAAACATCCACAAAGCGCTTCAACAAACATCCTCCTCAAGCGAGATAAGCTCGTTTCTCAAGGCTGCGGGTGAAGCAAGCCTGGCCCTGAGGGGAAGGCTGATTTTTGCATTGGATGCAACAAACAGTCGGCAACCCACCTGGGACAGGGCTATGACTATTCAGGCTTCGATGTTTGATGCAGTTGGCAAGGCGGGTGGCTTATCGGTTCAGCTGGTTTATTTTCGAGGTTTTAATGAATGTCGCGCCTCGAAATGGGTCATCAATGCTGCTGCTCTGCGAGATCTGATGCTTGGTATCGAATGTCGAGGTGGACATACCCAGATAGCCAAAATCCTCGATCACGCCTACCGAGAGACGACAAAAGAAAAGGTTTCGGCACTGGTTTTTATCGGTGATGCGATGGAGGAAAGTATTGATTCTCTCTGTCAGAAAGCGGGTGAACTTGGTTTAAAAGGGGTACGCTGCTTTTTCTTTCAGGAGGGGCATGATGTGACGGCTGAAAATGGTTTTCGTGAAATGGCCCGACTTACAGGTGGGGCCTATTTTCGGCTTGGACCTGATTCGGCGAAAGAACTTGCCGGGCTTCTTGGTGCGGTGGCAATTTATGCCCAAGGGGGATTAAAGGCCCTCTCAAGCAGCGATAAAAGTCAGGCGCGTTTACTCCTTCAACAGATGAAGGACTGATTCTTAGCATTATTTTGTCTGGATAACTGAATGGGATTTTATATCATATTGCTGCTATTTGTCGGGTTCTGCCTGTTCTGGTTCATTCTCACAAATCCAGCCCAAAAAACTGCAGTTTTGCTAACATCTGCCGGGCCATTTATTCTCATGGCGGTAGGTGGGACGCTGACTCTTTTGCGGCGCGGGGCTATTGGCATCCCCATGATATTTGTTGGATTTTCATGGTGGCGGCGTATGCGTGCAAAGCGGTCGGCCACATACTCTGGTGGACAGAAATCAACAGTCCGCTCGGTCAATCTTGAGATGGAACTTGATCATGATACTGGGGAAATAGACGGCATCGTATTGACAGGTCCCATGCAGGGAACCCGCCTTTCATTGCTGAATGAAGAGGAGTTGTTGTCGCTTTATCAGGATATTTGTTCTGATGCAGACAGTGCAGCCTTGCTCGAATCTTTCCTTGATCGCTACCACCCCAACTGGCGCGAAAAAGTCGATCCTGATTCTCACAGGAAGCAAAGAAGTGATTCTGGTTTTGAAGATATGAGCAGACAGGAGGCGTATCAGATCCTGGGCCTTGAGCCCGGTGCCTCGAAGGAAGAGATCCACCAGGCCTGGCGACGACTCATCAAAGGGGTTCATCCCGACCATGGGGGTTCTGCCTTTCTGACCGCCAAAATTAATGCTGCCAAAGATGCTCTTCTGGATTAAAGCGTTGTTCAAAACATGGCCGGAGTAATGCCTGAGACGGCTCCTGGGACAAAAATAGAGGTACCAACTACAAACTAAAAGGATCATCATAATGAAAGACATTGTCATCGTATCTGGCTGCAGGACTCCCATCGGCGCATTCGGCGGAAGCCTTTCTGGCTTAAACGGGGCCGTCCTGGCCAGCGTCACCATGAAAGAAGCTGTTCGCCGTGCCGGTATTGATCCGGCGTTGATCGACGATATCCGTTATGGCTGCTGCATGGAGTCCCCTGATACCCTCAATGTTACCAGGGTGGGATCGTTGTTGGCGGGTATTCCGGAAACTGTGCCGGCAGTCACCATCAACCGGGTTTGCATCTCGGGCATGGAGGCCGCTATCTCCGGCATGGCCATGATCCAGGCGGGAATGGCAGATATTATCCTGGCCGGTGGCACTGAGCATATGTCCAGCGTTCCCTATTCCCTGCCGGGAGCACGGTGGGGATGCCGTCTCCAGGATCAGACTTTTGTCGACAATATTATCCATGCACTCCATTGCGGTTCACACATCATTCCCCATCCCGAAGATGGCCCGGTGGACGCCAGCAAACCACCACTCAGCATGTTTGTCGGCAAACCTTACATCATGGGCCACACCGCAGAATTTATTGCTCAACATCTGGGCATCACCCGGCAAGAGATGGACGAAGTAGCTCTGAGAAGCCATAATGAGGCGGAAAGGGCGACGCTGGATGGTTCTTTTGCCGAAGAGATTGTGCCGGTGGAGGTTCCCCAAAAACGAAAGCCGCCTATTATCTTCGATAAAGATGAACATTTTCGACCAGGCATGACCATGGATATCCTTCGTAATCTGCCCCTGGCCTTTGTTCCCGAAATTGGCACCGTGACAGCTGGCAATTCCAGCGGTATTAACGACGGAGCCACCGGGATGATCATCATGTCCGCTGAAAAAGCCAAAGAGCTGGGCCTGCAACCCATCGCCAGGATCAAGGCTGTGGCCCGGGGGGCCTGCCATCCGTCGATCATGGGTCTTTCACCAGTTCCGGCGGTACGCAATCTATTCAAGTCTTCCGGGCTTACCTTGAAAGATTTTGATCTTATCGAGGTTAACGAGGCCTTTGCCGCTCAATACCTTGGTTGTGAAAAAGAGCTGGGACTCAACCGGGAAATCACTAACGTCAACGGTTCCGGCATTGGCCTGGGTCACCCGGTGGGCTCAACCGGTGCACGAATTATAATAACCCTGATGTATGCAATGAAGAAGCGCGGTAAATCTCTGGGGCTGGCCACTCTCTGCGGTGGCGGTGGCGTTTCCATGGCCTGTGCCATCGAAATGATATAGCTGGTTAAACGGTGAGGGTAAAACCGCAAAACACGAGATGATGTTATTTTTACTGGTCTAACCCCGGTAAACGAGAAATAAGCCGGGACTCTTTTTAGTCCCTATGCTCTGAAGGGGATAAGTACCTTCACGAAATTCATTCATACTCTTTTCAGTGCCCCCTTGAGGGGTAAAAAACAAGGAATGAATTTCTAAGGTACTAATAGTTCTGTGTGCTATGTCTTGCACAGGACAGACAGGGATCAAACGAATGGATGACCCGCAGGGCTTCAATTGGCTGCTCAGGATTGTTGATCGCTGTTCCTATTAAGGCCTGATTCATAGGACCAGCTATGTCGTGATAGATATCGGGAGATGCATTCCAGTTATTAGGGGTAATTACCTGATAATCAGCAATTTTTCCTTCAGCTATCTTGACGCAGTGACCAAGCCCGCCGCGAGGAGCCTCTGATAGGCCTAAACCGTAACCGGATTGCTGTTCGAAAGAATCATCGTAAGCGTTTTCGCCTGGGATGAGTTCGTCGAGCCATTCGGTCATGGCTGTGGCTATTTTTACAGCTTCAAGCGCTCGGGCTACATGGCGGTCCATGACAGAAATGGTGCGCTGGTAATCGCCGTTAATCCACATTCGGGCCAAAGGACCACCTTCAAAAGATTTTTCCGGCAGATCGTGGGGTTTTAGCAATGCCTGAGTCTCGTCTTTCGGATACTCCTGATGGCTGTCACCTTGTATGGTGATCTGGTTGTTAAGCTGATCTGTATTCCATGAATATTGAACAGCTTCTCTGATATCGTTGTTGGTTCTCATGCCCTGGATGTCTGGCTTGCCTTTTTCGATATATCCACCTCTAAAGAGGCGCGAGTGATTGTCGTTGTCCATTTCGAACGCGCCATATGCCATTAAATTCTGGCAACCGCTGCCTATCTCAAAATAATCGTTGTAGGCTGTTCCTACCAGCTGCACATCCGGCAAATATGTGGATTCAATGAATTCTATCAGGGCCAAGAGATGCTGGCGGTAACGACCGATATCCTTATGGGTTGGAATAGCAGTAAATCCGCCGGGAATACAGATATTGCGGCCTGATGTCTTGTCGCCGAATACGGTATCCATTTCATGGATTCGTCGTCGGGCACCCAGCGCAGCAGGCAGGTTTGCCGCGACCTTTTCAAGCCCTGGCCGCATGTCTAGGTTCCAGGTAGATGCCCAGGGTGAAGTGGCAGGAACTGTAACGTAATCGAGCACGGTCATTAAATAAAATTGAAGTATGTGTGATTGCAGGAAGTTGGCACCAAGAGTGAGATTGCGAAGCAGTCGCGCATTGGTGGGCGGTCGCCAGTTTGACACATTTTCCAGCGCCAGTACAGCCGCCTGAGAGTGGGAGATCGGACATACGCCGCAGATGTGCTGGTTGACAATGGGTGCATCACTCGGCTTGTGGACGTTTGTCAGGATTTCAGGACCGCGAAAGAATTTACCAGTGCAGCGGGCATCGACAATTTGTTGTTGTCCGCCTTTGGTGTCAATGGAGATCTCCACTTTGAGTTGTCCTTTAATCCGGGTCATCGAATCCATGAGGGTTATTGTTTTCATGTACTCTCTCCTCCGCTTTCAATGAACTCCTTTTGCCGCAAATTTTGTTACTATGCCCCTGGGCAACAAATTGTTCAAGATTTGTATAAAAAGAGCAATAATCATACCAGAGAATCGTGTGTTGATGAGCGTTTAATGGATATCCCTTTGGAAATAACATGTTAGGAGAAATTGCCTTCAAAAGAGAACCAGGAAATTTTTTGTAAAGATGCTTCTGGTATCCACCATTGGTACTACAGTGTGCACAAGTGTGCAAAAATGGTACTTGTTTCTACAAGAAAGGCCTGACTGTAATTTGGGGCAGAAGAAGTGCGGGACAATACGAATCGGAAAAATACGAACCAAAGGCAATAGTAACTGCATTGATGATATTGCCTTTGGTTCGATTGCCTTTAGTTCGATTGCTTTTGGGCTCGTCGAGGTGTGTTGAAACTAATCCAGACTTTTCAATACTGCATCGAGAGTTTCTTTGGCGTCGCCAAAGAGCATCCGGGTATTTTCTTTATAAAAGAGAGGATTCGCAACGCCTGCGTAGCCGGTGGCCATGGATCGTTTCAAAACGATGGTGGTTTTGCCTTTCCAACATTCCAGCACAGGCATTCCGGCGATGGGGCTGTCCGGGACTTCCTGGGCCGCTGGGTTGACAATGTCGTTGGCCCCGATGACCACCGAGACATCAACATCGGGGAAGTCTTCATTTATTTCATCCAACTCAAAGACGATATCATAGGGCACTTTTGCCTCGGCAAGAAGCACGTTCATATGCCCCGGCATACGTCCGGCAACCGGATGGATACCGAAACGGACATTGATTTTTTTATCGCGCAATTTGCGGGTGATTTCATGGACGATATGCTGGGCTTGGGCAACAGCCATGCCGTATCCCGGAATAATCATAACCTCTTTGGCATCAAGCAGCAGTTCGGCTGCTTCCGCACTCTCAATGGCACTGATATCACCGGCCTCGCCTTCCGGCCCTGCCGCCGTAGATCCGCCGGAGGTTCCAAAGCCTCCTGCGATTACAGCGATGAATTTTCGATTCATGGCCCGGCACATTATATAACTGAGGATGGCACCGCTGCTGCCGACCAAGGCGCCGACAACGATGAGCAGATCATTATTCAACATAAAACCAGTTGCCGCTGCCGCCCAGCCCGAATAGCTGTTGAGCATGGAGACAACCACCGGCATGTCTGCCCCGCCAATGGCCATGACCATATGTACGCCAAAGACTAAAGCGATGATGGTCATGAGGACCAGCGGCAGGGTGCCGCCACCCATAGCCGACTGGCTGACAAATTTTGCACCTAACCAAAACGCTGCCACGAGCAGAGCAAGATTGAACCAGTGTCGGCCAGGCAGCAAAACAGGCTTGCCGCCGATCTTGGCACTTAGTTTCAGAAAGGCGATTACTGAACCCGAAAAGGTCAGGGCACCAATGAGAATACCCAGATAGGTTTCAATGTCATGGATGGTTTTATTCACACCAATAAGAGAATGGGTCTGATCCATAAAATTAGCAAAACCGACAAGTACTGCGGCAAAACCGACAAGACTATGCAGGATTGCCACCAATTCGGGCATCTGGGTCATCTGAACTTTTTTGGCGAGCATCAGGCCAATGGAACCACCAATGAGAACTGCGGCAAATAAGAGGAAATAGTTGTCAGAAACAATGCCAATAATTGTGGCCGTAAGTGCCATAAGCATGCCGAACATGCCAAAAAAATTACCCCGCCTTGAAGTCTCCGGCTGGCTTAAACCACCGAGAGCGAGGATAAACATGATAGTTGCACCAATATACGCTACAGTTACAATACCTTGTGACATGTTTTTCCTCCTACTTTCTGAACATGGCGAGCATGCGATGGGTGACTGCGAAGCCGCCGAAAATATTTATGCTGGTAATCAAAATAGCGATACCCGCAAAAAACATGATCAGAGAACTGTCAGATGAAATCTGTAGGAGTGCACCGATAATAATGATACTGCTGATAGCGTTGGTGACACTCATCAGGGGGGTATGAAGGGAGGACTTTACATTCCAGACAACCATATAGCCGACAAAACAAGCCAGAACAAAAACGGTAAAATGGGACATGAACTGTGGTGGTGCGACGCTCCCCAGTCCGACTAAGGCGATAGCGCCAATGGCAAAGGTCAGAATGAGACTCAGTGGACTTTGCTTCTTGTCGATTGTTGGCTCTTTTATGGCCGCAGCCGGCTGCTGTTTCGGGGCCGCCGAAAGTTTAGGCGCAGGCGGGGGCCAGGTAATTTCACCGTCTTTGATGACCGTTGCCCCGCGAATTATCTCATCTTCCATATTTATATTAATCACGCCATTTTTCTCGGGAGTTAGGTCCGTTAAGAGATGGCGAAGATTGGTGGCATAGAGCTGACTGGACTGAGTGGCCAGCCGTGATGGCAGATCGGTGTAGCCAATTATGGTAACACCGTGCTTGACCACGACCTTATCTGCTTCGGTAAGTTTGCAGTTGCCACCCATTTCAGCGGCGAGATCGACTATGACGCTGCCTTCCTGCATGGTCTCGACCATGGCTTCGGTGATCAACTCAGGGGCGGGCCTGCCGGGAATAAGCGCCGTGGTGATAATTATATCGACTTCTTTGGCCTGGCGGGCAAAAAGATCCATCTCGGCCTTAATAAATTCAGCGCTCATCGTCTTGGCGTAACCGCCCTCGCCGGAGCCGTCTTCGTCGGCAAAATCGAGCATCAGAAACTCGCCATTCATGCTCTCGACCTGTTCTTTTACCTCGGGACGAGTATCAAAGGCACGAACAATCGCTCCCATACTTTTTGCTGCGCCAATTGCCGCAAGACCTGCAACCCCGGCGCCAATAACCAGGACCTTGGCCGGCGGAATCTTGCCCGCGGCAGTGATCTGACCGGTGAAAAAACGGCCAAAGTTTTGGGCCGCTTCAACCACCGCACGATATCCGGCAATATTGGCCATGGAGCTCAAGGCATCCATTTTCTGGGCTCTGGAGATTCGTGGGATAGAGTCCATTGCCAGGACGGAAATATTTTTATTGGCAAGATTTGTGAGGAGTTCTTGGTTTTGAGCAGGTTGGATAAAACTGATGAGAGTCTGTCCCTCTCGAAATAAAGAAATCTCATCCCTTTCCAGTTCAGGGTGGGATTCCGGTGCGCGGATCTTGAGGATAATGTCAGATTCACGGTAGAGAGTCTGGGGATCTTTTTCTACTGTCACGCCAGCGTCACGATACGCCTCATCGGGGAATTTTGCTGCGGCACCGGCACCAGCTTCAATGGTGATTTCAAAGCCCAGTTTTTTTAGAAGTCCGGCCACTTCAGGCGTTGTCGCAACACGCTTTTCACCATCGTGTATTTCTTTTGGTACACCTATTCGCATACTTTATCTCCTCTACGTTTAGTAAGATTTGAGAGATGCTTGACTATCTTGTTGCAGGGAACTGTCAGATAAATCCGGTGCAAATAATTGTAAGACTCATTCACAAAGAAACTATAAGCACTGAATCGTTACTTGAAGGTGATAACAAAAAAATTGGAAGAACTTCCTGCTTTTTTTCTCAAGCAGGAAGTTCGGTTTGGTAGAAGGATCGTTTCGTCTTCGTCAAAAGATCAAAGGTTCAGATTATGGGAATTGTATGGTGATTTTCCCGTCGCTGCCCTCATGCTTTGATTTGATTTTCAGGTCCATACTGTTGTTGCGGATACCAAAGGCAAGAGTTGTTTCTGCTTTGTTACCCTCAAGATGGGAGATGTTACGGATAGCGGTCATGATTTTTTCGGCGATTGGCTCGCCGGGAGATGGCAGGTCAGCTTTTCTATATTCGGCGCTCACTTTTACGCCATCGCTTTTGGTCTTGGAGATGGTGATTTCTTTGGCATTACTGTTAATTCCGTGCAAGATAGCCAGGGCGACCCATTTTAACGCGGCCTCATCGGTGTCAGATTCGCTGTGTATTTGGGACATTTCCTTCAATGGATCGTTAGTGGCGTAACAGTCACAAAGGCCTTGTACTTTCGAATGTAGATTTTCAGTATCTTTCATAATGTTCTCCTTTAAGTGAAAGTGTGGGCGTTTGGGAGTCAGAAATTGATTCCAGATTGACTCCATATTCATTCAATATGGAGTCATTAAGAACGCTTCCTAATATTGATAAGCATGTTTCGGCCTGACACAAATATTTTTCTCTTACAAAGTGATGAGAAAAATATTTGTCACACTTTTAAGCCCATTTAAAGGAGATATTCCTCTGTCAACCGCATCCTCCGCCTGATCCACTGCAGCTGCCATCGGCGCAGGGAGTTCGCCTGCCTCTGAGGGTTGCGGTCTTTTCATTTTCATAAACAGCCCGCAAGCCCTCTTCGATAAATCCAGCCGCTTCCACCGGCTTTATTCCTGATTTGGAAAGGATATCAAAGGGCGTCTGTCCAACACCACTTACCAGCACGGCACGGCAGTCGCCGAGGATTTTTGCCAACTGGTGCCAACGTTTTATTCCGCCTCCGGTGGTTGGTCCTTTGCGTTCTTCAACCTTGCGATACGAATCTTCCGCCTGTTCCCAAACCTCAAAGCTTTTGGCCTCTCCGAGATGCTGGTTAATAAGTATGCCCTCTTCCGTGGCGACGGCAACATATGGGCGCATTGCGGCGGGCATTGGTTTGAGTGAAGAGCAGACCGTCAGGCAACTTCTGAATTCCTCGGTGCGATCGTCGTCCAGTAAACCCACAGCATCGGCCCGGCATCGTGTGCAGTGACGCATCTGCGGCAGATATTCTTCCGCTTTGGAACGGAGCTGTTCCATCATCTCTTTACCTGGCTGCTCAATAGTACCGAAAGGCGTATTCGCATTGGGAAACATGGCCATACAGTTGAGTAAATCAACGCCCAACCCCTTCATGGTCCGGGCGACATCTTCAATATGGTGGTCATTTATTCCCGGTATGACTATGCAGTTGACCTTCACCATAATGTCATGGGCCTTTAGTTTTTTGATGGCGGCCAGCTGGCGGGATAGCAGCAGTTCTGCACCTTGCAGACCATGGTAAACAACATTGCCATCTTTGACCCAGGAGTAAATTTCTTTGCCGATCTCCGGATCAACAGCGCAGACGGTAATGGTCACATGGGACACCTCAATTTCTGCCAGGGCCTCAATGTAGGGACCGATGGCCATGCCGTTTGAGGATACGCAGAGCAGAGTTTCAGGATGATTTTTTCTAATTGTCCGCATGGTGGCGATGGTTTCCGGACCATTGGCAAAAGGATCACCGGGACCGGCGATGCCGGCAACACTAATTCTCGGTTCCTTCTCAAGCACCTTTTGCATATACACACCTGCCTGCTCGGGGCTGAGGACGGTGCTGGTGACACCCGGCCGCGACTCGTTGACGCAGTCATACTTACGGTCACAGAAGTTGCATTTTATGTTGCATTTGGGTGCGACGGGCAGATGAACTCTGCCAAATTTACCTTTGGCATCAGCGTTAAAGCAGGGATGGCTTCGAAAATCTTTTTTAACTGAATTCGTCATAATATTTCCTTGCAGTAGAAAGATGAAACATTAAATTATTGATGGCTAAGTAAAAATCTTCATAGGTAAAACCTGAGATGAAGAGCTTTTACCAGGAGGCTGTCCGAAAATGCCTTTTTGCCCAAACTTTTCGTTATTTCCATAAACCAATGCTCGCAATATTATCTATATGGCTGTGCTTGGTTTATGAAAATGCCTCGATTTTGGACAAAAATCCTATTCTCGGACAGCCTCCTGGGCCATTACATATAGCTATAGCCGACAGGCGAATCGTCTTGCTTTTTCTCTATGACAGTATTGGTTATGAGATCAAACAGTGCTTGAGCCCCGTGGTAGCCAAGGTGTAAAATCCGCTGACCACCAACGCGGTCGTGGATGGGAAAGCCCACCCGGATCAAAGGCAGATTTTCTTTTCTGGCAAAGGCATAACCCTTGGAATGACCGATGACTAAGTCGACCTTCAGCTCTTTGGCCAGGGTTTCAATATCGAAAAAATCGACATCTTCCTTTACCACCGGCAACTCACAATCCATTCCTTCAAGGGCTGCGGCAATACCTGCTTCAAACTGCCCGCTCTTGCCGCCGGAGGCGCAGAGTACGACGTGAATACCAATTTCGGCAAGAAAGGAGGTGATGCCGATAACGAAATCCTCCTCGCCGTAGACCACCGCCCGTTTACCAAAAATATACTTGTGACCGTCCACCATACTGTCGATCAATCTTCCCCGGGCCGCAGTATGCCTTTCGGGAATCTTTTGTCCGCTGAGTTTCGCGAGCTGGTCAAAGAGTGTGTCGGTTGCCCGGATGCCAATAGGTAATCTCATTTGGAAGAGCTTTGTGCCGAATTTTTTCTCAAGGACTTTGCCGCCGGTTTCCGCAGGCAGAGTTGAGCCGAATTCGATAGTTGCTTTCGCCCCGCCCATGGCCCTGATAGCTGCAAGCGGTGTGCCGCCTTCCGGGATAAGTGGGTAATCGTTCAGCGCCTGACCATCGAGGGTGTCCGAATAGTCGGGAAGAATGGTCGCATCGATCTCAAAGTCTTTGCAGACCTCTTTGAGATATCTGATATCGGCGGTGGAGATAAATCCGCTTAATAGATTAATGGTTTCGTTCGGCTCCGATTCGACAGTCAGTTGTTGCACTATCTCCCTTACGGCGGCGTTAAAGCCTTCCATGTGGGTGCCAGCAAAACTGGGGGTCGAGACATGGACGACCAATGGCGTATCGGTGGTGCCGAATTCTTTGTGGTATTCTTTGAGGATCATTGGCACATTGTCGCCAATGGTCTCTGTGAGACAGGTTGTTGCCACGCCGATGATCTTTGGCGCGTATTTGGAGGTGACGTTTTGCAGACCGAGTTTCAGGTTGGCTGCACCACCATAAATCGCCTGTTTTTCACCGAGTGAGGATGAAGCGATATCGATGGGCTCATTGAAATGGCTGATGATATAGCGGCGCATATAGGTGGCGCATCCCTGTGAACCATGCAAAAAGGGAACGCAGCTTTCGATGCCCCGAAAGGCAAGGGAGGCTCCGAGAGGTTTACAGAGTTTGCAGGCGTTGGTCGTCGCGGTATAACTTGGCATCTTGGTCATGACTATTACTCCTTTACTCTGCGTGGGACAAATTTCCAGACGGGACTCATTACCGAGCCATATACCTCTCGAGCAAAATTCATCATGCCTTCAAAGCCTGCCAGCATTTCCTTTCGTTCGTGATTGTGGTCACAGAAGGCCACCCCGAGCTTATAGGCAATGGGCCGTTCCTTGACTCCTCCGACAAAGAGGTCGACATCCTTTTCCTTCAAAAACGATGAGAGTTCGAGTGGGTTGGAATCGTCGACGATGATACAGCCGTCGTCGGTTATCTCGTCGAGCTCTATATAATCTTCTTTGGTGCCGGTCTGGGAACCAACCATAACGACATCCATGCCGATAAGTCGGAAGGCCTTAACCAGCGAGAAGGCCTTAAAGGCGCCGCCGACATAGATAGCTGCTTTCTTGCCGGTGAGGGCTTTTTTATATCGGGCCAGTTCGGGAAGAAGTGATGCGAGCTCTTCTTTCACCACCTGCCGGGCTTTGTCCAGCATTTCCGGTTCGCCAAAGTGGCGGGCAACAGAGTAGAGCGCTTCGGCCATATCTTCAATACCAAAATAGGAAACCCGTATTGAAGGAATGCCATAGCCATCTTTGAGCATATTTGCCAGATCCATAGTCGCCCCGGAACACTGAACCACGTTGAGTGCTGCGCCATGGCATCGCTGAATGTCCGCGACCCGTCCATCGCCGGTAATATTGGCGACTACTTGAATGCCGATACGCTCGAAATATTCGCGGATCAACCAGATTTCTCCGGCCAGATTAAAATCCCCCAGAATATTAATAGAGTGTTTGGAGATATTGCTGGTATCGCCAGTACCGACTAAACGGGACATGGCGGTGCAAGCGGCTTCATACCCTCCGCGTTTGTTGCCCTTTTTAAAACCGGAAGATTCCACTGGCAGCACCGGGATACCTTTTTCCTCGGTGGCTTTTTTACAGACAGCCTCCAGATCATCGCCGATAATGCCGACGATGCAGGTCGAATAGACAAAAGCAGCCTTGGGCTTATGCAGATCAATGAGTTCATCGAGGGCCTTGGCAAGTTTTTTCTCGCCGCCAAAGATGATATCAAGCTCTTGTAAATCTGTGGAAAAAGAGAGGCGGTGCAGTTCAGGTCCTGACGAAAGTGCCCCTCGTATGTCCCAAGTGTACACGGCACAGCCTATCGGGCCATGGACCAGATGGATGGCGTCGGCGATGGGGTAGAGCACCACACGGGAGCCGCAAAAAACACAAGCACGTTGGCTAACTGCTCCTGCGAGGCTTTCTTTATTGCAGTCAATTTCAAAAGGGGCGGAGCCCTTTCTGTGGATTTGTTTCGATCGATCTTTTAAGAGAGGTGCTGTGCTCATAGTTGGCATCCTTAGTCAAAGTAGTTTGATCTTATCTTACTTACCATTGAGCAAGGGCTGTGCCAGATGATGATCTGTCGTTGATATATGTGTAAAAACAATAGATTAACTAATCTTGCGGAAAAAAGAGTCAAGCTGGGACAGGATAGTCTGTCTTAAAACCTACAAAAATGAAAGGTGGTTGCTCATTTTGTAGGTTTTGACTGTTATGACACAAGGCGGTGGGGAAAAGAACTAGAGCAGGCTCTTTTTCGCCTCATCAAGATTAAACCCATAGGTCTCAGTGACGAAGTCGAGATCTTTGTCACCCCGTCCACTCAGGTTGATCAGGATGCTTCCGTGTTTCATCTCTTTCGCCAGTTTCATGGAATAGGCGACGGCATGAGCACTTTCAAGGGCCGGTATAATCCCTTCAACCCTGCTTAAGGTGTAAAATCCATCGAGGGCTTCAATGTCATTGGCGATCTCATAACTGACACGTTTGTCGTCTTTGAGAATGCAGTGCTCCGGGCCTACGCCGGGGTAGTCGAGACCACTGGCGATGGAATATACCGGAGCCGGTTCGCCTTTTGCATCTTGAAGCAGGTAGCATTTGAAGCCATGGATGAGCCCTGGTGTGCCAAATGCCGCGGTGGCGGCGTGGTCACCAAGCTTAAGAGACCGTCCACCGGGTTCAACGCCGACCAGTTTGACAGGGTCGTTGATAAAGCCCGAGAAAATTCCCATGGCATTACTGCCACCACCCACGCATGCACAGACAACATCCGGCAGGCTGCCGGTCATGTCCAGAAATTGTTCACGGGATTCGATGCCGACAATGGCCTGGAAGTCACGAACCATCATGGGGAAGGGGTGGGGGCCAACCACAGAACCGATACAATAGATAGAATTAATGGGGTCCTTCAGATAGGCTTGAAAGGCAGAATCAACAGCTTCTTTCAGTGTCTTGAGCCCAAAAGAAACCGGAACCACTGTGGCGCCAAGCAACTTCATGCGGATGACATTGGGAGCTTCTTTGATAATATCCACTTCGCCCATGTGAATTTCACATTCAAGGCCAAAGTAGGCAGCTGCGGTTGCCAGGGCGACGCCATGTTGCCCCGCGCCGGTTTCGGCGATTAATTTCTTCTTGCCCATATGTTTAGCCAGCAGGCCTTCACCCATGCAATGGTTGAGCTTATGGGCACCGGTATGGTTAAGATCTTCACGCTTCAGGTAGATCTGGCTGCCGCCGCACATTCTTGACAGGCGGTCGGCGTGGTATACGGGAGTCGGTCTTCCCTGGTAGTGTTTACGGATGGAACGGAGTTCTTCGATAAACCGATGTGTTTTGCATATCGTCAAATAGGCATCGGTGATTTTGTCCATTTCCTGCTGCAGTTCAGGCGGAATATAAGAGCCGCCGTATGCGCCGAAATGTCCGGTGGAATCTGGGTGTTGATCTGGGTAGCGGGAATAATCTTTGGTCATGGTCTGTTCCTTCTTGTTGACGATTGTTTGGATTAAATAATGAACAAGATGATAACTATATAGAATAAAATAATATTTAATACCGGAGCAGTATAATAAATGCAATAGACTGAAGTTTGAAAAGAAAGTGGGTTGTATCTGCGCACTCTTTTAACATGTCTTAATCTGAGAAAAAATGGCTATAATCCGACAGGCTCCATAGCAAAAAAGTTGATAGCCATTATAGCACAGTACGTCGGGAGCCTATGCATCTAAATTCACCCAAAATCGTAAAAAAGACTTTGATCATAACTGAACTGGTGTTATATAGACGTTCTTTCGCGAATTTTTGGGCTCGAATTTAACCCAATTCTTACATTTTCTGTCCTCCCAACCAGATCCAATCTGGTGTTGTCCATTATATTAGTTGCTGTCATGAAATCACATTTTCGAAGGATTTTGCCTGGAGAGAACACACGTCTTCTCGCTGTAGCCGCCTTTATTGGCCTTATTTCCGGTATTCTCAATATTATATTCCGCACTTTTGTTCATTTTATAGAGCATTTTCTTTTCAAAGGTGGAAAGGAATTTTTGCACATTGCTCAAGGTGGTATGTACCTCCTTCTGTTGCCACTTATCCCAATGCTTGGCATGATCCTCCTTATCCCGCTGTCTCTCCTCTTTCCTGGAGAGGTGAATGGTTATGGGTTTACGAAATTTTTGCGCAAAGTTAATCTGGAAGGCGGATATATTCGTGCCCGCTCCATTTTTATAAAAATAATCTCTACATCCCTCACCATAGGAACCGGCAACTCTGCTGGGGTCGAAGGACCGATCGCACAGATAGGCGGCGCGATGGGGTCACTGGTTGGCCAGTTCTTTCGCGTCTCTGGCAATAGGATGAAGCTCTATATTGCTGCCGGTTGTGCCGGTGGGATTGCGGGAATGTTTAATGCGCCAATAGCGGGTATTTTTTTTGCTGCTGAAATAGTACTGCTCGGCACCTATGAAATATCGTCTTTCTCTGCCCTGATTACCGCTTCTGCAATATCAACTGTGGTCACCCGCTCCTATTTCGGGGGAGCAAACATTTTTGTAATTCCCCAATACAATGTGGTTAACCACTTTGTTGAGCTGCCTCTTTATGCTTTACTCGCTGTGATCACTGGTTTTGCCGCAGTATTACATATCAAAGTTTTTTACTATATTCGTGATTTTTACAAAAATCTCAAGATCCCACAACAACTCAAACCGATAACAGGTGCCCTCATCGTCGGTACAATTGGCATAATGTTTCCTCAGATTATGGGAGATGGCTATTATTATATCGAATCTGTACTTTACAGCAGTGGTGCGAGCAATATATTGATTTGTCTGGTTTTTTTGAAAATATTTGCAACTGCAGTGACGCTTGGGTCCGGTGGCGCGGGCGGCGTATTTGCGCCAGCGCTCTTTATAGGCACGATGATTGGCGGTAGTTTCGGCTCACTGGTCCATAGGTTATTGCCAGATACAACCGCTGGAGCTGGTGCCTATGCCTCTGTTGGTATAGGCGCCTTCCTGGCTGCATCTACCCATGCCCCCCTTACTGCTATTTTCTTGCTCTTCGAGATGACCGGGAACTATGAGATCATAGTTCCAGCTATGTTCGCATCTATTATCGGTACGGTTGTGGCCACCTGGCTTAATGAAGACTCCATTGATACCGTCGATTTCAGCAGGGAAGGAATCAATATTCACGAAGGTCGGGAAGTGGCTATCATGAAGTCACTTAAAGTCGGTCTGGCAATAACTGAAGATGTCAATTTTATAAGTGAAGAGGCGGATATCAATCAGTTATTGATGACTTTCAGCGAGACAAAGAGCGGATTCTACTTTCCTGTTATCGACGAAACAGGGCAAATGACGGGAATAGTCTCCATGACAGACATAAAAAATATTATTAACAGAGATTCCCAGGAGCGAGCAGAGCAAACAGTAGGTGCGATCTGCCATCGTGATATCATAATGCTGACTCCTGATGACTCTCTCTATAGAGCAATGGAACTTTTCGACATTAAAGGACTGGAAGAAATTCCTGTTGTTGAATCCCTGGAAAATCCATGGGTTCTTGGAATGCTTAAACGACGCAGCGTTATCTCAGCATATAACCGCGAGGTTATAAAAAAGGGAATAAGTGAAAAAGTTGGGTCGATAAGGGTCTCCGGTCAGGTGCACTGAGGCGATTACTTATGATGACAAGTCAATTATACAATCTCTTAAGGGTACTGGTCAGTACAAAGACAGAGACATCCTTGTAATGGACAATTCCAGCGTCTCTATGTTTGAGGTAAGTCGCTTTGCTGCTATGGGAATTGTTCCATTTGGGGAAACAGACCCACAGTCCAGAAAGATAGGAGAAATCTTGAGTGCAGCCGGGCAAGGTCGTGTAGTCTAACGGATGTGAATCCCGTCCCGGAAGGTTTGCCAACCATCGGGTAGCGAGTCCTTGGAGGCTTTATGGTAACATAAAGTTTTAAGCGTAGGATAGCAAGCAGGTAGGCCGTAAGCCGAAAGGTTGGAAGGGATTGAGCCCCGTAATTCTCCTTATTGGAAGGACGACATTCTTCAAGAAATGGAAGTCAATATAGTCATCGCCGCTAAAGGCAAGGTGCTGGCTGCTTCCCGGGGTCGGAGACCATGGCATGTTTGACATTGTGACTAGACGGGAACCCGGGAGACCCTGTGTTGCTTTCGAAGTATCGAGAGTATGCCGGACAACTGAAGAGGGAGAAAGGCAAATGAGACACGGGGATTCGGATAGCCTTGTAGTTCCTGTGAAGGCGGGTAATGCTGCTGGAAAAAAGGAGGCTACACATGGGAGCGCGGGGTGAGGAGACATTGGCCGTTCACAGAAGCGGGGAACCGACGGCTGGATAATGGGAGCCCGGTGAGCCGAGAGGTTCACGCCGGGGTCTGAGAGCGGCCGAGGGGGCGATACCTCAGCCGACCGACTCACCTTGTTGTCTGCTTCCAGTTCAAGGCAGACGCAGAACGGTTTCGGGTAGATTTAGGGCAGCGACTGGGTAAGTTTAATCTTGAGGTGGAGCCGACTAAGACTAAGGTGTTGGCGTTTGGTAGATTTGCCGTTCAGAGTGCAAAGAAAAGAGGGGAAAGGGCAGAGACATTTGATTTTCTTGGCCTCACCCACTATTGTGGCACAACACGGAACGGCACGCGGTTTCAAATGAAGCGGGTTACTGCCCGTAAGAAGTTTATCGCCAAGCTGAAGATTTTCAAAGAATGGCTATTGAAGGTCAGGACCAGGAAAAACAAGGAACTCTGGAAAATAGTCAGGACCAAATTGAGGGGTCATTATAACTACTATGGAGTAACTGATAATTATCGGGGACTTCTGCGATTTGATCAAGCAGTGAAGAAGCTGTTGTTCAAATGGCTGAACCGTAGAGGAAAGAGAAGCTGCCTTAATTGGGACGAATTCAATAAATTGCTGAAGCGTTTTCCACTGCCGCAACCACGTATTATGGTCAGTATGTTCGGAAAACCTGTGAATACTATGTGAGGAGCCGGTGACAATAGTTAGGAACAGGGCAAAAGAGCAGGCACGTAGTAGCTGCGTGCGGCAAGGCGTCAGTAAAAGGCCCGCTATGGATGTACTGTTTGCCTCTAAAGAAGCTGGTCTGCTCGACCTATTAAAAATCAGAGATTCAGTAGTAGCAGTCAGTATCGCCATTCAAAATGGAGTAATCATCTCAATTGATTTCCTGGAACCATCTCCGACATGAACAAGGTTGGAGATGGTTGAGTGGTCCACCAATCCGTACACGAGAGTCAGTTAGTATCAATCACGTTGCCTGACACTCATCCAGAAGTGACCCGCAAGGATAAGCAGGAATGGGGACGGATCTATTATTCATAGCCATCTTGGCCATGAGAATATTTTGTGATATTAACTAGAGCAAAGTATCTTCCGGATAAACGCCTTCGCTTACGAAGCCGTTACAGCTAACGGCGATGCATCTTGAAAAACCAAGCCAGGAGCTCAGGCGGATTTTTCCGCCGTGAATCCGGATGTTGTGCACGTGTGTTAGCAGAACCACATGGGGCGGAATTGTTGGCGGAATGCTTGAAAATGCGGCTTACGGATTGTATAGTGATGATGTCATAGGTGATGCACTTGGCACCAGGAGTAACGAAGAGCATTCATTAACCAATTGAAGGTATTAATGATCTGAACAGCTTTATTGCCGTCAAAGTGAACATATGAAGAATTAAACACAGCCGAAAAAATCGAAGTCCCTACCGAAAAAGAAGGTCGATTCATCCTCAGCTAACTATCACTTAACTTCCTCAGAACAAGAATCCTTACGGATGAACAAGAGGCAAATATCAGCACAATTTTGTGGAAGAAGGGATCATATTTATCAAGACTAACCGGACATCAATGACTTTTAGCAAATTTTTCACCTTGTGAATTGTTCAATTATGATTGTTACTGTCTCCTTCTTGCTTTTGCCGTGACAATTTATCAAAAACAGTCGCGAGACTCTTCAAAGTTTCACCATAAGCTACAGCATCGTCATGCAAGACAAAAATTACATCCATACCCTCCCCTGAATAAAGCATTTTCTGATAGAACCTGTCTTTTTCATGTTCCTGAAGCTGAAAAATATTGATATGCTTCAGTGTCTTATATCCAATGGCCAGATGCTTTGCCAAAGAGGCTCCAAAAGAATTTGACAGAATAATTGCATTTTTATTTTGTAAAGGAGCACCACAACTATATTGAGAATATTCACTCAGACGTTCATAATACGGTCTTAACGCTTCAAGCATGGGACCTGAACTCTCTCTCTTTAACTGGTATTTCTGATACGGATAATCCCAAACCTGAATAGGCCGCTCGAAACCCAACATTCCTAAATCAGCAGTTGCTTGAACAATTTGACTCCCAATCTCGAAGCCAAAACCCACTTCGATTCCAAGACGTTCAAATAAAGTTTTACTGAAAAGATGGGGACTTTTTCCATTCCAATGAAAATTCTCCTTTGGATAAAAGTTCTGGTCATTCCTCGCGTCAATAAACGCCTGTTGGGGATAGTGGAAAATGATTCCAATTTCGTCTGCTTTTTTTGCTAGAAGCGTTAAAATATTTTCTTCTTGCATATAGCGCAGGCAGTTGCTGCGTGTTTTTTCATTTAAATCTTTGGGTAGTTTATCTGCATATATGGACGGTTTGCTGGGTGCAACAGCAAAAATCATACGGTGACCAAAAGATCGAATTACTCTGTCAAGAATTTTTAAATCTTTAAGATAGGCATCCACTTTTTCGGGCGATGTTCGTGGTCTACATAACCTGTCAAACACAGTATTATGGAGGCTTGCATTGTGTGAATTCAGGAAAACAAATCCGTCCAGGGTGACTGACACATTTTTAACCGGACTTTCATTAAACAAATAGAAAGATCCTTTTCTATAGCACTGGTTTATAGTAATAAAGAAGGCGATATGATCTTTCAGGAAGTGGTCAAGATCAGTAAAAAATTGTTTGACATGCAACAGGCCTTGGATTTCTGGAAATTTATTGAGATTCCGGTTCTCATAGTTTCTTCGAGAAGTCGAATCCTGGAAATAAAGACCTCTAATTAGTGGGGTAAGTAAAATAAGAGCAATCGCTATTAAACATAATTTAGAAGCCCAACTCAAAACTACATTGGCTTTTCTTACATTTTTTTGAGATAAATTTGTTTTAGCTACCACAATTCAAAACCTGAAATATATAAAAGGATTGTAGGTACCCGCATAAATATAAATGACACAGAGAATTGCCAACATCAAAGTGAACATCGACATGATAGATAGTTTTTTATAGCTATACTTGAGATGTTCCTGAGTCAAAGGTATCACCGAAAACTTCTCCAAAAGACATGGTAAAAAAGGCGTCGCCAACAGAATGCCAATAGAACAATACAAGATATTTTCTTTGTTTAATACGCTAACTAATTCAGCAGGAAATTCACCATTACCGGTACCGAATAGAGCATGGATAAAAATCCACGCTTGCTGAAAATTATCAGCTCTAAACAAAGTCCAGCCAACGATTACAAATAACAGGGTATAGACATGGCAAAGTACCGATGGGCTCCTGGCCAAAAAGTCTTTGATGAACAGACGTTCCAATATAAGGAGTACACCGTGGTATATTCCCCAGACAACAAAAGTCCAAGCAGCTCCATGCCAAAGGCCACACAGCAAAAAAACAATAAAAAGGTTGCAATAGGTTCGTACGCGGCCCTTTCGATTTCCCCCCAAGGGGATATACAAATAATCTCGAAACCATGAACTTAATGAAATATGCCATCGCTGCCAGAATTCTGTTATTGATTTGGATATATAAGGATAGTTAAAGTTGGCGGGAAACGTAAACCCCATCATCAAACCGATACCGATTGCCATTGTAGAATAGCCTGAAAAATCAAAAAAAATTTGCAAGGTATATGCAGTTGAACCGATCCATGCAACGGCTGATGTTACCTTTTCATAAGGTAGAGAAAACACTATATTAGCAATTTCCCCTGCACTATTTGCGATGATTACTTTTTGACTTAGTCCTCCAACAAAAAGGAAAATACCATCCCTGATTTTTAAGAAATCTATTGTTCTGTTTTTTATCGAATCACTGATGGATGAATACCGAACAATGGGGCCAGCGACTAGTTGTGGAAACATCGTGATATACAAGGCAAGATCAGATATTGAGTCAGCAGGCCTAGCCTGTTTTCGGAAAACATCTACTAAATAGGAAATAGACTGGAATATGAAAAAAGAAATCCCCAATGGAAGTACCGGTACTTCCCCTGCTGTCAAATCCATACCCATAATTGTGTTTACCACAAAACCGAAGTACTTGTAGTAAAACAGAATGACAAGATTGCCTGCCACGCCTGCAAATAGCCAAAACCTTACCTTTTTGTTCTGGGCAAGGGAGTGTGCATTATCTATTTTTAGTCCTATAAAATAATTTAGTGCAACAGTAGTCAGGAGTAGGACAACGTAGGCTCCTTCTCCCCAGATATAAAAAGCTAGACTAAATACCAAAATGGTCAGATTTCTGTATGGGAACAGGGCATAAACTAGAAGAAACAAGGGAAAAAACAAAAAAAGAAAAGAAATGGAAGGGAAAACCATTGAGCATGCCTTTAGATAAGAAGAGAGGAAGATGAGGCATCGCTTTGTTAAGTGTTTCCAAAAAAGATAGTCCTTTCTATTCAGAACGATCCCCAAATAAGCCGAAAGAAAATATCTTATTATTGCAAATTATGCAATAGCTTCTGACGACAATAATCTTACCGAAACCAGAAGGCCATAACTCTTATTTTTATGTAAGTGGATTATATTAAACGCTATTGCTGACTACTCCCCTCGGAATTGGAAAGATTGTTTATGTTGCCATTTGAAAGATCTTGAGTATCTCAAATTATCATCAGCATTACAATCCTATTGCATCTCTAGATCAGATCTCATTCAAGTTGATTGCCAGAGGTCTTCTCCATTACTATCTCCAGCAGTTCCCGGACAGGCCTGAAACGCTGCAATAGCGCAAAATTTAAAAGGAGTCTTCGTAAACATTTAACAAAAAAAGTGCGATTGATGCAAAATTTTTCTTGACATATCAATGAGGTGTAAAACGCTTTTTTTATAAGCAATATCAAATACTTACAATTTGGCGGTAATGTCGAATCATATTAAAGCAATTGTGAAAGCCCAAAAACGCGAAATTTCCAGGACCAAAGAGATCACGCTTCGAAAGCACCTGAACGCCGATTCTCTATTTAAAACCATGCGAACCGGTTTTGCGAAAATTCTTGACCATCGTTCAGAAACCGTCACCCACACTCTTGTGGATTGTCTTATGGCTGGATTTGCAGTGTTTTCGCTCAAGGACCCTTCGTTACTGGCCTTTGATGGACGGCGAATCTACTCTCCGCACAATCTTATGACGATTTATGGGATGGGCAGTATCCCTTGTGACACTTCAATACGTGAAATCCTTGATGGTGTCGATCCAAATGATCTTCGCCCCCTTTTTAAAGATGCCTTCCGGCAATTGCAACGTGGCAAGGTTCTTGAGAAGTTTGTTTTTATGCAAGGGTGTTACCTGCTGAATCTTGACGGTACCGGTTATTTTTCATCGGATACACTCCATTCCGATGCGTGCCTGGAAAAAGTAAATAAAAAGACTGGAAAAGTTACCTACTATCTCCAAACAGTTGGCGCTGCCGTTGTGCACCATGATCTAAAGGAGGTGATTGTTCTGCCGCCTGAAACCATTAGGAAACAGGACGGCGAGACGAAAATGGACTGTGAACGTAACGCTGTCAGGCGATTTCTCGGCAAACTGCGTCAGGACCATCCGCATCTCCAGTTTATCGTTAACGAGGATGGTCTCAGTTCCAATGGTCCACACATTGAAGATCTGGAGGAAAATAATCTTCATTATATCCTGGGCGTGAAACAGGGAGATCACAAATTTCTATTCGACTATGTAGATGGCGCTTTGGCCAACGGCGATTTGACGGAGCTGACCATAACGAAACAGGACAAACGACATCTCACTCATTGCTTTCGTATTGTTTATGACGCACCGCTCAACAAGTCTCATCAGGAAAAACGTGTTACCTTCGTTGAATACTGGGAAGAAAACAGCAAAACCTGCAAAACGCAGCATTTCACCTGGATTACCGACTTGTCCATCACTGAGGACAATGTCTTTCATTTTATGCGAGGTGCTCGCGCAAGGTGGAAGATTGAGAGTGTGCCGCAGGCACACAGAAAGGAGGTTCGACTATGGACTGACAGACTGTGGCAAAGCTATGCAGAAGATGAGGGCAGGTCCCTCGGGGTCGGCTTTCAGGAGCAGGCTTCAAACCACTCCAAGCTGCTGCGGTTAAGAGCCGTCGGTGGTGAGCGTTGGAGTCAAAGTGTCGAGGATGTACCTCGAGCAGGTAGGAAACAGAGAGACGAACGCAAGTGAACCTTCCGATGACGCATCGTAAACCAAAGAATTGTCGTCAAAACCAGGGGCGTTTCCATCTTCTGGGAAAAGTTTGCCGGTTACCTGACTACTGGGCAAGCGGCGGCCGGTGTATAGGGGGCGTGAAGCTGTTTCAGGCTTTTGTATGGAACTGCGGGAACCAGTCGTTCCGATGTGAAGGGAGAAGGCCAAGTGGCAGAAACCATGAGGTAAGAGTACCGATGCGGAGCACTGGGACGGACCGATCTGTAGTAGCGAAGAAGGCCGGTAATGCGGCTGGAGCAAAGGGGTCGGGTCAAGACGTTGTATTGGTCGTTCAACTGGCAACAGGAGGAGGCGAATGAGTGCAACAAAACCATTTACCATTGACAAATGGCATGTGTACAGAGCGTATCAGGCTGTAAGAGCCAATGCCGGAGGAGCTGGAGTGGATAAGCAATCGATTGCGATGTTTGAGGAAGATCTGCAGGGTAATCTCTACAAAATCTGGAATCGAATGTCCTCTGGGTGCTACTTTCCACCACCGGTAAAGGCGGTTGCCATTCCAAAAAAGAATGGCGGGGAGCGCATTTTAGGTGTCCCGACGGTAGCGGATCGTGTGGCGCAGATGGTTGTTAAGCAGGAGATAGAACCCGAGATTGAAGCAAGGTTCCTACCGGATTCCTATGGCTATCGACCCGGAAGATCGGCGTTGGATGCAATCGGAGTTACGCGGGAGCGGTGCTGGCGTTACAGTTGGGTTCTTGAGTTCGATATCAAAGGACTGTTTGACAATATTGATCACACTCTGCTACTCCGGGCAGTGAAGATGCACGTCAAATGTGAATGGGCCATATTGTATATTAAAAGGTGGCTGACTGCATCGTTGCAGTGTGTGGATGGTACTTTGGTAAAGCGTAGCCGGGGAACTCCACAGGGCGGAGTCATCAGTCCACTATTGGCTAATCTGTTTTTACACTATACATTTGATGTCTGGATGGGAAAGAACTATCCAGGCAACCCCTGGTGCCGGTATGCAGATGATGGACTGGTGCATTGCAGAACCGAGTCACAGGCGGAAAGTGTCAAATCGGCACTTGCCGATAGGTTCAGAGAATGTGCACTGGAGATGCATCCGGACAAAACCAAGATCGTTTATTGCAAGGATAGCTGTCGAAGAAAGGACTATCCGATTATCGAGTTTGATTTTCTTGGGTATACTTTCAGGCCCCGAAGGGTGCTGAATCGTAAGCGTAAGTCTCTGTTCATAAACTTCACGCCGGCGGTTAGCAAAAAGGCAGTGAAAGCGATGCGGCAAAAGACCCGAAAGCTGAATTTTCGCAATCGTACCGAATTAAGCTTAGCCGACATAGCCATGTTCTACAACCCGGTTCTTCGTGGGTGGTTGGAATATTATGGACGTTTTTATCGGTCGGCAATGTATCCGGTTTTCAGGCATTTCAATAAAACGTTGGTTGCCTGGGCGATGAAGAAATACAAGAAGCTGAAAGGACACAGGATACGAGCATGCAGGTTTCTGGAGAATATTGCCAGGAAAGACCCTCAGATCTTTGTACATTGGCAGAAAGGGATGGTCGGTGCGTTTTCTTGATGGGAGCGGTGTGAATCGAGAGGTTCACGCACCGTTCTGGGAGAGGCCGGAGGTGAGATTCCTCCGGCCCACTCACCATGAAACGTTCAATACCCTGAAAAACCAAGGTTATCACTTTGAACACAATTTCGGTCTTGGCAAGAAACACCTGAGCGAAGTCTTTGTTCTTCTCATGATGTTGGCTTTTCTGATAGATCAGATCCAGCAGTTATGTTGCCCATTGTTCCAGGCCGCCTGGAAATACTGGAAAACGAAAAGATCACTTTGGGAAAGAGTACGCAGTAAATTCCACGAGTTTCATATAGAGACTATGGAGGATTTATATCGTTCTTTATTGGAGCATAAGCCCGTTCCTCTTCGGCAATAACTGCTGGAGTAGAATTATATCAAAGATCAGATCTTTGTCGGAAAATACCGGCCAGGATAAATGGATTGGTGCGTTTTAAGCACACCGAAACGACGGACATTTATTACAATTTTGGCAAGCTACCGGATGGTGAGCTACATCAAATTGATGGGTTTTGCTGCAAATACAACATTGATGGTAGAAAAATCGGTTTTCTACCATTTTTGACCTCGGGCCGGGAGTGGCTGTACTATCTCCATTACCTTAACGTAATTTGAGTGTGCTTTGCAATTGGATAATTTGCTGTACCGCTGCGTTGTCTTGATCTTTGTATGACCGAGAAGTTCCTAGATCGTGCAATCTCAGGTTGAGGATATGCACTACCAACCCAAAGTAAGTGGTGTGAGCATTTGATTAAGATGTGTCTTGAACATTTTGACTTTGGTCAAAAAATAAAATCACGATCGGAGTGGAGCATTTTAAATTATTGATTCTTCCAGAGAATCAACCGAGGCAATTGCTCCATTCCTGCAAAGTTCCCTGCTTACTGTACTAACGCGGGCGAATAGCCCGCAACCCAATATTCTGAATGATATGAGCCACTCCTTTTGTATAATGAAAGATATCCACAAATTTCAAAAGATACAAAAGGGAGCAGCTCATGAAGAAACTTATAAAAAGGTTTTCCGGTCTGGTCAAGAGTACACTCAGCGGATTCGATCGTATAGTTTTTAAAGGCTTGATACTTCCCTTGATGTCAGCCGGAGAAGTAATGCGTTTTTGCAGAACTCAGGGCATTCTTAATAAAGATTACAAATCATGGATGATGACCCAGACCAAGAGCATCATTGAAAATGCCGATCAATATGCAAAAGAAAGGTGCGGCCATGGCATTATTCATATTCCAACATGGCGGACGAGAAAAGAAACACTGGCCCATGAACGGTAGCAGAAAGAACAGATAACCAGCGGCCTTATCGGAGTATGGTCTTGCCTTGAAACGGGTTCATCCTTTCGTGCCCGGTATTGTGCGAAAACAGGATATCCTCAGTTATTCAATTATCAGACCCGATGCAAACACCTGTATTATTACTTTGATGACCCTGAACTTGGCTTTATGAATATCCGACTTCAGACATGGTTTCCTTACCACATACAGGTCTGCTTGAATGGCCGTGAATGGTTACGCCGCAGTCTTGAACAAGAAGGGATTGAGTTCCTGGCCAAAGGCAACAAGTTTCTTCATATTGACGATTACGAAAAGGCCCAACAGTTTCTCGACCAACAACTCGATATTCGTTTTGCCGAACGGATCAATCGCTTTCTTCCCGTTGTGTTCCCAGCAATGCAGGACATTTTAGGGCCATATCTTTCTTACTATTGGACATTATGGCAAAGCGAATGGGCTACAGATCTGATTTTCACTTCGCCGGTGAAACTTGCTGCCACTATGGATTCCCTGTTGCGCCATGCGCACATGACTGGAACAAGTACCTCTGTGCTTCGCTATCTTGATCGCCCTTTGACCAAAACCGGCAAGCCCCACAAGCGGTCAACGGATGAAGTAATGTCACGAATGACTGATTTCAATGATGGAATTCGCCTCCGCCATTGGGTCGATAAGAATTCAGTTAAAATTTACAATGAGCAGAATGTCCTCCGGGTGGAAACGACAATAAACGATCCGGGGAAATTCTTTGTATTTCGCCATAAACAAGGACAGGCAAACGATGAGCCAAAGCAGCGTCTCCCCATGCGAAAGGGAGTTGTGGATGTTCCGTTGCGAGCAGCTGTCTCTCAACAGGTCAACAACCGGTTCATGGATGATCTTGCCACCTTGCAGGATGCCACTCCTGTTCGTGATTTCATCAGTGACATAACCAGGCATGTTGTAAAAGCAGGTCGTCGTTTTCGGGCTCTTGATCCCATAGGAAAAGATCTAGAGATTCTCCTGGCAATCAGTAAACCAAGCTTTAAAATTTCAGGATTTACCAATAAGATGCTACGCGAACATTTGCCCGCAACATCCTCTCGAGTACGACAAACGGCAAAACAGTTATCGGCAAAAAACAGTCGCCACCTGCGTCTGCTCAGAGCACATGGGCTTATCCGAAAACTGCCCCGGCAAAACAGATATCAGTTGACGATCAAAGGGGTAAGATTAACTCACACTTTAAACGCTTTATTGGCTGCATCTACAGAGAATTTAATGAAAATGGCTGCCTGATTTTCTTGTTTTTTATGACAGACTTTCAGGAGTAAGGTACTAAAATGTACTCCCACTTCGAGAGCTATGGCTCTAACCTTCATCCCTGTTTTACGAAGTGCGGAAATCTGGTATCTTGGTTCTTGAGTGAGTTGTCGGTAATGTTTGTTGTGTTTGTTCATAACAGACCTCGGTTAAGTGTGAGATCTGAAACCATACCTTCAACTCGCTCACTTTCAAACTTCAATCTGTTGCACTTATTGTACTACTCCAGCCACTCTTAGATCAAAAGGTCGTATGGTATGGGAGTATCAATCTGCTCAATTTCGGCAGTGCGGAAGAGAGAACCATGCGGCTGGAAAGTCTTAATATCGTAAGTGAACTTTTGAAAAGTATGGAAAACAAGGAAAGCGATTATGAAAAAGGAAGAACTCCTCTATATTCTGCGTAATTATAAAAATGAACGTGCCAATTATTATGGCATTATGACAATCGGTATTTTTGGTTCGATAGTACGGGGTGATGCTCGTGAGAAGAGTGATGTGGATATTGTCCTCCGAATCCGGGAACCCGACTTGTTCATGCTCGTAGGCATAAAGGAAGAGTTGGAGGAAAGACTTCATCGTCCGGTTGTTGTTACCTATAGAGACAATATGAATCTTTTCCTCAAAAAGAGAATCGACGAGGAGGCGGTGTATGCATGACCAAGAGCTCTGCCTGGAAGTCTTGCGGCAGATAGAAGAGGCCGCAATCAAGATTGGTACTCGTTTCCAGGTGATACATCAGTCATCCGACTTCACCGATAGTCCGGCCGGAGTTGAAAAATTGGATTCCATCTGCATGATGCTGATCGTTATAGGAGAGTCACTGAAAAATCTCGAAAAAATCACTGGAGAAAAGCTGCTTTCTCAATATCCACAAGTGGATTGGAAAAAAGCCATGGGTATGCGTGATATCATCACCCACCATTATGCGGATCTGCATTCGGAAACTTTTTTACACGTGCAACCGTAAAATCCCTCCACTCCTTGAAACAGTGAGAAAAATAACTCAGGATCTGCAGTAAATTTATTTCTTGCCCCAACGGTAACCTTTGAACACCTGAAACGTTTAAGGAGTAAGGTGGAAATTTTAAGAGACTTTTATAACGATAACAAAGATCGTTTTTTTGGGTATCTTCTGCGACGAACCGGGGATTATCAACTGGCGGCAGATACCTTGCAGGAGAGTTTTGCCAGATATCTTGAACGATATTGCAAAAATGATCCCAGCGTGTCGCTGCTCTTTACTATCGGTCGTAATATACTCAATGATCATTTTCGCAGTCGGCGTACTACAGTCCCCTTTGAAGAAGAGCGGCATCGCGGTACCAATGATCTGGCGTCATCGTTTGAGGTGCGTGAAGAATCGCGCCATATGCTGAAGGCGCTGCAACAGCTAGATCCCGATGAAGTCGATATTTTATCTCTTGTTGTCACCAGTGGTTTATCCTACCGGGAGATAGCGAAATTAACAGGGACGACCGAGGCAAATATTAAGGTCAAAGTTCACCGATCACGGCAGAAACTAAGAAAAATACTTCATACAGGTGAGTCATGAAAGATTATCTGATCAGCATGTTTATCGACAATGAGCTTGATCTTGACGAAAAAATTGATTTTGTCGAAACGGCCTACGGCGATGAGGCTTTTAAGGATGAGGCCATAGATCTGCTCAAACAGGAAAAACTGTTGCACGCCGAGATGGTGCATCAGGTGCCGCAGGTACAGGCGATAGAGAGCAAAGAGCCTTGGCGTGGTTTTGGGAGTCCCTGGATGCGTCCGGTAGCGCTCTTTGCGACCGGGCTTGCCCTTGGTGCGGCCCTTTTATTGGTACGCCCCTCGGTCAATCCGGTTTCTGACGTTGCTACTGTCGCGAGCCCGGAAACTCCTTACCGGTTTGTCATCTATCGTCCTGATGCGAAACAGGCAGAAATTGTCGGCACCTTTACCAGCTGGCAGCCGGTTCCGCTGGAGAAGCTTGGCAACAGCGGCTACTGGGGGCTGACTCTGAAGCTTGCTGAGGGTGAGTATCAGTACAGTTATCTTGTTGAAGGTGGGCAGCATATTGCCGATCCCACTGTGCCTGAACGGGTAAAAGATGACTTTGGTGGTGAAAATTCAGTTATCACCATCAAAGTATAGCCTTGATGGTGATAAATTTACTAACTTATAGATTTGGCGGGTTTCTTATTCGTGAAAGGCGAGATTGATGGTGCCGTCTGATTCGTTGGGGGTCATTTGATAGGTTCCGGTATTGGCAATATTCAGTTTGTGGGCCTTGCCCTCGGTTTTGAACATTTCTGCGATCTCTTGACGTTTGTCCACGTCTGATTCCGTATTAAAAAGCAGGCTGACCTCTTCGCCTTTTTGTTCCATGCGTAACAGAAAGGCGTTGTGCTCTATAAAGACCAGGTCTTCGTAACAGTGGGTCACTTCAAAACCTAGAGTTTCTATAACTGTTTTCAGGATTCCAAGTGGTCTGTATGGAATCGGTGCATGGCTCGTCATGATACTCTCCTTGCTAAAATAAAACGGACATTTTGAATCTACTATTCGGTTTTGCCGATGGTTCGGATTGAAACAATTTTATCCCAGCCATAATAGGTGTTGGTTGCTTCCTTTTCCTTTTGTTCAGTTATACGAATAAAACCATCACCAAGAAAAATTACCGCGCTTTCATATACTTTCCCCTCGTTGATCTGGATCTTAACATCTTTTCTGATTTTTCTTGAAAGGGTCCCATGTACGGGCATGGAAGCATATTCGAAGATCTTTTCCAGGGTTGCCTGTTCCATTGTTTTGGCCTCTTGCTATTGGGTTATAGGTGTCTGCTCATAAAGATAGGGATGGAGAACCGCACGAACGTCCTCACCGATGGCCAGCATCTTAATGACATCCTTCTCCGTTGGAATATTGATAGTGAAATTATCAAGGGAGCATATCTCCTGGAAGGTATCGAGATACATCATCTTTTCTGCCAGTTCCGGGACATCACCAAGGTGGAGCTGTAAAGCCCTGAGAAGATCTGCCATGGTGTGATTTTCAGCAAGGTCACCATTTTTCATCAGGAAGGCCATTATCAGCTTCTCGATGGCCATGCAGGTTATATTGTAAAGGGTGTCCGTCGAGAAGGCCTTCTTCTTTTTTTCGTGGGCCTGCGTGGCAGTATTAAGGAATTTTTCACCGTCACTTCGGTAGTCTTGCCAGTTGTCAATTTGTATAAAATTCATACATTCACCTCACACTTGCTGTGGTGGAATTTTCGCAAACAGATGAGTTGCGTTTGCTGCCAGCCTATTCGATGGTAAAAATCTATGGCCGGGGCATTTGTTCGATCGGCCAGAAGCTGCATGCGTCTGGCCCCCCGGTCGGCCCCCCAGTCACCAAGTGCCTGTAACAATCCTGAGCCGATTCCTTGCTTTTGCCAGGAAGGTTTTACCACCACATCCTCAACCAGCAGCGAAGGTCCACCTTCAGCGGTGGAAATGACGAGTTGGGCTGTGCCCATGGCGATTACTGCGTCCTGCTTTTCGGCCACCAAGATAATTCCGCTCCCGGAGTCAAGGAGAAGTTCCATGCCTTTTCTCTGGCGCACGGCATCAAAGGAAAAGTCTTCTTCAATGCCAAAGAGTTGCTGCAAAAGCAGCAACATATCTTTGAGGTCGTTTTGTGTTGCCGGCCGGATCATTATGCGGTGATAAGGTAGTCGCTTGGTGGTTCGCCGTCTTCAAGGCCGTCGAGAACCGCGTCAATGGCTCCTTCGCTGTCAATACCCTTGAACCATAAATTATCAGGCTGAACGACCATGATGGGGCCGGACTCGCACTGCTTCAAACAACCGGTGGCGACAATTTGTATATCCAGACCGCGATCAAGAATTTCTTCTTCGATATACTGCAGAAAGCCATCGGTCTGTTTGTGACAGATCCCCTTGGGATCGCCTTTTGATCGAAAACTTTGGCAGAGCAGAATCTGCCTCTCCGGTAAAGCCATGTTGCACTCCTTTTTTGTGAAAAATCTTAAACCCCCGAAGGGGGGCTGAAAATAGTTCCGCTTTTTGGGGCGGGGTTAATTCATGAAATAGTCTTAAACGGTGGTCTTCTATTTTTTCTTCTTTTTCTTGCCGCCACCGTAGAGTACATCGACAGTGCCTTCGATCTGATCTTCGGTGATAAAAACTTTTATGCCAGCCTCAGCAAGTACGCGCTGTGGTGTCTCGCCAGCGGATGCTGCAAGCAGGATAAAACAGTCGGACAGTACCTTGGCAAGTTCGGTCCATCTGGCACTGCCTTTGCCGGGTTCTGGTGCATTCCGCACTTCAAGCAGGCTGGTTAAACCGTCGTCTCTTGGGCCGTAAATAATAAATTTTATTGCCTGACCGAGATGCAGATCGATTTCAATGCCATTGGAACTGGCCACAGCCACATTAGGTCTGTCTTTTGTGGGTTTGGGAAGTCCGGGGAGTTTGGCCACAGAAGAATCACTGTCACTATCCACCGGTTGCAGGAGGATTGGCGCAGTGACCTTAAGATATTGTCCGGCTTTATCAACTGCATTGGCAATCATTTCATGCGATGGGCCTTCGAGATCGACCTCTGCCTCAGATTTTTGGACATAAGGAATGAGGGAAATCGTATCGGCCCCAAGTTCCATCATCTCGCTGCTAATTTTGGCAACGTGGTCTGTGTTGTATCCAGGGTAAAGGGTGGTGTGAACCCCAACAGTCAGATTGTGGAATTTTAAGGCTGGTACGCCGTTGCGCTGCTCCTTGATGAGCAGTTTCGCTGTTTCGGAAATCTTTAAAGTTTTCTGGCCAGGTCTGATCCAGGCATACAGCTTTTCCAATATCTCACTGCGAACGCCGTTGACTTCCATCGCCACATAGTTGGCTCCGGCCTTGGCCAAATCGCTTGCCAAGCGATCACTGCCGATACCGAGTGTGTTGATCCCAATCTGAACATCAGGATACCGTTTACGGATTTCGGCGATGACGTGGAGAGTGATATCTGGAGTCGCAAGTGGGTCGCCCGGTCCGGAAATTGCCACCATAGAAATGTTTTTGCCTCTCTCCTCCATGATTTGATCCAACCAGCTCAGGGCTTCAGGGACCAAGAGGCACTGACCGTGTGTGGATGTCGGCGGAGAAAATCGCGTTCGGGCGACAATTTGTGGCGCAACTGGCAGATAGACAACTGAGTCATTTGAGTTCTTTGAGTTCTTTGAGTTCTTTGAGTTTGAACAACAACACTCTTTATGGTCTGCAAGGGATATTACGCTCATATATTTCACCAGGGAACATTTGCAAAATGCAGCAGCAGGTAATACTGGCCTGCTGCTGCAAAAGGAACTACAGTACTAATTCAAATTTCTCTTCAGGGTCGTCACGGTCCTTGCGATCAAGGAGTACCCCGAGGATCTGCTCAAGCAGTCGCAATCCCCCTTTGTAACCCACCGTCGGGAAGTGCTGATGTCCTTGTCGGTCAAGAATGGGGAAGCCCCATCGGACGAAAGGTAAATCCTCATCTCGAGCGATGTACTTGCAGTAGCTGTTGCCAATAATGAGATCAACCGGCTCATTTTTAATCCACTGGTGCAGGAGGAACATGTCACCTTTGGCCTTAACATTGACCTTGCAGTCCATGTCTTTGGTTAATTCCTTGATCCGTGCTTCAAACTTTTTACCGACACTTCCTGTGACGATATGAATTGGACACATATCTATGGAGACCAGAAACTCGGTCATCGCAATTATCTGGTCAGGATCTCCAACTAAGGCAACCTTTTTGCCATAGAAGTATTGGTGCATATCTGAGATCAAATCCAAAAGCTTGCCCCTTTCCACGGCGATTTCATCGGGGACCGAGGTACCGGCTATGGTCCTGAGGGCATCTATAAAACGGTCGGTAGCTTTCAGGCCAAAAGGCATGTCGAGGATAGAGCAGGGCACCTTACATTGGGTGTCGAGCAGCCGTGCAGCATCCGCCGAACACCATTCGCCAAGCGCCAGGGTGCCGATACTGCTGCCGCTGTTTCTAATGTCAGCTATTTTTGCCCCGGCATCCGGAAACATCTTGTATTCGCCGGTCAGTGGTCCGTTAAGTACCCCAGACGTATCGGGGAACATATTAATTTTTGCGCCAACAAGAGTGGCAAGTCTCTTGATTTCTTCCATATCAGAGGGCTCGACCCAGCCCGGAATAAGATTTATCTTGCCGTTCTTTTTCGTTGAAGGTTCCGCCAGAGCCGCCATTGCCTTGACCATATTGGAAAAACCGGTGACGTGGGATCCAACATAGCTCGGGGTGTTAGCGCCAAGGACAGTTTTGCCCTCTGGGATCTTGCCTTCTTTCTGTGCTTTGTCGAAAATCTGTGGCAGATCGTCGCCGATAGTCTCAGACAGGCAGGTCGTGTGGACGGCGATAACATCCGGTTCGTAGACCGTAAAAATATTATCAATGGCCTGCATAAGGTTGGCCTGTCCGCCAAAGACTGACGCACCCTCGGTAAAGGAGCTGCTGGCAGCGGAAATCGGTTCTTTGTAGTGCCTGGTGAGTGTCGACCTGTGATAGGCACAGCAACCCTGGGAACCGTGACTGTGGGGCAGACACCCTCTTATGCCCAGGGCAGCGTACATGGCGCCAATCGGCTGGCATGTCTTCGCCGGGTTTATCATCAGAGCTTTCCGCTCTGTTATTTCTTTTGGTGTATGTCTCAGTAGCATTGTCTTACCTTCCTGAAAATTTGATTGCCAAACTCTTATTCCCAACAGTAGGTGGCTGAAAGTTCGGGTTGTTCCTGCCAAGGCGCGCTCATGTAGCCCCAGATCCTGCTGCTGACCAGCCGGTCAATCTCATGGTAGAAATTGACTGCACCCTTGAAGCCGGCATATGGTCCACCGGAATCGTAGCTATGTAACTGCTTCATCGGTACGCCCAGTTTCTGGATGGAGTATTTTTCTTTAATTCCAGCGCAGAAGAGGTCGGGTTTCATCATTTCAACCAGTTTTTCGGCTTCATATTGGTTGAGATCGTCGATCACCATGGTGTTGTCAGCCATGTCCGGATTGAGTCCATCGTAAGACTTGAATTCAAGGCCGTCTTTCTCGAGTGCTGCGATCTCTTCCGGAGTTTTTCTAGGCTTGTACAGTAACGGATCAGCCTCAACTTTTATTTCTTCAATGTTCCTGCTGTCTGCATCGACTTTCAGATGAGGAATAACCTTTCGTCCTTCGTAGTCATCCCGATGACCAAATTCGTATCCGGCGGAGATGGTCTTCATGCCCATTTCGTTGAACAGTTCCTGGTAATGATGCGCCCGGGAGCCGCCGACAAAGATCATGGCTGTTTTTCCTGTTGTCCTTGGTAAAACGTCTTTCACTGCGGCCTCTACGGCTGGCATTTCTTCAGCAATAACTTTTTCAACGTTGTCGATAAGTTCTTTGTCGCCAAAGTATTGAGCAATTTTTCTCAGTGATTTGGCTGTCGCTTCTGCGCCGATAAAATTGACCTTGATCCAGGGGATACCATATTTTGTCTCCAGCATGTCGGCCACATAGTTGATGGAGCGGTGACACATGACCGCACTCAGATCGGCCTGGTTAGCGGAAGCAAATTTGTCGTAGGTTGAGTTACCGGAAAAAGTAGCGATATTGGAGATGCCACACTTTTTGAAGATACGGTCAATCTCAAAGCCGTCTCCACCGATATTGTACTCACCGAGCAGGTTGATTTTGAACTTATCAGTTTTTTCTGTTTCGCTTTTTCCTACTACATGGGTGAAAACCTGGTTGTTGGCGATGTGGTGACCGGCTGACTGCGAGACGCCTTTATATCCTTCGCAACTAAACGCAAAGACATTACAGTCACCGAATTTCTCTTTCATTACTTTGGAAACCTGATGAATATCATCGCCAATTAAACCGACCGGGCAAGTGGCAAATACTGCAATTGCCTTTGGATGAAACAGGTCATAGGCTTCTTGAATAGCGGCTGCCAGTTTCTTCTCACCGCCGAAGATAATGTCGGAGTCCTGCATGTCAGTGGACATACAGTAGGTCATGAAGTTGTCCTGATCCTTTTTGCCGGCATCTGTCTGATTCCGTCTGGTGAGCCATGCGTAAAAACTACAGCCAATCGGACCATGAACCAGATTGACTATATCGCTGGTTGGCCCCATGATAACACCCTTGCAGCCGGCGTAGGTGCAACCGCGCATGGTGATAATTCCGGGTATGGTTCTGACGTTGGCGACGATCTCCGGAGTGGTATTCTCCAGTGCCTCGTTGATCATTATCTGCTTGGCGCGTTTTCGGGCAACTTTTGGAGGGTATTTCTCCAGAAGTCTTTCCTTGATGTTGTGGGGTTCCCACTGCACCAATTTGTTTGCTTTTGCCATGATATATCTCCTTGAAACTTATCCTATTGATTTTGTGCCCGTTTCGCCGGTTCGTACCCGAACGCTGTCAGCTATAGGCAAAACGAAGATTTTTCCGTCGCCTGGCTTGCCGGTCTGATTGGTGGCGATCAGTGTCTCGACGACATCATCGACCTGGTTGTCATTGACGACGATTGTGACCATCCGTTTTGGGTACAGATTTCCTTTTTCTCCGAGTAGTGCTGCTGCTTCTTCATAGCCCTGCTCGACTCCTTTGATAAGCTTGCGGTTGACAAAACCAACTCCGCGTCCCTGTGCTTCATGGGCGAAAAATGCGTTAATGCCGGCTTCGGTGAGCGCCGCTTTAGTCTTGTTCATCATGTTCATGCGGACGACTGCGATAACCTCTTTCATGCCGCTACCTCCGAAAGGCCCTCTTTTACTCCTGAGCTTATGGTGTATACGTCTCCGACCTCAGCGACAAATATTTTACCGTCGCCGAAGGCACCTTTTATTCCGGATCGTGCTGCATCCATAATGGTATTAATAACGAAATCTTTGTCTTCAGCTTTGACCACGCTCATAAGCATGGTTTTGGGGATCTCATCATAGGTTACATCGCCTATTTTTATGCCACGCTGTTTTCCACGGCCAGAAACCGAGTATTTGGTTACTGCTGGAAATCCTGCATCCATAAGGGCAGCGAGTACAGCATCAGCTTTTTCTGGGCGAACAATGGCTCTGATCATGATCATCATCTTGGTGTCTCCTTAGCGACTTTGAAATGAAGTGTGATTTTTTAAATCATTTCGTAAAGGACCGTCTTCCACTCTTAAGCGGAGTTCGTCTTATCTTAATTGTTAAACTGATTCCAACAGGCCATAATCGAGCAACAGTTGCTCCAATTCTTCCATTTCCAGAGGTTTGGGAATGACAAACATCTTGTTTTCATCGATAGCTCTGGCAAGACCGCGATATGCATCTGCCTGTGGGACTTCGGGATTCCACTCGATGACGGTCTTTCTGTTAATTTCTGCGCGCTGTACATCGTTGTCACGTGGTACAAAATAGATCATCTGGGTGCCGATCTTCTTGGCCAGTTCCTCGATCATCTCTTTCTCGTTGTCGACGTTTCTTGAGTTGCAGATGAGGCCGCCAAGACGAACACTACCGGACTGGGCAAATTTCATGATACCTTTACAGATATTGTTAGCGGCATACATGGCCATCATCTCACCGGAGACAACGATATAAATCTCTTCTGCTTTACCATCTCTGATGGGCATGGCAAATCCACCGCAGACAACATCGCCCAGAACGTCATAGAATGCATAGTCAAGGTTCTCAGATGCCTCGTAAGCGCCAAGGGATTCAAGCATGTTAATTGCAGTTATGATACCTCGACCAGCGCAACCGACACCTGGCTCCGGACCGCCTGATTCAACAGCCCATGTTCCGCCGTATGCTGCTTTTCTGATATCATCGAGTTCAACGTCTTCACCCTCTTCCCGCAGGGTGTCGAGTACTGATTTCTGGGCCAGACCACCGAGGAGCAGACGAGTGGAGTCAGCTTTTGGGTCGCAGCCGACGACCATTACCTTCCGTCCCATCTCTGCCAGTCCTGCAACTGTGTTTTGTGTCGTTGTTGATTTACCAATTCCGCCTTTACCGTAGATTGCTACCTTTCTCATCACGATCTCCTTTATTGGTTTGTGATTGTTGATTACCTTTTGGCAATGTTGCTGTCTGTGTTGTTATCCTATGAGCAAAGGCTGTGCCATTCTTTCGAATAGGAAAAAAAGCCCATGAAAACGGGTCGATGTCGTGGAAGCGGTTCTGTTTGGCTGCATGGGCGAGGATCTGACAAAGACATCCCTAATTGTGGGAAAACGACAAAAAAGTAATGTAATGTGGATTTTGGAGGACGGTCTGTGTAGTGATTGATAAATATTACATAAACGTAATAAACACATGGGCGCATAAACAAATGTGTTGTAAAATAAGACTGAAAAACTCCGGTAGTATTAGGTAAAAATACGTTAAAACGGATAGATATGTACATGGAACACCGTTTGCTATGTTATTGTTAACAATAACTCGGTAGGGACGGTATTGGTTGGCAATCGCTGGCGCTCCCATTCTCCCATTGGCAAACTTCAGCCAGACGATACTAAAAAAGAAAACGGATGAAGAATTTTCATCGATAAGGAGTGGACAAAGAGTGGATAAAATAATTGACTCACTCAAACGGGATACCTCAGGTGAACCTACTCAAATTCAAGGTATAGAACTTCTGGCTCTGTACAGGATTACTGAGCTGATTGGTACGGCGGTTGATCTGGATAACACCCTGTCCCGTATTCTTGGCGTTCTCAATGATACTATGAAAATGGAGCGAGCAACTTTGTTGGTTTTTGACAAAGCGAAAGGTAAGCTCACCATTAGAGCTTCCTGTGGCTTGTCTGAGGCGGAGAAAATGCGTGGGGTTTACCGACCAGACGAAGGGGTTTGCGGCCAAATCTTTCAGACATGTTCTCCTTTTGTCGTTCCTGATATTGACAGTGAACCTCTTTTTCTTAATAGGACCGGCGCACGGTCAAAGGTTAGAAAGAGCAAGATCTCTTTCCTTGGCGTTCCGGTGATGGTTAATGGTAGTCCGGAAGGAGTACTGACTGTCGACAGGTTGTTTGGAATTGATGTTTCTTTTGAAGAGGATATTCGGTTTCTCACTGTTCTTGCGACCTTAATTGCTCAGTTTGTAACCTTGCACCGGGAGATTGAGAAAAAAGAGGCGAAGCTGATTCAAGAAAATGCCTCCTTGAAGGCTAAGCTGCACGGCGTCCACAGAGGACACTTTATCATCGGTCATTCTAAGCCGATGCAGGAGGTGTTCAGTGTTATCGACAAAATCGCCAGTAGCACGGTGACAGTCCTTTTACTGGGAGAATCAGGTACCGGAAAAGAACTGGTGGCCAAGGCCATTCATGAGGGCGGCTGTCGCAAAGAAAACCCATTTATAAAAGTGAACTGTGCCGCCTTGCCGGAAACTCTGCTGGAAAGCGAGCTGTTCGGCCATGAGAAGGGGGCTTTCACCGGTGCCCATGCCTCAAGACCTGGAAGATTTGAACTTGCTGATCAGGGCACAATCTTTCTCGACGAAATAGGTGAAATGCCCTTGTCCTTACAGGCGAAGATGCTTCGGGTACTTCAGGAAAAACAGTTTGAGAGAATCGGTGGCTCAAAAACCTACAGTGTCAATGTACGGATTGTCGCTGCAACGAATGTCAGCCTGGAGCAGGCGGTTGCCAACGGGGAATTTCGTGCCGATTTGTATTACCGACTCAACGTCGTCCCCATTCTTCTACCTCCCCTGAAAGACAGAAAAGAGGATATTCCCCTTTTGTTCAGCCATTTCATGAGTAAGAGCAATGAGCGAAACGGTAAGGAGATCAAAATAACCTCGGAGTTGCTTGATTTTCTTATTAATTATTCATGGCCTGGCAATGTCAGGGAGATGCAAAATCTGGTTGAACGTATGGTCATCCTGGCTGAAGGGGACCGGCTCGGTCTCGGCGATTTGCCACCGAGCCTTTTTGCAGTCGAGCGATTGAAGTCGGAAAATGCCAGAGAGGAGGCCAGTAAGGTGGAGAGCCGCCAGCCGACATTTGCCAGAAAATCACTGCATGATATTGAAAGGACAGAGATTGAAGCAGCGCTACGTCGTAATGGTTGGGTTCAGGTCCGAGCCGCCCGTGAGCTGGGTTTGACTGAACGGCAAATTGGCTACCGCATTAAAAAATATGGGCTCAATCGATATGAATCTTTTCAATAAAGAAATATTGATCTGAGAGAATCTCCTGTAATAACAATCTTTCGTTATTACAGGAGATTCTCTCTCGTTCTGATGCTGGAACAGGTTAAACTCAATGGCTATTACAGAAGATTTATTGTCGCCCGTCCGGCTGTCAACTTTGCCGAAAACGGAACTTGACCTTTCCCGCACTAATTACATCATTGTTCTTCAATGCTGTCCCTTTGTCGATATTCATTTCATTGAGGCGCAACTTACTCGCATTATCTCCAGGGATCAGGGTATAACCTTTTGGGTCACGAGTAATATAGGCCAGATTCTTGGGAGCTAAAAGTCCTTCGAGCCTTACCTGGCAACTTCCACCTTTGCCGATTTCAGTAAGCCGTTCCGTCAGTTGATATTTGTCCTGGTTGGTCTCGCCTGCTTGCACCTCAAGATATGCCAGCGCCTCTGGTGGAGTAGGCTTGGCATTTCCTACCAGTTCCCGCTGTTTCTCAGTCTCAAGCATCATGGTTTGATCCATGTCGAGTTCCTGGCTTTTCCAGCCGGTATTCACTCCTCCCTCTAATAAAAAAATCAGTGAGTGTTTGCCGATGCTGGCAGTGTCTCTATCCTGTAGCTCGCACTTTTCGATTTTTTTATCATTGATAAAGGTGCCGTTAGTGCTGTTGAGATCTTCGATGAAATAATTGTCGTTTGAACGTTCTATCCTGGCGTGAAATTTGGAGACTGCCAGATTGTCGATCTGGATGTCATTTTTGATGTTTCGACCGATTGTGATATAATTTCTGTCGCTTTGAATCACCCTAAGGACGGTTGCGTTGAATTTCAGCAGGATTTGCAGCATAATTACCTCCGTATTTTGTTAATTGCTGATTTGAGTTTAGATTTCCATTTTTTGTTGTAGCAGTCGATCACCACCGCAGTAATGTTGTCTCGTCCACCGGTGGCATTGGCCTTCTCTATCAGGCGCCTGCTCGTCTCAGTGGGAGTTCCGATGCCTTCAAGACTGTTCCGCAGGTCGTTACGTTCAACAAGGTCGCTGAGTCCGTCGCTACAAAGCAGGAAACGATCCATAGGTTCTACATCAACCAGAAAAATGTCCGGCTTTATTTCCGGCTGAGTTCCAAGAGAGTTGACCAGGACATGGCGCATCTGGGTGTTTTCCGCCTCCTGTTGAGAAATCACCCCGGCACGCACTTGCATATTGACCCAGGTGTGATCTCTGGTTAGCTGAGTCAGCTCGTGGCCACGCAAGCGATAAGCGCGACTGTCGCCCACGTGACCGAAATAAAACTGACAACGATTCCAGCACATAAAAGTCAAGGTTGTACCCATCCCCTTGCGCTCCGGGTGTGTTTGGGCATCTTGATAAATAGTATTGTTGGCTAATTCAATAGCTGTCTGCACAGCTTCTTCATCACACGATTCAGCTTTTCGAAATGTGCCGTCAATCAGAGTCTTGAATATTGTCTCAACCGCTAGGGCGCTGGCTATTTCTCCCCCCGCATGTCCACCCATGCCATCGGCTACCACAAACAGGCCCCGTTTGCTATCGAATCGGAACATGTCTTCGTTATGCCTGCGTACCAGGCCGCAATCACTGATTCCGCTTGCTACGAAATACATCAATCACCCACCTTATCACTACAAAGACGTGCGGCTGTAGCGACAATGAGTGCGTTTTTAGGGCGGCGTGAAACCGCCTTTACGAGCATCATTTTGACCAGATCGTAAACGCACATGGGCAGATCCTGGCGTTTTTCCATGAGGGGGGTGTATCTGACATTGGCAATATTGTACATCAGCGAGGCCATGCTGTCGCCGACAAAGGCCTTTTCTCCGCACAACAATTCATAGCAGACAGAACCAAGAGAAAACAGATCGGAACGACCGTCTACTTTTTTGGCTGCCACCTGTTCAGGAGACATATAACTTGGCGTACCTAGTATTATACCGGTCTGAGTCTGAGAATCGGAGACCACCCTGGCGATACCAAAATCGGTAACCTTCACCGACCCGTCACGTTGCCGCATGATGTTGGCTGGTTTAATATCTCGGTGCACAACGGCATTGCTGTGGGCATAGGCTAGGGCTTCAGCGATATCAGCGACAATTTCCAATACCTCGGCTATCGGGAGCAGTGTCTCAGGTTTGCAATAAACCGAGAGGTCCTCTCCACCAAGAAACTCCATTGCCAGAAAAGCCAGATCGTGTTCTTCGCCTGCATCAAACATGGTAACGATGCCCGGATGATTGAGTCTGCCGACAGCCTCGGCCTCACGAAAAAAACGATCTTTAATCATCAGTAACTGGGTTTCATCGACATCAGAGTACGCCAGTGTTTTGATTGCCACCTTACGATTTATTTTGGGGTCTCGACCAAGATAAACGGTACCCATGGCACCCTGGCCAAGCTCACTGACAACTTCATAACGTCCAAGAGTAGGATGGACAGCTCCTTTCGTAAGCACGACAGTGGTGTCTTTACTCTTTCGGCCAAGTGTCACATTACCTTCATTCTGACGGAGGTGTGCCTGACGTTTTGAGACGTCTTTGTAGCGGCCGCCTTGTGCCAGGTAATCGTAGGCGCGAAGTGCTTGACTGAATTGCCTTTTTCGTTCGAAATCAAGCCCCAATAGATAAATCAACTCACGGGCAGTTCGGTCATTTGGCGGGCAGGCCTGATATTTTTCAAACGCTTTTTCGAGCAAACCTTTTTCCTGCAGCATTTTCCCCAGGCTACAATGAAGTTCACTCAGTGTCTCGCGTCGCTCACGCATCAGTCGAACAAAATGTAGAAGCAACAGGCCGAACAACGTCAACAGCAATGGTGGGGTGAGTTGTAACCACCAGCCGACTTTACTCAACAGGATCGTCGCACCTGTCAGCCAAACCAGTACGGATGCTCCCATAAAAATAACCGCGATGTTCCATGGTAAGCGAGGTACCACCAACCAAAGGAAAAAGGTAAAATACAGAAGCACTAACACTTCAACTAATGGTAACCAGCCTGGTCGGGAGAGCTGGAAGTTGCCAAGCATCTGGCTGAGTAGCAGGGCTTCCGAATATTCCTGGGCTTGGGGGTGAGCAAAGAAGCCAACAATTGCTACTTTTCCCTTCAGAAGGGTTGGTTCATTATCTCCGGTTAGTATGTCAGATGCTGAGACCTTCGGAATTGCGGCCAGCAATGCCGCAGGCAGTGGCAATAAGCGCAGATGCTGATCTATCAGAAAGCGATGATTACCGGCCAACAAAAGCATAGTGCTTGGATCCTGGGGCACCAGACTAAGAGACTTGAATGAGGCCTTATAGTAAACCACCGTGGTGGCAAGAACTGCCGAAGGAAAATAACGTTCATAAACGGACAACAGCAGTGCTCCGGCAGGTACCCCTTCACCGCCGGCAGCGATAAAACCAACCTCAGCAGCTTGTCGCCGCAATTCCTCCCTTGGCGTTTGAACAGCCTTGATCCGGACCGGCGGCCCTGGCGTAGAGACCGGATTAGAGAAATGTCTGAGGCGCTGTTGCCATGTCCAAGCTGGCACATTCAGTTGAAGAGACAACTTCTGCAACTGTATTGCAGTAACGTCTTCTTCGCCGGAGGTGCGTACAGGTGCTACTAATACCACATTGCCGGCATCATGCAGCGCTTTGCCTAGCCGGAAGTCTGTGTTGAACTCGGTTTCGAGAGAGTTTAATTCATGATTGATACGTTGCCACAGTTTGTTTTTTCCGGCATCTGAAGATTGCCCCCATTCTTCACGCAGGGCGCTGAGGCGTAGCGTGAGTTCTTCATAGGCAGGAGAGGAGAGGGGGAAGTGGAGGAGAATAGCTCGAACTTTTTGTTTAGAAAGCTGCGTGACCAGATCGGCGAGAATCTCTCGTGAAAGCTGACCTTCAGTTATCTCGACATTCACAACAGGAGAGTTTTTCGCAATTGGCAGGAAATTGGCACGTAGAATTAGGAGATGTTTTTCGACGGCCACAAGTGGGGAAATTTGCAACAGCGTTGCAGCCACGGCCAGAAGGGCAAACAGCAGAATCAAATTTGTTACGGAAAAGAGCCGGTGTTTCATTGATTTTCTGCTCTCTCAGTTCTCTGGTTCAATTCCGTACATCGTCGCTGCTAAGCTCCTTGTAAATATCAGAAAAATTATTATTCTTGCTCTGCCAATCCAGCTAAATTCTCTCAAATCAACTCATAGAAGGTTATACTTTCAAATTGAATTATGCAAATTTTTTGTCGAATCACCTATGATGGGCATCAAGGTGAAAAAACAGTCATTTTCAGCAATACTTTCCTGACTCCGCTGAGCTGGCATACCCTTGAGATTCTACACCTAGGCAAACTCCATAATTGTCCGTTAGTCTCTTGACCATTTTTGCAAAGATAAAGTATCATAACAGTAATCCTGAGTGCTACTGCCTGTGCTGTCCTCATTAGACACAACCTGTATTGGCGCAATACTTCTGAACGCTAAAATTTCTTTAAAAAATATGGTCATTTTCATGTATCTTCGGCTGTTTCTTGTTCTTTGTGTGCTTGCCAGCACTTCCTGCGCTTTGGCAGATACCGTTAAATTCGGTATTTTTCCGTCGAACGACCCGGCCAAACTCCAACAGGTTATGGAGGTTCTGGCGACGTATCTGCATGAAAAAACAGGAGACCATATCGAAATTGTGGTGACTAGGGATTACGAAGAACTGTTGCACCGTTTGGAAGACGGCTCTCTTGATTTGGCCTGGATTAATACTCTGAATTATATCCGTGCAAAAACCGATTTGCCCACAATCCAATATGTGACCACCTACGTGGAAAAAAATGAAGAAACCGGTGTTACCCTGCCGTTTTATCAATCATATATTGTTACACTGAACAACAGCGGTATAAAAAAGATTGATGAAGCCCGCAATAAGCGCTTCGCCTATACCGATCCGGATTCAACATCCGGATATGCGTATCCCCACATGTTGCTGCATAAAATGGGTATTGCCCCGAGCAAGTATTTCAAAAAAGTCTTCTTCTTGAAAAAGCATGATCGTGTCGTTCAGGCATTGCTGGCCGGATCGATAGATCTGGGAGCCATGTCTGACGGCACCTATTTCACCGCAACGCGGAAAAATGGTGAGCGTTTCACCATTTTGGCCAAATCCGACCCGATCCCTTTAGATGCAATTGTTGCCAACTCTAAACTATCTCAGGAGCAAGTGTTGACCTACCGGAAGGTCTTGGTTGAAATGCCGGAGGACCATGCTTTCTGTAAAGCTATGCGCGCGATCCTCGGTTGGTCGGCCGCCGGATTTGCAACCCGTGATGATGCTTTTTATAATTCGGTACGGGAAGCTTTGCAGCAATAGCCATGTCATTTCGGGTCCTCCTTTATTTAATTGTTTTCATTTTTTTTGTGCTGTTGACTGTAGTCAACACGCTGACCCTTCAGCAGGCCATCAACAAAAATGAAGAAACACTGTTGACCTCCCAGCAGGGGAAAGCTGTCAATATTTCCAGGCAGTTGAAAGATTTAACCGTCGAGCTGGATCAGATGGCCGTAAACCTGTCGCGGCCCAAAGAAATAAGTCATGCGGTTGAAGCTGCCGACAACGACGTTCTCTACGATTGGAGCAATGCATTTACTGAAGGCATCGATTCTATAATTTTCATTGACCCGGAAGGAATTGTCCTGGCCCGGGCTCCGGATGAGTTTCGATTCGGTGACTCAATTTATAACAGTGAATTTTTTTATGTGGCGTTGAAGAAGGGCTCTTTTTTAGGACTGGCGACAGTTGACGGAAGGCTGTCTCTGGTCGCCGCGCGATCGATCCTCAAATATAATGATATCCCTGTGGGCGTCGTCGCCGTTGTTTTGCAAATCAATCCGGCTATGTTGCAGCAGCTGGTTCCTGATGAATCTACAGTTCTCTTGGCATCAGGGCCGCAAGGGCACATCGCCAGTTTGCCTATCAGCGGCCCTGTACAATGGTCCGTTCCGTTGTTTACTGACAAAATCCCATTTTCTGGCGCTGACATTTTCAGCGTTAAGTCTCTCGAAGATGCCAGTCATCGTGAGTTGATAGCCCTCAAAGGAAGATTGTATCGCAATAGCTTGTTGTTTGGTTTGGCCATCCTATTCTTCCTCTTGTTGTTTCTGCGCTGGCAATTCAGGCCCTATTATCTCCTGGTCGACAGCATCATCTCTTATTCTGAAGGCCGAATCGATTTAAGCCATTTGCACAAGCTTCTTGCTCAACAAGGTAAACAGAAAACACGGGAAATTACCAGGATTGCCAAGGCTTTGATCAATATGGTCGACACCACTCTGGACACCCTTGAACGGGTTAACACCCTTAATAAAGACCTTAAACAATTGGCGACTCACGATCCTCTCACCGGGATTCTCAATCGCCGGGGCATGGCGGAATTACTGTCCCATGAAATTTTCCGGGTAAACCGCTACAACAAGAGCTTGTCTGTGGTCATCGGCGATATCGACTATTTCAAACAAATCAATGATACCTTTGGGCACCAGTCTGGCGATAAGGTTCTGGAAAATACATCGAACATCCTGATGAAAAACAACCGGGCGGCAGATATTTTATGCCGGTGGGGCGGGGAGGAGTTTCTGATTCTCTGCCCGGAAATAACATTGGCCGAGGCAGCTACCTTCGCCGAAAAGCTCAGAAAGCAGATGGAGGCCGAAAATACCATCGAAAACAAGGCGGTCACCATCAGTTTTGGCGTGACCGAATATCATCCGGGCGAGGCCATCGATCCCTTCCTGGCACGGGCGGATAAGGCCCTTTACCAGGCAAAAGAAGCAGGGCGAAACCGGATTGTATGCATAAAATAATGCGGTTCACGAAGCAGGAAGCTCTGGCAGATTTCTCAAGAGGCCGATAAGTTCTGTGTCACTGAGAGGGCGTTGTAGTCTGGTTGCGGTGTCGCGGACTGTTTGGATCGCGGAGTCGGAGAGATCGGTGGAGAAATCACTGTCCAGCTGGTTCATGCGCTGGAGAATTGCCCGTCGTCCACTTTTGGAACCGAAGAGAAGTTTCCGTTCGGCATGGACTCTTTCCGGACCAAAGGGTTCATAGGTCTCCGGCTTGTTTTGTATGCCCTGGAGATGGAGGCCGGTTTCGCAGGTAAAGATATCGTCACCGATAAGCGGGCGGTTGCCGGCAATACTTTTTCCGGCAATTTTAGCCACATAACGTGCCAGCGGTTTGAGGTGCTCTGCCTTTAACCAAGGTACTCCCTTTGCCAGACTAAGGTAGCCGACGATTTCTTCAAGCCGGGCACAGCCGGTTCGTTCGCCTAAACCCAAAACAACAGCATCGACGAATGAGGCACCGGCTTCAAGTGCGGCAACACCATTGGCGGTCGCCATGCCAAAATCATTATGGGTGTGGACAGCGACAAGGCAGTCGGTTAGGGCATGCTTCAGTGTGCTGACGAGACCTGCGAATGTAGAAGGGGAGGCAATGCCCACGGTATCGGCCAGTCGAACCCTTACAGCACCGTGCTGCTCCGCTGCCCTGGCCATTTGTACTAAAAATTGGCGGTCGCTCCTTGTTGCGTCCTCAAAGCCAATCGATACCAACAGTCCTTTTTGCCGGGCAAAATCAATACTTGTCTCCATCGTTTTTTGAGCCCAGGTACGATCTTTTTGCAATCGGTCTTGCAGGTGAATGTCAGAAACCGGGACAGAAAGTGAAAGAATATCAGGCCTCAGCTCTGCGGCGTGGATGATGTCTTCTTGCCTGCATCGGCTCCACAGTGACAGTTGTAAATTGGGATGCGCAGCCCTGCAATAATCGATAAGCGGACCAGGGCAGGGATGGAGTTTTGAGGAAACGCCAAGTTCCGCCTCGGTGATGCCAATTCGGACCAGACCGTCGAGAATATGCTTTTTCTCGGTTAAGGAAAAGAGCAGGCCGGGAGTCTGTTCTCCTTCCCGCAGGGTTGTGTCAATAATGTTGTAATCTTTTGTCATTTACAATCCTCATTGTGTTGTAAATGAGGATTGCAAGAAAGATACCAAGGGTATGGCGGTGTCGATAAGTGCTGTGAATGTAGAGGCTTAATACAGGGCGTATGCGGTCAACTTTGACCGATGAGATACTCAGTCAACACCAAATTGTAATGTTCAGACAATTCGGTGGGCCGGATATCTCAAATCAGTACTGAATCAGTTTTGGCTCTCGCCAATGAGTGTTGCATCCGGCTTCCTCAAGAAGAGCAATGCCCCTTTCCATATTCACTCCAATATTGGCGAGGCCGTGTGAATCATCTCCGGGTGCTATGGCGATGCCAAGTTCCAGGGCCATTTCCAGGATCGCCTTGGAAATGTATGGTTCATCAGCACCTTTCAGCAGTGCTCGCAGGTTGAAGTCCATGATTAAATCCAGATCGCGAATGAGCTGGAGGTTTCTTTTGATCCGCTTCATGATTTCAGGGTGAAAAAATCTTTCTTTGTAGCCAGGGTCAAAGATGCGGATAAGATCAAAATGGCCGACGACGGCGGGTTTGAGGAACTCAATCATCTCGTACTGCAGATCGAAATACTGACAGTAGAACGGGACAATTCCTCCAACAGCCTCGACTGTTTTGTCATATTGTTCCTTGGAATAGTCAAAGCCCATATCGGCGACAAAATGTACCGAGCCGACGATATAATCAGGCTGAAACCTGTTGATTAAAAAAGGGATAAACTCCTTGTAGCCGCTATAAGTCTCTATCTCTATTGCCGCAAAGATCTTGATTTCAGAGCTGTACTTCTGCTGGAGTCTCTTGCATTCCTTCATGTAGCCGGCAAAGCGGTTAAGGAGAAACTCGGGCGTTAGTCCGGCAGCTTTTTGGTCGGGGTAGAGGAGTGCTTCACTGATGGCTGGAGTATGTTCGGTTATTCCCACCCAGGGAAACTGCTTGGCAATATATGACTGGATTATTTCTTCCAGTGAATCGGCGGCATGGTGGCAGAATTGACCGCTATGGCCGCCATGCACAGATACAAAAGATGTTGTTTTCATTGAGGGTGGTACCTTGGTTATGTGGAATTGGAATTGTGCAGGGCTTAATGCAGGGATTTCCCGGTACTGGACATGGCAAGGTTGGCGTCACGAACGCCTCTGAGCGCTGCGAGCTGATCGGCAAGCTCCTGTACTTCTTTCGCCTTTCCCCGCACCACAATGACTTCCAGACAATTATTATGATCCATATGGACGTGGGTAGTGGAGACGATATGATGATGGTAGTCGTGTTGTACCAGGGTCACTTTTTCCTGGAGTTTATGCTGGTGATGATCATACACCAGGCTGATGACACCCATCACCTGTTTGTCAGATTCCCATTCTTCTTTAATAAAGGTCTTTCGAATCAAATCCCGAATTGCTTCTGATCTATTGTTGTAACTGTGGGTTTTGATGTGCTCATCAAAGATGTCCAGCAGTTGTTCCTCAAGTGAAATGGAAAATCGCCTTAGCATGGAAAACCCCTCCTCCGGTGGTTACTGTTAGTACCTTAGAAATTCATTCCTTGTTTTTTATGAATGAATTTCGTGAAGGTACTTATCCCGGCTTATTTCTCGTTTACCGGGGTTAGTCTTGTCCAACACTATATAGACTTGCTTCGGTATGCGCAAGTGCATTGAAATTCGCAACTATCTTTAAGTTTGGCAAGGGTGGTCCCTTAGCCAGACTAGCCATGCAGATTTTTCTGTTTATGCTCATTACTGTCTTTTAAACGAAAAAAGCAATAACAAATTGTCAGAGCAAGGCAGAGGATGGTGTACCAGGGAAACCAGCCAATGGCTTTATAAAAGGCGAGGTTTTCTATGGCCGATTGTGACCAGTCTGGATGGTTTGCCGTTGCTGCTACTCTTTGGTGGGAGATCAATAGAGCAAAGAAAAAGCCAATGAGGCCGTACGCCAGATTAAAGGCCAGCCCTTTGAAACTGAGCACCGTCGCCCGCTGATGAGATGCCGTAATTCGATTGAGGTAGTGACTGGTGAAAAATGAAACAAACATCATGGCGATAAAGATGAGCGCCATGGGCAGCAAGCCCCAATAGGGAAAAAAGCCGGTAAGGCCAAAAAGCCCTGTGAGGCTTATGCCGGACACCCAGAACATATTGGTGGTAGGTGAGTTTTTCTCAACCATGTATTCGGCGATTTTCGGGGTCAGCAAACCAAGCAGGGCGATGGCCGAACCTATGAGACCAAAACTTGCTTCCGGGAGATCAATCTGCCGATAGTATTGGCTGTTCATGGTAACGATCATCCTCAGAATATGATCGTAGCACATGCCAAATAAGATGATGGCCATGGCAAAAGGGGTGTGGGCAATCCATTTACCGGCGTTCCAGGTCATTTTCAGGGCGGCCATGGTTTTAAAACTATTGCCATCGCTACTTTCAATTTTTGCTTCCGTCATTCTAAAAGCAGTTATTGTGGCCAAAACAGCTAAAACAAGAGTCAGATAAATAGGAAAACGCATGGTGATCTGTTGATCGACAGTCAGAGAGCTGCCGAGCCAGGCAAGCATCCGGTTTACGCTGCTTGGATCGTAGATCAATGCCCCGATGGTCAGGGTGATGATAGAGCCAATGGAGCGCAACCGCATCTGTAGACTAAGCACTTTCGGCCAGTCGTCAGGATTCCCTTCTGCGACCAGTGCATCGTAGGCGATGGCCTCGTCCGCCCCGCTGGCCATGGCTTCGGCAAGGCCGCTCAGCACACGGTTGATGAGAAATGCCCAGAAAATAAGATGACTGTTTCCGAGGGGAACGAAGGCGATAACACACATCTCCGCCATCATGAGCAGCGAGGTGGTGACAAGCAGAGATCTTCTGCCTAAGATATCGGCCAGGGCGCCGGAGGGTACTTCAGCGCAGACGATGGTAATGGCCCAGACGGTATTGAGCAGGGCGAATTGTTCGATGGTCAGGCCGTAATCCAGAAAGAGAATAGTAAAGACCGGGTAGTAAAAGCGGGCATTAAAGAAAACGCGAAAGGCGATAAAGAGCCGAACATTTGGGATGGAAAAGGGTGAAGCGGAAGGCATTCTGTCTCCTTTAGGTAAATTCTGGATAGCCATGACTTACACTCCCTTCACCGTTTTTGCTGCATATCGACGACTGGGCAGTACGGATTTATCGGACCGGGTCAGGTATACTTCTATTCTCCTGACTATTAGAGAGAGGCTTAGGCAGAGGACCAGGTACATAAGGGAAACAGTGAGCCAGACCTCAATGGTTGCCTGGGTCGAGGCCATAACCTGCAAACCTTGGAAAGTTAACTCCTGAATGGATATTATTGAGACGATAGAAGACCATTTAATGGTATTGATAAATTCGTTGGCCAGCGGCGGCAGCATGATTCGTATGGCCTGGGGCAGGACAACCAGGCGCATCATTTTCCATCTGGTCAGGCCCAGGGCTTTGCCTGCTTCCCACTGTCCGGTATCGATGGCCTGGATACCGGCGCGGACAATTTCCGCAATATAAGCGCCCTGGAAAAGCGCCAGGGTCAGGACTCCCGAGAGAAACGGCGTGATGAGGCCCGGTTCTGCAAAAAAGAATGTTAGGAGTTTTTTCACCTGATCCGGACTGTTCCGGAATATATCTTCCACTGCCAGGAAGGTGAGCAACTGATCGCTGACAAAGTAGTAAAAGATGAAAACCAGTACCAGAGGCGGGGTATTGCGGATCAATTCAATATAGGTCCTGCCGATCATCCGAAAAAAGAGCCGGGGGGAAACCCGCATTAAACCGATGGTAAAACCCAGCAATACGGCAAGGATTGTCGCCCAGACACTGATTTTGATGGTGGTGAGGAATCCTTCAAGAAGGACATTGGCAGTCCAGCGCTGCTGGTCAGCATCAAAGCGAACCAGGTAGGTCGGGATTACACCCCAGTTCCATTTGTAATTGAGTGAGTAAAAGAGTCGATACCATATGTATGCAAAAAAACAGCTGATGACAGCGAGAATGACCACGTCAAGTATGGTCGCTGTTGTTTTTTTCGCTTGCATGGATGTTTGTCTGATCGAGCGAGTAGAGGAAAGAAATGGCCTTGTGTAAAAAAGGCGGGGGCACCCGGCAAAGAATCCCCGCCTTGATCAAGCTGCAATCAATAGTTTATTCAACCTGATTGATCCAGTCTTTGGAGCCGAACCAGTAATTGTGACGTTCTGCCAACCAGCCCTCAAGGGTGGCAACAGTAATCCAGCTATTGAAAAATGCCAGGGTGTCGGGATCGCCCTTCCTGATGGCAAAACCAATAGGTTCCTTGGTAAAGGTTTCTTTCACCGGCAAAAAGAGAGTGTCGCTGTAATCAACCGCCTCATAGGCCGGGCGGGGAGCACTGCCCACCACCGCATGGACATTGCCGTTGCGCAGTTCCTGGTAGGCCTGGGGCTCGGTGTCAAACATCCGGAGTTTTGCCTTGGGCAGGAATTTTTTAGCGGCGGATGCGGCGGTTGTACCGAGTTTTACAGCTATCTGGACCTCAGGTTTGTTGAAGTCTTCAAGAGAGCTAAAGCCCGCAGCCAGTTTTTTGTGGGCAACAATACCCATTCCTGAAAATTCGTAGGGTTGGGTAAAGTTGACCTGCAGGGCGCGCTGGGGCGTGATTCCCATACCGCCGATAATGACATCGAACTTGCCGGTCAAGAGAGCAGGAATAATGCCGGACCAGGCGGTGGGCAGGAATTCGACCTTGACTCCCATATCTTCTGCCAGGCGGGTGGCAACATCAATTTCAAAACCGATCAATTTGCCGGTTTTATCTTTCATGGCCCAGGGCTGGAAGATGTCCATGCCAACTTTGAGCACCCCCCGCTTTTTGATGGTTTCAATGGTGCTGGTGGCGGATATCTGCTGTTGAATGGTGGCCGCGTAGCTGACGCTACTGATGCCTAAAAGCAGGATGGCGAGAGTGATTAAGCGCACCAGTGATCCATGTTTTTTCATGTCGATCTCCTCTTGTTATGTTTAAGATTGAACAGAACCAATAGAACCAATGCATCCATGTCATGGTAAACTAAGACGTTTTTCCATTATGCCAACAACCACAGACAAAAATAATGTAATTGAAAGGTACATTGCTGCCACTGTAAACCAGATTTCAAATGTCAGGTATGATTCGGCGATAAGGGCCTGACCCTGCATGGTCAGATCATAAATGGCGATGGTGCTGACCAGTGCGGAATCTTTCACCAGGGAAATGGCCTGGCTGGTAAGTGGCGGCAGTACGGTCCTGATGGCCTGGGGGATGATGATATGACGATAGGTGGACAAGGTGTTGAGGCCGAGGCTTTTGGCCGCCTCCACCTGCCCTCCGTCAACCGATTGAATCCCGGAGCGGAAGATCTCCGAGGCGTAAGCCCCTTCAAAAAGGCTTAGGGCGAGAATTGCCGCGACCATTCTTTCCAGTCCCAGCATTGGTCCGAGTACAAAATAGATGAAAAATATCTGGATAAGAAGGGGCGTGTTTCTGCTGGTTTCGAGATAAATCACGGCCAGGCCGCGGGCGACAAAGGAGTTGGACAGACGAAAGACGGCGGTCGTCAGGCCAATAACCAGAGCAAGAACCAGACTGATTATGGAGATTTGCAGGGTAATTATAAGCCCGTCAATTAAAGGACCAGTGACGATTCCCGACTCCGTGGATGAAAACAGGTAGCGCGGAATCCTGTACCATTGCCAGTTGTAGCCGATATTTTCGGCACTGTGCACTGCCAGCCATCCGAGGATGGCGATAAGAACAGAAAACTGGCAGATATCAAAGGGACGGCTGCTAAAAAATGTTCGCAGTAAGAGCCTGTTCTTTTTTGAAAAACCTGTCATTTTGCAATGCTTTTTCGGGTGAGTTGTTCCCTGGCCATCTCGGATATGGTCCTGAAATCAATTTTGCCGTTGCCCATTTTCGGCAAGGTCTCCCAGACAAGAAAAATTTTAGGAAGAGCAATGGGGGGCAGATGCTTTGCCATTTGTTTGAGTATGGCTTTTTCCTCAAGAGGAGTGGTTACCACCGCGACGATTCGTGCCCCTTTTATCGCATCGGGAATTTCTACAACACAACAATGGCTGTCTTCGGGCAGGAATTTTTCCAGTATGTCCTCGATTTTTACCAGAGAAACCATCTCGCCGCCGATCTTAACAAATCGTTTCAGACGGCCCACATGCCACAGATAGCCGTCTTGGTCAAGATTGCCCATATCACCGGTGTCATACCAGCCATGGCGGATATGCAGTGAGGTCTGTTCGAAGTCATTGAAATATCCTTTCATGACGCTATCGCCTTTCACCAGGATACGACCGTCCTCGCCAATGCCACATTCCTCGCCGGTCTCGTAGTTTTCGATACGCACCTCAAGTCCTGGAATCGGTTTGCCAACGCTGCCCGGTCGATTAAACTCAATGGTGTTTGTCGAGATGACCGGTGAGCATTCTGTTGCGCCATAGCCCTCGAGGACGGTAATACCGTGCTTAGTTTTGAATCCGTCTCTCAGTGCTTCTGGGCATTTGTCGGCACCGGTCAGGGCGATGCGCAAGGTGGCGAAGTCGCCTTTTTCGGATTTTCGCAGGTAGCCCCAGAAAAAAGATGGCGTGCCAACCAGGCATGTCGCTTTATGCTCTCTGGCGATAGTACACACCTTTTTGAAATCTAGAGGGTTGGCGTAGGTGAGCAGGGTCATACCTAAGGACAGAGGAACCCAGAGGTCCACCGTCAGGCCAAAGACATGGAAAAAGGGCAGGGTGCACAGAAAGACATCATCGTCTTTAAATCCGAAAATGGGTGAGACAGATTCGACGTTTGCCAGGATGTTCCTATGGGTCAACTGAACGGCTTTGGGATCTTTTTCGCTGCCGCTGGTAAATAAGATAACCGCAGTGTCGTCTTCGTGGCCGCAGTAAACGAGCCTTTTAATCAGTGGTGCGGGAAGCGCCGCGGTCAGTGCCGCTTTAATTTTATGGCTGGAGGTGACAGAGGCCATGATGTCCTCGATATAGATCATTCCGTCGACATAGGGACAATCGATTTTTTCCAGCAGCGCTTTTGAGGTAATGATCGTCTTGAAATCACATCTTCTCTGGGCATATTTGGCATTATGCTCAGCCCCAGTGGAGTAGTTGATCATCACCGGAGTACGACCACTCATCAGGATGGCAATCTTGGTCAGGATGCAACCGGCCGAAGTTGGCATCATGATGCCAATAAAGCCATTATCGAGTTTTCGGAAAAACCGATGTAAAATAAGACAGGCAATCAGAGTCTTGGCGTAGGTAAGTTCACTGTTGGTCGTAAAGTCGTGGATTGCCAGCTTCTTTTTAAACTGTTTGGCAACGTCGATAAATTTGTGATGTAACAGCACCATCTCCTCCATATGAGAAAAATATTAACTTGCGTTTCGGCTGATTACAGCAAAACAGTACTGAATAAGGGTTAAGAAAAATCGTAGAACTTTCAACTACCATTTTTTCAAAGAATTGGCAACGTACGCACGGCCAAGGGTGTTCCGTAGTTTCGGTATTGCAATGGTGTGGGTTAGTTTTTCAGATCGAGCTCGGCCAGGTCGGTTATTGATTTGGGGATCTCCTTTTTGACCTGCACTCCCAATTCTTTTATTTGTTCCGCCTGGGCAACCAGGTTGCCCCGGCCACGGGTGAGTTTCAGGAGTGCGCCATCGTAGGTGCTGTGGCAGGTGGCTAGCTGTTTGCCGATCTTCTCCATTTCTTCCATAAAGCCGCGAAACTTGTCATACATGATGCCCGCCCGCCTGGCTATCTCCAGCGAATTTTTGCTCTGATGCTCAAATTGCCAGATGTTTTCCACCGTGCGCAGGGTGGCGAGCAGGGTGGTGGGCGTGACAATAATAATGTTTTTGGCGAGGGCTTCGCTAAAGAGATTTTCGTCCTCTTGAAAGGCGGTGGAAAATGCGGCCTCAATGGGCATGAACATCAAAACGAAATCGAGGGAATGTATGCCGGCAAGTTCCGGGTAATTTTTTTTGCTGAGCGTTACGATATGTTCCCGAATAGCACTGATCATGCCGGCGAGATGATGTGCCCGTTCACTGTCCTCTGCACTGTTGACATATTTTTCCCAGCTGATGAGTGATACCTTGGAATCGATGATGATATCTTTATCCTCCGGCAGGTGGACAATGACATCAGGTTTCATCAGCCGGTTGTTGTTGTCACGAAACCCGCCCTGGGTTTCATATTCAAGCCCGCGCCGCAGGCCCGATCGCTCCAGGACCCGTTCAAGAATCAGTTCTCCCCAGTTGCCCTGGATCTTGGTGTCGCTTTTCAGTGCCCTGGTCAGGTTGATTGCCTCTTGATTCACCTGCTGGTTGAGATCCCTTAATTGGATAATCTCGTTTTTCAGTGACATTCGTTCGCGGCTGTCATTGCGATATATTTCATTGATTTCCTGTTTCAGACCGGTCAGTTGATTGTTGAACGGCTGGAGGATAGCATCCAGCTTATCCCGGTTCAGTTCACTGAACCGGACACTTTTTTCATCAAAGATCTGCTGGGCCAGACTGGTGAACTGTAGCCTCAACTCTTCCCGGGCGTCTTCCAGCAGTTGGAGTTTTTCAGCGGCATGTTTTCGTTCATTTTTTAATAAGGTGATCAATCTGGCTTCTCTGATGGCCTGGTTATTTTTGTAGGCTAAAGCCTCGTCGTTGCTTTTTTCCGCTTCGCGCAGACGGGCTTTTAGTCCGGCCGTTTTGGTAAAAAAGACCAGGCAGGCCACTGACAAGAAGGTAATGGTGGCAGACAGCAACAACACAAGAGATGAAAGGGACAAACCCTGGGGCAGTAAGCTCTGTAAAAATATGGCGAAGGCCCTGGCGAATTCATTCATGCTTTGATCGCTGTGAGTAAGTGTTAGTTAGATTATGAAGAGATCGGTATCAACCAAGGGCAACATCAAGAGTCATCATTATTGCAAAACCGAGCATAACGCCAATTGTCGGGATATCTGAATGTCTTTCTGCCTGGGATTCCGGAATCAATTCTTCCGCGACTACGTAGATCATCGCCCCGGCGGCAAAGGAAAGAGCATACGGCAAAATTGGCTGCATGACGAGAACGGCTGCGGCGCCCAAAACCCCGGCAATCGGTTCAACTATCCCGGAAGCCTGACCATAGAGAAAGCTTTTGGTGCGCGACATTCCCTCCCGGCGAAGCGGTACGGAGACAGCAGCACCCTCTGGGAAATTCTGGATGCCGATACCGATGGCAAGGGCAATAGCAGCACCGATTGTAGCTGAAGAATGCCCTGCCGCAGCTGCGCCAAAAGCCACACCGACTGCCAGTCCCTCGGGTATATTATGCAGGGTTATTGCCAGTACCAGGAGCACCGAGCGCTGCCAGCCGGTTTTAATGCCTTCGGCATCTTGTGCCGGAAATCCAGGATGAAGGTGAGGAAGAAGTTTATCCGCGCACCAGAGGAACAGGCCGCCACTCAGAAAACCAATCAGCGGTGGACTCCAGGGGGTGCCGCCACTCATTTCAACCATTGCGATGGCAGGTGCCAGCAGGGACCAGAAACTCGCTGCAATCATGACGCCGGCGGCAAAACCGAGCATTCCATCCAAGACCTTGCGATTGATCTTTTTAAAGAAAAAGACCATCGCTGCGCCGAGAGCGGTGACAAACCAGGTGAAAAGAGTACCTATCAGGGCCTGGGTGACCGGTGAAAACTGTAGAAACCACTGTTCCATGCTTTAAACTCCCATATTGCAATAAATTGTCAGAAACTAGTGGTTTGGTTATAGCGGCCAGGGCCTGTCTTTCCCGCCAAGAATGTGCAGGTGGATGTGAAAAACCTCCTGTCCAACTTTAGCACCATTGTTAAAGATCACCCGAAAGGCATCGCCTGTGCCGTTTTCTGCCGCGACCTGAGCCCCGATGCGGATCATTTTACCAATGAGTTTATCATCTGCTTCGGTTGCATCTGCCGGTTTTGCGATGTGTTTTTTGGGAACAACCAGGAAATGGACGGGGGCCTGGGGGGAGATATCCCAAAATGCCAGGACGTCGTCGTCTTCGTAGAGCTTTTTCGCGGGGATTTCGCCTGCAACAATTTTGCAAAAGATACAGTCACTCATAGCCGTTTCTCCTTGTCATTACATAGTAAATTATCAGAGGTGTGGAAATGTCGATCAAACGACATGATTACATGTCGCAGTAGTTCATGCAACTATGTATACATCAATGGGCAGTTTTCGTAAATGGCTGGAAAGGGCGTTCCCCTCTGTGTCAATGTAAGTGAGACACCTACCCCTTGAAAAATTAGTGTAGGGCGGGTAGGAAATTCTCCATGCAATTTAAAACAAAATCCATACACAGCGCAAAACATTCACATCCAGCATCAATGACCGACAAAGAGCCAAAACGACCTGATCCAGAAGTGCTGGAAACGAAACCCCGGCGGCGTTTTACGGCAAAATACAAGCTCAGCGTTCTGGCAGAAGTTGATGCTTGTAGCAAGTCCGGCGAAATTGGTGCGCTTCTGCGAAGGGAAGGTCTGTATTATTCAAACATCCGCACCTGGCAACGGCAATTACAGGAAGGCGCACTCAAAGGACTTTCTCCCAAAAAGAGAGGGAGAAAAAAACATGAGGTTAATCCCTTGGCAAAACGTGTTGCCGAATTGGAGCGGGACAATACCAAATTGGCCAAAAAGCTCAAACAAGCTGAAACTATAATCGAAGTTCAAAAAAAAATATCAGAAATCCTGGGGATCTCACAGCCCAACAGCAACGAGGAGAACTCATGACCACTGTTGCTGAACTCAGTCGTCAGACCAACACCAAGGCTGCCTGCGCTGCTTTTAACATCCCCAGAGCCACCTATTATCGCCAGACTGCAAACCTGACAGTGGCCAAGCCCAAGGTCCGTCTGGCGTCACCACCATTGGCGCTCACCAGTGCGGAGGAGCAAAAAGTTCTAGATGTTCTGCACGAACCGAGATTCCGTGATCTTGCGCCTTCTCAGGTGTATGCCACCTTGTTGGACGAAGGAATATATCACTGCTCCATCCGCACCATGTATCGAATCCTGACAAAACATGACGAGGTTCGTGAACGGCGGCGGCAGGTAACTCGATCCCATTATGAAAAACCAGAACTTCTAGCCACCGGCCCCAATCAGGTATGGTCTTGGGATATTACCAAGTTGAAAGGACCGGCCAAATGGACGTATTTCCACCTCTATGTCATTCTGGACATCTTCAGCCGGTATGTGGTCGGCTGGATGGTCGCGCACCGTGAACAGGCTGTTCTGGCTAAGCGTCTCATCAAGGACTCCTGTGAAAAACAGCAAATCAAACCGGACCAGCTGACGCTCCATGCCGATCGGGGCAGCAGTATGAAATCAAAAAACGTTGCCTTTCTCTTGGCCGATCTGGGCGTAACGAAGACCCATAATCGCCCCTATGTGAGTAATGACAATCCCTTTTCGGAAGCGCAGTTCAAGACGCTGAAATATTGCCCGGAATTTCCTGGAACATTCGGCTCAATACAGGATGCCCGTCACTTTTGCCATGATTTTTTCACCTGGTATAATGGTGAACATATGCATTCAGGCATTGGTTTACTGACTCCCGAGCAGGTCCATTACTGTCTGGACAAAGAGGTCATACAAAAACGTGCCGAGGTTCTTAAAGTTGCTTTCAGAAAACACCCAAACCGTTTTAAGGGCAAGGTCCCACAACCGTTGCCAGCACCACAGGAGGTCTGGATTAATCCGCCGAAAGAGTTGTCTCTTGCTGAGAAAACAAAATAACATTTTGTTTTCTTAAAGATAATAACAGGTTCAGCATATTGGATGGGTTTGTCAAGATTAACGGAGCGTAGCGGAGTTACCCGCAGGGCACGATCTTGATAAAGCTATCCAATAGGCTATTCCCGGTAACTGTGATCGAGTGAGTCTAATTTACGCACAAAGGTGTCTCATTTTCATTGACATGTTCCGGTTCGCTGTTACTTCTTGTCCGGTGAAAATAAAAAAAACGCCCAACAGTATTTTAGAGCAATACCGTTGGGCGGTCGAAAGGTAACAAGCTTTCTGTTATTTGTTATATTTGAATGTCAGTTCTTTGTTATCTTCGTCGATCAGAGCCTCGCCGCCTTTGGCAAGTTTGCCAAAAAGGATCTCCTCGGTCAAGGTGTCGCCTATCTCCTTCATTATCAGACGTCTGAGCGGTCTGGCACCATAATCGGGGTCGTAGCCTTTTTTGGCCAGATATTTACGGGCCTGAGCGCTGAGCTTGATGCTCACCCGTTTTTCAGCAAGTTGTTCTTCCAGTTCCCGTATCAGCTTGTCGACCACCAGCTCGGTGGCTTCTTCATTAAGGGCGCTGAAGGAGACGATTGCATCCAGCCTGTTGCGGAACTCGGGGGCAAAGAGTTTGTTGATTGCGGTCTGGTCTTTGCCTTTCTTACTGGTGACAAAGCCGATGCTTCTGCTGGCTAATTCTCTTGCTCCGGCGTTAGTGGTCATGATGATTATGACGTTGCGGAAATCCGCCTTTCGGCCAGAGTTATCGGTAAGGGTCGAGTGATCCATCACCTGCAAAAGGATGGAGAAGATATCCGGATGGGCCTTTTCGATTTCATCAAGGAGCAGCACCGAATATGGATGTTTACGGATGGCTTCAGTCAATAAGCCCCCCTGATCAAAGCCAACATAGCCGGGAGGCGATCCAATCAACCTGGCCACGGCATGTTTTTCCATGTACTCGCTCATGTCAAAACGTTCAAAATGTATGTTCAGAGTGAGTGCAAGTTGTTTGGCCACTTCAGTTTTGCCGACGCCGGTGGGGCCGGCAAAGATAAAGCTGCCAGTGGGGGAATCGGGGTTGCCAAGTCCTGCCCGGGAACGCTTCACCGCAGTGGTCACGGCCTCGATGGCGTCATTTTGGCCAAAGACCACTTTTTTGAGATTGGTGGCCATCTCGTGCAACTCATTGACCTCGGAAATTGAGCTGCTCTTTGCCGGAATTCTGGCTATGCGGGAAACCACTTTCTCAACATCGTTGATCTTGACCATGGAGCCCTGCCTGCCTTCCAGCCGGAAGAAAGAGCCGACCTCATCCATTATATCAATGGCCTTGTCCGGCAGGAAACGCTCGTTGATATATCGGTCCGAAAGTTCGGCCATGGCCTTCAGGGAGTTCTGGGAATACCGCACATTGTGATGGGTTTCGTATTTGTCCTTCAAGCCCCTGAGGATAAGGTGGGTGTCAGAAACCGACGGCTCTTCAATATCAATTTTTTGAAAGCGCCGTGACAGAGCCCGGTCTTTTTCAATCTGGTTTTTATACTCTTCGTAGGTTGTGGAACCGATACATCGCAAAATCCCGGACTGCAAAGCTGGTTTGAGCAGGTTGGAGGCATCCATTGAGCCGCCGCTGGTGGCACCTGCCCCGACGATGGTGTGCATCTCGTCGATGAAGAGAATGGCGTTTTCTTTTTGCTCTATGGCCGAGACGACACTTTTGAGTCTTTTCTCAAAGTCGCCACGATATTTGGTGCCAGCAACCAGCGTTCCCATGTCGAGCAGATGGATATCAACGCCCTGGAGAAGATCCGGCACCTGGGCCTTCTCACCTTTATCCCTGGCAACTTTATCTTCATAAATGCGCAGCGCGAGGCCCTCGGCCATGGCTGTTTTGCCAACGCCAGGTTCACCAACCAGCAGTGGGTTATTTTTCTTACGTCTACACAAAACCTGCATGATACGGCTGATTTCTTCTTCGCGACCGATGAGCGGATCAAGTTTTCCCTGAGCCGCATAATCATTCAGGTTGACGGTGAACTCTTCCAGCGCCTTGGCATCTTTTGGATCCTTCCCAGGAAGCGGGCTTTCCGGTGGTGTGGAGAATGGTTCTTTCTGCAAGCCATTCGCTGGCAGTTCATGAGAGATGAAGTTTACAACCGACATCTTGCCAATACCGACGGAGGTGAGGAAGTAGACAGCATGGGACTCCTCTTCAGCGAGGATGGAAACCAGCACGTCGCCGCTGTCAACCTGCTGCTTGCCACAGCTCTGCACATGGGCCACGGCTCGCTGCAGCACTCTGTTGAAGGCAACAGTCTGAGCTGGCTCTCCTGAGTTCTTTTCTGCGAATTTTGGGATTTCCAAGAGAAAAAATTTCTCCAGATGTTTCTTTAGCACCTGGGTCGAGCCACCACACTCGTTGATGATGTAGCTGGTGAGCTCGTCATGCAATAGCCCATAGAGCATATGTTCAACAGTGACATACTCATGATTATGGGTCTTTGCTTCTCTAATGGCCATTATCAAGGCTTTTTCCAGTGTTTTGCTCAGCATAGTTTTCGCTTTGAGTTATGTGAAAGTGGTTATTTCACCTTTTAGTACCTTGCAGTTTGCTTTCTTGTTTTTTTGCAAGAAAAGAAGCTGTCTTTAAAGTACGTTGCCGACTTTCTTGCTGTCCACCGGGGTTAGACCGTTTCCATTGAACAGCGGAGTGGAAACTCGTTTTTCTTTGCCAGCTGATGAACAACCGATATTTTCGTTTCGCAGATTTCCCGGGTGTATACCCCTGCGATGCCTATCCCCTTGTTATGGACATTAAGCATTATTTCTGTGGCGTCATGGGGGGACTTGTGAAAAACGGTTTCAAGTATGGCAATGACAAATTCCATCGAGGTGTAGTCGTCATTGTGTAACAGTACCTTGTATAGCTGTGGTTCTTTTATTTCCGTAATATCTTCTGTAACTACAGAGTGTTCTCTACGAATGTTGTCATCTGCCATGGTTTTTCTGTAGTGTCGAAATGTTAGTAATATAAATAATGTGGCGACTCATTAAGGTTTTCTCGTCTCTTAACTGACCGTCAGTAAACCTCTTTATGAGGGTACAACAATTAATGTAATAATAAACTTCTCGATTGCAATATACCATAAATCCGCAGCTTAGGGAATTCTTGGCGACCCTTTGAGCATTGAGATAAAAAGTTCTTCTAAAATTAATTGCGGCGGCAGCGGCGAGCCTTTGAGGCGAAATTCAGCTTCGAGCAACATGGCTAACCACCGCTTCAGGCCGGAACATGAATATTCAGATGCTTTGGTGAAACTCATAAAAAGGGCGTACGGATGGCCTTTCAGTAAATCACTCCACTCTCCCTGGGCTTTGAGGTCCGGCAGGTAATGGTTCTGAAATTCCTTGGCGTTCATCCCGCGCCGCCAGGCCGGTGACGGGTGCATTTGCAGCGAGCGATAGATAAGTTGTTTTTTGAGGAAATTACGCATGGTGGCGAGAATGGCCAGGCTGTGAAAGCCCTGTTCCAAAAGGCGAGCCAGGATGCCGAGGGTCTTGGCCGCCTGTCTTTTGCTGAAGGCGTCAGTCAGTTCATACAGGGCGTCTTCCCGGGTGCGAGCGACCATGGTCTCCAGATCATTGATGGTGATCATCGGTCGGTCACCAATGAAGTGTGCCAGCTTTTCTGTTTCGGTGACAACGGCCACTGGGTGAAAGCCAACGCGCTCGAAAAATAAATCCACCGCTCTTGGGTCTATTTTCTTGCCGAATTCTGCCAGTGTCTTTTGCATCATCTCCTGGAGAACCGACTTTTGTTCCGTTTGGGCGGCAGCGTTTGCACCAGTGGCGACAGAACAGTCAACAATGGTGCCTTTTTTCTTGATATAGGTGAATAATCGCTGGCGTTTATCCACTGTTTCTGCGGTCAAAAGAAGAATGTTGCCGCCGGGCAGTCCCTTGTCGAGGGCTTCGATGTACCGGTCGACAAGGTTGGCTGTATTGACTTTGCTCATCTCCTGTAACTGGCTGAGAAGGTCATCTGCCCAGGCAAGGCTTTCTTCGGGTTTGTCAAAAGTAAAGATTTTCTTCCATTCCGCCGGAGGGATTTCTGAGAGTGGGGTGGGGCCGTCGGTTTTTAGCTCAACCGCCTGCACCATGGCCTGCAGATACCGCAGAGCAGGATCGGGGCGACCAGCCTGGAAGGACTGGGCGGCCTTGGTCCAAATTTCTGAAACGACGGTTTTACTGTGAAATATCCGGCTGTTCGAGACTCGGTAGATCTGCCGACCCGGTAGCAGGCTGAAGCTCATCAGCCGGGCCAGGGTCTGGCCGGCATCCTCCACGTCGCCGTCAATGGTGTGTACTGCCCCCGGTTGCTGCTGAAGAAGTTTATCCTGGAGCGTGTCAGCGGCCTGCTTGCAGAGAAATCGCTCACCGAAAAAGAGGAAGACCTGATTCTTAAAAGAAAAGGAGTTCGCTTGAAGGCTCGTGAGCAACTCTGATCGTTTAATCTGTACCATAAATTTGTCCTGTGCAGCTCTGTCTTGTCATCTCGTTGATTATGTAAGGTTCTAATATTTACAGAATAGTTGTTTTCCCTTGGATTTCCAAGTTTTCAATTGTAAAACAGACCGGATAATGAAAAGGCTACATCGAGTCTTGCGGGAATAAAAGGAGAATTCCATGAAGTTGCCAAAAAGAAATGATCCCTGCTGGTGCGCCAGCGGAAAGAAATATAAAAAGTGCCATCTGCAATCAGATGAGCTCGGAAAAACTGCTCCTCCCGGCCATGTCAAAAACTTGGTTAGAAAGCCCACCGTCTTGGCCGGCAGGGTAAGTCCAATGAACTCTGTTCCGGATCATATTGGCCGACCCGAATATGCGGCGACCGGCGCCCCTGCCTCTGACAGGTCTTCCTGTAAAAAGGTAACCGACGAGCAGATTGAACGGATGCGCAAGGCGGGTAAGATAGCCCGTGAGGTTCTGGATACCGTGCTCGCTCATGTGCGACCGGGAATTACCACCGATGAGCTGGACCGGATTGCCCATAACCGAACCGTCGAACTTGATGCATATCCAAGCCCTTTAAATTATATGGGCTTCCCTAAGTCGATTTGCACCTCGATCAACGAAGTGGTGGTTCACGGTATTCCCGACGACAGGGCCTTGGTTGACGGCGATATCATCAATTGCGATGTGACTGTTTATGCCTTTGGTATGCATGGCGACTGCTCCGAAACTGTTTTTGTCGGGGAGGTGGACGAAGATGCCAAAAAACTTGTCCGGGTTACCTGGGAGTGTCTGATAAAGGCCATTGATGTCGTGCGGCCCGGCGTGCATTTCAATGCCATAGGTCAGGTTGTCGAAAGCCATGCCAGGCAGAATGGTTTCAGCGTCGTTCGTGAATTTACCGGTCATGGAATAGGTGAGTCGTTTCATATGTCCCCTTATGTGGCGCATTTTTATGAGCCGAATAATTCAACTCTTATAGAAGAGGGAATGACCTTTACCATCGAACCGATGATCAATGCCGGGCGTGCTGCATGCGTCATCTGGCCGGATAAATGGACGGCGGTTACCTGTGATCTGGCAAGAAGCGCCCAATTTGAACATACTCTTCTGGTCACGGCCGATGGTGTGGAAATCCTCACCGGCGGACGGGAACCCTGGTTTATGAAACAGTGAGAGCCGCCTGTGGCAGCTTTTCTCTTATAAGCATTACCATTATCTCAATATTCCAAGAAGGTCGAACAAGAAAATGATTAAGCATATTGTCTGCTGGAAACTGTTGAACAAAACAAGGCCATTAGTAAAAAATCCAGATGCGATGGCCATAAAAACCGCATTGGAAGATCTTCGGGGTAAAATCCCCGGACTTCTTCACCTCGAGCTGGGATTAGATTTTAGCGGCAAGGAGTCCGCAGGTGATATAATCCTCTATACTGAATTTGAATCCCGGGAGGCTTTGTCGGCCTATCAGGGGCATCCTGCCCATGTGGCAGTGGGTAAAATTGTCAGGCCACGAACCTGCGACCGAAGAATGATCGATTACGAGATTTGATTCATGCATTGTTGAGGTTGAACGGGTGCACTTGGCCGAGTTTTATGGTATGTATTTATTGTAGTAATGGACTTCTGTTGGGCATGTCATGTTTTGCCCAGGCCATCATATTGAAACAGCGGCAAACCTTATAGTGAGGTACACGATATGATCGTTATTCTAACCCCGTTAAACAGCTGTTGACGAAAAAATATTGTGGTTGCCTTCATCCTGTTGTGTTGTGGCAGTGGAGCGGACTAATGATTTCAATATGAATTGAGCAGAGACCTTCTGTGGAATTTTACAATTTATAATAAATTTGGCCCCCAGGATTATGCCCATGACTGCGTCACCTGAAAAAACGACTAAAGATAATCAGTGGATCTATCTCACCGGCAAAGAAATCTATCAATTCCTTCATAGGGTCAAAGGACGCTTGCAGGGCATGTATGTCTACGCTCTGATTGGGAAAAGTGGTACAGGGAAAAGTTTTCGTGCCAGACTTTTGGCGGAAAAGATTGGGGTTCCGTACATTATCGACGACGGTTTGCTGATTCACGATGCAACTATTCTTGCCGGCAAATCGGCCAAACAGGAAAAGAATTATATCAGTGCGATAAAAACAGCCCTTTTTACAGAAGACGAGCATCGACAGGAAGTAATACAGGCTATTCAGAAGAATAAGATAAAAAAGATACTTCTTATCGGTACATCAGAGAAGATGGTGAAAAGATTGGCTAAAGCTCTCGATTTACCGCCTATATATGAAGTGATAAAGATAGAAGATATTGCCAGCCAGAAAGACATTGAGGCTGCGATCAAGTCACGATTTGAAGAGGGTAAACACGTTATCCCCGTTCCTACCATAGAAATTAAAAGGGATTATGCCCAGATCCTGTCGGATTCAATTCGAATATTTTTCAAAGGCAACAGGGATGACAACGGTGTGAAGCGGTCCAAATTCTTTGAGAAATCGATTGTTCAACCCAGTTACCATGATTACGAGATTCCCGGAACTGTTACCATCTCCGAAGCTGCCCTGACCCAGATGATTCTCCACTGCATCGATGAATATAACAGTGATGTCATCGTCAAAAAGATTAAGGTCAGGACCGGCAGGTCGGGGTACGGTATAGATCTTTATATCGATGTCCCTTACGGGGCAACACTGACCGGTGATTTACACGAAATGAGATCTTATATCACGAATAACATTAGGAAATATACTGGTATTATTTTGGATAACCTCGAGATCTCCATCGACAATATTTCCCTTCGGAAAAAGAAGAAGGCGGAGAAGAAAGATAAGGAAGCCAATTAGGATAGCATCGTAAAAATTCTTCACCTGCTTCGTTGTTGTGATTTTTCTATCATTACGCCTCGCATCTGAAGTTTTTTACTTAGTTGTCTCGAATGAGAGACTTTTTCACCCACCAAACAGATCTACTAAAACGTAATATAATAACTGGAAAATTACAAAAATGAGTAATTCGTTTACCCTGTTTTGGTAGTGTTTCGTCCAGCCTTGGTTTGTAAGGATCTTAATTTAATGCATTAAATGGAAATGAATTTGCAGTGGCACTTCTTTTGCTATTGAAATGATAGGGAAACCTTTGCCCAAAAAATCCCGAACCCGTTGAGGTCGTTTGAGTTAATGAGCGGCAGACCAATATGCAGATTTATCTTTATGACAGCGTGTTGTTGTTCGTCCAGGCTGTCTGGTAGGAGGAACAGAGAATGAAATTTGTAACCGCAATCATTAAACCTTTCAAGCTGATCGAAGTCCGCGAGGCTCTCACAGCTATTGGTGTCACTGGTCTTACTGTGACTGAAGTCAAAGGCTTTGGGCGTCAGAAAGGCCATACCGAGATTTATCGAGGTGCAGAGTATGTGGTCGACTTTATGCCTAAATTAAAGTTGGAGACTGCTGTGGCCGATGACCGGTTGGGCGAGGTCATTGAGGCGATAAAAACAGCAGCACATACCGGTCAGATTGGCGATGGCAAGATTTTTGTCTTTGATCTTGAACAGGTAATGCGCATTCGTACCGGGGAAATTGATTCTGATGCAATCTAACCCCGGTTGTGTCGCAAAAACTTTTCGTTTTCTTCTCTAATTGCCCTCGGCTATATCTTCGCCCAAGATGAAGGGCAGCTTATAGAAAGAGGCTATACGCCGGATTGTCGGTTTCTTCCTTGTAGCGATATCCAAGGGCGTCAAGCCGTTTTTCCAACTCCCCATCTTGTCCCTCAGGACACTCCAAGCCAATCAATACCCGGCCGAAATCGCCGCCCTGAGCCCGGTAATGAAAAAGGGAAATGTTATGTTTTCCCCTGGTGGCATCGAGAAACCGGGTAAGGGCCCCGGGGGTTTCCGGAAACCAGAAGCGGAATAGTCGTTCCTGCTGTACTTCTTCCGATTTACCGCCGACCATATATCGGATATGGGTCTTGGCTAAATCGTTGTCCGTAATGTCGATATTGTCATATCCCGCATCACTCAGCTGTTTGGCAAAACTGAAGCGTTCCTTTTCGTTACGGGTAGAGATGCCGACAAAGATGTGGGCCTGTTTTCGACTTGAAAGGCGGTAGTTGAATTCTGTAATATCATGCTCGCCAACGATATCCCGGCAGAAATATTTAAGGCTTCCTGGTTTTTCAGGAATATTAACGGCAAAAAGGGCTTCTTGCTTTTCGCCGACCTTGGTCCTTTCCGCCACATATCTGAGACGTTCAAAATTCATATTTGCCCCGGAATTGACCGCGACAAGAGTCTGCCCTGTGCAACCGGTGTCATGGATATATTTAAGTAGCCCGGCCATACCAAGGCCGCCCGCCGGCTCAACAATGGAACGGGTGGACTGGTAGATGGCTTTGATGCCGCCGCACAATTCATCGGTGGTTACCCTGATTATTCTATCGACATATTTTTGGCAGAGCTCAAATGTCAATGCACCCACCTGGCGGACGGCAACCCCATCGGCGAAAATACCCACCGATGACAGGGAGAGGCGCTCTCCCGCCGCAAGAGATTGGTGCATGGCGTCACTGTCTACCGGTTCCACGCCAATAACCTGAATCTCCGGCCGGAGCATTTTGATATACAGAGCCATGCCGGCAATGAGCCCACCACCGCCCACCGGAACAAAGATCGCATCCAGCTGACCGGGATTTTGTCGCAGCAGTTCGTCGGCAATGGTTCCCTGGCCGGCAATGACGAGCTCGTCATCAAAGGGATGGATGGGGACCATCTTGGTCTCTGTTGCAAGTTTTTCTGCGTGGCTGGCAGCTTCTGAGTAGTTATTACCAAAGAGGACGACTTCGCCGCCAAACCCCTGAACCGCCTCAATTTTAATTTTTGGGGTTGTCTTCGGCATTACGATCAGGGCCCGTATGCCAAGTTTGGCGCCAGCAAAGGCCACTCCCTGAGCATGGTTGCCGGCAGAGGCGGTAATTACGCCCTGCTGCCGCTGAAGAGGTGTCAGGTGGGCAATTTTATTATAGGCGCCGCGTAGTTTGAAAGAAAAAATTGGTTGCTGATCTTCACGTTTCAAAAGAATCCGGTTTTGTAACCGTTTCGACAGAACCGATGCCTCGTCGAGCGATGTCTCGATAGCGGCTTCATAGACACGGGAGGTAAGTATCTGTTTGAATATTTGATGCACGGATAACTCCAAGGGTGTGGAAAAATGTTTCGATAAAGATGGCAGGAAGTATTGCTGAGTCGGATTTTTTTTAAGAAAAAGATCCGACTCAAAAGGCGGTTACTACCTCAGGCTTTCATTAATCTTTTGCAGCGCATCGTTGCCGGGGCAGAGATCTGCTTCGGTCAGGCTGTTGAGGGGCCTGAGGGTCGAGTTGATGATATCATGGGTGTCAGTAATCTCCTGATTGACATACAAGAGGCCGGTGAGCAGTCGGCCTTTGGCTTTTTCCACCTCGAGATTATTCACCGCGGTAAGTCTGTCGGTAACCTTTTTAGTTGAATCTGCCTTATGGAGATGGATGATACTGCCGTCGTGCATTACTACTTCCTGGCTGGTTCCCTCTGGATAATGAGCAAGAATTTCCTGTTGGAGAGGGACAAAGTCGAAGGTGTTTGTCGCTTCAATATGGTCCCGAACATATTCGTAACTCTTGGTTGAGGTGGAGGTGTTATTAAAGGTGACACAGGGCGAGATCACATCGATAAAGGCCAGGCCGTTATGGGCAATAGCCCCTTTAATGAGTGGTATAAGTTGTTGCTTGTCACCTGAAAAGCCCCTGGCTACATAGCTGGCGCCAAGTTCGATAGCCAGCTCACAGAGATCAATGGAGTTGTAGGGGTTGGGTACACCTTTCTTGCCCGCAGACCCTTTGTCAGCTGTTGCCGAGTCCTGTCCCTTGGTCAGGCCGTAGCAGCCGTTGTTCATGCAGATATAATTGAGATTCAGGTTGCGGCGCAGGGCGTGGGCAAATTGGCCCATGCCGATGGAAGCAGTGTCGCCGTCACCCGAGATACCAATATACAAAAGATCCCGATTGGCCATATTGGCGCCGGTGGCAACAGACGGCATGCGACCATGCACGGCATTGAAGCCGTGGGATTTGCTGAGGAAATAGGCGGGTGTTTTGGACGAGCAGCCGATGCCGGATAATTTTGCCACCCGGTGTGGTTCAACCGACAGTTCGAAACAGGCCTGCATTATGGCGGTGGTGGTTGAGTCATGACCACAGCCGGCACAGAGCGTGGATATGACGCCTTCATAATCCTTGCGGGAATATCCTGCCGAATTTTTAGCAAGTTTGGGATGGCGAAAATTTGGTCGATCAAAGCTCATGCTTTTCCTCCCTTGTCATTCTGGGGACTGGCCTGGGACTGACTTTCAACACCTGCCAGGATATTGTTGGTGATGAAATCTGCGGTGATGGGTAAACCTTCGTAATACAGTATAGATTGTAGTTTGTTTGGCGAAATTGAGCATTCAGTCATCAACATGGTGCGGAGCTGGGCATCGCGGTTCTGTTCAATTACAAAAATTGTCTTGTGATCGTTGATAAAGGTGATCACCTCGTCCTGAAATGGAAAGGAACGTATACGCATGCTGTTGATTTTTATTCCACGCTTGGCAAGACGGCTCATGGCCTCATAGGCCGCGTGGGTGGTTGTTCCAAAAAAGACGATGCCGATTCCACAATCAGTATCTCTGATTTTTATGTGTGGGGCCGGTACCAGGCTGCGCGCGGTCTCCCATTTGACCAGGAGACGTTCCATTCCCGCCCGGTATATCGGGCTATACTCAGTGTATGCAGCATATTCGTTATGGGAGGTGCCCCGGGTCACAAAGGCCCCTTTGGTGGGGTGCGTCCCAGGGAGGGTCCGGTAACAGATACCGTCTCCGTCCACATCGAGATAGCGTCCCCATTTCTCTTTGAGATTATCCAGCTCTTCGGCACTCAGCACCTTGCCACGGTCGTATTTTCGGTTGTCGTCCCAGTGCAGAGGAGCACTGACATGATCGTTCATGCCCAGGTCAAGGTCAGACATGATAATCACCGGCGTCTGTAGTCGTTCGGCGAGATCGAAGGAATCGGCCCCCAATTCAAAACATTCTTTCGGATCACAGGGGAAGATCAGGACGTTTTTGGTGTCGCCGTGGGAAGCATAGGCGCAGGAAAGCAGGTCGGCCTGTTGAGTTCTGGTGGGCATTCCGGTACTTGGACCAGTTCTCTGGACATTGACCAGTACCGCTGGAATTTCGGCAAAATAAGCCAGACCAAGAAACTCGCTCATCAGTGAAATCCCGGGACCGGAGGTAGCGGTAAAGGCGCGGGCGCCATTCCAGCAGGCACCGATGACGATGCCTATAGCCGCCAGCTCATCTTCGGCTTGAATAATGGCTACTTTATGCCTCCCTGTGTCTTCTTCCGTCCTGAACATGTTGGAGTACCGGGTAAAAGCTTCGATAACTGAGGTCGAAGGGGTGATCGGGTACCAGCCGGTAACGGTTGCTCCGGCATAGACGGCACCAAGCCCAAAGGCAGAATTGCCGTCCATGAGGATTTCATCTTTTAGTTTATCAATTTTTCGCACCGACAATTTGCAGGCACCCTGATGATGTTCTTTGGCGTATTGGTAGCCGATCTCAAGAGCCTTGATATTTGGTTCCGCCAGCTTGGGCTTTTTCTTGAACTGTCTTTCGATGGATTCAGTAAGAACAGAAAAATCCATATCGAGGAGAAAGGAAAGGGAACCTACGTAGATGATATTTTTTAATAGCTGTCTAAGCTTTGGGTTTTGGAAGGCATCATTGCACAGGCGAGTGAGCGGGATGCCTATGAGCGTAATGTCATCCCGGTCAAATTCTTTCGACAATTCTTTAGTTGAATCGTATAAAAAATATCCGCCGGGCAAGACCTCCTGGTAATCCTTTAAGAGGGTTTGACCGTTGACGGCGACAACCATATCAAGGCCGCCCCGTCTACCGAGAAAACCATATTCATTGACCCGTACCTCATACCAGGTGGGCAAACCCTGGATGTTTGAGGGGAAGATATTTTTCGGGCTGACGGGCACCCCCAGCCGGAAGACCGCTTTGGCAAAGAGGTTGTTGGCACTGGCTGAGCCGGAGCCATTGACGTTGGCAAAGCGGATAACGAAGTCGTTGACACTCTCTATCTTGTTCATTTTTGACCTGCCAGTGCAGAATTATAGGTGTATTGGATCATTTCCCAGGACGAAGTCGGGCAGCGTTCGGCGCAGAGCCCACAGTGCAGGCAGACATTTTCGTCTTTGACCATAACCCTGCCGGTGGGGAGAGGCGGAGAAACGTAGAGGGCCTGGTCGCGATTGTCGGCCGGTGCTAGAAGTCTTGCCCGAAGATCATCTTCGTCGCCATTCTCTGTGAAGTTGATGCAGGACTCAGGACAGATATCGACACAGGCATCGCATTCGATACAGGTGGAATAGTCAAAAACCGTCTGAACATCACAGTTCAGGCAGCGTTGGGCTTCCTGATGACCGGTTTTTTTGCTAAAACCCAGTTCAACTTCGACTAATCGGTTCTTGAGTGATTTAACCTTGTCCACCGTGGGTACCGCGTAGCGTTGGTCGTCGGAGACATGGCTGTCGTAAATCCACTCCTGCATACCCATTTTCTGGCTGACCAGGTTGGTGTAAGGGGCGGGCCGGTCGTGGAGATCTTTGCCCTGGCAGAAAAGATCGATGGAGATTGCCACCTGATGGCCGTGAGCCACTGCAGTGATGATATTTTTCGGGCCAAAGGCAGCGTCGCCGCCAAAGAAGATATTCGGCACGGATGACTGAAACGTTGTTTCGTCCAGCTCCGGTAAGCCCCATTTGTTCATCTTGATGCCGATATCCCCCTTAATAAAAGGAAAGGCATTTTGTTGGCCGACGGCCAGCAGTACCTGGTCGCAGGGAATAAAAACCGGGGCTTCGTCGGTGGGTGATAGGGTGCGTTTGCCGTCGTCATCATAGTTGGCTGCCATCTTTTGAAAGTGCATGCCGACGAGTTGCCCGTCTTTAACAACAAAATCCACAGGCGAGTGGTTGTCGATAATGGGGATTCCTTCATCCTCGGCATCTTCAATCTCCCAGGGCGAAGCCTTCATGTCGGCACGGGGGCTGCGGACGATGACCTGGACGTCTTCTCCGCCAAGTCTTCTGGCCATCCGGCAGCAGTCCATGGCAGTGTTGCCGCCACCGAGGACCAATACTTTTTCGGGGGCTGATTTGATATGACGGTAAAGTACCCCGGCCAGCCATTCGATGCCGATAAATATTGAGGCATCTCCTTCCTGCCTGCCGGGAAGGTTCGGCAGATCGCGGCCCCGGGGAGCACCTGTGCCAACGAAAATGGCGTCATAGCCCTTGTCGGCAATGGTTTTGAGGTTGTCCACGTAGTGATTGAAATGGGTCGTGACACCCATGTTGAGAATCCGGTCAACCTCTTCGTTGAGTACTTTTTCGGGCAAACGAAAGGAAGGCACCTGGGTGCGGACAAAACCACCGGCCTTCGGCTGGTCATCATAGAGATCTACCTCGTAGCCAAGGGGCAGCAAATCCCGGGCAACGGTGAGTGAGGCAGGACCGCCACCAATGAGAGCAATTTTTTTGCCGTTTTTTTCTTTTGGAACGTCCGGCATGAAATCCGTGCTTTTACTTTTATAGTCGGAGGTGACCCTTTTTAATCTACAGATGGCAACCGGAGTCTCCTCGACTCGGGTTCTCCGGCAGGCAGGCTCGCAGGGGCGATCACAAACACGGCCAAGGATGCCGGGAAAGACATTGGAAATCCAGTTAATTTTGAAAGCCTCGTCGTATTTGCCCTGGCTGATCAGGCGGATATATTCCGGTACTGGGGTGTGTGATGGACAGGCGTATTGGCAATCGATGACTTTGTGGAAATATTCAGGGTCTTCAATGTTTGTCGGTTTCAAGAATCACTCCTCTGTTTCAGTGGTTAAGGGATGCAGTGAAAAGCCGTAGTATGATGTCAGAATACCGATTCTGATAGATGTTGCGTTTAAAGCAGATTTCATTTCGCATGATCTGCTTACTCTTTGAAAATATATTAACTTAATAGCATAATAGAAAGTAATATTAATTACTAAAATATGAATATGAAGTTCGGGGACATCTGTTCCCAGAAAAAAACACTGGTTGTCAACTGAGACTGCCTTCTTGCAGGAAAAACAAGAAGGCAGTCTGCAGGATGCCAATATCAGGGAAGGATTCGAACGGCTCCTTTGTCGGCAGAAGCGGCAAAAAGAGCGTATGCCTTCAGCGCCTTACTGATCTTCCGGTCTCTGTCGGTTGGGGTGAAGGCTTGATTGCCTTTGGCCTCTTCTTTTTTTCGTCGGAGGGCGAGCTCGTCATCACTAATGGCCAGATTAATTTTTCTGGCCGGGATGTCAATTTCGATGGTATCGCCATCTTCAATAAGGCCAATAGCGCCACCCGAGGCCGCTTCCGGAGAGACATGACCAATGGAAAGGCCTGAGGTGCCGCCCGAGAATCGTCCGTCGGTGATCAGGGCGCATTCCGCCCCGAGATGGATAGATTTCAGGTAGGAGGTGGGGTAGAGCATTTCCTGCATCCCTGGTCCGCCTTTGGGGCCTTCGTAACGAATAACAATCACATCACCGGCCTTGATCTTGCCGCCTAAAATAGCGTCACAGGCGGTTTCCTGAGAGGAGAACACCAGGGCGGTCCCGGAAAATTTAAAAATAGATGGATCGACGCCGGCAGTTTTAACGATACAGCCATCCTCGGCAATATTGCCAAAAAGAACGGCAAGTCCCCCATCCTTACTATAGCAATGCTCCAAATCTCTGATACATCCTGTCTCGCGGTTCAGATCGGCTTCTTTGTACATGGTATCCTGGGAGCCCATTACCAGATTGAGTCCGGTTTGAGCCGGGGCGCTGAGGTAGAGCATTTCCGCTTCCTTGCTGTGGCCCGGCTGGGAGACGTCCCATTTATTAAGGGTTTCCTGCAGGCTCGGGCTGTCTACCCGATGAACGGTAGAGTCGATCAGACCCGCTCTGTTTAATTCGCCGAGAATTGCCATTATGCCCCCGGCCCGGTTGACATCTTCCATGTGGTAACGGGAAGACGGCGAAACCTTGCACAGGTTGGGCACTTTGCGGGAGAGACTGTCGATATCGTCCATGGTAAAATTGACTTCAGCTTCATGGGCAATAGCCAGTAGATGGAGCACCGTGTTGGTCGAACCACCCATGGCGATGTCGAGGGTCATGGAGTTCATGAAGGCATTCTTGGTGGCGATGGACCGGGGCAGAACAGAGCTGTCTTCCTTGTCATACCAGGCAAAGGCTATCTCAACGATCCGTTCGGCCGCCCGTTCAAAAAGCAGTTTACGATTGGCATGGGTGGCAACCACCGTTCCGTTGCCGGGGAGGGCAAGGCCAAGGGCCTCGTTCAGGCAATTCATGGAATTGGCGGTGAACATTCCTGAACACGAGCCGCAGGTCGGGCAGGCGCAATGCTCGACTCTGGCTATATCATTATCACTGACCTCGGAGTCGGCGGCGAGCACCATTGCGTCCACCAGGTCGTATCGTTTGTCCCCGTCGACACCGGCCTCCATGGGGCCGCCCGAGACGAAGATGGTGGGGATATTCAGACGCATGGCGGCCATCAACATGCCGGGGGTGATTTTGTCACAATTGCTGATGCAGATCATGGCATCGACGGTATGGGCGTTGCACATATATTCGACGCTGTCGGCGATCAGGTCTCGGGAGGGCAGGGAGTAGAGCATTCCGGAATGGCCCATGGCGATACCGTCATCAATGGCGATGGTGTTGAACTCGGCGGCAAAGCAACCGGCTTTGTCGATTATCTTTTTGAGATGCTGACCAATCTCGTGAAGATGGACGTGGCCGGGGACAAACTGGGTGAAGGAATTGACGATGCCGATGATGGGTTTGCCGAACTGTTCTTCTTTAACGCCGTTGGCTCGCCAGAGGCTTCTGGCCCCTGCCATTCTTCGTCCTTCGGTGGTTGTCGCGCTGCGTAATGGAATTGCCATGGTAGTACTCCAGGGTATTTATATTGAATGCACAACGGATAGGAAATATGTACGGAAATTGAAAAAAAAACTTGCAACCGCTGTTAGATTAGAGACAATATACTATGAAAACAGGTGGTATTGCACAATTTTTCAGGGGAATAAAATGAAAAAGACAGAAATCGACTACTGGATAACGGCAATGTTGGAGTCACAGAGCAATGTTTCCGATCTCAATATTACAGTTGGGAAATCATTGCAGGTTGAGTCTGCCGGTGTGCTTGTGCCAGTTGATGTTGTTCCCCCGGTAACAGAACTCACACCTTTTCAGACCGAGGCTTTTGCTCTCAATCTTATCGGTAATAACCGCAGGCTGCTGCGGGATCTGGTCGAGAACGGCTCCTGTGACCTGTCTTATTCCATTTCCGATAAGGCCAGGTTCAGGGTCAATGTTTTCACCCAGAAGGGTTATTTTACCACCGTGCTCAGAAAACTTGAAACCGAGGTTCCCTCCATAGAAAGCATGCAGTTTCCCGAGTCGTTTGGCAAGATGGCATCTGACCTTAACGGACTTATCCTCTTTACCGGAGCCACCGGCACAGGTAAGACCACATCGCTTGCTGCTCTACTAAATAGGATTAATCATGAACGATCGGTGCATGTGGTGACCCTGGAAGATCCCATTGAATATGTCCATGAGCAACGAAAGGCAACCTTTAATCAGCGTGAACTGGGCAACGATTTTAGTAGCTTTGCCACGGGGATGCGCGCCGCGCTTCGTCAGGCACCTAAAGTTATTCTGGTGGGTGAAATGCGTGACCGTGAGACCCTGGAAATTGGCCTGACCGCCGCAGAAACAGGCCATCTTGTGCTTTCGACCCTCCATACCATTGATGCCGGACAGACTATAAACCGTATTCTTGGCATGTTTGAGCAGGATGAGCAACCGCAGATCCGTAACCGACTTGTCGATACTATTCGCTGGATTGTCAGTCAGCGCTTGTTGCCGCGGGTTGGTGGTGGTCGGGTGGCTGCCATGGAAATCCTGCGGACCAGTTTACGGGTGAAAGATCTCATTTTGAATGGAGAGACTGAGGATAAAACCTTCTATAGCATTATCAGCGAAGGTGCAACCCTCGATATGCGAACCTTTGATCAGCATATTCTTGAGCTTTACAGTCATGGCCTTATAACTGAAAAAAGTGCCATAACATACTGTTCACACCGGGCTGAACTCAACCGCGGGCTTGATCGTATCAAGGCTGAGCGGGGTGAGGCAACAACCAGCCTGACAGATTTGGCCATGGAAGAAGAAAAAGAAGAGGGTTACGGATTCTATGGTAGATGATTATTGTCAAAGAAATTCACCTCCCGTTTTCCGGGCCTAAGGTTATGAGGAAACTATGATAGTAAATTGTCCGAATTGTGAGAAACAACTGAAGCTGAGCGAAAAAATCCGTGAAAGCGTTCGACAACTTGCACCCGGCCGGAAGATAAAAGTCAAATGCGTCCATTGCGCAGTTCCTTTTGGCTTGGATGAAAGCAATATAAAACCCGCAAGTCCTGGTGGCAATTCTGGCCGTACTGGGGCAGGTGAAAGTAAATCGCTGCCAAAAGTTAAGCCGCCGGAGCCGCCCAGTACTGAATGGTTACGATATGGCTCTTTTGATGAGCAGGAAGTCATTGAAGGAATACCTGAAGCGCTGGTGCTCATGCCGTCAACCCAGAGCCTTGAGCTGGTGGTGCAAGCTGCCATAGACTCTGGCTATCAAGTCGATCAGGCACCGACCCCGGAAGAGGCCATCGAAAAGATGCGCTTTGTTAATTATGCGGCAGTTTTCCTGCATAGTAGTTTTGAGCCAGGCGGGATCGAATCCGGAAAATTTCACCAGTTCATGCGGGAAATGAATATGTCTCGCCGCCGTTATATCTTCTATGTCTTGATAGGCGAAGAATTTAAAACCCTTTACGATCTTCAGGCATTGGCTAATTCGGCCAATCTTGTTATCAATGACACGGAACTTCCTTTCATCGGAACTGTGCTGAAAAAGGCTATTCCTGAATTCGAAACATTGTTTGGTCCGCTTATGGAGGAGTTGCAGGTCGTCGGAAAATAGAGTAAATGAAGTTGCATTGAGTTGTGCACATTTCCGTCCGAACGTGATTCCCGCTTTTTTTTACTTCGGGAGTCTATCCGAGAATGTCTATTTGTTTGTTGCGGTAGCCGCATCATGTCTATTATTCCATGTCACCCGTTACAGCATGGTATCATGTCCGTCTGTAAGATCAGGACAGGTCCGGTGTCTTTTAACCAAAGGCGCCGGAGCCACTTTTAGGTTATTTATTGAGTCAATAATGAAGAAAATCATCCTTTCCGTAGGAAAAAGAATCAGGAGAATAGCCCAGGCTGGCAGATACCGATATGGTAAGTTGTTGGGCCGATCCGCTGTTGAGGCTGTAGACGTCACCGCTTTTGTTAAAGAGGATGCTGATGAAAAAAAGGTTGAAGTAACGGCGAAAGAAACCTCCGCTCAGCCAAATTCTATATCAGCTCCGAAGACTGGAAAGTATCGCGCCCCGGAAAAACCAAAAGGGAGACCTGCCTGGGGACTGGAGGATTTTCCGGTCACTCCGGTGGAAGGCAAAAGTCGTTTTCACGATTATGCCATACCGTTGAAAGTGATGCGGGCCATTGCCGATCAAAAATTTCAATACTGCACCCCCATTCAGGAAAAGGCTCTGGAAAATGTCTTGATCGGGAAAGATCTTGTGGGCAAGGCCAATACCGGTACTGGAAAAACAGCCGTCTTTTTGATCGCCATTCTTTCCAGACTTTTGGCTGAAAAAAAATCCGGCAAAGGCAATGTCCGCGCTCTGGTCCTGGCACCCACCCGTGAGCTGGCAAATCAGATAGCAAAAGAAGGGGTTGCCTTTGCCAAATACTGCAACCTTTCGGTTCGGGCGGTTTATGGCGGTGTGGATTATCAGAAGCAGATGGAATATCTGCAGAATAAACAGTGCGATTTATTGGTCGCAACCCCTGGTCGTCTCATCGATTTTATGAATAAAAAAGTCGTCGATTTAAGCAGCTGCCGGATTCTGGTCTTGGATGAGGCGGATCGAATGCTCGATATGGGATTTATCCCAGACGTTAGGAGAATCATTGGCCGCCTGCCTGCCAAAAATGATCGGCAGACCATGCTTTTTTCTGCGACGGTTTCTGAAGATGTTCGCCGCCTTGCCTCTCAGTGGAGTGTCCAGCCGAAAGTGGTCGAGGCCGAACCTGAGCAGGTGGCTGTCGAGACGGTGGAGCAGTTTGTTTATCTGGTTACCGCCGAAGAAAAATATGCCGTCCTTTATAATTTGATTCAGCAAAATCCCGATGATCGAATCATCGTTTTTGCCAATATGAAAAATGAAACAAAACGATTATCGAACCGTCTGCAGCGTAACAATATAGATTGCGTCCTGCTGTCCGGGGATGTGGATCAGAATAAACGGATGACACGCTTAGAAAACTTCAGGTCCGGCAAGGTCAAGGTCCTCGTGGCAACCGATGTCGCCGGCCGTGGCATTCATATTGATGGAATCACCTTTGTTGTCAACTATACCTTGCCTTATGAGGCTGAAGATTATGTCCATCGTATTGGTCGAACGGGAAGGGCTGGTGCAAATGGCAAAGCCGTAAGCTTTGCCTGTGAGGAAGGATCCTTTTATCTGCCGGCAATTGAAGAATTTATTGGCAGGAAGCTGGATTGTGTCTTGCCGGAAGAGTCATTGCTGACGCCGCCCCCTAAAGGCCAGGATAAGAAGATCGAACACGACGGTGTTCAGCCCCGGCCAAAGGGCAGGCGAAAGCCCCAAAATAGGAAGTACGATCGGAAAAGGGCGGGGGGCGAAAAAAAAGAGGTACAAAAAAAATAGAGATTTCTGCAAGAAGTTGTTGTCCTTTCGTTGAAATATTGCTATAAAGTGAGGTTCATGTATATGAAGGTTACTCCTTTTCTGGGAGTGGCCTTATTTTCTTTTTACCTCAGCACCAATTTCGTGCAGGAGTAAAATTAACCTTTACCATTTGGCCTCTGGTCTACAGGAAGAGTAAAATCCATGACAGAACAACTTAATCAATCAACCCAGGACAGCAGTGAAGAGATGAGTTTTGCAGAACTCTTCGAAATGGAAGAAAACAACAAGGTAGTCGCAGTCGGAGATGTTGCCATGGGCACCATTATCGGCACTGTTGACGATTACCTCCTTGTCGATGTCGGTGATAAAGCGGAAAGTTATATTGCCAAATCGGAATTCCGCCTGGAAGATGGTGAGGAAATCAAAATTGGTGATGTATTTGAGGTGTTCGTAGAGCGCCGCAAGGAAGAGGGTGGACTCCTCCTGTCTAGAGAGAAGGCTATTGCGATAAAGGTATGGGAAAAAATCGCAGAAATACAAGAAGCTGACGAAACAATTTCCGGTAAAATCGAAAGCCGTGTCAAAGGCGGCATGTCTGTTGATATCGGCGTTCCTGCATTCCTGCCATATTCTCAGATTGATCTTCGTCCCGTTAAAGATCTTGATGCCCTGATCGGCGAAACGATGGAATTCAAGATTCTGAAATTCAATAAGAAGAGAAACAACGTTGTCATTTCTCGGCGGGCTATTCTTGAAGAAGAACGCAACACACTTCGTGAAGAAATGCGTTCCAAGTTGGAAGAAGGTCAGATCATTAAAGGTGCTATTACCAATATTACCGACTACGGCCTCTTTATTGATATGGGCGGTATGGACGGACTCTGTCATATCACTGATCTTTCCTGGGGACGCGTATCCCACCCGGCCAAACTTTATAAAGTTGGCGAAGAGCTCGAGGTTAAAGTCCTCAAATACGACAGGGATCATGACCGCGTGTCTCTTGGTGTGAAACAACTTCGTGATGATCCATGGGCCACCGTCACTGAACGGTATCCGGTGAACGAGACCACGAAAGGCAAGGTTGTTTCTATTACTGATTATGGTGTCTTTGTGGAACTGGAAGAGGGCGTTGAAGGCTTGATCCATGTCTCCGAAATGACATGGTCGAAGAAACCCCGACATCCATCGAAAATGGTTTCTGTCGGTGATGAAGTTGAAATCATGGTCCTCAACATTGAGACAGAGACCAAGCGTATCTCTCTTGGTATGAAACAACTTCAGCCTAACCCATGGGATCTGGTTACTGATAACTATCCTGTCGGTTCCGTTATTGAAGGAAAAATTAAAAATATTACTGACTTCGGCGTATTCATCGGCATCGAAGAGGGTATCGATGGTTTGATCCATGTTTCTGATCTTTCCTGGACTGAGCGGATTAAACACCCATCCGAGAAGTATGCTAAGGGTGAGACCATTCAGGCTGTCGTCCTGAAAATCGATAAAGAAAATGAGCGCTTCTCTTTGGGAATCAAGCAACTTGTTCCTGATCCATGGCAGGCTGCCTATAACAACTACCCCTCAGGTACTGTTGTTGAAGGCGAGATCACCAATGTCACCGATTTTGGTGTATTCGTGAAGCTTGAAGAGGGTATTGAAGGCCTGGTTCATGTCTCTGAACTCAGCAAAGACAAAGTAAAAACTCCGGTCGGTATGTATCAGGTTGGTGATACTTTGAAGGCGATTGTTATCAACGTTTCCGCTAAAGACCGGAAGATTGGTCTTTCTGTTAAAACCCTTGAGGGTGATGACGAGGAAGTTGCAGTAGAGAAGTTCAAGAAAGCAGAAAAGGTCGCTGCCGAAACTGCACCATCAACGTTTGGTGATCTGTTGAAAGCCGCTGCTGAAGGCAACGATTCTTCTGACAACGAGTAAGAATCTGCCCGATTAAGACGTTTGGACTGAAGCTAAAAGGTTGTCTTGCCGGAGCTCCGACAAGGCAACCTTTTTTTATATTTATATGGGGACGCGTCTAAGTTGTCGTCCTTGGTAACATCTTGATTATAAGTTATTAGGTATGTTGAAAAAAGATTTAGTAGACAAAGTTAGTAATGAGCTTTCCATGCAGAAACAGGATGTTAGCCTGGCTGTTGATATAATGCTGGAGACAATGGCCTCAGCTCTGGTGGCTGAGAGACGTATTGAGTTGCGCGGATTTGGCAGCTTTTCAGTGAGAGCGAGAAAACCCCGCTCAACCAAGAACCCTCGTACCGGTAAGATTATGGAAATTCCCGATCGGAAGACGCTCCATTTTACCATGAGTAAATCGTTGAAAGAGGCACTGATCAGCGAAAAGGATTAACATCGCCTTTGCCGACCCGGAGAATTTCCGGGTAATCGCTTGTTAGATCGATAACGGAAGAGGGGTCAGGGTAAATTGGCCCCCCATCAACGACAATTTCTATTCTTTTTCCAAGGTAGAGCTCAATTTCAAATGGTTCCGTCAGGCTCGCATCATCTTCATCGAACTGGGCACTGGTGTTGACGATGGGGTTACCAAGGGTCTCGAGCAGGAGCTGGCAAATGGGGTGACTCGGTACCCTGATACCGACAGTCTTTTGTTTTGTCGCCATGATCTTCGGTACCAGTTTTGTTCCCGGCAGGACAAAGGTGTATGGACCGGGCAGGTTCTTTTTCAGCAGCCGATAGGCAGTATTTGAGACATGAGCGTATTGACTGATATCAGTTAGATTGGAGCACATAAAGGAAAAAGGCTTATGCGCAGGCCTTTTTTTTAATTGAACGAGTTGTTTGATAGCTTTCTGGTTGAATAAGTCGCAGCCCATACCGTAGCCGGTTTCGGTTGGATAACATACGATAGATCCGCTTTTTAGTGACTTAACAACCTGTTCGATTAAGCGAAGTTGAGGGTTAACCGGATTGATTTCAAGCAACATATGTTTGATATTTCCTTTGTCCACAACAAGTGGACCATTGCCAATAAAGTTCATCAAAAATGGGTGTCATACGATCAGGCTTTATAAAAAATGAGATTTTTTATAAAGATGCTTTACTATGATACTTTAAAAAATAAAACATAATGTGAATTATGAAAGGCGGCTGGGGTGTCCTTTTCTGTGAACCACCTGCGTTGCTTCCAAAGAGGATTCAAAAACCACCTTTTATGCTTCACTCCCTGACAAGGAGGGGACATGTTAACAGATCAGATAGAAACCGCACTCACATTTGATGATTTACTTCTCGTACCTTCTGCCTCTGAGGTTCTTCCTAACCAGGTAAATCTGGAAACACGACTCACCGACACTATTAATCTGAAGATCCCTCTGGTCAGCTCGGCCATGGATACCGTTACCGAGCACCGGACGGCCATTGCCATGGCACGGGAAGGCGGCATCGGCATTATTCACAAAAACATGACCATCGAGCAGCAGGCGATTGAGGTCGAACGGGTGAAAAAGTCGGAATCAGGGATGATTATTGACCCAATAACCGTAACCCAGGACCAATCGGTGGCTGAAGTTCAGGAGATTATGAGTGTCTATAAGATCTCCGGTCTACCGGTGCTGCATGAAGGCAAGCTGGTGGGGATCGTCACCAACCGTGATCTGCGTTTTGTCTCCGATGACGGCTTGCGGGTTTCTGATGTCATGACTTCCAAAAATCTGGTGACTGCCCAAGTGGGAATTGATCTGGTGCATTCAAAGGCATTGTTGCATGAACACCGGATTGAAAAATTGCTGGTGGTCGATGAGAAGGGTGGCTTGAAGGGCTTAATTACCATCAAGGATCTGGAAAAAATAAGAAAATATCCCCAGGCCGCCAAAGATAGTTTTGGCCGTCTTCTGGTTGGTGCTGCTCTCGGAGTAGGTGACAATATTGAGAGCCAGACGGAAAGGCTTATAAAGGCGGGAGTTGATGTTGTGGTGGTCGACTCCGCCCACGGCCATTCAAAAGGCGTACTTCTCGCTGTCGCGAGAGTAAAAGCCGCCTTTCCTAATCTTTCGGTTATTGCCGGCAATGTCGCCACGGGAGAAGGGGTGGAAGATCTGATAAAGGCCGGTGCAAACGGTGTCAAAGTTGGTATCGGGCCTGGTTCTATCTGTACAACCCGTGTCGTGGCCGGGGTCGGAGTGCCCCAGATGACCGCTATACGGGATTGTGTGAAGATGGCCAATAAATACAATATTCCAATTATTGCTGATGGTGGCGTCAAGTTCTCCGGGGATTTAGCAAAAGCCATAGGGGCGGGGGCGAGTACGGTCATGCTCGGCAGCCTTTTTGCCGGAACCGATGAGACTCCCGGCGACACATTCCTCTATCAGGGCAGAACGTATAAGGGCTACCGGGGCATGGGATCACTTGGGGCAATGAGTCAGAATGATGGGTCCGCCGACCGGTATTTTCAGTCGGAAGTGTCGACCACTTCAAAACTTGTTCCTGAGGGGATAGAAGGGAAGGTGCCGTATCGTGGACCCCTCTCCACCGTAATATATCAGATGATTGGTGGGCTAAGGTCGGGAATGGGATATGTCGGAGCTGCGACGATTGCTGATTTGCAACAGAAGGCGAAATTTGTCCGTATCTCTGCTGCAGGCCTCAGGGAATCTCATGTTCATGATGTTATAATTACCAAGGAAGCACCAAATTACCGGACGGCATAATTTTATCCTGCACTGTTCGACATGAAAATTGCTGACTTCAAGAAAGTCAGACACGAAAAATAATGAGGAGCAACGAGTAAATATCATGGATATTCATAGCGAAAAAATAATCATCCTTGATTTCGGGTCTCAGACCACTCAGCTGATTGCCAGACGAATCAGAGAACAGAAGGTCTACAGTGAAATTCATCCATTCTCTATCTCTCTCGAAAAACTGAGAGACTTGAAGCCTTCCGGTATTATTTTGTCCGGGGGGCCATGTTCCGTCTACGATACGGATGCACCTCATTCTGACGCAGGACTCTTTGATCTTGACGTTCCTGTCCTTGGCATTTGCTACGGCGCCCAACTGATGCTCCAGCAGATGGGTGGCAGGGTGGAAAAGGCTGAAAAACGTGAATTTGGCAAAGCTGAACTGACACTTAATTTTACCGATGGTCTTTTTGCCGGGCTCGAATTAAATGAGGTAAGACATCAGGTGTGGATGAGCCATGGCGACCGCGTCGAAGTCATTCCAGAGGGTTTCGAGGCGACAGCAATAAGTGATAATTCACCCTATGCCGCTCTGCGTCATAAGGAAAAACCATTTTTTGCAGTTCAATTTCACCCTGAAGTGGCCCATACTTTGATTGGCACCGATATCCTCAGGAACTTCATCTTTGGTATCTGTCATTGTCGGCCGGAATGGACCATGCATTCGTTCATCGAGCAGAATGTGGAGCTTATCCGTCAGAAAGTTGGCAGTGACAACGTCATCTGCGCACTTTCCGGTGGTGTTGACAGCTCTGTCGTGGCGGCAATCATCCATAAGGCGGTGGGCGATCAGCTTACCTGCATTTATGTTAATAATGGCTTGATGCGCACCGGTGAAACTGGCTCGATTCTCCGCTTTTTTAAAGAAAAGAGCAAGTTGAAGGTCATCGATATCGATGCCACGGATTATTTCCTTGGAGAACTGGCAGGTGTGCAGGATCCTGAGGTTAAACGTACACGTATAGGCCTTGGTTTTATAAAGATTTTTGAAGAAGAGGCAAAGAAAATTGGCAAGGTAAAATACCTTGCCCAGGGTACACTGTATCCGGATGTGATTGAATCGGTCAGTTTCCGTGGTCAGGCTCCAATTAAATCCCATCATAATGTCGGGGGCTTGCCGGAGATTATGCAACTGGATCTCATTGAACCGCTCCGCGAGCTGTTTAAGGACGAAGTGCGTGAACTTGGCCTGGAGCTCGGTCTACCCGAAGAAGCTATCTATCGACAACCGTTTCCTGGACCGGGGCTTGGTATCAGGATTATGGGTGAAGTGAATACAGAACGATTACGCATACTGCGTCAGGCTGATGTAATCGTCCTCGAAGAGATGAGAAAGGCCGGCTGGTATAGAAAAGTGTGGCAATCCTTTGCCGTTCTTCTGCCTATTCAGACGGTGGGGGTTATGGGCGATGGCCGGACGTATGAGCATGTCATCGCCATTCGTGCAGTCGATTCCCGGGATGCCATGACCGCAGATTGGAGCAGGTTACCCTACGAGATTCTGAGTGAGATTTCCAGCCGTATCATCAATGAGGTTCGTGGCGTTAATAGAGTTGTCTATGATATTTCATCAAAACCCCCGGCAACTATTGAGTGGGAATAGTCAGATTCCTTCAATCAAATGACGTGACGATATGCTGAAGACTGGAATCTATGTAGATGCAGAAAATATTCGTATGTGCGGTGGTTATGGCATGCGATACGATGTGCTGGTGGAACTTGCGGGGGCCGGTAATTCTACGCTGCTGCGTGCAAACTCTTACCTTGCCGAAGATCGGGAGCGGACTAAAGAGGATGCGGAATATGGTCATAAACTTCATCGTTATCATGGGGTGATTCGCCAGTGTGGTTTCAAGGTAATTAAAAAATATGTCAAACACTTTGTTGACGATGAAGGTATTCTGACCACCAAGGCCAATGCCGATATGGATCTGGCCATTGATGCCCTCCAGCAAGCTAGAAATCTGGACCGTATCATTTTGCTCACCGGAGATGGCGATTTTATTCGACTGGTCATTGCCCTGCAGAATATGGGCTGCCGGGTAGAGGTGATCGGATTTAATTATGTCAGCAATGATTTGAAAGAAGCTGCCGACAGCTTCCTTTCAGGATTTCTCATTCCTGGGCTTTTACCGATTACGGCGCAGAACGGTGAAAACAGACAGCGCGGTATTCCGTTAAACTATAATCCGGAGAGAGGCTTTGGTTTCATGCGTTACTATCGCCTGACGAGCGAAGGATTATTACCTCAGTCGGTATTCTTCCATTGCTCCAAGGCCCAGGATGTTAATGATTCGCTCTTTCTTGATTCTTCAAATATCTTTGAATTCACCATTGTTAAAAACCCGGATAATAGTGGCCGAACTGAGGCCTGGGATATTCGATCTCTTGATGCGTAAATTGTTTTTCAATCTGTAGCTTGACCTAGTCTTTGAAGGCTCTTTTGGGCATAACCAGTCGTTAAACGAAACAGGGAGGAGATGAACAATGGATTTGAATATCAACCCGGAAATGTTGAAGACCTTGCAGCCTTTGGTCATTGATTACGGTTCAAAGATAATTGCTGCGCTGTTAATCTTTCTCGTCGGAAAGTGGATTGCCAGAAAGATTACCAATGTCATGGTCAAGGTATTGAACGGCAGGAATATTGACGTTACCCTTACTGGTTTTTTGGACGGTATTGTCTATTACGCCTTGTTCGTAACCGTAATTATAGCCGCCGCCGGGCAGTTGGGCATCAAAACCACCTCCTTTTTGGCAATACTCGGTGCAGCATCTCTGGCCGTAGGTCTTGCTCTCAAGGATTCTCTGGCCAATTTTTCCTCCGGGGTGATGTTAATTCTTTTTCGTCCCTTCAAGGTCGGCGACTGGGTGACCATTGGTGGAGAGACGGGTAAGGTTATGCAGATTCATGTTTTCAATACCATGCTCAATACCGGCGATAATCAGCGAAAGATCATTCCAAATGGCACCATTTCCAATGCCACGATAACCAATATCACCGCCAATCCAACACGACGAATCGAGCTGATTATTGGTATTGGCTACGATGATGATATTCGCAAGGCCAAAGAGACTCTGGTGGAGATTCTGGCCGCTGACAGCAGGATACTGCCAAATCCGGCTCCGCTTGTAGCTGTCTCTGAATTAGCTGAATCTTCTGTGAATCTTGTTATACGGCCATGGGTTGCAACAGATGATTACTGGGATGTCTACTTCGATCTGACTGAAAAAATCAAAATTACCTTTGACGAACGTGGTATCTCTTTTCCCTTTCCCCAGCGGGATATACATTTGTCTCAGGCGGCTGAATAGCTTTTTGCAGTCGCGAAAAAACAGGTGTGATAATGGCGACTCTTTTTGCAGCTGACATTGGTGGTACCAAGAGCGAGTTGGCGGTTTTTCTGGAAAACGGGACAGACGTCAGCTCGATTTCGCAAAAGCGGTATACCAATGCTGAATTCACAGGCATTGAAGAAATTATAGCAGAGTTTCTGGCAGAATTGGATGAGCTGCCCCAGCGTGTCTGTCTGGCCGTTGCTGGACTGGTGTCCGGCGACAGGGCGACACTTACCAACCTGCCGTGGAATATTGACAGCCGTCTACTGGAAAAACGATTCGGTTTTCAGCGGGTGATTCTTATTAATGACCTGACGGCCCTGTGTAGTTCTTTGACAGGACTCAGTCCTGCTGAACTTCTGGAAATTCAATCGGTTAGCGGTCCCGGAGGGGAAGTACGTGGCGTCATCGCGCCAGGTACCGGGCTCGGTGAGGGGCTGTTGGTTGATTTTGCGGGTCAGTTGTTTGCTCGTGGTTCGGAAGGCGGCCATACAGATTTTGCCCCGGTAACTGCGGAACAACTTGCTCTTCTTGCCTGGATGCAGAAAAAGAGTAAGCCGGTCAGCTATGAAATGTTAATAGCCGGACCGGGGCTTGCCAAGCTCTATGATTTTTGCAGGGAGTATCACCAAATTGCAGAATCTGCCTGGATAATTGAGTCAATGAGTCAAGTAACAGACAGAATTCCAATTATAGTGGCCGGGGCAACCGGTACCATCGGCGACAGGCCTTGCCCGTTATGCAGAAGGGTTATTGAACTTTTTCTGTCGATTCTTGGCAGTGAAGCCGGCAATCTTGCCCTTAAACTCTACGCCAGGGGCGGTATCTATCTTGGAGGTGGCATCTTGCCGCGGTTGATAGATCATTTCAGTTTTGACGGTTTTTTGAAAAGTTTCCACGCCAAGGGGCCGATGTCAGGTTTAATGAAGGACATTCCGGTCTTTTTGATATTAAGAACGGATGCAGCACTTGTCGGGGCGGCGCATTTTGCCAGGCATGAGCGGATAGTGACGACTTCTCATGGTAGATGAACTGTTTCCCCACGAGGTCCTGGCCGCCTTTTGCGACAATCCTGCGACCTGCACAATTACCGCTCTGGGGTTTGGCAATATTAACGATACCTATTTGGTGAGATCAACCTCCCGTTTTTTTGTCCTCCAGCGGATCAATAGTGATGTCTTTCCCGAACCACTTCGGGTTATCGAAAATTTCCAAAAAATAACCAATCATCTCAAGTCTAAAGGGGATGAGGCCGATCAAAAATTGCAGGTGGCTGTTCCTGTCCTGACCCTGGACAAACGTCTCTATTTTCGTGACAGCGCAGGCGATTTTTGGCGTGGCCAGAGCTATCTGCCGCATAAGAGTTGCCGGGTGTTGGTAAGTTCTGCTCAGGCACAACGGGTCGGGGCAGCATTGGCCAGCTTTCACCGGCTTGCCGGTGATCTTGATGTGCATGGTTTTTTGGACCCGCTGCCAGGCTTTCACAACCTGCCGCGTTATCTGCTGGACTATGATAGACAGTTGCAAAGCGTTGCAATGGATGCCGGGGAAGAAGTTCGGTATTGTTTGGCAACAATCGAGCGTCACCGGCAAAAGGGTTCGAATCTTGAAGAGGCTAAGTTGAGCGGAATACTCAACCTGCAGCCGATACATGGAGATCCTAAAGTAGATAATTTCCTCTTTGGTAACCAGGGGGAGGTTCTTGGTCTACTCGATCTTGATACGGTGGCCATGGGGCTTGTGCACCACGATCTGGGGGATTGTCTGCGTTCCTGTTGCAACAGGGTGGGCGAAACCGGGGGAAGTGCCCAGGCCGTTCGTTTTGATCTGGGGTTTTGCCGGGCGCTACTCGACGGCTACTTTTCCGGACCGGAGAAGCTGCTGACTAAAGAACAACGCAGCTACATCTTTGATGGCGTATTGCTTATCTGTTTTGAATTGGGCCTGCGCTTTTTTACCGACCACCTTCGCGGCAACCCTTATTTTAAGGTTCAGCGAGATGGTGACAATCTCCTGCGAGCTGTCAATCAATTCCGGCTGGCAGATGACATCGCCAGACGGGAAGAGGAAATTCGAGCCATAGCCATGACTGCCGGCTCTAATTACTAAGACTCTCAATAGAGAAGAGATACTGCCCTATAGTATCCGCCAGGTGCGGCTGAAGATTCACAAATTCGATACCAATTCTGGTTTCTTCCGGGTCAATTTGTATGTTTCGAACCTTACCGTTTATTTGTTGTTCCTCTTTGATTCCAGGGAGCAGGCAACGAAGCAGAATAGAGGTATTAATGTCGATTTTGGGCAAAGGTCTATCGCTTTTGTGTTTGATCTGACAGAGACCACCCGTTGTGCTCAGGTCGATGAGAGTCCCGTATCGTTCCTGTTCTTCATTGACGTGAAAGGTGCTGGGGATACAAATTGAGGTTCTCTTGGCTTTGCGCAGTTCATGATAGTGGATAATTTTGGGATATTCGAAGAAGAGGAGCTGGGAGGGCGACTCGGCGGTCTTGAGGAGTTGGGATTTGAACATCCATACTCTTCCTTTGTGGACATATTTAATGATAACCCTTCCCGCGCCACCGATAAGATCCTCCATGTCGGAGAATGGCTGGGGGTTGGTGACGATCAAATAGCTCTCCGGGAGCATACCAACCATCACACTCTCAAAAAGGGAGTCGAGATGAGGAAATTCGAGCTTTATCCGGGAGCCGATATCCAGCGGAATGCGCTTTCCCAGGGTTGAGAGATGCTGTAGTGGCAGCTGATGATCTTTGACGGGAGCTGTCTCCTTTTTCAGATTCTCCCTTTCGCCGCTGAGACGAAATGCTTCCATGATGATGGAAATCAGCGGTTTGTTGATCTGTCGTTTACGCTGACCGTTGAAGAACCGTATTCTTACAACGGTTTCCTGCCATGACAGAATCAGGTGAGCTGCCGCCTCACCGGTGAAATTCTTTGTTTCTGCCCCGATCAGAACGCCGTTCTTGACATAAAGGTGACCAGTGTCATGCTGTCGATCCACCTGGAGGGTGCAGGTTTTTTCCTCGGTTTCCAGCATTTGCAGAAAACTGTGGATGGGAATACCTTTGATTGTCCCGCTGGCCACTGAATCGAGGAGTTCGCCTGCGTGCATCAGGAGATTTGAGGTGTTCACTGGTTTTTCAAGACAGTGACTGGCACCTCGTCGCATGGCCTCTTCGGGAATGAATCCATCTCCCTTTGACAGGGCGATGCACGGAATATAGGGAAAGGTGTGGGTGAGCAGAGAAAAGTCTTCGAGGCTGCTGCCGTTCAGCAGGGCCAGATCGCAGACCACCAGATCAACATGGTGTTCCGACATAATACTGATTGCCGCCCGTTCTTCTCTGGCTGTCAGGATGTTGATTTCTTGCTGCCATTGTTCAAACAGGCCGACGAGAGCCTTGAGTTCAACAGCTTCATTTTCGATAATGACAACAGTTTTCATGGGTATTCTTGTTTGGGGTTGATACTTATAAGTAAGAGGACGTCGTCTTGTAAACCACCCTCTTGTAGTATGCAGAAAAATAACAGAAAAGCAAAGGTATTAAAGATTCTTATTCTTTTCGGTGTCCGGTAAACCATTGCACAATGGGGCGGGATGGCGTCTGTTGATAACCTTCCTGCCTTGCAAATTCTGCTTGTGGATGATAGATGATAATACCCTGCCAAGTAGTGGCCTGGCCAAGATAGCTCTCTCAATTAACTATCTCAGGCGGATGAGATGATAAAGTAGCAGGCAATCGCTCATAAGAAAAAACATACATACAAATTATAATGCAAAATAAATCACCATTCACCCTCCACTGCACTTCTTCGGAATGTGCGGCGAGAAGAGGAGAAGTCAAAACCAGGCAGGGCGTCTTTCAGACCCCGGTATTTATGCCGGTGGGAACCCAGGGAACCGTCAAGGCGGTGACTCCGGAAAATCTGCAGGAGATGAATGCCCAGATCATCCTTGGTAATACCTACCACCTCTTTATTCGTCCCGGGCATGAACTTATCGAGAGTTTCGGCGGGCTGCATAATTTCATGAACTGGAAGGGCTCTATCCTCACCGACAGCGGAGGTTTTCAGATTTTCAGTCTCAAGGAGCTGGCCACTATCACCGAAGAAGGGGCTGCCTTCCGATCTCATCTCGATGGCTCCAAACTGTTTTTGAGCCCAGAGGATGCAATCGATGTTCAACAGTCGCTTGGCTCGGATATCATGATGTGTCTTGATACCTGTATCCCGTTTCCGGCAACAAGAGACGAAGCCATCAAGGCAACCGACCTTACCAGTCGATGGGCGAAAAGATGCCGACAGGCCCATAGCAAAAGAGAGCAACTGCTTTTTGGAATTGTTCAGGGGGGAATGTATCCGGACTTACGCAAAGAGCATGCCGCTGCCCTCATCGATATCGGCTTTGACGGTTACGCCATCGGTGGTCTCAGTGTGGGGGAAGATAAACATCTCATGCACGAAATGACCGAAGAGACGGTTCCCTGTCTGCCGAAGGAATACCCGGTCTACCTGATGGGGGTGGGAACTCCGGCTGATCTGGTGGAAGGCGTCTGGCGCGGGATAGATATGTTTGACTGCGTCATGCCCACCAGAAACGCTCGAAATGGTTCTCTTTTTACGTCAAAGGGTAAAATTTCCATCAAGAATTCTAGGTTTCGTGACGATCACACTCCACTCGACGAAGAATGCACCTGTTACACCTGTCGAAATTACAGCAGGGCGTATCTGAGGCATCTCTTTCAAGCCCGGGAGATACTCAGTTATCACCTTAATACCATACATAATCTGCATTATTATCTGCATTTGATGGCTGATATTCGCCAGGCAATTGAGCAAGACCGTTTTGGCCAATTTCGTAAAGATTTTTATAGCAAGCTCGAGCATGAATGATTACCATGAACACAGTTTTGCGACTATGCATGTAAAAAATGCTCCAATGAGCAGTTTTTTACATATCCCCGTTACTTTTTTGGAGGTTTTGTTATGACAGGAATTGCTTTTGCAGCTGGTCCTGCAGCTGGTGGTGGTGCCGGTTTTGGCTCCGGTGGAATTGCCTCGTTTATCCCGCTCGTTCTTATTTTTGTTGTCTTCTATTTCTTGTTGATCAGACCACAGCAGAAACAGGCAAAATTGCATCAGGCCTTTCTGAACGATCTGAAAAAAGGCAATAAGGTCGTGACCAAAGGTGGTCTGCACGGTGTTATTACCGCAGTGGCAGACACCGTTATAACTCTTGAAATTGCTAAAGATATTTCGGTAAAGGTCTCCCGCGATGCTATTGCCGGTGCTCTCAATAAAGATGGCGGCGTCGCACCGGTTAAAAAAGATATCAAAAGTGCCGGAGGCTGAGGTATCGGAGGTTGTTGATATCCTCAGGTTGCGGAGTCAGGTGAACAAGCTGGATTACCCGAAAGGGTGATCCAGCTTTTCTGTTATATGGTTCAGTGAGAAAGTGGTATGGCTGGGAAAAAATATTATGTGGTTGCGGTGGGTCGCAGCACTGGAATATTCACCGACTGGGCGACAACGGAAAAACAGGTCAAAGGATTTGCCGGGGCAAAATTCAAGAGTTTTCCAACTAAGGCGGAAGCTGAGGCGTGGCTGAACAATCCGGTCTACGAGAGAAAAGCGCCTGCCAAAAGTTCCCGGCAAGAAGAGAACACTGTTTCGCCGCAGCAACAATGTGATCCAGACGCAATTGTTGTCTATACCGATGGGGGAAGTATTAATAACCCGGGCCCCGGCGGCTATGGGGCGGTCATTGAAACAGTAGGTGAGCGGCAGGAGCTGAGTGGTGGTTTCCGGCTTACCACCAACAACCGGATGGAGATGATGGCGGCAATTGTCGCCCTGCGGACTCTGCAAAATTGCCGCAAAAAAATCTGCCTCTTTTCGGACTCAAGTTATCTGGTGAACGGCATCACCAAGGGCTGGGCCAAAAAATGGCGGAGCAAAGGCTGGAAAAAAAGTGATGGAGAGCCGGTGCTGAATGTTGATCTCTGGAAAGAGCTGCTCGCCCTGCTCGATAGTGCAGACGTCAGTTTTAACTGGGTGAAGGGCCATGCCGGCAATGAACTCAATGAGCGTTGTGACCGATTGGCCGTTGCCGCCGCCCGGCAACCGGAAATGCCGGCCGATGTAGCATATGAAGCCATGGTTAACGGAGCAGAAAACTATGACGAAAGAACTCTTTAAAGGTTCCATCATGTTTGGGCCGGTTCCTGCGGTTCTGGTGACAACGGTAGATTCTGAGGGTAAACCCAATATCTTCACGGTTGGGTGGACCGGAGTCGCCTGCAGCCATCCACCGCTTGTGACCATTGCCGTACGCAAGGAGCGGTTGTCTTACGAAAACATTATTGCGACCGGTGAATTTGTCATCAACCTAACCACCAAAGAGATGGTGAAAATGACCGACTTTTGCGGCTGCCGTTCTGGACGTAAAGTCGACAAGATTAAACATTTTGGTATCGAGTTGGACCCAGGCACCGATGTTGCCGTGCCGTCGCTCCGAAAAAGCCCTATTGCTCTCGAATGTAAAGTTCGCTCCGTCACCGAGTTGGGAACCCATGATCTTTTCGTGGCTGAGATTGTTCGAAACAAAGTGGAAAAATCACTTATTGATAAAAACGGCACAATTCAGCTGGGACAAGCCGGATTGCTCGCCTACTGTCATGGTCAATATTTCTCTTTAACCCGCCATCCGATTGGAACTTTTGGCTTTTCTGTTGCCCGTAAATCCGTTCGGCAAGCCAGGCACCAGAAAAAAATGCAGCAGAAAAAAGAGAAATAATTATAATTTGTGCTACAAAAAGAGAGAAACTGTTTGTAAGGTTTGATGGCGTCATAAAAACTCCTCACCCGCTTCGTCGTTGCGATTTTTCTGGAGAGGTCAGTTAGGATGGAAGCTGAATCTGGCCCAATACCGTTGTTTTTTTTGTTATAAATCAACGGGCTCATAAATGGAGGTAATACTTTGGAATGGTTAGTTGTGCTCGACCCTATCGAGGGGCTGGTGTCGAAAACAGACACCTCACTTGCAATTATTGATCAGGCTCGAAAATCTAATATCACTGTCGATACAGCGACCATCGAGAATCTTTTTTTTGAGAACCAGGCTGCAGTCATCGCAACCAATGCTTCCGGCAAACGGCAGAGACGGGGCCTTGATGATTACGACCTGATCTTTATGCGCAAAGAACCGCCATATGATCTGGCCTTTCATTATGCGACCCAGCTGCTCTCCCTTTCCGGGACGCTTGTCGTTAACAGTCCGTCGTCGCTTCGTGATTTTAATGAAAAGCTGATTGCCCTTCCTTTTGTCGAATATATGCCGCCGACCCTGGTCAGCTCGGACTCTGAAGTGATAGGCGACTTCCTGGCCCGGCATGGCAGCAGCGTTATTAAATCCCTCGACAGTTTTCAGGGAAAGGCTGTGCAAAAGATAGAGCCAGGAGAGCAGACAAAGGTTGCCTCTTTCACCGATGGCGGCAGGCGGCCGGTGATGGTGCAGAAATTCCTCGATAATGTCTATAAAGGTGATAAGCGGGTGATGATGCTTGGTGACCGGTTTATCGGCGCCGCCATGCGACGACCAAAGCAGGGCTACCACGCCAATTTTGCCAGTAGCGACGCGCTGAAAGCCGAACTCACCGCAAAAGAGCAAAAGATCATTGCCGAGGTGGGACCCTGGCTGCTGGAACAAGGTATCCACTTTACCGGGCTGGATCTGATTGATGAACACCTTACCGAAATCAACATCACCTGCCCGACCGGTATTGTCCAGATATCTGAGCTTGAAGGGCGGAAACTGTCGGAAGAGATTGTCGAATATTTCGTAAAACTCATTGCTTAACATACTGTGATTATAGATAATGCTAGCCTTATCCATTACCGATTTACAAAAACGATATAAAGGTGGCTTCGAGGCCCTGAAGGGTGTCACCCTGGATGTCAAGGAAGGCCAGTTCTTTGGTCTGCTTGGTCCAAACGGTGCCGGCAAAACCACGACCATTGGTATTCTCACCTCACTTGTTACCAAAACCTCAGGCAAGATCAGTGTCTTCGGTGTTGATATCGATGTCGATTTTCCCGCCGCAAAACGTTTAATTGGTGTTGTCCCGCAGGAATTCAACTTTTCCATCTTTGAGAAAGTTCAGGATATCGTTACTCTGCAGGCTGGATATTATGGTATTGATCGTAAGGAGGCACTCGTCCGCTCTGAAAAATACCTGAAGAAACTTGGTCTCTGGGATAAACGAAATGTGATGGCCCGTGAGCTTTCCGGCGGAATGAAACGAAGACTGATGATCGCCCGTGGGCTTGTCCACGAACCAAAACTACTGGTTCTTGATGAACCCACTGCGGGCGTTGATGTGGAAATGCGCAGAGGCATGTGGGACTTTCTGAGGGAAATAAACAGCCAGGGCAGGACAATCATTTTAACCACCCATTATCTAGAAGAAGCGGAACAGCTCTGTAATCAAATAGCCATTATCGCCAAGGGTAAAATTGTTGAAAATACCAGTAAACGCGAGCTGTTGAGTAAACTGGATAAAGAAACGTTTATTTTCGACACGCAAAAACCCATGACTGAAATTTTGCCTCTGGATAACACCCAATTTGTTCTTGTCGATGAAACCACAATAGAGGTGACCAAGAATAAATCACAATCAATGAATCATATTTTCGAACATCTTGACCGTCAGGGCATTGTCGTTGGCAGTATGCGTAACAAGTCAAACCGGTTGGAGGAACTTTTCATGGGAATGGTGGAATGATGTATAGAAATTGGGTCTCTTTTACCAGCATTGTTCGTAAAGAGATGATCAGGATCTTTCGGATCTGGGTTCAGACTCTTGTGCCGCCGGTGATTACCATCACCCTCTACTTTATCATTTTCGGGGGTTTTATCGGCTCTCAACTTGGTGATATTGGCGGCTATGATTATATGGCCTTCATTGCGCCGGGGCTGATCATGATGTCTATTATTACAAATTCCTACTCAAATACCGTCTCAAGCTTTTACAGCACAAAATTTCAGCGTAATATTGAGGAATTGCTTGTCAGCCCCACCCCTAACTGGGTTATTATTCTTGGTTATGTGTCAGGAGGAATGATGCGTGGCATATGCGTCGGAATGCTGGTGTCGATGGTCAGTCTTTTCTTTGTCAGGTTACCTCTTTTTAATGTGCCGTTAATTATTCTTTTTGCATTGTTGACAAGTTTTGTCTTCTCGTTGGCCGGCATGATTAATGGCATTTTCGCCAAATCATTTGATGACATCTCGATAATACCGACCTTTGTCATTACGCCGCTGACCTATCTTGGTGGAGTGTTTTACTCAATCTCCCTGCTGCCGGATTTCTGGCGGACTATCTCCAGAGCCAACCCTGTGGTTTATATGATAGGCGGCTTTCGGTATGGCTTTTTGGGAATTTCGGACATTAATATCTGGATGGGCTTAGGGATGCTTGGCCTGTTTTCCGTGGTGCTTTTTTCGTTCACGCTCTATCTCCTCAATAATGGAGTTGGTGTTCGAGCGTGATTTTTGTAACTATTTAATAATAAATAATATTTGGTGATCTCATGATTCAACTCTATTTAAGTGCGCGCTGCCCGTTTTGCCAAAAAGTACTTCGAGCAGCAAAAGAACTTGGTCTCAGCGAGGGGAAAGATTTTTCAACGGTAGATGCTGCACCGGGAACACCGGGCGCTGATGTGGTGTTGAGTGTTGGCGGTGATTACATGGTCCCCTTCCTGATAGACGGCGACAAATCCATGTATGAGAGTGATGATATTATTGCCTATCTGAAAAAGAATCTGGGCAAAGCCTAAAATAAGCGAACAGTTTGTGTTGGTAACCTCCTGCACTCTGCAGGAGGTTTTTGTGTTTTATTACGCCAGAGACTACATCCCCACTTCCTCATCCTCTATGGTCTCTTTTTCTTTTTTTGCCTGTTCCACCCAGAGCTGAACTTTGGGATTTGCTAAGACAGTTTCCATGTATTCTTTGGTAGTCTGAGACACCGGCACATTATAGGTCGAAAACCGAAAGACCACCGGGGCAAACATGCTGTCGGCAATCGAAAACTCGCCAAAGAGCCAGGGCCCACGCTGAGAATGTTTGCTTCGTAGCGTTGTCCAAAGACTATCAATGCGCGATATGTCTTCTTGTAAATCCTCGTTGGTAATCGGTACATTGCGGTTAACTGCCCGGCAATTCATTGGCAATGTTTCTCGCAGAGCAAAAAATCCTGAATGCATTTCGGCGCAGCAAGAACGCGCCTGGGCACGGTCTTTGGCATCAGCAGGCCAACCTTTGCCCGCGAGGTATTGTTCTGAGATATATTCGCATATCGCTAGCGAATCCCAAACAACAAGGTCATTATCATAAAGCACAGGGACCTTGCCTGCAGCGCTGTATTTTGCTATCTCGGCATCTGTGTTTTCTGTGTGCAAGGAAATTCTCACTTCTTCAAAAGACAGATCATTTACTGCGAGGAACAGCCATGCTCGTAAGGACCAGGATGAATAATTTTTGTTTCCTATGATGAGTTTCATTTTATACTCCGAAAAAGAGGTGGTGGGGCGCATTGCCGGGATTGTTTAAATTGTTGAATCAGGTTGTTACTGAATTACAATCAGACCGCAGGGCTTATTTGTTTTTCGCGACAACCCATACGGCATGAACAATCCCTGGAATGTAGCCGAGAAGAGTCAGAATAATATTAATCCAGAAATGTTTTCCGAGACCCACTTGCAGGAAAACGCCTAAAGGGGGAAGTATTATTGCACATATAATTTTGATAAGTTCCATGAATTGCTTCCTTTTTGCTATATAAACTTGCTGCGAAACACGAAGTAAACTGCGCCGACAAGGCACATACCCGCCCATAGATAATCTAGTTTCAATGGTTCTTTGAGATACATTACTGAAAATGGAACAAAAATTGACAGTGTGATGATCTCTTGTAATATTTTTAGCTGGCCTACGTTTAAAACAGTGTAGCCAATTCTATTGGCCGGGACCTGTAAAAGATACTCCAGCAATGCTATTCCCCAACTTACAAGAGCTGCAATTATCCACGGTTTATTGTTCAGTTCTTTGAGATGTGCATACCATGCAAAAGTCATAAAAATATTGCTACAAAACAGTAAAACTATTGAGATTGCAACTGATTGCATACGCTACCCTGGTACTTGCTAAAAGAAAATAACCGATTTCTGGGTCGAAAATCGGACTGCCGCCCCTGAAATATAATCCTGAAAATCGAGAAAGAATACCACCTGGAGATATTTTAGAAAATAGTAATATTTCTCCTGTAAAGACAGGAAGTTAAATACTATCTCCTGCTTTTCTTTTCAAGAATTTGTAGAAAACTCTTGGGTATAAACCAACATTACCGCATTGTAATGTTTCTGCAAGCTCGCCGTAATGTTAAGGCTGTATAGTGACAGTCAGTAAGCAACGATTCATTCATCTGACAGACTGTAAAGGTGGTCCCAATACACCAAGCTCAGAGTGGACTGACTTATGGTGATGGAGATTCTCCTCCCCCAAAGCCATAGGTTAGAAATAGGATCAGGTTGACTCTGGACAAGATCTCCTCCCTCTAATTGTTCATGAGTTCAACCTGATCTTTCCATTTTTAGGGGCAAGGGTCGTGAACTGCTTTAGAGCACAGGGCCAAGCATGGCAATGGCATTATTCCACAACCGACCATACCAGGTCCATCTCTCCACCATTTCAAGACTGACGGGGTGGGACTTGGCAATGTAGCTTTCCTGTCGTTTTCGCATGTCTGCGGTCAGTGAACGATCATGGAAGAGGATGTTGTTCTCGTAGTTCAGTTCAAAACTTCGTCGATCCATATTGGCAGAGCCGATCAGCGTAATTTCTCCGTCCAGAGTTAAGGACTTCGTGTGCAATAAGCCCCCTTCATATTCAAAAACCCGTACTCCGGCCTCAATCAAGTCACGGTAGTAACTTCGACTCGCTGCGCCAACGATCCAGGAATCGTTCCGCGCCGGGAAAATTATGGTGGTATCGACACCCCGCCTGGCACTGGCACACAGTGCTGACTGCATTGGGTCATCTGGGACGTAATACGGTGTTGAAATTACCAGTTCATGCCGGGCAGTATACATCAGTGATTCGAACATTTCGGCCATCGCCGAGGTCCGTATTGTTGGACCGGTACCAACCACCTGGGCAATAAATCCAGGTTGAGCAGGCTGAAGTGGCTGTTTTAGCAACGAGCTGATATCTTCGCCGGTTTCCGCCATCCAGTCAACAATGAACAGGTACTGGTTTTGACGGACAATCGGCCCGGTAAAGCGCATAACGGCATCCACCCACGGGGCATACTTCGCTTTGACAAGAAATTCCGGGTCAGCGCAATTCTGGCTGCCGCAGTAGGTGATAAGATTGTCTATGATCACAATCTTTCGGTGATTGCGCAGGTCAATTCGACCGTGCAGCGGCCGTAACAGAGGGTTGCCAACCGGCAGGGCACGGGCCAAGTGCACTCCCGCCAGCTCCATTGACGCCCAATGCTCTGAGCTTATAATGGCCCGGGAGCCCATATCGTCCACCATGGCACGGCAGGTAACGCCATGTGCCACTGCCCGCTTGAGCGCCTCGACAATCTTGCAACCGTTGTTATCCGGCAGCCAGATGTAAAACAGCAGGTGGACAAAATCTTTTGCAGCATCAATATCAGCAACTATTGAAGAAATTGTTGCATTCGAATCAGCCATCAGGCGGGCCTGGTTGCCTCCGACAGGATCGAAGCCATTAATTGTTTTGCCGACTTGAAATAAGTGTTGATATCGCTCAGGTACTTCATCCTTCAAATCTGTTGTTGGCCATCCTGGGGCATCCGTTATTTTCGGCAACTTGGTAAGCACTTCCTGGATCTTTTCAGTGCGCTTGAGGCCGATATTCGTTTCACCCAAAAGAATATAGGAAATAATACCAACCACAGGCACCGAAACAAGGATGACGATCCAGGCCACCCGGGAAGCGGGGTCGCGATGGGGTCTCAGCAAAACTCTGATGACGAGAAGAATCTGGATGAGGATATGCAGGGCCACAAAAATTGGGCCGGTCGATATATCTTGAATCATGAAACATCCCTTAAAAACTTTGTGAAAACATCAAGAAATGTACCCTAAGGTCAGCTTGTGGCTACTGAAAAAGTAGCGGTAAGAATGTCAGTGAGATATCCTTAATGCTTCAGGATTGAGGCATTAAGGATTTGTCGGGCCTTTGTACAGAAAGAGGAAAAGCTGAACAAAATGAAGTTTTATTCAGCTTTTTGTGGGTGTACTAGATGATTTTATGGCGTTGCATATCTTTAATATAGAGCCGTTCCAACTGATCATCTTCTGTTCGTACTAGATCTTCAAAATCGATGCTTTCTGTTCTGGCCGACCAAATGTGTTTGCCGCTGTCAGCCTCAAAGAGACTGGCCTGCATTTTCTCCACATTTCTTGATACTACATCACCTGGGACGACCCTTTCAAAGACGATATCGTCGTGGTAGTCGTCAGTTGCATCCCAGTACATGTATCCAGCCTCAACCTGATGTTTTGTGAGGAAATCTTCGGTGGTGGTAACGTTACTGACGACATGGGTGATAAGAAACGCGCTTGCCCCTGACTTTTTAACAATTTGCCGCAGCTCTTCCTTGCTTGGTTTGGTAGTGCCTAAACCGTACTTGTAACTGGGAACGGCATTGACCCCATTCTTTTTGAGAGAGGCGACGAAACTGTCTTCAAATATTTTATGGGCAATGGGGTCGTTGAAGGCGCCAATAACCAGGATAGTACCTTGTATCGGGCCGTTAAAAGAAGGGGCCGTCCAGGAGGAAAGGAGCCGGTCTTGTGCGCAAGCCTGGCACATTGCTACGACGAATAAAAAACAAAAAATTGTCCAGAACCGTTTGTTTGTTTTTTGCATTGCTATGTCTCTGTTGCAGTATTTGAGGTTTTTCAACCCATTGACGCCAAAGCCTAAAAAATGTCTGTTCTCGAAATGGCGCGCCCTTCCAGTCATCCAGCAGTATAAATGCGAATTTATAACCAAGATATAGAGTAATTGGTAAATCTTCAAGAGAAACTTACCTGATCATTCGTTAATGAATTGTTCGGAGTCCGTTGCAATATTTCGTCGTCAGAGGGTATGAACAACCACAGCGTCTTTGTCGGCTATATTTTCAATATCATCAATGATCTTTTGGTGATGGGTGAAAAGTATTACCTGGTTCCTGGCTGACAGTTTGGCAAGGGCTTGAAGAGTTGCCCGGGACCTGGCATCATCGAAGTTAATTAGAATATCATCGACGATAAAGGGCATTGCTTCGTGGGATTCCAGGCGGTACTCCAGGGTGGCAAGGCGCAAGGCAAGGTAAAGCTGGTCTCTGGTGCCTGAACTCATGCCCTCTACCTGCACGCGGATATCACCTGGGCGTATTCCGATGAGAATAGGCGCACCTTTGTCGTCGACATCGGTGCGCAAATCGGTGAAAGAGCCAAGGGTCATTTGGCGAAAGTACCTGGAGCCAATTATCAAGACCGGGTCCTGATGTTCTTCCCGGTAGCGTTCAATTTCGAGCTGCAATATTTTGGAGGCCAGTTTTACCAGGGCGTATCTTTCAGCCAGTCGCCGCAATCTGGCCAGTTCCTGCTCCATTTGTCCGGCAATTTCGGCAGCCTTGTCGCTGCCATCCATTGTTGCAAGTTTGCTGGTCTGTTCGCCGATCACCTGGGAAGTTCTGTTGATCTCAGGGTAGATCCTCTCGGCGATGTCGCGTTGCAGAGAGGCAATCTGACCCGGCAATTCGTCGCCATTGATCTCCGCCGCCTGTTGAATGATTTCTTCGATTGCAACACCGGCAGCAATTTTGGCAAGGTTGGCCTTACTGTCGGAAATTTTCTCATTGAGTCGCTTATAGCTGTCAAATGTTCTGATCGCTGTCGCCAGTTCTTCCTGGTTTTTACTTTTGGCTATCGCGAGGATTTCGTCCATCTGCGCGTTAGCGCTCTGTAAGGTTTTCCGGGCCCCGGCAACTTCAACCTCCAATGCCTCAAACTCTTCGGAAAGCTTGTCATAGAGGGTGCAATCCTTTTGCGACTGACTGAGTAAATTTCGAACTTGCAAAATCGCCTGGTCAAGGGGCAGAGAGGCCAGGTCAGGAACTATCTTGGTCAGTAGGGCCTTGACTTCATCTTCAAGGTTCGTGGCATCACGGTCAATGCCATTAATGCGCTTTTTAAGATCAGCGGCTTCTTTTACCCTGTCAAAGCAGTTCTGAAGAATGTCGATTAAATCAATGGCTTCAAAGGTTGCGATGTCACCCGTTAAGCCCAGCCCGAAAATAGCCTTCTGCCACTGTTCCTGCCATCTGGCAAGAGCCTCCTGGGCGGTGCTAAGTGCCTCTTTTGCTAAAAGGACATTTTTTTCAGCGGATGCCTGTCTCGCTATCAGTTGTTGCCTCTCCACCTGTTGGCGGGCAAGAGTCTCGATGACGTTTTCGGCCAGGAGGACAATCGGGCCAAGGGTTTCACCGGCAGGGATTTCCTGGATGTTTAATATCTGCAGTTCATTGTACACCGCCTGTCTGAGAGTTTGTCTCCGCTCAATCTCCAGTTCAATCTGCTGTTCTTTTTTTAGGATATCGCTGGCCTTATAGCGGATTCGGTCCATTGCCGCCAGCCAGCCAGTCATCTCCTTTGGCGAGAGAGGGCTGATTTGAAGCGGTTGCCAGATGGCTTGCCAGCGTGCATCGAGTTCTTGCTCTTTTGAATCGATCATCATCTTGCTCACCCCAAGGCCGATGAGTTTTTCCTGTAGTGTTTCCTGTAAGGTACGAAGAGCAGCCGCACCGGCAACCCTGTCAGCCTCACGGCGTAGACGGTCGGCAATAGTATCCACCTGCTGGACATATCCCTCATAAGCTTCGGGAAGTGGCTTATCCGGGGCATAATCAAGAAGTTCTTTGCTTATATCCGCATGATCGAGCCACTGTCGTCGCAAGAGTTGCCAGCCCTGCTCTCTTTTTTTGCGGGTTAGAAACAGTGCCTCTTCTGTAGGAATTTCACCGGTATATTGTTCTTTTTTGATAGCCGCCTGAGCGTTTTTTAGCTCCTGTTCGGTTGTCTTTTGTTCTTTTTCCAGTTCACGTCTTTCATCAGCAATATCGGCGTATTGTCGGTCGAACTGCTGCACAGTTTCAGCAAGGGGCAGGGGCAGTTCAAGAAGAGCTGGCAAATCTCCGGCCCAAAGGCCAATTCGCTTCAATTCTGCGAGACAATCCTTTTTACCCTGTTCGACCTCATGTCTGCTTTTTTCAAGAAGGGCGTCGATATCACCGCCCTTTTGGGTTATTTTGACAGCCTGGAGAAGTTTCTGGTTGTCCAGCGCCATCGGCAGGGCCATTTGGGCCAGGCTTTGCGCTACCTCCTGGCGTTCCTGTTCGGCAGTTTTGGCTTGTTTTTTAGCCAGCAGCAGTTGTTGATTGATCGCCCCATATTCGGAGCTTAATCGCTGCACGCTTTTTTTCTTGATGAGCACTGCCCGCAGAGGTTCTATCTGGTCGAGGGTCAGATCCGGCCGAACCTGCTCCAGCAGTTGAGCCGCCTCCCGGCGGAGGCTGATTCGCATTCCTTCTCTTTCCGGCCTGTCTTTGAGGCCCTTGCGGTATTCGCCAAGACGTTGGTGAAATTCGTCGATTTTTTCTGCGTGTTCGAGAAGGGCTCTGTTAAAGGAGAGGTTCTGGCGCTTTGCCGCAAGTTTTTGAAGCTGGTCGGAATCTTTTTGCAGTTGCAAGTCCGCTTCCCGAATTGCCTGGGCAACCTGCTGGTAGTTTTCGGCAAAATTGGGGGGGAGGAAAGTGACATCTCCCAAAAGCTGAAGCTGTTCCCGATAAGATTGCAGGGACGCCAGTTCGGGGATAGCCTGGGCCAGACGCTCCAGGCGTCGTATCTCTTTATTTATAGTATCCCGTTCTTTCTCCAGTCTGCTCCGATCCTCCTCCGCGACTTTCAGAGCCTTTCGGTGATCTTTCCAGTCTTTGCAGGAAAGGCTGGCAGCCTTCGCCTCCTTTTGCAACTCCTTGAATCTTTTTATAGCCTTGTTGATTTCCGGCAGTTGCCCCGTGGATTTAAATAGGTCAGCCGCCTCTTTTTCAAGCTGATCAATGACTTCCTTAAGAGAAGTTATCCCAGCTCCGGCCGCAAAAAGGGCCTGACCAACTTCGCCTTTTTGAGCCAGAATCTCTTCACCGCCACGAAGAAGGATTTCATGATCTATACCATAAAGGGATTCAAATATTTCCGGTTCCACCCCATGGAGAAATGGAGCCAGGGCGTTGGCCGGAAGAGGATTGCCTGCCTCGTCAATAATATCACCAATGCGTTTTTTGCGCCGCCAAAAGGCCAGTTCTTCGCCATCACTGTTCTGGAGACAACCACCCACTAGCAGTTGATCATAGTTGTGTCGAAAATTATCAGGTGTTTGTTGGGGAAAGCCGTAGAGCAGGGCCTTCAGGGCGCGAAGAGAGCTACTTTTTCCAGCCTCGTTGGGGCCGTAAATGATATGGAGACCAGGTATCCTGGAATGAAAATCCAAACTGCGGTCGGTGAAAGGACCAACAGCCTTTAAGTCCAACCGTGTAAGCTTCATCAGACCTTACCGTGTTGGAGAAGTTTAGCGATTAGCAGGTCCTGCACTTCGCCACGCAGTTCAGCGACTGCTTCTTCTGATGGATCAAGAAAAGGTTCTTCACCGTTATGGATTTCGGCAGGGAGCTTGCTTTGCAAATTGGCCAATTCCGGCACCAATCTAAAAAGTGTGTCGCCATCAAGTTGGAGATTCTGAATGGATTGGAGCAGGCCGGTGAGAGCGGTGTCAGCACCGGCGACATCCTCAAGGCTGACCGTCCGGCTTGTCTGGAATTTGACCTTTTCCAGCCAGATATTACCGAGTCCTGCGCCGATGCCCCGGAACTCTTCGGTCCATTGCGCGGTACGCTCAAGAAGTTGGGTGTGAGCGGGACATTGACCGGTCAGGATAAGGCGCAATGCCACTGGCTTGCCCTTTGCCTGGGCAAGTTCCAGTTCAAAGGCCTGCTGGACAGCTTCATAGATGCTGCCGGTGGTTGCACAGGCCGATAGATCGACCCGGCAGGTGGCCCAGCGCAGGACGTCAAGCTCGTGGCTTTGCACAGCGGTGATATGGCCATCTTCGACGGTCACCAGGGTCGCACCTTTCGCCCCGGTTTCCCGGATATGACGGCCCTGGATATTGCCGGGAAAAACAATCCATGGGTCCTGAGCGACAATCTCACGCTTGTGGATATGGCCCAAAGCCCAATAGTCATAACCCTTGGCTTTCAATTCATCGAGGGTGCAGGGGGCGTAATCCTCATGTCCTTCCCGGCCGGTGAGAGACGTATGCAGCAGACCTATATTAAAGTAGCCCGGTTCGTGTTGCGGGTAGTGCAAGGCCAGGTTTTCGGTTACCGCCCGGGTGGAATAGCTCTGGCCATGGATGATAACGCCAAGATTGTCGAGGCGGATTGATTGTGGTTTCTTGGACGAGAAGAGCGTCACATTGTCAGGTAAAGGCATGGTCTTGGTAATCTGATTAACCGCATCATGATTACCGGAAACTATAAAGACAGCAATTCCTGCTCTCTTTAGTTTGCCCATCCGGCTGGCAAAGAACAGGCCTGTGTTGTAATCCTTCCAGTCAACGTCATAGAGATCGCCGACGATCAGCAGGAAATCAACGGCTTCTTCGACAGCCAGCTCAATACAATTGTCAAATGCCCGCCTTGTCGCGCCCCTGATTTCCTCAACAGGGGCGTCCTCATGGGCCTCCAGCCCTTTTAAAGGACTGTCGAGATGTATGTCGGCGGTGTGTAAAAAGCGAAGCATCTGTTCCGTTAAAAAGGTAAAAGATTTCCCTGGACAACAGCAGGAGACTCCGAATATCCCGGAACCCCATGTGAACACAATATGTATTACAAAACAGCTAGTTGGAAGTCAATAGCTATTCAGTCTGCCATCGCCTGGGCGAATTGTCCGGCAGACTTTTAATACCTTCAGAGCATAGCGACTAAAAAGAGTTCCGGCTTATTTCCCGTTTATCGGGGTTAGAGACTAAAAGACCCCGCCTGGGCAACCTCGATTGCCAGTTGGGTGCGGGAGTTAGCGTCTTTTGGCAGGTTTCTCTTCTCGCACCATTCCGGGAAGGTTTCAGGATCGATAAAAACCTTTATGACCTGATCTCCTCTGGCCTCCACTTCAAGTCTTTTCGCTTCGGCACGTTCAAACCAGTGCTGATAGGTCGGCGGTAATTGCTCGGCATCATCGAAGAGAGTGAGAAGTTGTGCGTAGTGTTCTTCTTTGTACCAGACCAGGGCTTGGATCATTGGTTGCCTGGCGGGCTCTTGCTTTTTTGCGGCCTTTTCTTTCAGCTTTGCGATAGTTTTCCCTGAGCCGGTTTGTGCTTTTTTCTTAACCATCAAAATCACCTGATATGTAAAATGCGAGAGCAAACGCTCCAGTTGTAATTCTCGTTATAATTCGTATCTAAAAATATGGGTCCAAATCATAATCATCGACAAGGGGATGTAAAGTGAGATCTCCCTGAGCCCGAAATATGACTTTGTCATAGACAATTTAGATTCTCTGAGCAATACCGCTTCAATAAAAATGGCAAAGAAAATATTGCAAACAGCCACATCTTAATGTATCGAAAGACCACAAATGACTATTTCATTTTCATTTTGAAACGAGGATTTTTTTCTTCAATCTAGCCTGTTTCAGGATGGCAACTATTTATATGTGCAAGAAGACATCATGGATGTTAGTCTTTTGGTGCACACAAAGAGCAAGGATGTTTTTATACCTCTGGTCGTTCTCAGAGGGGCGGTGAAAACAGTGCTGATGATTTTCAATCAAGCCTGTTTGTAATTATTATTTTGCCGGGGGGATGTTTGCCTGGCACTTCTGTTGAGTGGTGAAAGCTTTGTCCGATTTTTTAGAACGGTGGACGGCTGAAAAGTCGTCGGAATTATATAGAGTAGCCGAGTGGAGTGGTGGATATTTCAGGGTTGCAGAGAATGGAGATATGCTTGTTCAACCTTCTCCCAAATCCCCTGATCGAGCCGTCTCTATCTCGGAAATAGTTGAAGGCCTGAAAGATCGTGGCCTGGATATGCCTGTCCTGTTGCGGATAGAAAACATCCTTAATGCCCAGATTGCTGATCTCAATGAAACGTTTATAGCCGCCATGAAGGACCTCGGCTACCGGGGCAGTTTCATGGGAGCTTATCCTATTAAGGTGAATCAGCAAAAACAGGTGATTGACGCTATGGTCCGATATGGTGCGCCCTATCATCATGGTTTGGAAGCCGGTAGTAAGGCTGAACTCATTGCCGCCATGGGCATGATGGTGGACAAGAAAGCACCCCTTATCTGTAACGGCTATAAGGATGAAGAGTTTGTCGACCTTGCCCTGTATGCAATAAAACTAGGGTTTCGGTGCATCATTGTGGTGGAAATGCCGAGTGAGTTGCCTCTGATTATTGAGCGCTCCCGGGTCATTGGCGCGGAACCAGTCCTGGGGGTGCGCATTAAGCTTGCCACGCAGGGCGGTGGGCATTGGGCTGAATCCGGCGGGGAGCGTTCTATCTTTGGTCTGAACACCACCCAGCTTATTCACGCCGTCGACCTCTTGAAAGAGGAGGGCATGCTCAACTGCCTACAGATGGTCCACTATCACCTTGGTTCGCAGATCTCCAATATACGGGAGATTCGTACCGCAGTCGGTGAAGCCTGTCGGGTTTATGGCGGCCTGGTGAAAGAAGGGGCGGCCATGCAATATATCGATCTGGGAGGCGGCCTTGCTGTGGATTATGACGGCTCCCAGTCAAACTTTTTGAGCAGTCGAAACTACACCCTTAACGAGTATTGTACCGACATTATCGAGGCGGTGATGACTACTCTCGATGAGGAGGACATTCCACATCCGACAATTATCACTGAAACCGGCCGGGCTCTTGTCGCCTATTACTCGGTGCTGCTTTTTAATGTCCTGGATAGAACAATTTTTGAGCCGGAAGCCCTGCCGGAAACCCTGCCGGAAGACGGCCCTCCTCAGCTACTGAATATGCAGGAGTCGCTGAATAATCTGACAATCCGTAATCTCCAGGAAACTCTCAACGATGCCATCTACTATCGAGATGAAGTCCGGCAGTTGTTCAATCGCGGTCAGATCACCCTTCGGGAACGGTCCCTTGCGGAAAACCTTTTTTGGACCATTTTGAATCGGATTCTGAAAACCGGCAAAGAACAAAAAAATGCCCCGGCCGATCTGGGCGAGATCGAGCGCCTGCTGGCCGATATCTATTATTGTAATTTCAGTCTCTTTCAATCGCTACCGGATAGTTGGGCCATCGATCAATTGTTTCCGGTTATGCCTATTCATCGTCTCAATGAAAAACCGACTCGAAATGCCGTCATCGCCGATATCACCTGTGATTGCGATGGCAAGATTGATCATTTTGTCGATCGTTTCGGGGCAAAACGTTTTCTGCCGCTCCACGATCTGAAAGAATCGGAAGAATATTATCTCGGCGTCTTTCTGGTTGGTGCCTATCAGGAGACCTTGGGGGATCTGCATAATCTTCTCGGCGATACCAACGTGGTGACGGTCAGCCTGCATCAGGATGGAAAGTTTGATTTTTCGGGTGAACTTGAAGGTGATACCGTGGCGGATATTCTTTCATATGTGGAATATGATCCCAAACGCCTGCTTATGAAGTTTCGAAAGACGGCAGAAACCGCCGTGAAAAAGGGGTTTATTACGCCTCTTGAGCGCAAAGAAGTGATGCAGGCCTACGAGGCCGGTCTGCGAGGCTATACATATTTTGAAAGATAAGACCTGCGGTTCGCTCATTTGCGAAAATAAGCCTGGGGTTGGTAATATATTAAGGAGGTCGAAATGGCGAAAGTATTGATTGTCGGAGCAGGCGGAGTTGCAGGTGTGACTGCGCATAAATGTGCATTTCTTGCAGACAGCTTTACTGAAATAGTGCTTGCCAGCAGGACGCTTGCCAAGTGTGAGGCCATTGCTGCCAGCATCAAGGAACGCACGGGCAGAACAATCGAGGTGCGTCAGGTCGACGCCGATAACGTCCCAGAAACTATCGCGCTGATAAAAGAGGTGCAGCCTGATCTGCTGGTTAATTTGGCCCTGCCGTACCAGGATCTGCCGTTGATGGACGCCTGTCTTGCCACCGGCACCGATTATATGGATACGGCCAATTATGAGCCACTGGGCGAGGCAAAATTTGAATATAAATGGCAGTGGGCTTATCGGGATCGCTTTGAAAAAGCTGGCCTTATGGCCTTGCTCGGTTCCGGCTTTGATCCCGGGGTGACCAATGTCTTCTGTGCCTGGGCTCAAAAGCACCATTTTGATGAGATCCATGAGCTGGATATCATTGATTGCAATGCCGGCGATCATGGTCAGCATTTCGCCACCAATTTTAACCCGGAGATAAATATTCGTGAGATCACCCAGCGTGGCCGATATTGGGAGCATGGTGAATGGGTGGAGACCGATCCGCTCTCCTGGTCGATGAACTATTCCTTCCCCGAAGGGATTGGCGAGAAAAAATGTTTCCTTATGTACCATGAAGAGCTGGAATCTCTGGTTATGCACCTGCGGGGATTGAAACGGGCCAGGTTCTGGATGACCTTTGGCGAACAGTATCTCACCCATCTGCGGGTCCTGGAAAACGTTGGCATGACCCGTATCGATCCGGTGGAGTACGGCGGTCAGCAGATTATTCCCCTGCAGTTTCTTAAAAAAGTTCTGCCCGAACCATCGTCTCTTGGCCCGCTGACCAAGGGCAAGACCTGTATTGGCTGCGTTTTAAAGGGCATTAAGGACGGCAAGGTGAAAAAAATTTACGTCTACAACATCTGTAGCCACGAAGAGGCCTACCGGGAGGTGGGCTCCCAGGCTATCAGCTATACCACCGGGGTGCCGGCGATGATCGGTGCCAAGTTGATGCTGGAAAAAGCCTGGCATAAGCCGGGGGTCTGGCATATGGAACAGTTCGATCCAGATCCATTTATGGACGCCCTGAATCGTTACGGATTACCATGGACCGCAGTTGAGCTGTAATGAACGGCTTCAACGAATATTGTTTTGATCCCGCTCGACTGAACACGCCCTGCTATCTGGTGGACGTTGGTTTGCTGCGTCAAAATCTGCAGATTCTCGCTGATGTGAAGGCGCAAACCGGTTGTAAGATACTCTTGGCCCTCAAATGCTTTTCCCTGTTCCGGCTCTTTCCGCTTATTGCTGAGACGCTGGACGGGGTCTGCGCCAGTTCGCCCCATGAGGCGAGACTCGGTTTTGAGGAATTCGGTAAAGAGGTGCATACCTTCGGTGCGGCCTATTCGCTCTCAGATATCAAAGAACTGTGCCGGACTTCTGACCATCTGCTCTTTAATTCCTTTTCCCAGCTCGAGCGATTTAAATCGGTGGTCATGGACTATACCAGCCGAACCGGTAAAAAGATTGAACTCGGTATCCGCATTAACCCTGAACACAGCGAGGGGGCGGTGGAGATGTACGACCCCTGTGCGCCGGGTTCCCGTTTAGGTATACGACGGGCGCAAATACGGGAGAATCTTCTCGAAGGGGTGAGCGGTTTGCACTGGCATAACCTCTGCGAGCAGGATGCTGATTGCCTCGAACGAACGGTCAGTGCGGTGGAGGAGCACTTTGCTGATCTGATACCAAAGATGAGTTATGTCAATTTTGGTGGCGGACATCATATAACCCGGCCCGGATATGATCTTGCCAGGTTGATACGGGTTATTAATGCTTTTAAAGAGAAATGGGGTGTTCAGGTCTATCTTGAGCCGGGGGAGGCAGTCGCCCTTAACTGCGGCTATATGGTCAGTACGGTTCTCGACATTATTCAGGCCGATATGGATATTGCTATTATCGATGGCTCCGTGCCGGCCCATATGCCTGATGTTTTGGAAATGCCCTATCGACCGCATATTATCGGTTCCGGGGTGGCGGGGGAAAAAGCGCACTCTTACCGGATAGGCGGTCTTTCCTGTCTGGCAGGGGATGTGGCAGGAATTTATTCCTTTGACCAGCCGCTGGCGGTGGGGGCTCGCCTGGTTTTTAGTGATATGGCCATTTACACCATGGTTAAAAACAACACCTTTAACGGGGTGGCTTTACCCTCCATCAACCTCTATGAGCCGGAAGATGACAGCTATGACTGCGTTCGCTCCTTTGGCTATGAGGATTTCAAAAATCGACTTTCCTAGGAGTCTGCCCATGCTGAGGGACAACATCCCCGCTTTTCTTGAGTCTGAGATGGAGTCAGGGACGCATCAAAAAAATGACCAGAACCCGCTTTTTCATATAATTCCTGTTCCTCTGGAACAAACTGTATCCTATGGCGCTGGCACAGCCCATGGCCCAGCTGCCATTCTTCACGCCTCCCAGCAGCTGGAGAGCTGGGATGGCTTTTCAGAGCCGCTTGCTGCCGGTATTGAAACAACTCCTTTTATCGACTGCTCCGGCGATATTGCCACTATCTTTACCCGCATCGAAGAAAGGGTACAGGCAGTGGTGAAGCAGAAGGGGATTCCAGTGGTTCTCGGTGGTGAGCATACGGTAAGCCTTGCGCCGATCAGGGTGTTTGCCAAACAATGCACTGGCCCTTTGGGTATCATCCAACTCGATGCCCATGCCGACCTGCGCGACAGTTTCGAAGGTTCCCCGTTCAGTCATGCCTGTGTTATGCGCCGGGCGATGGAGGAATGCGGCTGTCGGTTGTTTCAGTTCGGGGTGAGGGCTCTTTGCCGGGATGAGGTTGATTATCGAGCTGAACATCGGGTGGAATATCTGGACGGTAGGGCGATTCCGGTTGCCAAGCTGGCGGATTTTGTACTGCCTGCCGACTTTCCGGAAAATATCTATCTCACTCTTGATGTGGACGGGCTCGATCCCTCTGTAATCGGCGCGACCGGCACTCCGGTTCCCGGCGGGCCAACCTGGCACCAGACCCTGACCTTTCTCGAACGAGCACTTACCGGCAGGAACATAGTAGGTTTTGATCTGGTCGAGCTTGCCCCGAGGGAGGTCGACCATGGTTCCGATTTCGCCGCCGCCCAGCTGGTTTATTCAGTTATGGGGATGATTACCCGCAATCTTTGAGACTTCTCATCTGCCATCACCTGTCATCAAAGGTTGCCTGACCGCCAAGAATCCTTAAGGTATTGGCAATCAATGCAGCCAATGAGCAACATGACTTAGCTTTTATCTACTCGTCCTTCTCCGGCACAAAAGGGTACCTGTCTCATGATCTTTCAGCCAAGAAGTTTGCAGCAGCGAACCTTGCTCTTTATCCTTACTCCGACCCTTTTGCTTTTAATAAGCCTGTCGGTGGGTGGTTTTTTGTTTGTGCGCAATATCCTCTTAAAGCAATGGGGTGAGACGGCCATTGTCAGATTACAGCGGACAGCCCATCTCATTGATATGGAACTCCGTAAGCCGAAAGATTTACTCCTTCTGCTCCAGAGTTCCGATGATCCCGACGCCACTCACCAGATTTTTTCCCTAATCATAAAACGAATCGAAGGACTCGAAGGAGTCGTTAAAGTGAATGTCCAGTGGCCGAAGGATTACATCGACCACGACCTCCCTGCTGGAATGGGAATGGGAATGGAGATGATGGAGCGATATCGGCTGGAACAATTTAAGGTGAGCCCACCGGTCTACAATAGCAAATTGAACAACCGGACCGTCTCTTTGGTCTCCGAGTTCAAAAATCAAAAAGAGAAGGTTGTGGGACGGGTGGAGGTGATCATCTCCTTTGATACCTTGATCAACCAGATTCTCAAAGCGCCCTGGTGGATGAGCAACAAGGCCTATTTGCTCGACAGTTCCGGCAATGTTCTGGTCAGCACCGCTGTTAAAATGGGACTGGAAGATTATTATCCCATGCGAGCCTTCGGCACCGTCAGCAGCCTCGAAAAAGAAACCTTGGCGGCCATGCACAAAAATAATTCCGGAACCGTCTTTGGCCCCGGCTTTCCACCTGAAGAGATAAGTGGTTTCTATCGTCTTACCGAAGCACCCTGGACCATGGTGATTATGGCCCCTGGTGATAAAATATTGCAACCGATTATCCGTTTTAAGCTGTTTTATATCCTTACTTTTGCCACCAGCATTCTTCTTATTTTATTTTTTATCCGACTTTCCACCAATCGGGTGACTTCGAGGATAAAGGAAATATCCGCTGCCGCCGATGACCTGGCCAAAGGCAGGTTCGGGCCACCACTTGCCATCACCACGCTGGATGAAGTTGGTGAGTTGACCAGGAGTTTTAATAAAATGACTGGCCAGCTCAAACAACGCCTGGCCATGAAGCAGGAAATCAACATAGCCCGGGAGGTGCAGCAGAACCTGCTGCCCAGCGATAGTTTCTCGGCCGAAGGCATCCAGGCTTGCGGTGTCAGCCTCTACTGTGATGAAGCCGGTGGTGATTATTTTGATATAGTGACTTTTCCAGACAACGATCAGAAGGTTAGTGTGGTCGTTGGCGATGTCGTTGGTCACGGGATTGGCGCAGCGCTTTTAATGACCACTGCCCGCGCTCTGCTCCGTTGCCGTATTTTTCTGCCCGGCCGGCTGGATCAAATGATCAACGATGTGAACAGGCTCTTGTGCCGGGATACGAGCATGTCAGGGAGCTTTGTTACTTTGTTTTACCTGGAAGCAGATCGTCGGGAAAATACCATACGCTGGGTACGGGCCGGTCACGATCCTGCCATAGTCTATGCACCTGTCAGTCGTCAGTTTTCAGAGTTTAAAGGAAATGGTGTGGCCTTAGGGGTTGATGCTGACTGGAGCTTTGAATACAACGAGTTGCCGGTGAGTACAGAAGAACAACTCATTCTTATTGGCAGTGACGGGGCCTGGGAGGTTGAGAATGCTGCCGGGGAACAATTTGGTAAAGAGCGCATCAGGCAGATACTTGCAGCCGCCAGCGACTTGCAGCCACAACAGATACTAGAGAAAATAGTTGAGGGGATTGCCGAGTTCAGAGGGAAAACACCGCAAAATGATGATATAACCCTGGTCATTGTCAAAACAGGCTGATTTTTCCCGATGCCAGCGTCCGTGGCAAAGGATCCCTCGTCAATAAGAAAAGGAAAGAGATGAAGTCTCCCCTCGTCCGCCAGATAATCGCCGTCATGGTTTTCAGGCTGTTACTTAATACCGGCAGGCGCTTTATATATCCTTTTGCGCCGGTGCTGAGCAGAGGCCTTGAGGTGCCGCTTGCAGCCATCACCTCAATAATTGCCACCAGCCAGATGACCTCGCTGCTGGGACTTTTCAGCGGCCCGCTGGCGGATAGGATTGGGTATCGTTTCATGATGCGAACCGGCCTTGGTCTGCTCACTTTGGGCATGTTGTTTTGCGGGCTTTTGCCTTCTTATTGGCCGGTGTTTGTCGGTCTGGTTGTGGCGAGTTTTGGTAAAACAGTCTTCGATCCGGCGATCCAGGCCTTTATCGGACATACCGTTCCCTATGCAAGACGTGGCCGGGTGATCGGCGCCGTGGAAACCGCCTGGGCGGGCAGCACCCTGATCGGTATTCCTGCCCTTGGGCTGATCATTGAGCATGTCGGCCTCAATGGCTCATTTTATCTCCTTGCTTTCCTTGGAACTCTCTGCTGGTTCTCTATCAGCCTGATCATTCCTCCTGATGAACCAAACACCGATTTACCACAAGTGAGAGTGGGGCTTTTGGCCGGTCTCAAACAACTGGTACAGATTCGTCCTGCCGCCGGCATGCTTGCCTTCGGTTTTTGGATATCCATTGCCAACGATAGTTTGTTTGTCGTGTACGGCGCCTGGTTTGAGCAGGATTTCCAGGTCAGCCTCGTTACCCTGGGCTTTAGTACTGTGGCCATTGGCGCGGCTGAACTCCTTGGCGAATCACTGACCGCGATTTTTGCCGACCGACTTGGTTTGAAGAGGGCGGTTATCGTCGGGCTCTGCCTGGCAATTTGTGCCTATCTGCTCCTGCCGTTTATTGGCCGGACTTTACCGCTGGCGATGGCCGGCATGTTCTGTGTCTTTCTCGCCTTTGAATTCACCATGGTCACCAGCTTTTCCCTCAGTACCGAGATGATCCCCACGGCTCGCGCAACAATGATGTCTGGTTTCTATGCCACTGCCGGTGTTGGTCGAATGATTGGTGTTCTTATCGGTGCATCTCTCTGGCATATTGGCGGAATTACCGCTGTCGCCTGGTGCTCTGCGGGGTTTACCTTTCTTGGCCTGCTGTCTCTCTTTTGGGGCCTGCAGGGCTGGCAGCGGGATTCGTAAGAGGTTTGCCTTTTGTGTGATGCTGTAATAGACCAAATATCAGAATAAAAAAATAGCAATAGAGGGGGGATGAAAATTATGGAACCAGAACTTACGCAGCAAAGGATAAAGTTTCTTGAACAGGATTTTCAAAGAGGATTTGTCAAGTTCTGTGGAATTCAGGCATCAAAAATAGAGAAGGGGCTTTTTGAATCCACCTTAACCATAGGAGAACAGCATAAAACCCAGGATAATTTTATTCACGCCGGTTTAATTGCCACCATGTCTGATCATACCGCCGGCTATGCCGCCTATACTCTTGTGCCCGAGGATGTAAGGATATTGTCCATTGAGTTCAAGATAAACTTTTTTAAGCCTGCCTATGGTCATGCCTTAAAATGCAGAGCAGAAATCGTTAGTCAGGGTAAACAGATTATAGTTGCCCAATCCACTGTCTTTGATATCAGAGGTAGCCATGAAAAAATGGTCTCCAAAAGCACCATCACTTTAATGGCTGTGAGTGCCGACAAGCTGACGCGATAATAGTGTTCATTCGCCAAAGGGTGAGGGGAGGGTGAAGTCGGGATTGTAGTGTTCCGGGCTGTCGAAGTCCTGAAGCCAGACGTTTTCAAAACCGAGATTTTCCACCTCGGAGACCACCTGCTGGTATTCCGATATGGTTATTGTTCTGTTCAGCGGTACTGTCTTGGCGACATCTTCAGTCGGCTGGTATTGGGCCATAAGGGATATGGCCAGGCGGATGGAAAGCTCCTCGGCCAGGAATCTGACCACGGCGATACTGTTGGCAACTGCTCCAGGCAGGACCAGATGCCTGACGATCATCCCGCTTCTGAGTTTGCCGCTGTCGTCGTCATAGAAGAGCCGGTTACCCTTCTGCCGATACATCTCCTTGATGGCGGCACGGGCAATCTGCGGATAATCAGCCGCTTCGGACCAAAGGGCGGCCAGCTCGCTGTCCATATATTTAAAGTCGGGCAGGTAGACATCAACCACGCCTTCTAGTGAGCGAAGTGTCTCAACCTTCTCATAACCGTTTGTGTTGTAGACGACGATGGGAAAATAGCCTTGCCGGTGCAACTCCTCGACGATGATTTTCACTTGTGGCACCATATGCGACGGCGAGACGAAACCGATGTTTTCGATGCCGCCGTTGAGGATTGCGATAATCTGGTCGATAATCTCCGCCAGCGAGAAAACCTGCGACGATATTCGTCCTTTAATTCGTGATATCTGGTGGTTCTGGCAGTAGATACAGTGCAGGTTGCAGCCGAAAAAGAAGATATTGCAAATGCCATTATCACCGCTGATCACCGGTTCTTCACCCTTATGCAGGGTGATTGAGGCAATCTCGAAACCTGTTCCGGTTCCACAGAAGCCCCGGCCCCGGCCATTTTTCCGATTGGCACCGCAGGCTCGGGGACAGAGCTGGCATTCAGCGATAGCTGAATGGACGTTTATTGGCTTTAGCAAATTGCTCAACATCTATGATGAGATCTTGCTCAGGGAACCAATATTTTTATAAAGAAGTCAACGGGTGGATAACAATCTCGACCCTGCCGTCAAGATATTCACTCTTAGGGTTGCCTGAGGCTGACACCAGAATGGGCGAGACTCCCATGCCGAGAAGCATGTTTCGTACCGCTTCGGCCCGCTGATTGGCCAGCGTCTCTCGTTCTGCTGCTGTACCGCTTTTGTCGGGATGACCGATCACCGCAAGCGTCGTTTTGCCGTAGGTCTTGACGACACTGGCGATCGTCTGAAGCGTTGGGATGAAAGCTGGGTTAATTACTGCGGAACCGGGAGCAAAGGCGCTGATACCCGTCTCTGTAACCAGCAGGCCGTTGTCGGCCAGAATCTGCACTGAAGCCTGTCCGGCATTAATCTGCGGGGCCAGATTTTTCTCCAGGTCCTGCTTGCGGTCATCCATGAAATGGCCGGCAAGAGCACCGGTCAATGCCCCGCCGGCAGCGCCAATCAAGGCTCCCGCCCATGGGTTGCCATGGTCCAGCAGCGCGCCAATTGCTGCCCCGCCGGCACCCCCAAAAAGGCCACCTTTCTGCGTGTCAGTCATTGTTTCGTTACCGGCGCAGCCTGCGACAAAAAAGGCGATAAGAACCGTCACGGCCACTGTTGCACAAAAATTTGATCTTTTACTCTGGCTTTTCATAATTATTCTTCCTTTCCCTTGATTTTCAGGACTTACTCAGCCGCAAATTGGCGATGGTTAAACTATACGCTTTGATTCACTTTGCAAGGCCCCTAAAAAAATCCCCTGACATACACTATGGCTGAGTTAAAATTGACAGGCAGGTCGCTGTCAAGAGAAATTTATCGAAGGTCTGAATTTAGGATAGGCAAGTGTAGACGGTTAGGTGTCTTTGCCTTATGTCTGCTTAAAATCGGTCGAGACAATACCGTACCGCCGCATAATCCGTTGCAGTGCCTGGCGTTCGAGGCCACAATCGGCAGCTGCTTTCGTCACGTTGCCATCGTGCCTGGTGAGGAGATTGGAAAGGTAATCTGTTGAAAAACGTCTGGTAATTTCTGCCTTGGCATCATTGTAGTCAGAGGTGTACAAATTTTCAAAAGTATTGAGACAGGGTTCTTTATTAGTATCCCCGGTGCCAATAATATCGGCAAGATCAACACGCCCTCCGGCGGCAAGAAGAACAATTCTTTTGACGTTATTTTGCAGTTCCCGCACATTACCCGGCCATTTTCGTTGATAGAGATGCTGGAGGAGGTCTGCCGACAGGATCAGGTCTTCCCGGTCATATTGTCTTTTGAACTGGGCCAGGAAATGGTGGATAAGCAGGGGCACATCCTCCTTCATTTCCTCAAGATTTGGCATGACGGCAGTGACTACATTGAGGCGATAAAAGAGATCCTCCCGGAATTCGCCTGCGTGGATTTTGGCTTCCAGATCCTGATTGGTGGAGGCGACCACCCGGACGTCGATGGTAAACGTTTTATTCTGTCCCAATGGACGGATTTCTTTTTCCTGCAGTACCCGCAATAATTTGGTCTGGACTGAGACGGGAATGTCGGCGATTTCATCAAGAAGGATGGTTGAGCCTTGGGCTTCCAGAAAGAGCCCCTTTTTTTCCTGTGTGGCACCGGTGAAAGCACCCTTACTGTAGCCAAAAAGCTCACTTTCCAGCACGTTTTCCGGCAGGGCAGGGCAGTTGACGGTGATCATCGGCCTTTTTTTCCGGTTGCTGAGCTTATGCAGTGCCCGAGCGGCAAGTTCTTTGCCCGTACCGCTTTCACCTCTGATCAGCACCGTGGCATCGGTATCCGCCACCCTCGCCAGTAGATCCAGGGCTCGCTTGAGAGCGGGGCTCTGGCCTATAAATCCCTCTGGCTTGGCAAGATCGCTCAGTCTTTCCCGCAGTTGGTAATTTGCCCGCAACAGAGCTGTTCGCTCAAGGCCGTTGCGGATGACCCGGACAATATGATCTTTGTCGAAGGGTTTTTGCAGAAAATCATAGGCGCCATTTTTCAGAGCCTGGACCGCCATGTCGATGGTGCCGTATCCGGTCATAATGACAACGGAGATGGTTCGATCATGTTCACGGATTTTTTCCAGCAGTTCCAAACCATCCAGTTCGGGCATCTTAATATCGCTTAAAATCACCTCCGGGCGGCATTTGGTCAACTGTTCCATGGCAATCTGGCCGGATGGGGCAGAGATAACATCGCAATGACACTTTTTTTCAATGACTAAACGCAGCATGGACAGCATGTCGGGTTCATCGTCGACGATCATCACCAGCTTGCGGTCGTCCGACTTGCCTTGGGCTTTAGGATCTGTCATTTGCGGCTTTCCTGGCGGTGAGATATTGGAAATATTGCTGGATAAATTTGCCGGAGACACTGTCGTAAAAATTCACTGCCGGCGGCGACAGAGCTATATCCTGGCCAAACAGGGCTTTGAAGACCTCCCGGGAAAGCTGACCAAGCTCTTCCTTGATCTCCGCAAGACTTTCCGCATCCGGCGAAAAACCCTTCAGCCGGCAATGGACAGGTCTGGATTTATGCAGCAGGCAGGTGTTGTTCTGATGCAGGGGGCAGCCTGGGTTGGCTTGGAGAAGGGGAGGAGGGACACTGGTGTCGCTTTCCTTACTCTCGTCGGGCGATTGATTTGCACCTTCCTTTGCCAGCTTAATGACGGCCTTTCGCTGTTCGGAGGACAGGTTGATATTGACCTTATTATTTAAATAAAGTGCTTCAATAAGCTCAAGGGTAAATGTTCTGTCGCAGGCTTGTGCGCCGTCACCTGCGCAACATTCGGCGGAGGCGGGGGCGGTGAGATTGTCCAGCTTTGCCAGCAGCCTCTCATAACGGTTGTAGAATTCACTCAGATCAACGCCGTGCCTGTTTTCCGGCGTGGGTTCTTCAAGGGTTAGCTGGCCTTCTTTTTTGCCAAATTTTCGCAGCAGCCACCATTGGGAAAAATTGGTTGGATTTGCCCTGGTGGCTTTCAGCATCTTGCCGGCTTTTTTCAGGTTAAAACCGCGGCGCAACAGGTAGGCGGTGACGAAGGTGCCCGTCCTGCCAATCCCGTGGTGGCAGTGAACGAGAACTTTTTTACCCAAATAAATTGCTTCATCCAGCCATTCCAGTCCCTTTTCCATTTCGTCCATCTTGGGCGCGGTTTCGTCCGGGATGGGCAGCCAGAAAACCTGGAAGCCGGCAGTCTCTTCAATTTCTGCCAGATCACTGAATTCGCCGCAGAGATTGACGATGGCATCAATGCCCTGCTCTTTCAGGCTGTCCAGTTCTTCATAGGACATGGGCGCATAACCAACTGCCAGATTTTTGGTAATCCAGGTAAGAAGATAAGCTGACATCAGTACAACCTATTCATTTGAAAAGTCATATTTTCCCCGGAAAAAATCCTCCACCATGGAAGGAATCATTTGTTCATCAGTGAGAACCATGTCGAGAAGCCGCACAGCACCAAGCAAGCGACCCAATTGATCCAGCCGGTCTGCAGTGGTTGTCTTATCATACCGCATCAGTCGTGCATCCAGCAACTCACCAGTTTGTTCACAGGTGAAATTAAGCTTTGTCAGGATCTTTGCAATAAAGATGAGACGGAGATCTTTGCCAAGGCTGTTGCCTCCGCCACCGGCAAAGCGCAGCAGAATATAATTTTCTTCAGGCGTTTTGCCGCAGAGGCTGTCAAGCAGGGTGAAATGGTAGCCGAAGCGGATGTTGACGTTGAGGTATTCCGGGGCAATAAGGCAAAAGCTGGAAAGGGCTGCATCCTTTTTTGTGGCCATGCCGCCGGCAAGGGCAATGCTGTCATAACTCGCCCAGTCAAAATGAGCGCGGTCTCGCCACCGAACTTTTGGATGGGATAAGCCCTGCCAGAGTGCCTCAAGCGGCGGGCAGCGTAAATCGGCAGCGACAATCTCAGTTTTGCCGACGGCGTGCTCGGCCAGTCCGCCGCCGAGATCGATAATATGCACCTGTAGAGGCACATCTGACTGTAGTCGCGCCCCTTTGGGTTTTCGCAAGAGTCCATCCGTCGACTGGATAAACATGGCCTGCACTGATTTTTCATGGACAAAGCGCAGAATATCGTGCAGAGATCGACAGTTTTCAGGGCAAAATTTGGGGCTGCCAGGGTCAACAAGAGCCAGTGGTGACGTAAAATCGATTACCATTTTCAAGGTTCGGTAGAAGGGGCTCTGGCGGGTTCGCTCAGTTGTGCCGGTGGTTTCTTCGCTAAGGTCTATCGTGCCGCTATAGACAGATTGCTTTTCGGCCCAAAGGGTTACCGCTTCGCCGTCTTTTAATTGACAACTGTCTTCACCGGCCTGAACCAGCACAGGAATACCGAACTCGCGGGAGACGGAGGCAAAGTGGTCGGCCACGCTGCCATGTTTGGCGATGACACCCGACAGGTGAGGCAGCAAAGTCACCAGCGATGGCGGAGTAACTTCGCAAACAAGAACAGATCCTTCGGGGATGGTGTGTAGCTGGTCTGTTGCCGGAAGATGGTAAACAGTGCCGCAGCAAATACCGGGAGCAGCGGTTGCCCCAGCCTGAAACAGCAGGGTAAGTTGGGAAAGATCAGGCGCTGTTGTTTCAGCTTTATCCCTTTCGAGCTTAAGACGGCGGGATTGAAGGAGATAGATATTGTCATGGATGTCGCAGCTCCATTCAATCTCCTGCGGTTCTCCGTAGTAGCTTGCAATTTGTTCTGCCCAGCGTCCCAGTAGGCGAAGCTGGCTGTCAGAAAGCTCACCCGCAGAGTGGCCTGGAGAATGTCGGGTAATTTTGCTTTGACCCTCCTGTAGCCCTATCTCCTGGGTGGTTGGTGTTGCCGTTCCACCCATGAGGTTGTCGCCGAGACCGCAGACGGAGTGGACGAGGGTTGTTTGGTCATCCGGGGCTGCAGGATTGCCGGTGGCAACAACGCCACTGATGCGGGCCTCAACCATGACCAAAACGATGACCGCCATGGGCGTTTCTTCGTCGTCCAGGCCGTTGATGATTCGGTAGAGGATGGCTTCAGGGGTAAATTTACTGGCCAGTACCTGGCGGTATGCGTCTAGAATCTGATCCTGTTCAACGTTTAAGAGTGAGCAATACTGGCCGGCAAAGCTCAAATCAGAATCCTCGCCCACCGCACTGGACCTGACGGCAAAGCTGTGGGTCGGAAATTGTTCTGTGAGCTTGCTGATTTCCTTATTAATTTCTTTTTGCAGTTCGGGTGAAATCTCCGCCTGAAAAATAGAGTCAGTAAGAGTTGATGAAGCCTTTTGCAGTGAGGCGAGGGAATGTATGTCGGTCTGACCAAGTTGTTGGTCAATCTTTGTTCGCAGGTTATTTAACTCGATAAACGCGTTGTAGGCGGAGGTGGAAATAATAAATCCTGCCGGCACCGGCAGGTCGAGTGCATGGCAAAGCTGCGATAAATGCCAACCTTTGCCGCCTGTTTGGCTGTCGTCTGGATAATGGGCTTCAATTGGCAGAATAAAGGGTGGGGCGGTGGTACATTTTGGTGGCGCGAGGGCAAACCTGGAATAGAAGTCGAATTTTTTATAGTAAGCGATCAGATTTTTATATTGGCCGGGAGCAAGTGAATAAAGGCCGGTGATCATTGCGTGAATTTCTGCAGAAAAATCGTTGTAAAGAGCACGAACCCGATTGATGTCTACTGGTCGTGCGTTGTAGTAGATATGTTCGAGTTCCGCCAGCAGGGTATGACACCGCCTGTCGCGTTCAAGTAATTTTTGAAAAGTTGCATATCTCTTTCTGATAAAGAGATCCGGGGAAATGAGCTGCTGAGAGAACTGTTTGAGAATATTCAACATAGTTCATTTTATCCCTGGAAAATGAAGGAAATTACAGATTGTCGGCTATCGTTTTTTTTTGCGCAGTCTGAAAAACGTAAACAGTCCCAGACAATATGTCAGTAGGAAAATGAACTGAGGATAGACTCCCTGCAACCCGAATCGGTTTTCCGGCAGAGGAAACAGAATCCCGGTTGACTCAAGAGCATTTTCCAGCCAGAACAGGCTGAGAAAAATAGGCAGCAGATAGACCAGACCGTGTCTGGCAAAACGTTCGGCCAGGTAGCTATTGAAGTCCTGATCGATGTCGTCATCAATGGTTTTGGCAAAAGTTTCCCTGCTCTTCCAGTCGCTTATCAGCTTCAGATCGTCCTGTGCATTTTTCTTTTTGGTGAATTTTGCTTTGAAGGCGGCCTCTTTCTCCTCAACACGAAGCAGGTGGCGAATGGCCATGGACAGCATGGCACTGAGCAGAGCGATAAACATAACCTGCAGTACCGGTGGGATCTGTAGGAATTGCATGGGTTGGATAAGAAGCGTATCCAACCCATGGGCAACGAAACGAAAAGCGGGGCTGATAATCTCAAAATATAACAAATCCAACGCATTTGAGATGGTCCTTAATACTTGTTCCATGTGTATCAGCCCCAGATCTTAGGATTAACGGAGGAAAAAGAGAGCGTCCGTATAGTTTAAAAAGACGATAACCAAAGCCAGTGCCAGCATTCTCTTCAAGAAGATTTCCGGGAGATGCTTCTGGATTTTTGGTCCGACCATACCACCGACAATAGCACCGGCGGCTATTGCTGCAGCCATAATCCAGTCTGGTTGATAGCCCATCAGGGAGAATTTAGCAATACCGCCGACCGAGGTGGCAAAGGTACCGGCGAGGGCAATTGGTACAGCAAGGTACATCGGGTAGCCCATGACGGTGGTCATGAACGGCATAAACATAAAGCCGCCGCCAACACCAAAAGATGATGCGATCATACCCATCAGGATACCAGAGAGGAGCATGATCAAAGGCCTTGCGACAAAGGTTTCACCCCAGAATTTCATGTCGAACTTGATGATGTTGAATTTCTCAAATTCGACCTTACCGAGCTCCATGGCTTTACCTGAAGATTTTGCTTCTTTTACGGCTGCATTGAACTTCTGGATAATGGCTTTCATCGCTTTCTTTTTCTCGATGGAGCTTGGCAGACTTTCCATGAAGAGTTTGATACCGATGATCAGACAGATAATACCAAGGTAGAATTTATAGGCCTTCAACGGCAAATATTTGGCTGAAAAGTTGGGTCCGAGGAAGAAGGCTCCAACAACGATACCAATGGCAAAAAAGATAGCAACAGGCCAGGCAAAGCGCTTCTCTTTGAAGTAGTTCATCAATCCGGTGACCGGTGAACAGAGGGTCAAAAAGAGGTTGGTGGGTTTAATGGTGTTCGCTGCGTTGATACCAATTGGACCTTTGGTGCCAAGCACTGTCACCTGGAAGGCGGCAGTGAAGAGACCACCAGCAGCACCCATGATGACAAAGAGACAGCCGATGATGAATGCACCGAAGAAAACAACCAGTGGATTCATATAGATATTTCCGGTCTTGAAAAAATAAGTAGATTTTTCAATGGAAAAACCACCGACATCCTGACCGTTAACATAGACTTTCATCTTGGTGTCGGGGGCCAGATTTTTGTAGGGAGACATGGTCACGGTGAATTTACCCGTGGCTTTGTCGAGATTTAGGGTAGCCCCTTTATTCCAGGCTTCCTTCTCGGTGTTAGAGTCGGTCATGATACAACGGGCATTCCCACCACCGATTGGTGCTTCCTTGGAAATAGTGTTGATACCGAACTTGTTCTCATGGGTAAAGGCGATGAACTTCCACTGTGCTTCGTCTTTGACCGGTCCGAGATAATTCTTAACATCTGCGGGGATTTCAGCCCAGGGCTTGAGTTTGTTGACCCGAACCTCATATTTGAAGGGTGGGAAGGCAAAAAGACCACTGGTCTGCCCCTTGGTGGACGACTTGGGGGTGGCCAGTGTCGTCGGATTACTCGTAACCACATAGTAAACGGGTGGAATTTCAGTGTCACCAAAGGCGTTCTTGCCGCCTTTACCGTCACGAAGTTCTTTGCTCTCTTTTGGACCGGCGTCAGTCGCTTTGAACATCTGCTCGGTTGTGACAACGACAAACAATTCCTGGCCTGGATCAATTGAACCGGTAACGGTGATTGCATCTCCCGCCTTTACCCTGTCGCCTGACAATGTCGCGTCGATGGCCCAGGATGTGGATGCCATGGCGAACACATACAGTGCCACCACGCTGATGACCATACTAATTCTCTTCATTCTCTTTCCTCCAATAATTAGATGTTAGACTACCTTGTTCCCTCTCAGTTTTTCTGAGAAAATTGGTTTGTTATTTCGGTGCTTCTGTTTTTAAAGCCACAATCTTTGTCTCTCCAACATATTCCCTGCTTTCAAATCCTGTCACTGCGGTCATTTGTCGCGTGAGATCGGACATTTTTTTCATATTGCGGATAATCATGTCCATTTCTTCAATCATTTCTGCGGCCTGCAAATCGTCACGGAGCAGTTGGGCGGTACCGAGTGCGGCAAAGAGCGGACTGTTCAACTCATGGGCGGCGGTACCGGCCATTTCGATCACTCCCTGAAGTTTCATCCGTTCCATCTTTTCTTTTTCCAATAATTTCTGGTCGCTTATATCCCGCACCGCCTCAACGACAAAACTAACCTCGCCTTCGTTACCCAGAATCGGTGCCAGGTGCCGCTCGAACCATTTCGGTCCGGTTTGAGCATCCAGTCTATTGAGAACGGTCATCGGTTTACGGCTCACGAGCACTGCACTGACCGGACAGTCGTCGTTCGGTGCGGCTTCCCAGGGAGAGACACTCTGGTAAGGGCGCCCGAGTATTTCTGCTTCACTGCTCCCTGTCGTCTCAAGAAAATGTTTATTGACCATGATCACCCGTTTATCGGGATCGACGACCAGCAGTTGCATCCACAGCGAGTCAAGAATGGTCTGCAAAAACCTCTCATGTTCCTCAATCTGGTTGAAAAGCAGAGTGATTTGTCGATAGGTGCGGGCCTTCTGGATGGCGTTACCACCTTCTTCGGCAACAGTGACCGCGAAATTGGTCTCCACGGCGGTAAAGGAGTGATGTTCACTGGTGAGCAGGCGCAGCACCCCGATAATCTCATGCTCGTTGCTGATGGGGATGGCCAGAATGGATTTAATACCCTCCTGGTCTATCGCCTCGTGATAGTCGACTCTCGGATCATTTGGCGCATCGTAGATGGAAACCGGTTCACCTTTTAGTACCTTGAAGATCGAATCTTCCCGGCTGATGCTGCCCCGCTCAAGGTACTCCCGGGAGACCCCGGATGCCGCAACCAGTTCAAGGCGGTTTGTCGCCGGATGAAGCAGGCGGATGGTACAGCCCTTAACGCCAATAATCGCGGGGAGTTTGTCGACAATAGTCTTCAGAATACGATCCAGATCAAGAGTGGAGTTGACCAGCCTGGAGATTTCCCGCAGGGTGCGAAAAAAGTTTACCTGAGTGGCCATCTCCTGAAACATCCGGCCATTAGAAATGGTCACGCCGACCTGTTCGGCAAGAGACATGGCAAAGGCAATTTCCGCCTCGGAAAACTGCCTGGTGTCCTTTGTCAAAAGCCGCAAAATACCAATCACCCGGCCGGTGAAAAGTATGGGCAGGGACATAGCGCTTTTTACCCCCTCCCGGGAGATATAGGCGCAACTGTCATGGTCGCAGAGTATATCAATATCCGTTCTGGCTATTGGCTTCCCCTGCATGAGTGCTGACATCACTTCGTCGGTATCGATGGTGGTGCGGGAAAGATATTCATCGGAAACCCCACAGGCGGCACCAAGCACAAAGGTATTGGTGCCGCTGTCGAGTAGCCTGATGGTGGCGGCATCTACCTCAAGGAGTTCGGGCAGACGTCGGACCACCAGGTCCATGACCTGTTGCGGGTCGTGGACCATGCTGATGAGACGGGTGACTTCCTGGAATACTTCCAGGAAATCCCTCTCTTTATGTCTGTTGTCAGCGTTCATGAATATCTTCAGTTGGGCCTTGCTTACACCGCTTCCAGTGCCACGAGTTTTAGTGCGTGGGTGGTACATTTGGCAACGCACGCAGGTTTTAGTCCCGCATCGATACGGTCCATGCAAAGGTCACATTTGACTGCTTTGCCATCATCGGGGTTTTGTACCGGAATATCCCATGGACATGCTGTCTTACAGGCCATGCAGCCAATGCATTTTTCCTGGTCAATGTAGACGATACCGTCGGTACGCCGGACCATTGCATCTGTCGGGCAGACCGGCACACACAGTGGATCTTCACAGTGACGGCAGGCGGAAAAGGTGATCTCGGTTTTAGGAACGCCGCCCACCATTTTCAGCGGTGTACAGCTGATATCACAGAGGAAGGGGCCAACCGGCAATCCCTTGTTCATTTTGCAATGGACCTCGCAACCGTGGCAGGCTATGCATCTGCGAGTGTTGAGGTGGATCATATATTTTTTCACAGTTCAAGTCTCCTCTTGGTATTACGGATACTCTTTTTCACATGGACAAAAACCTCACAGAGGTTGACGCCGCCACCTGCCTGATCCCATTTATCAAGCGCCCCTATCATCAGTTTCTGGTCGCTGACGCCAGCCAGAAAGCTGCGGGTCTGGCGAGGAATTTCCTTGCCAAAACCATGGACGGTGAAGACTGCGTCGGGATGGACATGGTCGGTAACATGGGCGGCCACCGTGGCATTGTAGGAGTGGTCCGCTGAAGAAAGTTCCAGGAGATCTCCGCTTTGTATGCCCATCTTCTTGGCCTTTTTGGTGTTTATCCAGGCGGTGTTGGTGGGCATCAGTTCGGAGAGCATTGGGTTGTTCATAGTGTGACCCTGGGTATGAACGGCGACCTTGCCATAGACTAAGCGGAACATGCCTTTTTTCGGGGCTTCCGGACTCTCAAAGGGTTTGAGTGATGGCAACCCTGCCTTGGTCAGTTTTTCGCTGATGATCTCAATTTTGCCACTTGGTGTCTTGAATTGGCCGTCGAGCTTTTCCCGGTCAAAGAAGATCGGCTTAGTTGCCAATTCGATAAAGCCCTTCTCATCAAAGTCGGCCATGGTATAGCCGGTGGGCTCAAGCTGCCAGGCCCAGAGTTCTTCGATAGTCTTAAAGGAAAAGGTGTCGGTGAGACCAAGGCGATTGGCTAAACCAGTGAAAATTTCCCAGGACGACTTGGTGTTGTACTTTGGTTCCACCGCTTTTCTTCGTACGGCAAGGCGCGGCTTGAGACCTTTTTGCTGGACTATTGGGGTGTCACGCTCAAGATAGGTGGATTCCGGCAGGATCACGTCGCTGTACCAGCCGAATTCACTGTAGTTGGTGTCGATGGAGACCAGCAGGTCGCATTTATCCATAGCAAGTTTCTGCTGCTTTGGGTCGGGCATGCCGCTGAATGGGTCGTGACGCATGGCAATCCAGGCCTTTACCGGATAGGGGTCTTCAGACAGCATGTGGTTAAAGAACAGATGGGCAAGTCCGGGCCCTTTGTCAAAATGGTTGTACTGCCAGCCGACACCGTCAGCCCGCTTGATATCCGGTTTGCCACAGTCGATGGAGCGGATACCTTTTTTGCCGGCGTCCCCAGCCCCTTTAGGGATAAAAAGACCACCTTTCATTTCGATGTTGCCCATCAACACATTAAGAATGTGCATGGCGCGGCTTGCATAGAAGGAGTCGTTGTAACGGGCCAGATTCCAGCCAGGATGAAAAATAATATTGGGCCGGTCTTCGCCAATTTCTTCCACAAAGGCGAGGATATCTTTTTCCTTCACCCCGCATTCCTTGGCAGCCCATGCAGGCGTGTACTCTTCCACAAAACTGCAGAGTTCTTCAAAGCCTGTGACGTATTTGGTCAGGAAATCCTTATCGTAGTAGCCTTGTTTTATCACCTGATGAGTAACGCCGAGGGCAAGTGCATAGTCGGTACCGGGACGAACCTGGAAAAAGCGGGTGGCTTTGGTACCGGTCATTGTCTGGCGGACATCGACATAGGTCAGGCGACCACCGTTGTCGAGCATATCGAGCGTCTGATGATTCTCGGCAATACGCAGAGCCGAGAACATGTCGCGGCCAAAAAGA